>JBBIPV010000003.1:264246-315787 GCA_037442635.1 Terriglobales bacterium | reverse complement strand
CCGTAGAAAGAAGTGTTGATTTCGGTGGTGTCGAAGAAGCGCGCCAGATACTCCAGCGGATGCATCTTGCGCCGCTGCATCCCGGAAGGATAGAAGATGCCGTCCCAGTCTCTGTAGGACCATCCGGCAGTGCCGATGCGGATGTTGGCAGGATGTGGGCCGGGAGGGCGGACTGGGGTGGAGGATTCCATGGGAGGAATCGCAGACAAGGGGCAAGGGAAGAGTAGCACAGTAAGTTACGAGGGTCGCAGAGCCCGATTTGGTTTACTCCAGCGACAATACTACCCAGTAGACGCCGCTCGGAAAGGTCTCGGTTCGGGCGTAGCAGGCGCCTACAGAAAAAGTCTGCACGGTGCGGTTGGCGAGGGCGCTCGTCGCTCCGGCAGGCAGGGTTTCCGGATGCAAACTGGTGTAGGTCATCAGGGTATAACGCTCGACGAGCTTGTGAACGGCGGAGGTTCCGAGCTTGTCGGCCTGTGCCATGGAGCAGGCCACATCGTCGGCGATGAGCAGGTCGCGACGCCGCAGTTCCGGCTGTCCGGCCCGGCGCCGCGTCTGGTTCACCGCCTGCCCAATGCGGTCTTTGACTTCGGCCGAAGAGAAGGCGGGGAGGGCGTGGCCGAAGTCCTCAACAATGTACAGATGGTCTCCGCTCCGAACTACACCGAGCCCGACCACGTTGTAGGCCGGGTTCAGCAGGTTGGCGCGGTGCGGAGGCGAGAGCATGAGATGTTCGTGGCCGCGCTCGGCATCGTAGTCAAGCGCGACGTTTTCACCTTCCTGGTCGAGCTGGAGTTGGGTGGCGGCGGCGAGGCGCTGGGGGAGGGAGGGCTCGCCGTCAAACTGATGGGAGAGCTGTCGTGCATTCAGCATGGCCTGTGCGTGCAGACGGGCCGCTTGCGAGAGTCCGGAGTCGAGCGCCAGCGAAGGCGCTCCGGCCTGCCGCCGGGCCTGATTCGCTAGATCCAGCAGCTGTTGTTCGGCTTGGGAGCCGGCATCACGAAAGGGGATGTCGCCAGTCGTCGCGGCGACCGCCTTCAGGGTTGCTGCCTGCGAAGATTGTCCGGAAGTTGCTGGGGTCGCCGAGGCCGGGATTGGCCAAGCCATGACGCGGCTGGCGGGATGTAGGGTGGCAACTCCCGCACTAATGAGAAATACCACTGCCAACCGAAAGCGCGATCTAGGGGCGTTGAGCATTCTGTTTGGCCTACTGCAAACCCCGGGAAGGATCGGTTGCCTGAGCCGGTACCGGCTCGAAGCGATGCAGGCTCAAACTTGCCGCTGATGCTAGGCTAGAGGCTGACGGAGCGCGAAGGAAGTTACTTGTGTCTATGGGTCTAGCGATCACTGGGGTCATTGGACTGCTGTTAGGGGGTCTGCTGGCGTGGCTTGCGCTGGGTGCGCGCACGGCCCTGGCCGAGGCCCGTTTGTCGTTGCTGGAAAAGGAATTAGCCGCCGCAAAGGCTGATCTGGCGCGGCTTTTGGAGGATCAGCGGCAACTGATCGCGGCCCGGGCCCGGCTCGAATCCGCGCTCGATGCGGAACGAAAGTCCAGCACCGAAAAGATCGAATTGCTCACTCGCGCCGGCGCCGATTTGCAGAATGCCTTCAAGGCGCTGGCCGCCGATGCGCTCGAGAGCAACAATTCTTCATTTTTGCGGCTCGCGCAAGAAAGGCTCCAGCGGTTTCAGAGCGAGGCCGAGGGCGATCTGGAAGCGCGGCAGAAGGCGGTTGCCGATCTGGTGGCTCCGGTGCGGGAATCGCTCAGCAAGATTGACGTGCAGATTCAGCAGGTCGAAAAAGAGCGCATTGACGCCTACGGCGGACTGCGGCAGCAGGTGGATTCGCTGATCACGGCGCAGAAGGACCTGCGCTCGGAGACCGGGAATCTGGTGCGGGCGCTTCGCACGCCCAACGTCCGCGGACGGTGGGGCGAGATTCAACTGCGCCGGGTGGTGGAAATTGCGGGCATGCTGCCCTACTGCGATTTCGCCGAGCAGGAAACCATCACGAGCGAGAGCGGCCGGTTGCGTCCTGACCTGGTGGTGAATCTTCCCGGCGGAAAAAAAGTGGTTGTTGATGCCAAAACGCCGCTGCAGGCCTTTCTGGACGCATTCGAAACCAGCGACGAAGACGCCCGCCGCGCGGCGCTGGCCAATCATGCCCGCCAGGTCCGCGATCACATGAAAACTCTAAGCGGCAAGAATTATTGGGAACAGTTCGAGGCCACGCCGGAATTTGTGGTCATGTTTCTGCCGGGAGAGACTTTCTTCAGCGCCGCACTCGAACAGGATCCCGGCTTGATTGAACAAGGCGTGCTGCAAAGGGTCATTCCGGCGTCGCCGACCACGCTGATTGCGTTGCTCAAGGCCGTCGCTTATGGATGGAACCAGGAAAAGCTGGCGCGCAACGCGCAACAGATCAGCCAACTGGGCAAGGAACTCCACGATCGTTTGCGCAACCTGGCTGGGCATATCACGTCGGTGGGGGAAAACCTGGATCGCGCCGTCGAGTCTTACAACAAAGCGGTCGGATCGCTGGAAAGCCGCGTGCTGGTCTCGGCCCGAAAGTTCGCGGAATTGGGAGCCGCAGTAGCCGAAGACATTCCCGAACTCGCACCGGTCGAGACCACGTCGAGGGCCTTATCGTTTGACTGGGGCGACGATGCAGGCGAAACGCCGGTCATAGACGAGCGCAAAGCCGGGTAGTCGCGGAGTCTTATCCGTCGAGTCAATCATCGTGAGTACATGTTTACGTAAAACTGTCCAGACGCCTCTCTCCAGCTAGGCTTCGAGTTGTGGGATTGAAGACCGTGGGGCAAGGAAGAGATGAAATGACAGAAACAAGGACCGCCGCCTCGGCCACGGCCCAGAAGAGATCCGTGAGTGCTGAACGCATGCCTTCACTCGATGGGCTCAGGGCAATCTCGATTGCCCTTGTTATGCTGGGACATCTCTCGGGAACGCGCGGTTTTAAAGGCCTCGACTTGGGGGTAGGCGATTACGCCCATCTGGGAGTGGTCGTATTCTTTGTAATCTCAGGCTTCCTGATTACACGCCTGCTGCTCTTGGAGTATGCGAAGAAGGGATATGTGTCCCTCAAGCTCTTTTATGCGCGGAGGGCGCTGAGGCTCTTACCGGCGGCTTACGCCTTTATCGCTTGCGTCTCCCTGCTGTGGCTAGCCGGAATTGTGCACCTGAAGACCGGGGATCTCTGGCACGCTGTCACCTACACGGTGAACTATCAGCCTGGAACGTCCTGGGCCGTTGCGCACCTATGGTCTCTTTCTGTCGAGGAGCAGTTCTATTTGCTGTGGCCTTGCACCTTTGTCATGCTGGGACCGCAGCGGGTGAGTTGGGTCGCGGCAGGGGTGATTTTATTGGGGCCGGTCGCACGTATTGGAAACAGAGTCTTCCTGGCTGGGACCCCCTACCATGATCTGGAAATGTTCCCGATGGTCGCTGACAGCCTCGCGATGGGTTGTCTTCTGGCAAGAGTCAGCAGCTGGCTCGAGGGGCGAAAGTGGTATCTGGTATTATTTCAGCCTGCGTATTCGCTTGGATTGTTGGCGTTGATCCTGCTTATCAATCGGCACCAAGAGCACACCGTGGTTTCGGTTTTCGGGGCATCTATCATCAACCTCAGTCTCGCGATTCTCATTCACCGTTGTGTCTATTTGTCCCGCGACTGGGTCGGGCGAGTCCTTAACTGGAAGCCGGTTGTGTTCGGTGGCGTTCTCAGCTACTCGCTCTACCTGTGGCAGCAACTCTTTCTTAACCGGTACTCCATCGCTTGGAAGAACGCGTTCCCTCAGAATCTGTTGTTTGCGATCGCCTCCGCCCTGGCGTCCTACTTGCTGCTTGAAAGACCGTTGCTCAAGCTGCGCCACCGCCTGCGTGCTTAACGAGTGAAGGTGATGCATGTGCCATTCGTTAGACATGGCCGAGGGAACGACCCTCCGTCGCGCAATAAGGAAAATCTTAGGGTTTCGAGCATCGGTGTAAGTGCAAGATAGCGAAGGGAAACGGCATACGTAATCCCACAGAGAGATTCCTAAAAGGCATAGCTTGGGTGGGAAATTGCATCTATAATTCTGGAACTGGTTTGATCTGCTTGACTTAGCGTCTCCAGGTTTCACCTCGACATGGCAGCGAAGTTGCTCATCGTAGACCGGCAAACCCTGGCTCCCTTGCCCGCTCCGGGCCCAAAGGGTTCGGGACCAGCACCGACGCCCATGAATCGGGAAAGTCAAGCTCGCTTCGTTGCGGTCCTGCTGTTTCTTCTGACCGTGGCTGCGGTGGTCTTCGCTGGGTTCAACTTCCAAAAAGAACGTGGCTATGCCGTACCCGACGACGGCGTCTGGTGGGTGGAGCGGGGAGGCCGTCTCGTCGCCGACCGTGTAGATCCTGCCGGTCCGGGTGCCCGCGGGGGCATCAAGCTGGGCGACCAACTGGTTTCGATCAACGAGCAGGAAATCAAGAGCACACCCGGCCTGGTCCGCGAACTGTATCGGACCGGCCCCTACCACTCTGGGGCCTATTCGCTGATGCGCCAGTCGGTCACCTTTGACGCCAAGGTGAGCCTCGGGGAGGCGGACCGTTCGCTGAATAACTGGCTGCGGCTGATCGCGCTTATTTATCTCGGAATCGGAGTTTATGTTCTGCTGCGCCGCTGGACCGCGGTCGGCTCCACGCACTTTTATATCTTCTGCCTGGTTTCGTTTGTTGCGTATTCGTTCAAGTACACCGGCAAGCTGAACGATTTCGACTGGACGATCTATTGGTGCAACATTGTCGCCTGGATGTTGCAGCCCGCGCTGTTCCTGCACTTCGTTCTGACCTTTCCCGAGAAGCGGCAGGCAGTGCGTCAGCGGCCGTGGCTGCTGGCTCTGGCCTATGTTCCCGGCGCGATCCTGCTGGCCAGGCACGTCCTTGCGCTGCGACTGGCACAGGCCAGCGGAAATCTTCGCTTTAGCATGGACCGCGAGGAACTGGGCTACGGAGCACTGCTGTTTATTGGGGCAGCCGCCGTACTGTGGGACAGCTACCATCGCGCCAGCACCACCATCCTGCGCCAGCAATTGAAGTGGGTCACACGCGGCACCGTGCTGGCGATCGTTCCCTACACGCTCCTGTACGTCTTGCCGTTCCTGATGGGAACGCTGCCCGGCACCGTGATGAAATTGTCGGTGCTGTCGCTGGGCCTGCTGCCGCTGACTTTCGGGTACGCCATCTTCCGCTACCGCCTGATGGACGTGGACCTGATCTTCAAGCGCGGCGTGGTGTATACGCTGGCGGCGGCGGCGGTTGGCGGACTGTATTTCGCGCTGGTGGCGGGCGTAGCGGAATTTGTTCATACACAAAAGCCTGCCAGCGGAGCGGCGGGACTCGTGCTGGCCATGGTGGTCACGGCGCTGTTGTTCGACCCGGTGCGCAAATGGATTCAGGACCGCGTAGACCAGTTCTTCTACCGCACGCGATATGACTACCGGCGGACTTTGCTGGAGTTTGGCCGCGACCTCAGTTCCGAGCCCGACCTCGACAAACTGCTCTCGTCGGTTCTGGATCGGCTGTCGCGCACCCTCGCGGTGGATCGCCTCGCCATCTTTCTGAATGCCGGCGGAGAACCGGAGCGGTTCGCGCTCTCCAAGTGGTCCGGGATCACGCCGGCGGCGAATCTGGATCTCAGTTTCCTCAAGGTGTCGCGCCCCGGCCAGGCTGGACACTTGTTCTTCGAGAACACCCACCAGGTTCCGCGCGAGACCGAAGGCTCGCAGGAGGCCATTGCCCGGCTCGATCTGAACTATTACATTCCCTGCCGCGCCCAGCAGCGGGACATCGCGGTGCTTGGCTTGGGCAAGACCACGAAGGGGGACTTCCTCTCCAGCGAGGACGTGGAACTGCTGGAAACCCTGGGCGGCTATCTCGGCATCGCCATTCAAAATGGACGGCTGTATGCCTCGCTGCAGCAGAAAGCGGCCGAGTATGAACGGTTGAAAGATTTCAACGAGAACATCGTCGAGTCCATCAATGTCGGCGTCATGGCGCTCGACATGGAAGACCGCATCGAGAGCTGGAACTCGCAGATGGAAGTCATGTACGCCATGCCGCGCTGGCAGACGCTGACCCAGCCGCTGCGCGCGATCTTCCCGGCGGATTTTGTGGAGGAGTATTACCGGGTGCGGCAGCATGGCGGCATTAACAACCTGTACAAATTCCGGCTGCAGACTCCCGCCGGCGAGACGCGGACGCTGAACGTTGCCATCGCTCCGCTGGTCACACGCAAGTTCGAGGTAATCGGCCGCCTCATCATTATGGACGACATCACCGAGCGCGTGGACCTGGAAGCTCAGCTTTCCCAGGCCGACAAGCTGTCATCCATCGGATTATTGGCTGCCGGGGTCGCGCACGAGGTGAATACGCCGCTGGCCGTAATCTCTTCCTATACACAAATGCTGGCGAAGCAACTGCAGGGAGATCCGCAGAAATCGGGACTGCTCGAAAAAATTACGCGGCAGACCTTCCGGGCGTCGGAAATCGTCAACAACCTGCTGAATTTCTCGCGGACCAGCGGTACTGAGTTCACCGATGTAAACGTCAACAAAGTGATCTCCGATACGCTGGCGCTGCTCGACCACCAGTTCAAGACGGCGCGAATCGAGGTTCATTCCGACCTGATGCCGGCGCTGTCGCCGATTCAGGGGAATCCGGGGCGGCTGCAGCAGGTGTTCCTGAACCTGTTTCTCAATGCGAAGGACGCGATGCCGCGCGGCGGCAAGCTCGACGTCGCGACCAGCAACGGCGAAACCGTCAGCGTGCGTGTCTCCGACACTGGTTCCGGCATTGCGCCGGAACATATTCAGCGGATCTACGACCCGTTCTTCACTACGAAGACGGCGCCCAAGGAGGGGCAGTCGCGCGGCACCGGGCTCGGACTCTCCGTCACCTACGGGATCATTCAGGAACACGCGGGCAAGATTCGCGTGGAGAGCAGCCCTGGTGCGGGTACCACGTTCGCGCTCGATTTTCCGCTGAGCAGAAAGGCAATCCATGTCTGAGGCCGCGGTGATCGCGCGGAATTCGCTGAACGGCGGATCGTCGGCAGCGGGAGCGGTGCTTATCATTGACGACGAGAACGAGATTCGCGAATCCCTGCAGACGCTGCTGGAGCTGGAAGGTTTTGAAGTCGCGACCGCACCCGACGGCGAAGACGGTCTGGCACAGATTGGCGAACGGCCGTTTGATCTGATACTGCTCGATCTGGCGCTTCCCGGCCGGGACGGTCTGGATATTCTGGCCGACATTCGCTCGCATGACACGAAGCTTCCTGTGATCATGATTACGGCCTACGGCACGGTGGAAAACGCTGTGCGCGCCATGCAAGCGGGCGCCGCGAATTTCGTTCAGAAGCCCTGGGACAACGAGAAGCTGCTGGCCGACGTTCGCGCCGCCGTGGGCTGGCGGCGCACGGAAGAAGAAAACGTTCAGCTCAAGCGCGCCCTCAAGCAGCGCTACAACTTCGAAAATATCGTGGGCAAGAGCGATCCCATGCTGAAGATTTTCGACCTGGTGGCGCAGGTCGCGAACAGCCGCTCGACCGTGCTTTTGCAGGGCGAGAGCGGTACCGGCAAGGAAATCATCGCCAAAGCGATTCACCTGAACTCGCCGCGGCACGACAGGCCGTTCGTTCCAGTCAACACCGGCTCCATGCCCGCTGACCTGCTTGAGTCCACGCTGTTCGGCCACGTCAAGGGCGCCTTCACCAGCGCCATCGCCTCGAAGAAGGGCTTGTTCGAAGTCGCCGACAAGGGCACGCTGTTTCTTGACGAAATCGCCACCATGGGGCTGGAAACCCAGGCCAAGATCCTGCGCGTGCTGCAGGACCGCCGCTTTATGCACCTGGGAGGCATTCAGGAAATTCAGGTGGACGTGCGCATCATCGCCGCCACCAACATTGACCTGCGGCAGATGGTCCGCGAAGGGCGTTTCCGCGAGGATCTTTTCTACCGGCTCAACGTCATTACCATCGAATTGCCTCCGTTGCGCCAGCGCAAAGAAGATATCCCGCTGCTGGTGGAATTCTTCCTGAGAAAATATGCGGAAGAAAACGGCCGGGCCGTGCCAAGAGTGGCTCCGGAGGCGTTGCGCCCGCTGATGGCGTATTCCTGGCCGGGCAACGTGCGCGAACTGGAAAATGTGGTGGAGCGCGCGGTCGTCCTCTCCAGCGGCACGGACATCAGCGTAGACCTGTTGCCCGATTCCATGCTGGGACGGGGATCCTCGCTCACCCTGCATGAGCTACCGACCGACGTCTCGCTTTTCGAGATCGTCGAAGACGCTGAACGCCGCGTTATCACCGACATGCTGGAGCGCTGCAACTGGAACCAGACGGAAGCCGCCGAACGCTTCCACGTGCCTCTCTCGACCCTTAACCAGAAAATCCGCCGGCTAAATATTGAGATCAAGAAAAAGGGGCGGGGCTAGGGCTTTGACGACAACGTGTAGTTTCTGGACTCGGCCGACTAAGGCAGCGCTATAGAAACGCAGGAAGCGCTCAATCCACAAAACGCTTCTTGTTCATCTCCAGTCGCTGCCCTGAGGTGAGAGACCGCCTCCCGCCTACTTCGCAGTCACCGGGCTTCGCTGCCGGTATTCTTCCGGCAGTCCGCTTTCGATTACAACGCGGACTTTTTCCATCAATGTATCGCGGTCGCCGAAGTCCTTTGGCTCGATTGGGGGATGGAAGATCACTTTGATCTTTCCGGGCTTAATGGCGAATCGCGCTTTGGGCATGGCATAGTGCGTACCGACGATCGTCATGGGGATCACAGGGACTCCGCATTCCATCGCCAGGTAGAACGGGCCTTTCTTGAAAGGCAGCATCTTGCCGTCGAAGGAGCGCTTGCCTTCGACGTAGATAGTCATGTTGAGTCCCTGCTTCACAACCTGCTTCGCGGCGGCGACGGCCTCGATGCCCGCTTCACGATTGCCGCGATCCACCGGAACGAGAGAGGCCAACCGCATGGCGTAGCCGAGAATCGGTGTCTTGAACAACTCTTTTTTCACCATCACCGACGTGCGACCCGGGATCAGCGGAATCTGGATGGGCGGGTCGAGGTTCGACACGTGATTCGACATGTAAATGTAGCTGCACGAGCGGTCAATCGTGTCGAGGCCGACGGTTTCGACGCGCACCCCCGCCAGCCACACTCCGGCGTACGCCCCCCAAGTGAAGGTGTCATAGAGCAACCGGATGTCGCCGGTGACAAACAACCAGAAAAACCCGACCAGCGCCGCCGGCGGCATGGCCAGCGCCCAGAAGCTCAGCATGATCAGGGTGCGGATCATTGTGCCGAAACCTCCTGGCTGGGGGCACCCTCTGCCTCACCCTTGAGCCACGCGGCCCGACGGGCGCGCTGCGCCTTGGTGATCGGATCAAGGTCTTCGAGATGGTAGGACACTTCCTCGCGGCTGGCGACCTTCCATTTCAGCTCGCGGTCGGGGCCGCGGCGTCCGCGGACTCTGATTTTGAGAGCGCCGCCCGGAGTCAGGCGAGCGAGTTCCTGGCGGAGTTCCGCAGCGGCGGAGTTGCCCTGCAATTCAAGGATGGTGTCGCCCACTTGCAGGCCCGCGCGCTCGGGTTCCCCCCCCGGCGCGACTGCTACGACCGATAACGGTCCGTCGAAATTGCGCGAGGCGACGAAGCCAGGGTCGGCGATCTTGTTGGTCACAATTTGCACGCGTAGCCCTACGGAACGGAAGAAATCGTTCCACGGAATTTCGTCGGTGCCGGCGACGTACTTCGCGAAGAACCACCCAAGATCGGCGTGGCTGACGGCTTCGGCGGCTTCGCGAACTCCGGCAGATTCGCTGAAGAAGCGTCCTTTCCTGGTGTAGTTCTCGTTCATCCACGCGAGCACTTCGCGCAAGGAAGCGCGGCCCTGGCTGGATTCGCGCACGGCGAGATCGAGCAGGATGCCCAGCAGTTCGCCCTTGTTGTAGTACGAGATGCTGCGTTCGGGACGGCGGTAGTAGGCGTTTCCCTCTAGCCAGGCGTCGAGGCTGGATTCTTCGGCGGACTGGGTCAGGTGGGCGGGACGGCGCTGCAGTTCGGTGATTTCGTCACCCATGTGCGTAAGAAACTGTTTCTCGTCCATCAGCCCGGCCCGCAGCTCAATGATGTCGCCGCACGTGCTGGTGACGCCTTCGCTGAACCACAGCGCCCGGGTGTAGTTTTCTTTGGTGTAGTCCGGCGGTTCCAGGGCTTGAGGACGGATGCGCTTGACATTCCAGAGGTGAAAGAACTCGTGGGCGGTGACTCCGGCGAGAGCGCCCAGGTTCTGCTTCAGCACTTCGGCATTGATGTCAATGGCGGTGGAGTAGGCGTGCTCCATGCCGCCGCCAGCCGGCCCGCGGGGAAAGTGGTAGAGAAATGTGTAGGTGTCGAAGGGGCGGTCGTTCATCCAAGTCGTAGCGGCGTCCACGATTTTGCGCAGCGTGGCGACGATCTGCTCCCCATCGTAGTCGGAGGGGTCGGCATCCACGATGACGCGGAAGCGTCCACCAGACTCGTCGAAGTCAGACTCGCGAAAATCGCCGATCTCAACCGGAGCATCCACCAGGCGGTCGTAGTTTTCGGCGGTGAACTCGTTAATGGAGGGAGTTGGGAGCGAGGCGGCGATGTGCCATTCCGCAGGAACCTGGGTGAAGCGCACGCGCATCGGAACGCTGCGCGCGTCGGTTGGGTACATGAGGATTTCGGCCAGATTGAAGAACGCATGATGGGAGTTGAACTGCGCTCCGAAGGGCCCGGGCGCGTCGGCGAAGATCTGATATTCGACCTGCGCGCCATTTTCTGCGTGCGCGATTTGCCAGCGGCTCACGTCCAGCTCGCGAACCGGGAGGGGTTTGCCGGCGGCGTCTTTGACACGAACCCAGTTAACGTATTGGGCGAAATCGCGAACTTGATAGAGGGCGTTCCACACTGGCAACTGGAGTTCGCGCTCGGCTGCACCCGCGGGCAGAGTGATCTGCACGCCGACGAGATGCTCGCCGGCGGATAGGAGTGAGATCGTGTAGGTCAGGGGGACCGGAGCTTGCGCTGCGGAGATGCCTGACAGAGCAAGGGCTGCGCCGCAAAGGGCAGTTCGGAAGAGTCGGTGTGCCACACTGGAGAGGAGATTCATCGGTTCGAGGTCAGTTCACGCAGGCGCGCCGGTAGTTTTTCATAAATGCCGCCGAAGCCGCCATTGGAAAGTATGGCGACCACGTCGCCGCGGCGCATCTCGGGGGCAACGGTTTGCACGATGCTGTCGGCGTCGGCGAGCAGGCGGACTTGCCGGCCGTGGCGGGTGATCTCGGCCGCGAGTTCGGGCAACTGCATGCGTTCATTTTCCGGGACGGCTTCGGAGCGGAAAACGCCGGCGACGACGACTTCGTCGGCTAGGGCGAGGCTGCGGGCAAGAGCGTATTGCAGGACGCGGCGGCGCAAGGTATTCGAGCGGGGCTCGAGGATGGCCCACAGGCGAGCTTCGGGATAGCGGGCGCGCAAGGCTTTGAGCGTTCCGGCGATCGCAGTTGGGTGATGGGCAAAGTCATCAATGATGGTGATGCCATTGACCTGTGCTTTGACCTCGAGACGGCGCTTCACGCTCTTGAAGGTCTGCAGCGCGGTGCTGATTGCCTGTTTTGAAATTCCGCACGAACTCGCCAGGGCGGCAGCGGCGGTGGCGTTCCATACGTTGTACTCGCCGGCAAGAGGAAACTCGAATTCCGCCCAGGGTTGCCCATGATGCAAGACAGTCCAGCAGGTGCGGCCGGGTTCGAAGCGCAGGTTGGCGATCTGCCAGTCAGCGTGCGGACCAGCGCCATAGCGTTCGACCGGACAGAAGGCCTTGGCAATACAGCGCTCGACGCTATCGCCGGAATCGAAAGCGACGATACGCCCGCGGCGCGGGACGAGGTTCACCAGGCGCTTGAAGGCCGTTTCCACGGCGTCGAGATCTTTGTAGATGTCGGCGTGATCGAATTCAACCGAAGTTAGAATCACCGAGTCGGGAAAGTAGTGAAGGAATTTAGGCCCCTTGTCGAAGAAGGCAGTGTCGTATTCATCGCCTTCGAGGATGAAGTGCTGGCCCTGGCCGAGTTGAAAGCTGGATCCAAAATTCTCGGCGATACCGCCGATAAGAAACGACGGCTGAAGACCGGCGGAATGGAAAATCCATGCCAGCATGGAAGTCGTGGTGGTCTTGCCATGGGTTCCGGCAACGACGAGGACTTCCCTGTCTCGCAGGAATTCGTCGTGCAGCAGTTGCGGCAGGGAGCAGAAGGCAATGCGCTGGTCGAGAAGATGTTCGAGTTCAACGTTGCCGCGCGACATGGCGTTGCCGACCACGACGAGATCCGGCCGGGGCTCAAGGTTCTTGGCATCGAAGGGCTGCGCGACAGGAATGCCGAGGTCGCGCAGGAAGTCGGACATGGGCGGATAGGCAGCGGCATCGGAGCCGGTCACGCGGAAGCCGCGCTGCTTCAGCATTCCGGCCAGCGAGGCCATGGCCGTGCCGCAGATGCCGATCAGGTGAATGTGCTTCGCTCGGTTCATTTCGTTATGTGCTGTCGTAGCGCCTGCAGGCGCTTCTTTCTGTGTCCTTCCTGCCGTATGTCTGAAGGCATATCCCGATACGAACCGAAATTCTAGAAGCTGACAGCAGATTCCAGTATCTCCAACGAAACTCTTGTGCCGCTGACCTTCAACTTCGCTTGCACTCCGAATGGAAGCGTGACATTCCGTGAGGTCACATGGCCGGACGGCAGCCCGAAGGCGACCGGCACAGCCAGATCGCCGACGACCCGCATGACCACTTCCTGCAAGGTGTAGCCCTGATTTGCAGTCTGGACGCAGTCGAGCATCTTCCCGAAAACGATGCCGCGAACATCTTTGAATTTTCCAGCGAACTTCAGCTGCATCAGCATGCGGTCAATCTGGTACGGCTTGGTGGCGAGATCTTCGAGGAACAGGATGGTTCCGGCGGTTTGGATTTCGTAAGGCGTGCCGAGCGAAGCGACCAGAATCGAGAGACAGCCGCCATACAGTACGCCCAGGCACTCACCGTTGGCTAATCCGCTGATTTCGGCTCCACGAGCCGCATCCCATGGGAAGATGCCAGACGTGGCAGCTTGCCAGGATGAGAGGTCCACGCCATCGCTATGTGCCCAATCTTTGGCGGCCATGGGACCGTGGAAGGTGACGAGACCGCAAACATCGGCGAAACGGGTGAGGAGGGCGGTGATGTCGCTGTAGCCAACGAAGATTTTAGGATGCGCTTTGATCTTTTCGAGGTCAAGGTCGGTGAGCAGGTAGTTTGCGCCGTAGCCGCCGCGGGCGCAGACGATGGCGCGAATCTCCTCGCGAGTAAACATGTCTTCCAGTTCACGCGTTCTGCGCGCGACCGAGCCGGCGAAGTAAAGATCCTGGTCAAAAATAGAGTCAAAGTAAAAGGGACTGTAGCCGGCGCGGCGTAGGGCTTCGCAGCCGGTCTCCAGATCAGACGGCTTCAGGTTGCTGGCGGGCGCAACAATGCCGACGGTGTCGCCCGGACGCAGGGCGGGAGGCTTGACGGGTTGAGGATTCGAAGCAGCCATTGTTCGATGCACCCAAGGTCGAGCCTGCGGCAGCCGCCGGAGCGGAGCCGCACCCTGCGGCTCAATCCAAGAAGAATTCTCCGCGGCACAATAAACGCGCCGGGCCTCGCAGGAAAATCGTGCTGCCCTCCCGGCGGACCGTCTGCGTGCCTCCGGGCGCAAGCACTTTTGCCGGCGACTCGGCCCGTCCGGTTGCCATGGCAGCCGCGGCCGAGGCACAGGAGCCCGTGCCCGAAGATTGCGTCTCGCCGACACCCCTTTCAAAGAAACGCACGGCGAGGTCATGCTTGCCGTTCACCTGAACAAATTCGACGTTTACGCCTTCGTGGAAATGCGCGGACCGCTGGATCTCTGCGGCGCGAGCCTGCCAGTCAGCGGGAAAGTCGGGCACAAAGATCACATAGTGCGGATTCCCCATCGATACTGGGATGCCGCAGACTTCCCCGGCTGAAAGCTTCACCGTGAATTCGCCGGCGACTGCGGCCCCGCCCATGGCGATTTCGAATTCGTACTCGCTGCCGCAGCGCGAAGTGAGAACGCAGCTTTTCAGTCCCGCTCCGGTTTGAATGGTAATTTTCTCATTTCCCCGCTCGGCACAAAGATAGGTGGCGACGCAGCGGGTGCCGTTGCCGGAGATTTCGGCGTCGGAACCATCCGCGTTGATGAGGCGGATTTCAAGGTCTGCCGACGAGTGGGGCAGCATCCACTCGACGCCGTCGGCTCCGACTCCGTGGTGACGGTTGCAGATGCGCTGGGTAAAGGCATGCATGTCTGGGGGAGCGGCATCGGCAGGGATGAGAAGAAAATCGTTGCCGCAGGCGCTGGCTTTGACGAATGGGATGGTGCGGATTCCAGAATTCACTCGCGTTCCACCTGGCCGAGTGACGTCGCGCTTCCGAGCACCGTGGATGCTTTCAGCTGGCGCAGAAGTTCCCGCTGTTCGCGATTGCAGCCCTCCACGTCAAACTGCAGGCGGATGTGCTTGCCGGTGTTGCCGCTGAGCACGTTCTGCATCAGGCGATGATGGCCTTCGAGGATGCGGTTCACTTCGTTGGCGATTTCCTCCGCGCTGGCGCCGGTCACTTCGTAGCTGGTGAGCAGCAGCTTGAGGTTGAAGGTCTCTTCCATCTGCCCGAGGACGAACAGCGCGACCAGTACCATCAGCGTCGCAAAGGCCGCGGTCACGTAGAGCCCGCCGCCTGCAGCCATGCCGACCGAGGCAACCACGAACAAAGTTGCGGCCGAGGTGAGGCCAGTGGTAAGGCCGCGGGTGTGCAGAATGGAGCCTGCGCCGATGAAGCCGATGCCGGGAATAATCTGGGCGGCGATGCGCGTGTAGTCGGAAGGTTCGGCCGCCAAAGCGCGAGACAGCAATGTGAACAGGGCCGCGCCAAAGCAGATGAACATGTTAGTTCGGAGGCCGGCCGCGCGGTGTTTCAACTCGCGCTCCAGGCCAATAATGCCGCCAAGAATCGCGGCCAGAACCAGCCGCGTGACCGAGCTGGCGACGACTCCGCTCGCCAGTTCCTTATTCAAAAGTTCGAGAAAATGTCGCCACTCCATGACTCTGTTTGCCCTCGAACATCAGCCCGGATGGCCGAATTTTATCACTGCGCGAATGGGTGGCCGCATTAACCCCGCTGATTACCGCGCGCGATAGACGATCGCGCGGGCCTGGCCGGTGACGTGGATTTCGACCAGTTCTTGCAGTTTGCGGCTTTGCACGCGCTGCCACACCGGGTCTCCTTCGAAAGCGACGACGAAGTCTGAGTATTCGGCAGGATTGGCCAGGGTCCGTTCCCACAAGCCTTCGGGATCCTCGGGCTGCTTCCAAACCCGGTGATTGCCCTCGTTGATGACCCGGCGCAGAGGAATTCCGGCCTGCTCAAGTGCTCCCACATGATCGCCCAGGTACATGAGTAACATGGAGTTCGGCGGTAGTTCGCGCAGCCATTTGGAGAGCTGGGCTTCCAGTTGATGGCGGCTGCGTGCGTTGATCTCGGCTTCTTGCAGGCAGATCGGGCCGGCACGCCAGATGGAGGCGTAACTGATGGCGGCGAATCCGAGAATGCTCGCCGCGGCTGCCAATCGCAGCCGGCGAGGCCAGCTTTCTTGTCGTAGAGCAAAGTAGATCAGTATAGCCAGGGCGGCTGCGAACGCGGGGAGTAGCTGCAGCCCATAGCGGAGGTTGTAGTGGGTGAACGGCCACCAGGCAGGCACGTAGATTGGGACGCCTCCGTAGGCTATGGATAAGGCGTAGAAGGGTACGGGGAGGAGCAGAAGCAGGAGCGGGCCACTGCGCTCGGCTGCCGATGTACCAGTTCGGAAGGCCGCAAGACCCACAGCGACGCCGGCTGCGGCGAGAAGCACCCACAGCCGGCCGAGCCACGTAGAGTCGGCCAGGTTCGACTCTGCGCACTTGACGAAGTACATGCCGGCGAGCACGGGATTACCACTGCCCGGATGGCGAGGAGCTTGCGACTGCCGTTCGATGGCGCGGGCGGAATAGGGGCCGTTCTCGAATTCCAGCGGATTCCGATAGACAAGTCCGTTGTAGGCAAGCCAGAGCCCGGGAGCGGCAACGGCCAGCAAGACAAATTTTGCCGCTACAGCTTCTGGCGCCACGGCGCGCTGGGGGTTGCTGCGGGATTCGTGGCGGAGGAAAGTCCGGAGGACGATAACGGCTGACATCGCCGCGGCCAAGAACCAGCCGTCGTATCGCGTGAGGCAAGCTGCTGCCAGACACACACCGCACTTCGCCCACGGCTTCCCTTCCCCGCGGAACCATTCGCTGAAATACACGATGGCCCAGATGAAGAACGTCAGGTACAGCGACTCGCCCATGGCGGTGGTCTGCATGTAGATAAGATTGGGATTGGCGGCGTAGACTGCAGCAGCAATCCACGCTGCGGCTCGGGCAGCGGCGTCAGGTTCGCTGCTGCGCGACAACGCGCCGCGCACGAGGCGGAACATTCCAACTACGCCGAACACGTAAGCCACCATGGACGGGATCGAGCCGCCAGCGCCGCGCCGCCACATTTCGTCTGAAATCAGGAAAGGCATCATCAGCAGGTGCGGCAGTGGGAGCCAGACGGTCCCCAACTGCAGCAGGCCGGGGGTTTTTGAATCGAAAACGCGCCGGGCGATGTTGATGTGAGCGACCGCGTCGCCGTACAGAAGAACCTCGCCGTTCCGGAAATAAAACAAGAAAGTGAAGACCGAAACGCAGGTCGCGAGCCAGGCGAGCAGTCTGACGTCGGAATCCCAACGGAAGCTGGCCGGCGGTATTGCGGTGCGCTTGGCCATGTGCGGGTGGCGACGAATACTTGAGACTACCAAAGCAGACTACTCGAGGTGGGTCAGTTCGCGAAAGATCTGAAAGCGGGCTTCGATTTCTTCGCGGGTCAACGACTGCAGCCGCTCGGTACCGAAGCGCTCGACAGCGAACGATCCCATCACGCCGCCGTAAAACAAGGCGCGCTTCAGTACTTCACGGTTCACTTCCTGTTGCGAGGCGAGGTAGCCCATGAATCCGCCGGCGAAAGAATCTCCGGCGCCGGTGGGATCCTTTACTTCTTCGATCGGCAGAGCCGGAGCGCGGAAGGGATGATGTCCGATGCCGAACGCTCCTTCGCGAAAGAAGATGGTGGCGCCATATTCGCCGTGTTTGATGACCAGCGCCTTTGGCCCCATGGCGAGCACCTTGTGCGCGGCGCGCGGCAGATTCGTCTCGCTCGCCAGCATTTTCGCTTCTGTGTCGTTGATCAGCAGCAAGTCCACGAGCCGCAGGGTTTGAGCCAACTCCTTCGGAGTGCGCTGGATCCAATAATTCATGGTGTCGCAGCCGGTCAGGCGAACGGCGTTCATGTGGCGGCGAACGTCCGCTTGCAACGTGGGCTGGATGTTGGCCAGAAAAAGAAAGTTCGTGTCTTCGTATTCCCTGGGAATCTGCGGCTGAAAGGTCTCGAAGACGTTCAGGTCGGTGAAGTTCGTTTTCGCCTCGTTCAGGTTGTCGGAATAGGTGCCGCCCCAGCGAAAGGTTTTGCCATTCGCGCGCTCGATGCCACGAATATCAATGCCGTGCTGGCGGAAGACATTCTCCTGTTCGGCACCGAAGTCGTCGCCTACGACCGCCACCACCCGGACTTGCGTGAAGTAGCTCGCGGCCAGCGAAAAATAGGTCGCAGCTCCGCCGAGAATGTTTTTTATGCTGCCTGACGGCGAGGTAACGTCATCGAAGGCTACGGAGCCGACTACGAGAATGCTCAAGGGTTAGGGGCCTAAATCCTTTCAGTGGTCAGAGATCAGTGGCCAGTCTGTGGCGGAGAGATTTCTCATTTACTCCTCACTAGCCACTAGTCTTCAGGTATTTCCCAATCAGCAGCTTCAGTTTCTTCTTGGTTGCGGCAGGAATTTTCTTGCGATCGGTAAGGATGGCGTGGGCCAGCGCCGATCCGCATTGGCAGGAGCGCTCGCGCGGCATGGAGGCCACGGTCTGGCGCACGACCTTGGCCGCATTCTCCGCGTTCTTGAGCAACACCGCGACAATCTGATCCACAGTGACGGAATCATGATGCGGATGCCAGCAATCGTAGTCGGTCACCATCGCTACGGTGACGTAACAGATCTCGGCCTCGCGGGCGAGTTTAGCTTCCTGCAGATTGGTCATGCCGATCACGTCCATGCCCAGGCTGCGATACACATTCGATTCGGCCTTGGTCGAGAACTGCGGCCCCTCCATGCAGAGATACGTTCCTCCGCGCTTGCCGGCCACGGCAACCTGTTTGCAGGCCGACTCAACCACGCGCGCCAGTTCGCCGCAGGTCGGATCGCCGAAGCCGATATGGGCCACGACCCCGCCGCCGAAGAACGTGTCCACGCGATGGCGAGTGCGATCGAAAAACTGATCCGGGATGACAAACTCCATCGGCTTATGCTCTTCCTTGAGCGAGCCGACGGCGGAAATCGAGACGATGCGCTCCACGCCGAGCTGCTTGAAGCCGTGAATGTTGGCGCGGAAATTCAATTCGCTGGGCAGGATGCGATGGCCGCGACCATGGCGCGCCAGAAAAGCGACCTTCCGGCCTTCGAGCGTGCCGCAGATGTATGCGTCGGAAGGCGTGCCGAAGGGAGTTTTCAGCCGCACTTCCTTCACTTTGGTCAGGCCGGGCATGGAATACAAGCCGCTGCCGCCGATGATCCCGATTTCCGCCTGTGCCAATCGCCCTCCTGGACGTTCATGCGATCGCGCGAACTCGTGATTATACAGGACGGGAATCGGCGTCTTTGGAGGGCTCTGGCTCTGTTGACGGTTAAAGGGAAGAAAGCGGAACCACGAACGGCACGAAGTATCACGAAGGCATTGTGACTTCCTGTCCTTCGGGGTAAAGGAGCCTTCAGAGTAATCCACACCGCTGGAACAACGGGGCACGACTGCTGCAGCGTTACAATTCCTGTGATGAAATTCTTCCTCGCGTTGTGGTTGCTCTCCGCATTCTGTAGTGCGCAAGAGAGGCCTGCAATGCCGAACCTGGTCACGGTTCCCGCGATCGTTGATCACAATCGAGTCGTCATCAACGCCGAAGTGCCGTTGCCGGATGGTTCTACACAGCGCATCCACGCCTGGGTGGACAACGGCAATCCTGATCTCTGCCTGTCGCGACACATGGCCACCGTGCTCGGGCTTGCGGTCTCGTGCGATGACCACGAGTGCTGGGCGCCGCCGCCGGCGCGGGTGATCGTCGGGGGAATGAGCATCTCGCTGGCTGGTCTCAAGACGGTAAAGATTCCTCTCAAGCCGCTCAGCGCGGCGGCGGTGCTGGCTCCCGGGATGAACGCGGAGATCAATCTTCCGTCGTCCATTCTGCGGCATTACGACGTCCTGGTGGATTTTCCTGGCCGCAAGTTTTCCATCGGTTCGCCGGGAAGCCTGCGCTTTCGCGGATCGAGCGCGAAAGTGCTAGTCAATGCCGAGAATGGGCTGATCCTGGTTCCCAGCCAGATTGAAAACAAAAAGTACAATCTCGCGCTCGATGTTGGGTTGAGCATCAGTTTTTTGTCGGAAGAATTGTTTGACAGGTACGCGGCGGCGCATCCGGACTGGCCCCGCATGACCGGCGCCGTTGGCTCGGCGAACATGTGGGGAATGGACCAGGAGCCGCAGTGGAAGGTGATGCGACTGGATCGCGTGCAGTATGGGCCGCTGTTTCTTACGAGCGTCGCGGTTGCGTCCTTGCCCAGGGCGACGCTCGACTTTTTCGAAAAGCGGGCCGGGATGCCAACCGTCGGCCTGCTGAGTTCGCAGGCGCTGCTCAATTACCGTGTAGGGATTGACTACGCGCACTCGACGGCTTACTTCGAAATCGGGCGCACGTTCAATTTTCCTGACTTTGACGCGATTGGCCTGGTGTTGCGTCCTGAGGATGACGGGCGCTTTTCGGTTCTCGGCATCGCGGACTTCGACGGCAAGCCGTCGGTAGCGTCGGGCGCCGACGGAGTCCAGCCAGGCGATCATCTGGTTGCAGTGGACGGTGTTGCCGTCCGCGGCTCAACGATGGGACAGGTGTGGTCCATGCTGGGAGGAATGCCCGGGCAGGAGCGCAAGCTGACGATGGAGCGTGCAGCGAAGGAATTCGTTGTAGCTGCGAAAGTACGGCATTTTCTGGCGGAGACGCCGGACGAGAAAGTGGAGAAGAAAAAGAAGTAGCTTACGCGGCCCTTCACGGCCGCCCTTTCACGGCGGCTCAAGCATTCTTGGTCTTCCCCCAACGTGAACACCGCAAATTACTTCCGTGTGGAAGGCACGCCGAATACTTCCTTTTCAAGCCTCGCGGTTATGGCGGGATCGATGCTTTCGCTGACCAGCACCGTGTCGCCCTGTTCCTCAATCACGACCGTACCTTCTTCGGTGGTCCAGGCGTGGCGGCCTTTGAGTTGGCCGGTCTTTGACTGCGAGCTGTCAGCGGACTGCTCTGCCGAGTTGCCGGGCGCCGGATCATCCACTTCGTCCGCCCTTTTATAGCGCTGCTTGAGAGCTTGGGCGTAGATTTCTGCAAACTCGGCGGCCTTCTCCGCGCTGGACCAGCGGGAGACGTAGAGCAAGCTCAGGGGCGCGGCCGGATTCGCCTTGGGCCGTGCGGCATAGTAGTATCCGCCGCGCCATTCGGGATACATCTGTTTGGCCAGCGGCTTTCCGGCGTATTGTTCGACGAGCACGTCCACGTCGAACTCTCCCATCGCACCGATGTCGAACTTCTGGTAGTCCCTGAAATCGTGCTTGAGATCGGGCACGCGCATCGGCTCTAGTTTTTCCCCGGACAGGTACGTATCTGGTTCCATGATCTGCCGCGTGGTGACTGGGGGATGGCGCAAGACCGAGGCGAAGGCCCTCTCCTTGCCCACTTTCTGCAAGAGCTTGATTGTGAATTCGAGGCCGTAGCTGTAGGGGAAGGTCAGGGACTCTTTCAGAAAAATGGGAGCGTCCTTAAAGACGCTGGAATCGGATGTGCCGCTGACCATGGTGGCCTCCATGGAGTCCACCAGATCGGGCGAGTCGGCGATCGTGCGCCCGACAGGCGAGAGCGTGTACTGGATCATGACGGCTTCCGCCTGGCCTTCGACCACGGCCTGCCGGGCATTATCCATTTCGTCGTTTTCAATGTCGGCCGGCGTGGGGTCTCTCTTGATTTGTCCCAGGTCCTTGTCGCCTTTTTTCAGCCAACGCTGCATGCCGATGTATTGATCCTGCAGGGCGTGGGTTAACTCGTGAGCCAGGACCGGCTCCTGTTCTTCGATCGGCACCCAGTCGAGCAGGTTCACGGTTTTTGTCTTCGGATCGTAATAACCGGCGACTTGTTCACGCAGCAGGGCGACCAGGAGTCTTTCGAGATCGAAGTCGCGCGGGAGCAGGCCGAATTTTTTCAGGACGAGTTCGGAGCGGCGGAGGCGCTGCGTGTCTTCGTCGTTCCGGTGCTCGGTCAGGTAGGCAACGACCTCTTCGCGGCTGGTCAGCCTGCGTTTGACTTGTTTCTTCACCGGAAGCCCGGTCTGTTTGCTGTCGAACTCGAGGATTTCGTCTACGGAGTGGAAGAGTTCTTCGGCCTGGCGCGGGGTGATTTTGACTTCTCTGTCTTCGGACGGCTTGGGTTGGTCCTGGGTCGGTGCGGAGCGGACATTCTGATCTGCCTTCGGTGCATTCTGCGCACCCGCGGGCGGGGGCAGGCAAATCGTCGTGGCCAGGGCGACGGCAGCAAACCACAGGGAGTAAGTCTTAGACATAGCGATTGAGATTTAGTGTATACGTTTCGCGTTAGGCGGGGCATTCAGCCTGCGATTGCTCGCAAAACCCAAATGGCTCGATGAATTCTCTGACACGGCCCAGAGGCAAGAAACTCTACAGGGTACTTCGACTGCGCTCAGGATGACAGAGGGCTGCGGCTGATCTGGTTCGCAACCCACTCGCCCGCTTCCCGCGTCCCGAGCGTCCCGCCAATGTCCGGCGTGGTCTTTTTCTGACGAAGAGCTTCCAGGACAGCAGATTCGATTTTCGACGATTCTTTCGTCAGGCCGAGGTGCGCGAGCATCATCGCCGCGGTCAGAATCGCGCCAAACGGATTCGCCATATTCTTTCCCGCGATCGGCGGAGCGGAGCCATGGACCGGCTCGAACATCGAAGTCTTCCCGGGATGGATGTTGCCGCTGGCCGCCATGCCGAGGCCTCCCTGCAAACCGGCGGCCAGGTCGGTGATGATGTCGCCGAACATGTTGTTGGTGACGATGACGTCGAACTGGCGCGGGTCGCGGACCATCTGCATGCAGAGCGCGTCCACGTACATGTGCTGGGCGGTGATTTGCGGATACTCGGCGCTGACTTCCTTAAACGTGCGCTGCCACAGAGCGCCGGCGTGGGTCATGGCGTTGGATTTGTCGCACATCAAGACTTGGCTGCGCGGCGAGCCGTCGAATTTCGTGTGATCGCGGCAGTATTCGAAAGCGTAGCGGATGATGCGCTCGACGCCTTTGCGGGTATTGATGTCTTCCTGGGTGGCGATCTCGTCGGCAGTACCCTGCTTGAAGACGCCTCCGGCGTCGGTATAAACGCCTTCCGTGTTTTCGCGGATCACGACGAAATCCACATCTTTGGGCTCGACGCCTTTCAGCGGGCACAGGGCGGCATCGAGCAGGCGGACCGGACGCACATTGGCGTAGAGGTCCAGTTTGAAGCGCAGACCCAGCAGAATTTCTTTGGCGTGAATGTTGGTCTTGACCCCCGGGTCGCCGAAGGCCCCGACCAGGATGGCGTCGAAGTCGCGGGCCAGCATGGAGAATCCCTCGGGCGGGACGCTGATGCCGTCGCGCAGGTAGCGATCGGCTCCCCAGTCGAAGCGCTTGAATTGGACCGCCGCGCCGGCCGCTTCGATCACTCGGACGGCCTGGGGAATGACTTCCTGGCCGATGCCGTCGCCTGGGATGACAGCGATTCGCTTCCGTGTTTGCGTCGTGGGGTTCACGGCAGGAAAGGTAACACAATCTTCATCACCCGCTATAATCGAAATGCCGGTATGAATCCCACCGCACTTCACAAAGAGGACGCTGGCTTGGGCGCGAACCTTGCCGAGTATCGCGGCGCAATGACGGCCGCGCGTTTCAGCGATCCGCGGGAGGAACTGGCGGCATTGCGCGCAGGTTGCGGCGTTTACGACCTGGGATTCCGGGCCAAGATTGCTGTCACGGGCGGCGACCGCGTGCGCTGGCTCAATGGGATGGTCACGAACAATATCCGCGACCTGGGCGTGGGCCGGGGCGTGTACTCGTTTCTCCTCAATGCGCAAGGGCGCATTCTGGGCGATCTGTACGCGTATAACAGCGGCGATTTCATCACGGTGGACACCGACCGCAGCCAAGTAGAAAAGATGCTGGCGACCTTCGAGCATTTCATCATCATGGATGACGTAGAGGTGAAGGATCTCCGCGGGAGCGTTAGTGCCCTGGGCGTTGCGGGGCCGAAGTCGCGCGAGCTTTTGCGGTCAGCCGGAATTGCAGTTCCGGAGATGGAGCCGCTTCAGATTGTTGAGGCTAAATGTACGTGCCAGTGCGATTGCGTGCAGTGCACGGTGGTCCGCGTAGAGGATATGCGGCATGAGCGCTACGAACTCTGGCTGGCTCAAGCTGAGGTCAAGAAAGTATGGGACTCGCTGGTGGCCGAGGGCGCGACGCCTGTCGGTTTCGAAGCGCTTGAGATGCAGCGCATTGTTGCGGGAGTTCCGCTCTACGGGGTGGACATCCGCGAGCGCGATCTGCCCCAGGAAACCGAGCAGATGCGGGCGTTGAACTTCAACAAAGGCTGCTATGTTGGACAGGAAATCGTAGAGCGCATTCGCTCGCGGGGCGCGGTGCACAGAAAGCTCTCCGGGTTCACCATCGAAAACGGAACCCTGGTCGCGACGGGTGCGAAAATATCTGTCGCTGAGAAAGAAGTCGGAGAGATCACAAGTCTGGCATCGTTGGGGGAGGACCGGCCTGTTCTGGCGCTCGGCTACATCCGCCGCGAGGCCAGCGTTCCAGGCAAAGAAGTTCTGATCGGCGCGACGAAAGCTGTAGTGGCCGCGTTGCCTTTCCGGGAGATGTGAGCATCTCCGAGTGCGTGGGCTAAACGGGTTTTAAAATTGAGGAAGAACTGTTATGGCTGAGAAGAAGCATGAATCGTCCGGTTTCACGGTAACGGACCGGAGACTATTCACATCTGAGGGCGAACTGCGAAAAGATCCCCCGGAGGACGCGGAACCGGTGAAGCCGGTGCCGGCTCCATTGGCGAGTACGGTTGCGGCACCCGCTCCGGCCGCTGAAAAGGGCGATGGCGAGATGGAAATGCCGCCGATGCCGAGCGCAGCCGAGCAGCAGGCACAGGCCGACGCTTATCAGCAGTCTTCGAAGGAGCTCGACTCACGGGTGGAGATCACCGGGCACTCAGCCAAAGAATTTGAGATGACGTTTGAGCGCTTCCTGGCCTCGCTCTACATGACGGCCATGCTTCAGCTTGGACTCATGCGCGAGCAGGGCGCGCAGCCGCGCATTGACATCATCGGCGCGCGGCAGACGATTGACACCCTCAGCCTGATTGGGGAGAAGAGCAAAGGCAACCTCACACCGACGGAAGAACATTTCCTGCAGAATAGTCTTTACGAGCTGCGCATGGCTTACGTGGAAGTCACCAACGCGCTGGCGCGGCCGCCGCAGGCCGGTCCGGCCACGGGAACCGGCGGAAAATGAAAGCGACTTTGACCGTGCTGGGCAGCGGCACCTCCATGGGCGTGCCCACGCTGGGGTGCGACTGCGCGGTCTGTCATTCCGCCGATCCGCACGACCGGCGCACCCGGCCCTCGATCATGATCGAGTACCGCGGCAAAGTGGTCGTGATTGACACCACGCCCGACTTCTACAGCCAGGCCATCCGCGAAAACATCACGCGCGTGGACGCGGTGTTTTACACGCACACCCATGCCGATCACATTCTTGGCATAGACGATTTGCGCCCACTGAGCTATCGCCACAAACCGGACAAACTGCCGCTCTATGCGCGGCCCGATGCGGCCGCTTTTCTGCGCAAGATGTTCACCTACATCTTTGACGCCGATTACAAATTCGGAGGCTTGCCGCAACTGGAACTGCGTCCGATTGACGGGCCGGTGGACTTATTTGGATTGCGATTCGATCCGGTCGTCCTGATTCACGGTGAAACGCAGATTTACGGCTACCGGTTTGGCTCGGCGGCCTACCTGACCGATCACAGCGAGATTCCTGAGTCGTCGTTTCATCAACTGGAAGGGCTGGACATTCTGTTTCTGGACGCCCTGCGGCACAAGCCGCATCCCACGCACTCGACGGTGAAAACTTCGCTCGAGGTTGTACAGAGGCTGAAGCCAAAGCGGGCGTTCTTTACGCATATTTGCCACGATCTGCCGCATGCCGCGACCAACGAGACGCTTCCGCGGCACGTGCGGCTGGCGCATGACGGAATGAAGGTGGAGTTTGAGATCCCTGGTCAGTGAGCCGTGGCCGGAGGTCTCGGTCTGGTTACTGACCACTGCTCACTAGCCGTCGGATGCTGATTTTTCATCAACTCGACGATATTCCTGCCGGCTTCGGGCCGACGGTGGTCAGCGTGGGGAACTTCGACGGCGTACATCGTGCGCACGCCCATGTGCTCCAGGAAATCGTGTTGCGAGCGCGCGCCGACGCCGCGAAGGCCGTTGCCGTGACCTTTGAGCCGCATCCGGCACGGATTTTGAGGCCTGGGGGCGGGTTGAAACTTCTCACGCCAACGGCGGAAAAACTGCGTTTGCTGGAAAACACCGGAATCGATGCGGTGCTACAGCTTCCCTTCGGGCGCGATCTCTCGCTCATGACCCCTCGCCAATTTGCCGAGCGGATCCTCAAAAAAAAGCTGCACGCACGCGAAGTACACGAGGGCTTCAACTTCCGCTTTGGGCACAAGGCTGCGGGAGACATCCACCTGCTGGCCGAATTCGGGCGCGAGATGGGATTTGAGCTGAAGGTTTATCCAGAGATGTCCCTGCGCGGCGAGCGAGTTTCCAGCAGTCACATTCGAAAGTTGCTGACGGAAGGACGGGTGAGCCGGGCGCGGCATCTGCTGGCGCGTCCGTTCTGCATTCTAGGGACCCCCGGGCGCGGACGGGGCTACGGATCGAAATACACCGTCCCTACGATCAATCTTTCGCGGTATGAAGAGCTGGTGCCGAAAGATGGGGTCTACATCACGCGGACTCGCGTTGGCCATGAGCCGTTTGATTCGGTTACAAATGTGGGCAACCGGCCCACGTTTGGCGCGGACCTGTTTGCCATCGAAACCCACCTGCTGAATTTTCATCCCATTGAACTGACGCCGGAGACGGAAGTGGAAATTTGTTTTCTGGACCGGCTGCGGAATGAAATCAAGTTTCCCTCCGTCGGAGAGCTTCGGGAACAGATTGCGCACGATGTGAAGAAGGCGCGAAGATACTTTCATCTGCTGGCGCGGACGAACCCTGGGAAAGCATCGGCAGATTGTTGATTTCGGGTTGTTGATTGTCGATTGAAACCCCGCTTGACGTCACGATCACAGGTTACTGACTTAAGTCGGGCGTTATTCGATCGGCTCGACTACGACTGAGTCCCCTTCCCTGGCGTCACCCCGCCCGGGCAACTGCACAATCACAATGGCTGACAGCACCAGCACGATTCCTAACGTCTGGATCGCGCGCAGGCCTTCCCCGAGCAGCGCCGCCGCCAGCAAAATCGAAAACACCGGCTCCAGGCAGCTGGCAATGATGGCGCGTGCGGGCTCAAGATGCTGCAGGCCGAGAAAGTAGAGGGAGAACGGTCCCAGCACCGAGACGATGGAGAAAACGAACAGGAAAGTCCACTGCGCGGCCGTGTAGTGCGCGGCCAGCACCTTCCACGGAGGATTGACCAGCAGCCAGAAGACGGTGGCGGAGGTGAGTGTCCAGACGAGGACACGCCAGCGGTCGTGGCGCGCGAGGATGCGATGTCCGCCCACGTTGTAGAAGGCGAACGAGAACGAAGCCAGCAGAGCGGCCGCCAACCCCCAGGGATCGAGCTGAAGGGTGGCTCGTCCGCCCACCATGCCGATGGTCAGCGCGATGCCGACGATGGCGACCGCAACCGCAGCGATCTTTTGCGACGTTAATTTCTGTTGCCGGCTGGCCACCACGTACATCAGCACCCAGACCGGTGCCGTGTATTGGACGACGATCGCGATGGCCACGCTCGTTTTCTGAATCGCGACGTAGTAGAAGTAGTTCGAGGCAGCGACGCCCAGCATGCCCAGCGCCAGACACTGAATCAGCTCGGCCCCTGGCATCTGGATGCGCTGCCAGCCTCGGCGTCCCACCAGAAGCGGCACCAGAACAAGCAGCGAAAGTGACGTTCGCGTCTGCGAGAGAATCAGCACGTCCACCGGATGCAGGGCTTCGCCGGAAAAAGGCATTTTCCCAGTGAGTACCGCACGGCCTAGGACTGCCGAAATTCCCCAGAGAAGTGCGGCGGACGCGATGAAGAAATATCCGCGCGCCGGATGCGACGTTGGCTGGCTGGGCTGAGATGGATTCAGGATTCGGTCACCGAATCCGATGATGGGGCCGAATCGAGCAACTGGTCAAGCCGCACCGGATCGAAGCCGACGACGACCTGCTGTATCGCGCCGGAGAAAATGACCAGGGTTGGAGTCTCGCGGCTGCCGTGTTGTTCGGTCATCTGCCGGCGGGCGTCGAAGTCAACGCTGACGTCGCGCTCTTCGAACTGGAGTTCCTTGGCTTCGAGAAAGAACTTCACCAGTTCGCAGGAGACGCAGCCGGGCTGGGAGAACAGCACAAGTCGCACACTCACGAGTGTTTCCCTCCGCTCACGAGGATGCAGAGCCCTAGACCTGATTTCCCTCTGAAAACAACTGCCACTACTCAGCGTATTCGATCTCGATTTTAATTCTAGCCGTCTTCTCCAGCATGGCGGAAACCGAGCAGTATTTCTCTTTCGACAGCCGGACGGCGTCTTCCATGGCCTTGGCCGACACCTTCCCGCTGACGCGATAGACAAGTTTAATGTCGGTGTAGACGGCAGGGTAGCCGGCCGCGCGCTCGGCCTCGGCACGCACTTCAAGCCCGGTGAATGGCTCGCGCTTCTTGCGCAGAATGCCGACGACGTCCGAAGCGGTGCAGCCACAGAGCGCGATCAGCACCAGTTCCATGGGAGTGCTGGCAGTTTTTTCCGCAGCGGTATCCATAACGACGGCATGGCGGGAACTGGCCTCGCCCACGTAACGCTCGTTATCGGTCCAGATGGCTTTCGCAGAAATCATGGCTGTCTACTATCTCCTGTTATCCGTGCTCGGTTCGGGGTGGATGAGAACGCGGAAAAGTTCGGGCGTGTCATGCTTGAAGCGGATCTCGAGTTCGGTCTGGACGTCGTGGACGCGGGCCAGGGGCAGGTCATCGGAAAGAGTGCAGTGGCAGGAAACATAAAGCCGTCCGCGCACGCGTTTCACCACGAACTCGTGCACATCGAGAATCTCCGGAAACTGCTCAGCGGCGACCTTCAGGCGCTGCTCAAGTTGCTGGTCGGTGATCAACTCCTCAGAGGTTTCAATGGTTGCGGGTTCGCTTTCGATGTGGGTCAGGATGTCGGAGATTTCTGGAACGTCGTGACGCATCTCGGCTTCGAGTTCCGTGACCTGATCGTGAGCTTCTTTCAGGGTCATGCGCTCATCGAGTTCGATGTGCTGCTCCACGTGCAGTTGCCCGGCCAGGTGTTGAACGCTGATATCGTGCACGTTGAGGTTCTTCCGCGTAGCTACCGCACGAATGCGGTCGAAAATGTTCTCGGATCGATGGGCACGTGGAAGCGGCTGCACGGTCACGTCGGCGTTGGGGAGAGTGCGACGAACCGCGTCGGTCACGGCGGACACTAATTGGCCAGAGCGCTGAAAGGTCACGCTGCGCGCCAGGCCCACGGTCAAGTCGGCAAAGTAGCGATTACCGGCGCGGCGGATGCGAATGCGATCCACCTCCAGCACTCCGTCTACGTGGGAGACGGTCTCGTGAATCTGCGAGCGGACGCCGGGCGGAGCCGCGTCGAGCAAAGCGTCAATCGTGCGCCGGGCCAGGCGCCAGCTCACCGAAATGACGACGCCCGCAACGAAAAGAGCCGCAATCGGGTCGGAATCGCGCAGCCAATCCAGGTGATACATGCGGCCTGCCACAACCAGCGACAGGCCAATCACAACCACGCCTGCAGACCAGATGTCGGCGGAAAAATGCAGCGCGTCCGCCTCCAGCGCCTGGCTGTCATAGCGGCGGGCAATGCGACCGAGGACGCGCGAGCGCCACCAGTCCACGACCATCGAAATCAGCATGACCGCAAAGGCTGCGATCGAAGGCTCGATCTCAACCCGGCGGAAGAACAGGCGCAACACGGCTTCGTAAATGATCCAGGCGCACGTCAGCAGGAGCAACCCGGTCTCGACGAACGCGGAGAAGTTCTCGACTTTGCCGTGGCCATACTGGTGGTCTGCATCGGCAGGCTTGTCCGAAACCCCGACCGAAAGGAATGTGATCAACGCGGCGATCAGGTCCAACCCGGAGTGCGCCGCCTCGGAGAGGATGCCGAGGCTGCCCGTCGTGACACCTACCACGATCTTCAACAGGGTCAGGACCACAGCTGCGAGCACGGAGTTCCCAGCCGCGGCCCGCTTTTCGGCGCGCATGGACTCCGGCGAAAAAAGAGTGGAGCCGCTCCACATGTTGGCATTATCGCCGTTGCGGGCAGCATGCGCCAAACATTTCGGGCAACCTTCGAGGAACACAGCGTTGCTCTGAGGACAACAGCGGCGAGCATCGCTTGTGCTAGGATTTAACGTTTGCACGAATCCCGGAGGAGACCTTCCTATGCGTCACGGTTGGCTGCTGTTCGTTTTGCTGGGAGCGCCGGCTTGGGGACAAGCTGCGCCCGGAGCGCCGCCCCCGCAGCAGCCCGCCCAGGTTCCCGATACCTCGGCAACGGTTCCGCCGGATGCACCGGTCATCACGGTGAAGGGAGTGTGCCCAGCCCAGCCCAAGCCGGCCCAAAAGGGAGCCGCGGCCACAACAGCGGCGAAACCCGCGGCTATCGCCGATTGCAAGACCGTCCTCACAAAAGCAGAGTTCGAGAAACTGGCGGGAGGCCTCTCTCCCAACATGACGCCGCAGTTGAGAAGGCAGTTGGCCAGCCTTCTGCCGCGCCTGATCGCCATGTCGAGCGAGGCCAAGAAGAGGGGCCTCGACAAGACTCCGCGCTACGAGCAGACCTTGCGCTTCGCCAAGATGCAGATCCTGACCCAGGAATTGCAACGAAGCATTCAGGACGAGGCCGCCAAGGTCTCCCCAGAAGAGATCGCAAAGTACTACAAGGACCACCCGGACGCGTATGAGCAGTACAGCGTGGAGCGGCTGTTTGTGCCTCGAACCAAGCAAATGGAAAACGAAATCACAGAAGAGAAGGACCAAAAGGACTCGAAACCAACGGAGGAGCAGCTAAAGGCGCAGCAGGAGGAGCAAAAGACGCAGCAAGCCGCGGCCGAGCAGGAGATGACAAAGTTGGCCGAGGATTTGCGCACCCGGGCCGCAGCCGGAGAAGACTTCATGAAGCTGCAAAAAGAGGCGTTCGCGGCCGCCGGCATGAAGATTGAGTCGCCTACCGTCAGTTTGCCTAAGATCCGGCGCACCGGGCTCCCTCCCGGACATGCCGCGGTATTCGACCTCAAAGTGGGTGAGGTTTCCCAGGTCATTAACGACTCGGGCGGCCACTACTTTTATAGACTCACCAGCAAAGAGACCCTTCCACTGGACCAGGTCAAGGATGAGATTCACAACCTGCGGCAAAATCAGAATGCACGGGACATGATGGACAAGCTCAACAATTCCTTCCACGTAGAAACCAACGAGGCATATTTCGGTCCGGGCGGGCTGGGCGGCAGCACTCCACCCTCGCCGCGGATGCCAATTCCGCGGCCGATGCCTGCGCCCACAGCGCCGGCGGCGAAGCCACAAGCTCCGCCCGCTAATCAGCCCCCGGCTCAGTCTCCGGATGCACCACAAAAATAATGGCAAAACCGGTGGTTGTGGTTACAGGCATTTCGGGCAACCTGGGTTTAAGGCTGCTAAAGCTGTTAGGCAATTATTCCGTGATCGGGGTGGACGTCAGCCCCCCGAAGACTGACGCCGAGTTGCGGTTCGAGCAGATGGATCTGGGGCAGGAGTCCTGCACCCAGGCTCTTCGTGAGCTGCTGCGAGAAACCCACGCCCATGCAGTTGTTCACCTTGCGTTCGTAATTGATCCGGTGCGCACGGGCGTGCTTGACGTTGAGCGCATGTGGCAAATCAACGTGGCGGGAACCGCCCGCGTGATGGAGGCGATCACCGAGGCCAACCGGACCACCGAGAACGGCGTGAAGCAGTTCATCTTTCCCAGCAGTGTTTCGGCCTACGGACCAGATTTCCCGGAGCCGGCCAGGGAAGAATCGCTGCTCGGGGCGCACACGCTACCGTACGCGGTTCACAAGAAACAATCGGACGAAGTGGTGCAGCAGCGTGCGCCCGCGATGCAAGGCTGCAGCATTTACATTCTGCGCCCGCACATTTTTGCCGGAGCCAGCGTCGAGAATTACCTGATGGGAGCTTTCCACGGCACACCGAACGGGAAGAGCCCGCGCGCGGAGAAGATGCGAAGCCAGGGCAAGCGTTTGCCTTGCATGCTGCCGCGAGGACAGCAGTATCTCGACAACAAGATCCAGTTCATTCACGTGGACGACATGGCGCGGCTGATTCAGCACATCCTGCAGCGCGAGCCGGAGACGCAGCGCCTAACCATATTGAATGTCGCCGGACGCGGCGAGCCGCTTACCTTCGGCCGGTGCATCCAAATGGCCAACGCGAAACTCATCCGCGTTCCGGGAAAGTGGACCATGCGGCTGATTCTGAAGTTCCTGTGGAAGCAGAAACTTTCCGCCATCCCTCCCGAAGCCGTGCCTTACATGAGCGGGCAGTACATCATGAATACGGACCGGCTGCAGAAGTTTCTCGGGCCGGAATACGAGCACGTCATCCAATACACGGTCACGGAGGCGTTTGCGGATTCTTTCCGCAGCGATGGGCCCACACCTGAGCCGGGATAGTTTCTCGTTTCGCAAGAGCGTATCCAGCTTCCGCCTGCCGTGACCATTCAACATCACGCTTCGTGTTGGCGCATGGGGTGTGTGCAGCCGGCGAAGGCCGTTTTATTCCCACAAAACATTCCTCAGTGTGTTGGAATAAAAGGCCCGGGACGACGGTTTATGCTAGAGAGGTGCCGGACCGGTCCCACCCCCCCGCGACGTTCGAAGAGCTGGCCATACCGCTTCTTGACCAGCTCTACAATTTCGCGCGCTGGCTGACGCAGGACGCGGCCGAGGCCGAAGACCTGGTGCAGGAAACTTACGTCAAGGCGCTGCGCGGGTTCAGTTCGTTTCAGGCAGGCACGAATTTCCGCGCCTGGATGTACCGCATCCTGCGGAACATTTTTCTTAATTCGAGGACAGGACTGAAGACCACTGTAGTCTTCGATGAGGAAAACCCTGCGGGCGCACCCGCCGAAATCTCCACGCCCGAGAGCCTGCTGATCGCGCAGGCGACTCGCGAAACGGTTCAGCAGGCGCTGGCTGATCTGCCGGTGCATTTTCGGGAGATTTTGTTGCTGTGCGAAGTGGAAGAAATGTCGTACCAGGAGATTGCCGAAACGCTGGCCATCCCGGCGGGGACGGTAATGTCGCGTTTGTATCGCGCGCGCCGGGCGCTGCGCGCGCTGGTGCAGCAGCGGATGGGGGGAGATTGCCATGGCGTGTGAGGCTTGGCGCCCGAAACTCGATGCCTATGTGGACGGCGAACTGGCAGCCGCCGAAGCGGGCGCTCTCAGCGTCCACATGCGGAATTGCGCCGCCTGCGCGTCTGCGGTTCTGGAACTGGTACAAATGAAGCGGTCCGTGGCCTTGGCGGGAAGACGTTCTGTGCCAAGCGCGCAATTGCGCGCGCGAGTGATGGCGAGCGTAGCGACGAAGCCGCGGGCCCGGTCAGCCTGGGCATGGAGAAGCTTGCTGGCTCCCGCGCTTCTGTTGGCGATCGTGACGGCGATCGTCACTTTCTACATCGCTCGAGAGAATGCCCGCCTGCAGCGGGTCTACAGCGAACTCACCGATTTGCACGTGGCCGCGCTGGCCGGCTCTTCGCCGGTGGATGTGGTTTCGTCAGACCGGCATACGGTGAAGCCGTGGTTTCAGGGCAAGCTGCCGTTCACCTTCAACCTGCCTGAGTTGCAAGGCTCAGATTTCACCCTGCTGGGCGGGCGATTGACCTACCTTGAGCAAGCGCCTGGGGCACACTTGATCTACCAGGTCCGTAAGCATGAAATTTCCGTTTTCATTTTTCAGGACCGCGAAGCCGAAGCGGCGACCCTGCCCTCGGGAGCGGCTCACGCTCTGTCGTTCAATGAGGAAACCTGGACGCAGGACGGATTGCGGTATTTTGTGGTCGGAGACACAAATACTGACGACATCCGAGCGTTGAGCGATCTCTTGCGCAACGCCAAGTAATGCTTTATCCCTTCTTTCCCCGGTACAGGCCGGCGATGCCGAAGGTGTAAGGGGTCCACTCGGCTTCTGCAAAGCCAGCCGCCCGCATGCGCGCCAGCATTTCTTGCGGCCCAGGAAAGCGCTCGACCGAAGCGGGCAGATAGGCGTATGGACCGCGCACACCAGAGAGCAGAGTTCCAACGCGCGGCAGGACCTGCCGGAAATAGACGCGGTAAAGCGCTCCGATGGTTCCGCGCGGCTCGCCGAAATCAAGAATTCCACACTCCCCGCCCGGCCGCAGCACACGAACGATTTCGCGCAGACCGGCGTCGTAGTCAGTGAGATTGCGGAAACCGAAAGCCGAGGTGACCAGATCGAAATGCTCGCTGGGACATGGCAGATTCAGGGCGTCTGCCTCGATCCAGCCGGGGACCGGGCCATCTGCCCTTGGCGCAGACTTGGTGGCAGCGTGCTGCAGCATGGCGTGGGAAAAATCAGCGCCGAAAATCTGTGGCCGGGTCGTCCCTGCCTGGCGGCATAGCGCGAAGCTCATGTCCCCGGTACCGCAACAGAGGTCGAGCACCCGCGCGCCGGGATGATTCAAAATGTGCTGGAAGGTTCGGGCCGCACGTCGCCACCAGATGCGGTCCACATTCAACGACAAGACATGGTTCAGCAGATCGTAGCGCGGGGCGATTGAGGTGAACATTTCCTGCACCGCGCGCGCCGCGGAGCGCTGGTCGGTCGCGCTCTCCGGCGCCGCTCCGGCCACTGCCGATTTGCTGATTTCCGCCACGGATGACTGATTAACGCCGCTTCTTCTTCAGTTGGGACGTGATGCGCTCGATTTGCGCGAGGTGATTCAGGTCGTGCCCGGCCAGCAGCCGAGTCATATGCGAAACGGTTTCCTTGCCCCGCTCCACATGCATACCGTAGTTGTCCCAGATTTCGCGTGGAAGCGCTTTCAGCATCGCCAGGTTGTTCTCGCGAAGCACGCGAAACACTTCGATGGATTGCCTGGCATCGCGCTTCGCATATTGAAACACCGACGCCCAAGCATCCTGATCGAAAGCCTGAGTGGTTGTGCCGTTGGCTCCGATGACCGAGCGCAGGCGCCAGCTGATGACAATTTCGACATCGGCCAGATGCGCCAGGATTTCGGCGACGGACCATTTCCCGGGCTCAGGCCTCCATTTCAATTGCTTTGGCGTCAGACCCCGGATGGCTTTCTTGAGTTTGGCAACAGTCGCGCGCTGGACTTTCAGCGCATCCTGGCCCTCGACGTGGCCCAGAATTCGGGAAATGTAGTGTTCCGCCGTCTCTGCCATAGTTCTCCTCCGAGCGTCCTCAATATTTCTTCCAGACCCAGCCGCCCCGCGAAAGCCGACGGACCTCATCGACTGCGCCCATGACCGCGCTGGCGGGAACGTCGCTCGCCACTTCCACCTTGCCGATTTCCTTGGGCAGAATGAAGTGCACGATGCCGTTCTGCGTCTTCTTGTCGTTCTGCAGCCGGGCGAGAATCTTGCGCGAACTGACGTTCACCTCCGGCAACCGTCCCAGACTCAAAACGGCGTCGGCAATCCGGCCGGCGGTCACGCTATCGGTGCGCCCGACGGAGAGCGAAATGTTGGTCGCGGCGATCATCCCCCAGGCGACCGCTTCGCCGTGAAGCAGGCGCCGGTAGCCGGTTTCGGCCTCGAGCGCATGGCCAATGGTGTGCCCGAGGTTGAGCACGCGGCGCAGGCCGTCCTCGCGCTCATCGGCGGACACGACTTCCGCCTTCAGCTTGACCGATTGCGCAATCAGCCACTCCAGTTCGACGGGATCGCGTTTCAGGATGCGATCGCGATTCTGCTCGAAGCGCAGAAACAGCTCGACGTTGCCGATGATTCCGCACTTCAGCGCTTCGTACAAGCCGGCGCGGAACTCGCGATCCTGCAGTGTCTTCAAAACAACTGGATCAATCAGCACGACTCGCGGATGGTAGAACGTGCCTACAAGATTCTTGCCGGCAACGAGGTTGACTCCGGTCTTGCCGCCGATTGAGGCATCCACCTGCGCAAGCACCGTGGTTGGAATCTGAACCAGTTCCACGCCACGCATGTAGAGTGAAGCGAGCAGGCCGCTGACGTCGCCGACAACGCCTCCACCAAGAGCGACAATCACGGCTTTGCGGTCGGCGCCGAGGCGTACCAGCCTTTCGGCGAGGGCCTCCACTGTAGCAAGGCGTTTCGACGGTTCGCCGTCCGGCATAGGAAGGACCTGCGTTGCGAAACCTTCTGCCTTCAGCGAACTGACCAGCTTGCTGCCCCAGCGCTTGCGCACAGGAGGCACGGTGACCACAAAAATGCGGCTCGCCCGCGGCAGCAGTTCGCTTAAAACTGAACCCGCGCGCAGAATCAGGCCATTTTCAATCCACGCCTGATAGGGCCGTGGAAGCACATGGATGGTCACCTGGGGCATGACGCTCCATCATAGCGTATGAGATTGTTCCAACCATTGCGGGACAAACTTCACTCCTGCCGTGGGCTTGCCGCCGGGAGGGCAACTGACAGCGCGACCGAGATCAACAGCACTCCTGCCACCACCGCCAGCGTGGCCGAAACCGGAACCCGAACATAGTCGGCAGACAACATCTTGAGGCCTACCAGGACCAGGACCGCGGCCAATCCGTAATGCAGAAAGCGGAAAGACTTCATCAGTCCCGAAACAGCGAAATAGAGCGAGCGCAGGCCAAGAATCGCGAACACGTTCGAGGTGTAGACGATGAACGCATTCAGCGTAACTGCCAGCACGGCAGGAATGGAATCCACCGCGAAAAGCACGTCTGTAGTTTCAATCACCAGGAGAACCACCACGAGTGGAGTCGCATAAAGGCGAAGATCGCCGGGATCACGTAGGAAGAAACGACTCCCGTGGTATTCGGCGGTCACCGGCATCCAGCGGCGAAGTGTCTTCACCAGCGGGTTGCCAGCCGGGTCAACCTTGTGGTCGCCCACCACGCAGAAACGGATGCCGCTGTAGATCAGCAGCGCTCCAAGAATGTAGAGCACCCAATGGAAGCGGGTGATCAGTCCTACACCAGCGCCGATGAACACACCGCGCATGGCGATCGCGCCCACGATGCCCCAGAACAAGACGCGCCGTTGCTGTTCTTCGGAGACGGCAAAATAATTGAAGATCACCAGGAACAGAAACAGGTTGTCAACGCTGAGTGAGAACTCCAGAACGTAGCCGGTCACGAACTCCAGCGCAGCCTGATGTCCTTGCCAGAAGTAAAGCAGCACCGCGAAGACCGCCGCCAGCAGGATATAGGCTGCGCTCCATGCCAGCGCCTGACGCGGCCGCGGCGCCCGCCCGGACCGGTGAAACAGCCGCAGGTCGAGCACCAGCAAAAACAGCGCGAAAAGGTTGAAGAGTATCCAGTAAAGCAAGGGGGATCCCAGCGGATCTGAATTGTTGATTGCGGATTGTTGATTGTTGATTGAAAAGCCCAAATGCGGGCTTGTGTTGTTGAATCAACAATCAAGAATCATCAACCAGCAAATCTTCATTTCTCTCGCCCGCGTTTGCCACTGACCCAGTCGTCCCACAGGCCAAAGGCCTTGAACATGTCTTCCGAATGAGTCTCGACGATCGTCTGCTCGATCTGGGCGTGGGTAAGGCGCGGACCGATCCTTTCGGGCAAATTCGCCAGACCCACGCTCAGCGCGGCAGCTTCGGCTACATGCTTCTTCAATTGGGCAAAGTCCACCTTGTCGTAAGTGTCGGACACGGCGTGATAATTCTCCAGATAGTTCGCTTCCTGCTGGTCGGCCACGAACGTGGGCACACCTTCAAGCAGGAAGTCGAAGTGGTCGGTTCCCCACTCGATATCCGGCTTCAGATCCTTCACGCCAAACTGAGCGAGGGGCGCGATCAAACCTCGGGCAGTTCCTTCCATATCTTTGCGCCCTCCGATGGCGAAGCCGGTCGTCTTGCCGGTCCCGGCGTCATAGACGACAACCCCGGCGGCCCTGTCGAGCTCGAAGCGGTGAGCAACTGCATAGGCACGCGAGCCAATCAAGCCCTGCTCCTCGCCTGAGAACAAGATGAAACGAATGCTGCGGCGCGGCTTCACGCCGGAAGCCTTGATCGCGCGCAAGGCGTCCACCACCAGCGCCGCGTTGCAGCCGTTGTCAAGGGCGCCAGTGCCCAGTTCCCACGAGTCGAGATGCGCCCCCAGCACCACGAATTCCTCCGGCTTCTCGCTGCCCTTAATCTCGGCGATCACGTTGGAGGTCTTGATCGGTCCCCCGATCTGATTGGGAATGGCGAGATCAGCCCACACCGGATCTCCGGCGGCCAGCAGGCGCGCCATGCGCTCGCCATCTTCGCGCGCGACCAGCACCATCGGGAGTTTGTCGATCTCGCCGTCGCCTGAATTGGTGTGGCGGTAGAGGATGTCGTGCTCGCGGGAGGCCATGAAAGCGACCGCGGTCGCCTTCGCTTTGACAGCGAGGTCCACGATGGGCAGCGCCTTGGCGTACTCGGCAAACAGATCGTCCCACGTCTTAAGCACCGCGGTGTGCACGAGCAGGATTTTGCCGGCAAGATCGCCGCCTTTCCTGAACTCGGCCGCCGTGCCTTCGCCGACGTCCACAACCGGGACATGCTTGACCGGAGCCAGCGCCGGGGCCCAGGCCACAGAAACAACGCGCACGCGGAAGGTGGAAAGCACAGTCCCGCCGCCGACCTTCGTCGCACTGACCTGGTGAGCTGTGCTGGCGGTCATCTCAGTCGCGCCTTCGGACCACGAGTACGGAATCGAGAATCCCTCGGTGTGAACGCTGTCGGCCCCGGCAGCGGTGAAGGCCTGTACGCCCCACTGCACGGCATGCTGCATGGCCGGGGTGCCGGGGACGCGACCGCCGATTTCGTCGGTCAGACGGCGCAGATTCTCTTCGAGGGAGGAAGGCTGCAGGGCTGCCTCGATGACCTGGTTTTCGGCGGCGGTATCGGCCGGAGTTGCAGCAGAGCAGGTGAACGTGAGAAGGAAGCTGAAAAACAGGGTCTTCAGGACTCGCATACGGAGTGCATTAGAAATGAAATTCCGGAAAAGCGCAAAAGGGCAAGCACTCCCTTAGTTTGAATTCTGGCGGACTTTTCTTTGTGTAGGCGTCATCCTGAGCGGAGCCGGTTTTCAGGCGGAGCGAAGAGCCTGCTCTGAGATGAAGTCGAAGGGATCTCCCGCTCCACGAATGCTGGGATACAGGAGATCCCTCGCCCCGCTGGTGAAAGCGCGGGGCTTCGGGATGACCTCCCGAAGTTTTGAGATCGCGGCGCGGGTCATTTCGGCGGCAGCGGCTCCATGTGGTCGAGAATGCGGATTGTTTCCAGCATGACGCTGCCGACAATCTCCAGGCTCTTCGGGCTGAGCTTATCCACTGTGTCCTGCGGGGTATGCCAGAAGACGTTATTGTAGCCGTAAGAAAAATCAATCAGATCGGCGCAGGCCACGCCGCGCTTCATGAAAGGAATGTGATCGTCCGAAACCTGGTTGTCGCGCTCGAAGAAATGCGACTGATATCCCAGACGCTTGGCCGCCTCGTAAACCACACTCTCGAGCCAGGGCGTGGAGTTCAGGTCGCGGTCAATGTTGAGATCGGCGTCCCCGATCATGTCGGCCAGCAGGAAGGCTCTGATTTTCTTCAGGGTTCCGTCGGCCTGCCACTTCTCCGCCAGGTGGGTGATCCCGTACAGGCTGTCCTCCATGAACGGTACTTCCGTGTCGGGCTTCATGGCCTCTTCGGCGTCGTCCCAAACCAGCCAGACGCTGTAGCCCTCGCGCGGCTTACCTCGAAGCTGGTTGGCCAGTTCGAGCAGCAGCGCGCTGGAGGAGGCGCCGTCGTTGGCGCCGACATAGGGAGTCCTACGAAGCGGATAGTTCGTGTCGTAATGGCTGGCAATCACGATGATGCCGTCTTTCGTGCCCGGATACTTGGCGACGATGTTGTGCACGGGGAATTTACCCTCGGGAGTGTCGGCGGTGAAGACATCGTCCTCGACCTGATCGCCCTTGAGGTGAGCATCGAGATAGTTTTCGACTTTCTTGTGGTTGGCGCTGCCCAGGGGCCGCGGGCCGAACTTGACGATTTCCTTCACATACTGCATGGCGCGGGCGCCGTCGAACTTCGGCGGAGCGCCGCTGTCCTGCGGAAGATTCAGCGGCGGGTTGGCTGCATCCGGAGCATTCGCCTGCTGCACCGGTGTCTGCTGAACCGGGGTGGATGCGGCGGATTTGCCACGGTCGCAGGCAAAGCCGGTCATCCCGAATGTCAGCAGCAAGGAAAGCCAGACGAGTCGTGACCAGATCATTGCGCCTGCTTCTCTTTCCGGGCCTGGCGCTGCGTCGGATGCACCAGCCATGCCACGCCGACGCTCACCCCGTACAAAGCGACCATCGGCGCGGCAAACACGCACATGCTGACCAGGTCCGGCGGCGCCACAATCGCCGCAAGGACGAAAATAAGCAAGATCGCGTAGCGGAAGTTCTGCATCATGAAGCCCGGGCTGAGCACTCCAAGAAACGCCAGAAAGAACACGATCACGGGCATTTCGAAGATCAGCCCCATGCCTAGGATGATGGTCAAAAACAGCTGCGTGTACTCGCTGATGGTAATCATCGGCTGAAACTGCCTGCCATAGCTGATCAGTACGTCCAGCGCCCGCGGGTAGGCGATCTTGTAGCCGAAGTATCCGCCCAGCGTGAATAACGTGATGGTCGAGAACATGAACGGAAAAACATAGCGCTTTTCGCGCCGGTACAGGCCGGGCGCGATGAACAGCCACACCTGGTACAGCACGTACGGCGACGTAAGAAAGAGGCCGGCCATGGCGGCAATCTTCATATAGAGACTGAAAGGTTCGGTGGGGTTGAGATACACCAGCTTATCGGGCAGGTGATGCGCGGCCAGCACCTGCAGGATCGGCCGCTGCATGAAGTCGTAAATCTTCTCTACCTTCCACCAGCAGATTCCTAGACCGATCCCGACGGCGATGATCGAATTGACGAGGCGCTTGCGCAGTTCCTCGAGGTGATCGAGGAAGCCCATGGTGGGCATGGATTCCGCGTCCCCCTGGCTGGAAGGCGCGGCAGTGAGTTCAGGCATGAGACTCCTGCGAGGTGGCGGACGCTGCCTTGTCGTCCGTTAGCTCCTGCTTGGTTGCGCCGGAGGACCCGTTCCCAGCGGCTGCAAACAAGGGCTCGTCCTCTGACGGAGTTTGCGCCGCGACCGGCATGACAGGGGTCGTCTCGTTCGAAATGGCAGGCGCTTCTGCCGGCTTGGCCTCAATTAAAGCGGCCGGGGTTCTGCTGGCCGTTCCCGCTGGTGCCAGGCTGGGCGGGAGGATGGTGCGTTTCTTTTCCTCGACGTCAAGATGGGCGATTTCCTGCTCGAGCTGCGACTTGAACTCGTTCGAGGCGCGCCGGAACTCGTTCATGTACTTGCCGACCTGGCGGGCGATCTCCGGCAACTTCTTGGGCCCAAAAATGATAAGGGCCAGCACAAACAGGAAGACTGTCTCGGAGAAACTCATGCGCTTCATCATACTGCCGGGGAAGGAAAGGCGGCAATTGTCCGCAGGTGCGGGGTCGGCACGGAAATCGGGCCGATTCCCCGGTTGCTCGCTGTGCCCTCCACGAGTAGTTCTTCGCTCTCCAAATTTATCGCGCGGCGTGCGCCAAGTTTCCTTATGATTGCCGCCATGCAACTGTGGTTTGCCCGAGGCAGCGAGGTCTCGATCCGCGAGCAACTCGTGACGCAGGTCGTGCTGGGCATCCTGAGCGACGACCTGGCGCCGGGTCAGCGACTGCCTTCAACGCGCGAACTGGCGCGGCGCTTTCATCTGCATCCCAACACCATTAGCGCCGGATATCGCCAGCTTGAGCGCGATCGCTGGGTTGAGTTTCGCCGCGGCAGTGGGGTTTACGTCCGGGCCAGCCGGCCAGAGACAGCGGCATCCCCCACGCTCGCGCTCGATCAGATGATCGCCCGCGTCTTCGCTTCGGCGAGAAAGTTGGGAATTCCCCTGCCCACGCTGCGCTCGCGCCTGCGGCACTGGCTCGAGCTGCAGCCGCCGGATCACTTTCTGCTGATCGAGCCGGATAAGGAGTTGCGGCCCATTCTGGCAGCGGAAATGGCGCGCGCGGTCAGCTTTCCGGTGCGCTCCTGCGGCGTTGAAGACCAGGCTTTGCCGCTCGACGGCGCAATTCCAGTTGCGCTCCCCAATCGAATTTTGAAAATCCGAGAGCTTCTGCCGGCCGGGGCCGATGTGCTCACACTGCAAGTCCGTTCGGTGCCCAGTTCGCTGGCTGGTTACCTGCCCGCCCCTGCGGGCGCGCTGCTTGGGGTGGCCTCGCGCTGGCCGGAGTTTCTCAAAGTGGCCCGCGCCGTCCTGAATGCCGCCGGATTTCATCCCGACAGCCTCGTTTTCCGCGACGCGCGGGAGGCAAACTGGCAGCGCGGACTCAAGCAGACGGCGGCGGTGGTATGCGATTCTCTGATCGCGGCCGAGTTGCCGGCGGGCTGCCGGGCGCTTCCCTTCCCGCTGCTCTCGGAGGCGTCGATCGCGGAATTGCGGCGGTATGAGGAGTTCATCCAGCAAGCCGATTGAATTGATGTAACAACAGACGAAACGCCCCCAGCAAGAGTTGTCATTCCCCCTTGAAGTTTCGCGAAGTCCCCAAGCACATGCCCGGCACGCTCGCCGCAGCGCTGGAGGCGCGCGGCCCGCATCCGAGGTCTGGGACACTCCACAAACTGTCCTAAGCCCTCCACCTCTTTTCTGGAGCGGGCTCTAGGATGCGCACATGAAGCACGTCCACAAGCGAGGCGAGTGTGAAAACTAGAAACGCGTTGTTCTTCGCTCTAATTTTCGGGCTGGCGGCGTCGTCTGCGCAGGGCCAGGGTGGAGACGGGCAGGCCGGGTTTGCGGATGACGTTGCCGTGGCGCGCTGCGCCTATGTCTCGAACGACTCCACCTGCGCGGTAGCGAGCGGTCAGGTTTCCGACGATGGCACCCTCGTGGCCCAGGTTCCCCGGCGTCCGCCTGGGCCGCCCAGGAGGCCGATGCGGACGGCGCGGCCAATCGGTCCGCCGCCTGGCTATCCAGGGCTTGGGCCGCCGGAACATCCCGGCCACGCCTTGATCGGAGCGCTGCTTCTGGGCGGGCTGGGCGGCAGCCTGGCTTACAACACTCATCCTCATGGCCAGTCCGGGCCGAACATTGTGGGAGCGCTGTTTGGTGGCGGGTTCGGGGCTCTCATTGGCTGGATCATCGGCGACCACATTTCGGGGGGGCGCGGTTCAGGCTACCGTCGCGGCGGTTGGCAAGATGAGGACGAAGATGCGTCGTTGGTAAGGTCGAAGGGATGGGAGGCGGGGAAGGCGGCTGGTTCGGCGGGGCCAGCGGCGGGAGATTGAGCGCGATTCGGGATGAGCTGGGCGAGGCGCCCCGGCGGCAGCCGCCGGGGTGGCGGTGCTACATCCGAACTGGCCATATCCGATCGAACCCGCTGCTGTCCGCCTGCATCTCATACACAGACCCTGATTTCCGGGGTGATTACCAATGGTAACCATCCCGGTCCGGCGGCGTCTAAGCTGGTGATATACTGCGTATATTTGGCGCGGTAGCTGGGGTGGAAGTAACCCTCGAACCGAAGGAAATCTCAACATGGCCCGTAGTTCTCGCCGATCACTCTTCCTGGTAGTTTTTTTCCTCCTCGCCTGCGGTTTCCTGGGGATCCTGTTTGCCCAGCATACCGGCCAGCAGTCGACGCTGGCGAGCGACTCGGAGGTGAAGGACAGCCTCAAGCAGTTTACCGACGTCTACTCGATCGTCGAGGACAACTACGCCGAGCCGGTCAATGCCGACAAGGCGATCTACAACGGGGCGATCCCGGGCATGCTGCATGCGCTCGATCCGCATTCGAATTTCTTTGATCCCAAGTCGTACGCGCTGATGCGCGAAGACCAGCGCGGCAAGTACTACGGCGTGGGCATGACGGTCGGTCCGCGCAATAACAAAGTCATCGTGATCTTTCCCTTCACGGGCACCCCGGCGTACAAAGCCGGCATTCATCCGGGCGACGTGATCATCGCGGTAGATGGCAAGTCTACCGAGAACATGAGCACGACCGACGTGGCCGACCTGCTGAAGGGCCCCAAGGGAACCACGGTCCATATCACCATCTCGCGCGAAGGCGTTACCGAACCGATGGAGTTCACGCTGGTGCGCGACGAGATTCCGCGCTACAGCGTGGATGTCCACTTCACCATTCGGCCGGGCGTCGGATATATGCACGTCAACGGTTTCAACGAGACCACGGAGCATGAAGTTTCCGAGGCGCTGGACCAGTTTGGCGATCTGAAGGGATTGATTCTCGACCTGCGCGGCAATCCCGGCGGACTGCTGAGTGAGGGCGTGGGTGTGGCCGACAAGTTCCTGAAGAAGGGACAGCTGATCGTTTCGCACCACGGGCGCGCCTCAGCCGAAAAACGCTACGTGGCGCAGCACGGCAACGGCGGCAAGGACTATCCCATCGTAGTGCTGGTGAACCGGCTGACCGCTTCCGCGGCGGAAATCGTTTCCGGAGCGATTCAGGACCACGATCGCGGTCTGATCGTGGGCGAAGTCACGTTCGGCAAAGGACTGGTGCAGACGGTGTACCCTCTGTCTGAGAATACCGGCCTGGCGCTGACGACCGCGCATTACTACACGCCGAGCGGACGCCTGATCCAGCGCGATTACAGCAACATTTCGCTTTACGACTACTACTACAACCGCGAAAGCGCCGAGACTTCCAACACGGCCAATCGCGAGGTGAAGCTGACCGACAGCGGGCGCACGGTCTACGGCGGCGGTGGCATCACGCCCGACGTGAGTATCCCGCCGATCAAGAGCAATCATTTCCAGGACACCCTGCTGCAGCACTATGCGTTCTTCAATTTCGCCAAGCGCTATGTGGTCAATCATCATCCGTCGAAGAGTTTTGAGCTGGATGACGTCACGATGCAGGAATTCCGGAAATCGCTGGACGAGGCCAACATCGCCTGCACTCAGGCTGACTTGATAGACAACAACGACTGGCTGCGGTCCAGTATCAAGGCCGAGATTTTTGTGGACGCTTTCGGTCAGGATGAAGGCATGAAGGTTCGCGCCGAGACCGATCCGGAAGTGATTAAAGGCCTCGATCTGCTGCCGCAGGCGAAGGCTCTGGCCGAGAACGCCCGCAAGATCATCGCGGAGCACAATTCGGCACCGGCGTTCAGCCGATAAACGCAAGGATCTGCGAAAAGGCCCGGAGGAATTCCGGGCCTTTCGATTTTCATTCTACGTCTACCTGCGGTTTGCAGGCTGGCGAAAGGCCCAAAACGATGTCCCGAGAAAGACCCGACTGTGAGCCTAACGCTACATTGACTTCCCCTTGCCGCTATGTGAAAATCCGCGCCATGGGCGGCTTTTGCGGGAATTGAGCAAAGGCGCCGGGAGTTCACCATCCCTCCCCTCTGGCGATTCCCGAACCGTCGAAAAATGGATCTTTTTCAGCCTCATGGGCAGTATCATGAACGTGCAGGCTCACCGGTCTGGGAACCTGGCGTGAGGCCGGCGTGAAGCCGGCAATCCTGGCCGGGACGGTCCTGCTGGCGGTGGTGGCAGGCTGGACGGACCTGCGCAGCCGGCGCATCCCGAATTGGCTGACGGTCCCAGGAGTGCTAGTGGGGCTGGGTGCGAACGTGATCCTGGGCGGGTGGGGCGGCCTCTGGACGTCCCTGAAGGGAGCCGGTCTGGGCCTGGCGCTGCTACTGCCGTTTGTGCTGCTGAAGAGCCTGGGCGCAGGCGACTGGAAGCTGGCCGGCGCTTTGGGATCGTTCGTGGGCCCGCGCGTGCTGGTGGACGTATTGCTGTTGTCGGTGTTCGTCGCAGGAGTAATGGCCGCGGCCCTGGTGGTTTACAAAGGCCGGGTTCGGCAGACGATGAGAAATATTGGCCATATCCTGGTTTCTCTGGTGACGTTCCGGCTGCCGGGCGGAGAGGTTTCGCTGGATAATCCGGAGGCGCTCAAAGTTCCGTATGGAGTGGCCCTGGCGTTCACGGTAATTCTGTATGGCGCGGCCAGCATTTGGGGGAGAGTCTAGGATGGCGAATCTGTCGCGCATGTTTCGGCGTCTGGCAACGGACACCGGCGGCACCGAGATCGCGGAAGCCGCCGCCATCCTGCCTTTGCTGTTCATGATCATTTTCGGCATCTTCTGGTTCGGACAGGCGTTTCGCACTTACGGAACCATCACGCGCGCAGCCCAGGAAGGGGCGAGGGCGGGCGCGGCGCCTTATTGCTCAAGCTGTACCGGGGCGAACACTCCGGGACAGAACGCGGTGAACGCGGCGCAGGCGATCCTAGTCGCGTCCAACCTGGATCCAGCGCAGGTGAAGCGTCCATCCCCAGTGCCGGTTCTAAACTCATGTAGTCGCGGCGGTGGTGTGGCTTGTGACGGCGCCGCCAGCGCAAATTTCTGCGTGCAGAATGCGGTGCAATTGTCCAGCACGGTCACGGGGGCGGGCGTCTGCGGGATGTCGCTGAGCTTCCGCTATCCCTTCAGGTTCCGGCTTCCCTTCACCAGTCTCGATAATCAAACCGTCTGGCTCACGGCTCAAGCGCGCGTGCGTCTGGAGACCCGTTGATGCATTGGGTCCATCACGGGAGATGCGGTTTACTCCGCCGCGCATGGCAGAACGACGGCGCGGCACAGATCGTCGAGTTTGCGGTCGCTCTGCCCTTGCTGGTTCTGTTTGTGGTCGGCATTTTCGATTTCAGCAGTGCCTTCACCCTGAAGCAGAAGCTCACCAATGCCGCCAGGGATGCGGCACGGAATGCCGCAGCTGGTCCAGCCAACGATCTGACCCAGCCTGAATTACCCATTCCAGTTTCCGTTTCCGATGCCTTTCTGGTGGCAACCAGTTACCTGAGTGCAAACAAAATCAGCACCTGCGGGATCCTGCCCAACGCCATTCCGACTGGCCTGACCTGGAAATTTACGGGGGCAGCACCGGGCTGTCCACCGGCGGGGATCACCCTGACCATCAACCGCGGATATTACTTCCCTTCGACGGGTGCCGGCCTGCCGTCGGTGGACTGCACACCGCAGACCGTCAATCCAGGTCAACTGGCGGTTGTCGCGACCTGCGTGAGTATTCAGTATGGGTACAGATGGCAGTTTGGCCGTGTGGCCTCGCTTTTTGGAAACTCGACACTACCTTCGACTCTGTCCGCCGTAGCGGTAGCGATAAACGAAAACTAAGCAGAGCAGAATTTTATGAAACCGCCTTTTGCTTCGAGAAGTCGTGATGTGGATCGGTCGCGGGAGCGCGGGGTCACCATGGTGCTGGTCGCAGTTGTGATGGTCGCGATTCTGGCAATGGCGGCGCTGTCCATTGACATCGTCGCGCTGTACGTGGCACGAGAAGAAGCTCAACGCTCCGCCGATGCGGCCGCCCTCGCCGCCGCCCGGGTGTTGTCCATCACCGGCGTCACAGGAGATCCGGACAACCTACAGGGCGGCTTGCCGTCGACACCTTGGCCCACCGCTTGTGCCTTGGCCACACAAGTAGCGCAGTCCGTAGCAAAGCAGAACTCGATTGGCTCTGCGGCTCCGACCGGGTCCGCAACCGTCACGTTCCTCTACAACGGAACCACGTACGACTGTACAGCTCCAGGCGGAACCGGGTTTGCCTTGAACCCGCAAGTGCAGGTGAAGGTTGTCCGACAGGGCCTTCCCGTGTTCTTTGCCCGCATTTGGGGAGCAAGGTCGAACAGCGTCAGTGCCACCGCTACGGCGGAGGCATACAATTCCTCCAATTCTGGAACAGTCAATGCCAGCGGAATGGTGCCCGTCAACCCGCGTTGCGTAAAGCCGTGGATCCTTACGAATCAGGACCCGTCAAATGGAAGTAACGCATTCGTTAATCGCGGCACGGGGGCCATCGGAAACGAAGGGATTAAGTTCAACGGCGCGGGAGCAGGTGTCATCGGTTATCGGGGCATATGGGGTAACGCTTGCGGTCCGGGGCCCCTTTGCCCTTCCACACTGTCGCCGTCAGGAATGGTTTATGTTCCTGCCCTGGTCAGTTCACCCGCTACCGGATACCCCAGGTGTGCGAGCGCCGACGACTTTCAAACCGCGATTGGCGGATGCGACCAGACCACTCAATATGCTTGCGGACAAAGTGGGATCGCCCAGGCAGATTTGTCGGCTAGCCGTAACGCCGAAACGGACACGGCCGCTGAATGTCTCATTCGACAGCCAGGGCAAGACTCTCTTGATATGACGGTATTTCCGTATCAAATACAGGCCGGACCAAGCAATCCAGTGGTGGCGAGCGGGGCCATTTCATCGAGCACCAGCATTGTAACCGTACCGATTTACGATCAAACGCAGGCGCCGGGATCTCTGACCGGTCCGAACCCCACTGTGACCATTGTTGGATTCCTGCAAGTCTTTATCAATCAGGCATATCCCAACGGAAACCTGGACCTGACCATACTCAATGTCGCCGGCTGCAGCAACGCCGCGACCAATCCTGCAGTGTCGGGTTCTTCTCCCGTGCCCATCCGCTTGATCACACCACAATAACCGCGTGTATGTTCTAGGATTCCGCTGGTGCCCTACTGCGGGTCTTCCTCGGGCGTGGTCTCCGGGGGCTGCCCGACCGGGATGGCGCCGGGCGGCGGAGGCGCGTTTGGCGCGGGCCGCACCCGGACCGGCGGTGGAGCTTGATTTGGAACAGGGACTGGCGCTGGTGGCGGGGCGGGCGCGTCGTCGTCGTCCGCTTCGGCACTGGGCAGCGGAGCCAGCGGCGCGACCGTGCTCTCGTTACGCGGGCTGAGGATCAAGCGCTCCAGTTGCTGGGGATTGTTCTCGGCGCTGACAATCAGAAAGTTGAATCTGGAACCGTTCAGCAGACGGCCCAGAACCTCAGGCGCGGGCGCAGGCCCCAGATCAGCAACTACCTTCTCCTGCTCGGCTCCGGCCACAATGGCGATATCGGCGCCGGTGCGCTGCTGCACGGCATACAGAACTTCCGACAAGGTCGCCTTATTCGATTTGATGGAAAGCATTCCTTGCCGGAACGAAACCTCAAGCGGCGCCCGGACTGGAGTGTTCGACTGAACCAATTTCGCCCCGGAAGTGTAGTTGGCGACGACCAGACCGGCGTGCGACGCCCCGGCCGCAGACCCCTCCGCCTCAACCGAGCCATCTTCTGGCGGACTCATCACCTTGATCATCACGGTTCGTCCGTAGGGAAAAACCTGGAAGGGCTGAGCGCCGTTCAGATCGAGCACAATGCGGGTGATTGGAGGATTCGACTGAAACAGGCCGACGCGCACGTCCTTCACTTCGCCGCGGTACACCGACTGGCTGCGTACTTTGGGACCAGGCACGGCGTTGGGCAGATCCACCACCAGACGATCGGGCCCGGTCAGAACTCGCGTTTGCGGAATGACGCGGTCGCTGGTCTCGACTTCAATCTCGACCGCACCGTTGGTGCCCAGCACTCGCACACCGCGAATGGCCACCTGAGGAGTCTTCCCCGGTTCGGGCGACGACTGCGCCAACATCGCGGGAGCACACAACGACCACGGAAGCAGCCAACTCGCGACAACTCGTGCGAATCTGCGCATCAACACCTGTGCCAAGGATCTTTGGTGGATTTCGAAACGATTGTAGCAGCGATTTTTCCCGAGGGGGCTTACTTAGGGATTACGACCTTCGCTTTTGCCCTCATCGTTCCCATTTTGGCGTAGGGTCTTCCGGCCCTATTGGATCGCATATTCGACCTTGATTCCCCGCTTCTCGATCTCCTCCAGGAAAAGCTCGGCCGGAACGTCGCACTCCTGGAGCACTCCGCCGCGCTTGCTGATCGCTCCGGTAGCCAGCATCTGTACCACGATGGAGGCGGGAAAGGCCGTAGTTCGCATCATCGCGCTCATATCCGTCTTGGCGTCGTAGTGGTCCACCATGGTGAACGAGGCCACGCGCCCCTTGAGCCGCCCGCCCAGCAGTCCCCGCACTCCAGCGCGATTCACTGACTCGTGCGCTTCGATGCGCATCAGGCACACGTCCGGGCCTTTCGAGGCGAACTTGCCCTCAAAGATCTTTGACATCATCGCGCGTGGGGCAATCTCCGCTTTGCCGATTTTCAGCTTCTCGCTGGAAAACAGCCCCAGTTCCTTCAATTCGCACAGCAGGTCGTAGTGACCGGGATAGCGCAACGTCTTTTCGAAGCATTCGCCGACGCGGCGTTCGAAGGTCTCGGGCAAAGTCGAAGTTCCGCCCGAGGTGTGGAAGGCCACCAACGGCGGGAAGCCGGGCATGTAGAAGTCTTCCGGCTCGGTCAGCGGATCGATCGTGGTGAGCTTGCCTTTGCGCAGAATGCGCGCCGGTTCTACATACTCGTTGATGAGGCCTTCGACGGAGAAGACGAGCTGATAGTGAAACGGCGGTGTCGGCTGTTCGGGCAAGCCACCCACATAGAGCCGCAGCGCGTCGGCGCGGCCGCCGAGCCTCCGCACCAGTTCCCCGCCCAGAATCGAAGCCATGCCCGGAGAAAGCCCGCAATCCGGGGCTAAAGCCACGCCGTGCTTTTCGGCTTTGTTGGAAAGCGCGAGTTCCTGGCGCACCACCGTATTGTTGCCGCCCAGGTCGGCAAAGTGGCAGCGGGCTTCGATGGCGGCGCGAGCCAGCCCAAGATTCAGAAAATACGGCACGGCCGAGAGCGCGGCATCGTGGCCCCGCATCAGCCCGGCCGCCGCCTTCTCATCCGAAGCATCGAGCGCGACCGCGCGCACTTTCCGGTCACCGATGATGCGGTTCACCCGGGCCGCCACCTCGCGGGCGCGCTTCGCATCGCTGTCGGCCAGCGTTACTGCATCCACCTGCGGCGTGCGGGCCATATCGAACGCCGCCGCCGAACCCATCATTCCCGAACCAATGACCAGGAGTTTCATAAGAGTCCCTTTCCTGAGAATCTGTTTGTAGACCCGGACCGAACCAGGCAACGCGTAACCCCGCAACCCGCCGATCGGAAATCGCTTCTTTGTTTGGAAAAACGCCTGAGAGCTCAGGCTGCGCAAGATGGCGCGAGGAGATTAGAGTCCGGACGGAGCCAGCCGTTCGCAGACATAGCGCCGGAGATCAAGCCGAAGGAAGTTCACAGGAAAATGATACCACTTTCACGCTAGGCTGCCTCAGCTTGTGCGGGCCGCTCGCGCGTCCCCGCGGCGCTCGGTTCCGTATTCGTAGCGGTGGCCGCGTTTGATCAAGGGTTTTTCCAGATACCCCCAACTGATCGCGGCCGTTGCGGTCGCAAGGGCAATCCCTGTCACCGACGCGGCGAGCGCGATCCATCCGGATTGTGCGGGATGAAGCCGCAGCGCCAGCGCATGAATCCCGAACAGGAAGGCGGGATGGCGCAAATACAACCCATAAGCAATCGTCCCCAGATAGCGGAGAACGCGCCAAGAAAAGACTGCCTCGAACCTGCGGTTGGTCAGCACACTGAGCAACAGGAAGAAGTAGAGAAGCCCGAGCAGTGAATACTCAAGCCCGAAGATTGTGTTCGTAAAGGCGGAAAATCCGCTGAGCAACAACACGACTACTCCGAACAAAGTTATGGCAAAAGCCGCGGGCAAATAACTTCTCCAACGAAG
>JBBIPV010000003.1:0-264131 GCA_037442635.1 Terriglobales bacterium | reverse complement strand
ACCCCCCCCCCCCCCCCACATTTTCTGCGTTCTCGTGATCAGCGCGGCGGCCAGGCCGAAACCCAAAGCGTCAGCCCGGCACGGCATGAGCACATAACTGGCAAACGGTCCCTGGTGAAATGCGGGATTCACGACCATGCGCAGTATCGGCGCGCCTGCGATCATGCCGCCGACCACCCACCACAGCCGCGATCGCGATACAAAGCGAATCGTAACCGGCAAGGTCAGGTAGAACTGCTCTTCGATCGCCAGCGACCAGGTCACGCCGAGCGCGTTGGAGCCAAACGAATCATTCCTGGCCATCCAGAAGTTCTGCAGGAAACCGGCGTAGTAAGCCAGCGGAATCCGGTTCACCACCCAGCCGTACCAACGCGGGAGCAACAGCGGGAGCAGGATCACCAGGCCAACCACCACCGCGTACAGCGGCACAATTCGATGCGCACGGCGAATGTAGAAGGTGGAAAAATAGTGTTTCGACTCAGCTGCATCCAGCAGAATTCCGCCAATCAGGAATCCCGAGAGAACGAAAAACAGGTCCACGCCGCTCCACGTAAGCCGACCGAGATCGACCACGCGCGCCGCCAGCGGATGATTGGGGAGGTTGGCGAGTGGAGCGAAGAAACCGTGCCACAGAAGAACGAGTCCGATCGCCATTCCGCGTATGCCGTCCAGGGATGGAACTCGATTCGTCTTGGCTGCCACGCCGGAATTCTCTCACGGGCGCGGGCAGGACGGCCGGGGTTGGCAATTTAGAGCCCGGTCATCTTCTCGATGGCTTCCGGATACCGCGCCCCTTCCACCATGATCTTTGCCGAAGCGCCTTCGATCTCGCGCAGATCATCGGGCGTCAGCTCGATGGATGTGGCTCCGATGTTTTCTTCGAGGCGGTTCAGTTTGGTCGTGCCGGGAATCGGAGAAATCCAGGGCTTTTGAGCCAACAGCCAGGCCAGAGCCACCTGCGCCGGTGTTGCCTTCTTCCGTTGGGCGATCTGGCCGAGCAGATCCACCATGGCCTGATTCGCTTTGAGAGCCTCGGGTGTGAAGCGCGGCAGTCGGCTGCGGAAGTCGGTGCTGTCGAACTTCGCATCCTCTTTGATCGCCCCGGTCAGGAAGCCCTTGCCGAGTGGACTATACGGCACAAAACCAATCCCGAGTTCCTCGAGTGCGGGTATCACTTCCTGTTCCGGCTTTCTCCACCACAGCGAATATTCGCTCTGCACTGCAGTGACCGGCTGGACAGCGTGGGCGCGACGGATCGTCGTGACGCCTGCCTCCGACATACCGAAGTGCTTGACCTTGCCGGCTTGAATCAGTTCTTTCACCGCGCCGGCCACGTCCTCGATCGGCACGTTGGGGTCAACCCGGTGCTGATAAAGCAAGTCAATGGTCTCGACTTTGAGCCGCTTGAGCGAACCTTCAACCGCTTGCTTGATGTGCTCCGGCCGGCTGTTCACGCCGGCCGCACCCGGCCGGTTATCCTTGCCACCCAGATCGAATCCGAACTTGGTGGCGATCACCACCTTGCCACGAAACGGAGCGAGGGCTTCCCCCACAAGCTCTTCATTCAGGAAAGGGCCGTATACTTCTGCGGTATCGAAGAAAGTGATGCCGCGTTCCACCGCGGCATGGAGAAGAGAGGTCATCTCCTGCTTGTCTTTGGGCGGGCCGTAGGAAAAGCTCATACCCATGCAGCCGAGGCCCAGAGCTGACACTTCCAAGTTGCTTTTTCCCAGTTTGCGTTTTTGCATCAGTTCTCCTCTTAAGAATGCTCGGCTCTGCGCTTGACAGCCGAGGCGGGGACTCCCTGTTCTTCCAACTTCAGGAAGGTGCTGCCAAAGAAGCGAAAGAGCCTGTTCATCGCTTTACTCCGATTTCAGAGAGGCCATATCAATCGAGAAGCGGTACTTCACCTCCGACCTGAGCATTCTCTGGTAGGCTTCGTTGACCTTCTGGATCGGGATCACTTCGACATCGGCGGTGATGTTGTGCTGTCCGCAGAAATCGAGCATCTCCTGGGTTTCGGCGATGCCGCCGATCGGAGAGCCGGACAGGCTGCGGCGCCCCATAATCAGGCTGAACGCCGCAACCGCGAGAGGCTTTTCGGGCGCCCCGACGAGCGTGATGTTGCCGTCACGGCGCAGCAGATTGATGTAAGCGCCAATGTCGTGATCGGCGGAGACAGCGTCGAGGATGAAATCGAAGCTGCCAGCCTGCTTCTGCATCTCGTCGGCGTTGCGTGAGATGACAACCTCATCTGCTCCGAGGCGGAGGGCGTCTTCCTTTTTGGCCGGTGTAGTCGTGAAGACCACGACGTGAGCTCCGAGGGCATGAGCGATCTTCACGCCCATATGACCGAGTCCGCCGAGACCGACCACGCCAACTTTCTTGCCCCGGGTGACGCCCCAGTGGTGCATCGGTGAATACGTTGTGATGCCGGCGCAAAGCAAGGGAGCCGCTCCGGCAAGATTGAGGTTGGATGGAACCCTCAGGACAAACCTCTGGTCTACGACGATGCTGTCGGAGTAGCCGCCGTAGGTGACGCCTCCCATATGCCGGTCGGGAGAGTTGTAAGTGAAGGTCGCATTCGCGCAGAACTGCTCGAGGCCCGCCTTGCATTCGGGGCAAGTGCCGTCAGAGTCCACCAGGCAGCCGACTGCAGCGAGGTCCCCGAGCTTGAACTTAGAGACTGCTGAGCCGACCCTGGTGACGCGGCCAACGATTTCGTGGCCGGGTATACAAGGGTACACGGTGGGCATGAATGCGCTCCACTCGTTGCGGACCTGGTGGAGATCGGAGTGACAGATGCCGCAAAACAAGATCTCGATTTGCACATCCTGTTCGTTTGGGTCACGCCGTGTGATCTTGGTGGAGGCCATCGGCGATGTCGCATTAGCAGCGGAATAAGCTTTCGCGTTGTACATGTGCTTGAATTAGATGTTCCCCGAGCGATTTGATATGCAAAACACGGTTAAGCGGATGGTGGAGCTAGTCGGGATCGAACCGACGACCTCATCGTTGCGAACGATGCGCTCTCCCAGCTGAGCTATAGCCCCAAACAGGTTGGATTGTCGAGTGCTCCGCTATTTTACCAGCGTCGGGAGTTCGACTCCAAGCGATCGGCCGTCATCGCGGATGGTTTCTCCACTTTCGCCCGGAACGCCCATGCCCTCCTGGCAGGACGCCATTTTTCATTCCACGCCCTCGACTTTGGCGACGGGGTACGTGCCCGCCGCGCGGTCTCGAGCCGCTATAATGAGACCGTGAGCTCGAACCCAGTTCAACAAGTCGCATCGGCCGATTTCCCCACGCGCTGGGGCCATTTCCGCATTCATGGCTTTCGTGACGGATCCAGCTCAAATGGGGCGGGAGAAGAGGCCATCGCGCTGGTGATGGGCGATCTTCAGGCAGGGTCTCCGCTGGTGCGGATACATTCTCAGTGCCTGACCGGCGACGTATTTCACTCCCTGCGCTGCGACTGCCGGCAACAACTGGAGCTTTCCCTGGCCGCAATCGCCGAAGAGGGCGCGGGCATTTTGATCTACGAGCAGCAGGAAGGACGGGGCATCGGCCTGATGGCCAAGCTTCAGGCCTACGAACTGCAGGACGCGGGCCTCGACACGGTCGAAGCAAATGAGCGACTCGGGTTCAAAGCGGACCACCGCGACTATGCTCTGCCTGCCGAAATTCTCAAGGCGCTCGGCGTTACCGGCGTGCGGCTTCTCTCGAACAACCCAGAGAAAGTCGAGGCTCTGGAGCGCGCGGGTGTGCGTGTGGTCGAGCGTGTGCCCTGCGAAGTCAAGCCCAGTCCTCACGCCGAGGAGTACCTAAAGACCAAGAAAGAGAAGCTGGGGCATATCTTCACCCGCTAAACTCTGGCGGGTTCATCGAACGACTTTTCCTGACGTTCCACCGCATGCTCTCTTTACGGCTGCCTTGTTCTTACCCGGAAGCATTTGTACCGCAGCCAGAGCAAGAGCCCGGTACACGGCATCCGCCGAGGGAACTCGACGCAAAACGCGCAGATGCCGCTTGATGGTATCCACGTCGCCGCGGATGATTGGCCCGCTGCACGCTGCCGGTGCTCCCCTCGCCGTGTAGTTTGCCAGCGTCTGCCGCAGGATGGGCAGCATTCGCCGCCGCGCTTCCGCTGGCCGCACGCCTGCCTCGGCCGCCACCTGCTCGGTCGTGGCGAGCAGCGCCGTGAACAGCGGCGAAGCGAAAGTCCCCCAGGCGTGGTAGGCCGCTTTATCCTGCTTGCGAATTGGATAGGCCGTACCGCCCAGGTCGTGCACGATGCGGCGCGCCAGGCGCACCGCAGGGGCGTCGCCCTCGATGGCGAAGGGCACTCCGGCCAGCGGTGGCCGGGAGCCTGCGACGAACGTCATCAGCGGATGCACCGAGGCGACCGACGCTCCCCGCGTACGGAGCGGGGCGAGCACATCGCTGGTCAGAGCGCCGCTGGAGTGCAGCGCCACCGTTCCCCTCCACGCGCTCCCGCCGCCGAGGACGCTGGCGACGGGTGCGATCTCGCTGTCAGGAACGCAGATCCAGACCACATCTCCCGGCGCCAACAGTGTTGGCGCGTTCGCCGCTTGAGCACCGACTTCCTTGGCCAGTCTCCGCGCTTTCTTGAGCGAGGGTCCACCGGAACGCGCCACCACGGAAACAATGGAATATCCCGCCTGGCACAGCGCTGGCGCCAGCGCACTTCCCAGATTTCCTGCTCCGACAATCGTGATGCGCGGCTTCGCCGCCATGCGGGGAAGGATAGCAGAAGGGCCGGAGTGAGCCTCAGACCTCGGATTCTCCTTCTAACGTTTGAGAACTGGTGTCTGATGTCTGCGGTCTGCGGTCTGAGGTCCGAAGTCTGCTTTATATTGCCTCCATGCCCAAATCACGCAAGAAACCCCTTTCCGCCAGGAACTCCAAGGCCCGCCTTCTGTCATCCCGCGTCGTGTACCGCGGGCCGGTGTTCTGGGTCACGACTGACCACGTCCAGGAACCCGGTGGGGTGCAGGCGCGGCGCGATCTGATCCATCACACCGGGTCGGTCGTCGTTCTGGCGGTGGACCACTCGGGCCCCGTGCCTCGCGTTCTTCTGGAGCGTCAATACCGCCATGCGGCTCAAGATTATCTATGGGAGTTGCCGGCCGGCCGCATTGATCCGGGTGAGGCCGAATTGAAAGCGGCCCAGCGCGAACTGCTTGAGGAAACCGGATATACGGCTTCCCGCTGGAGCCGCATTCTGAAGTTTTATGCCACTCCCGGCTTTGTCGCCGAAACCATGTCGGTGTATCTGGCCACCGGCCTGCGCGCGGGCGTGGCCCAGCCAGAGGAAGATGAGGTCATCTTCAAACGCCTGGTGCCGTTGCCCAGCGCGGTCAAGATGGCGATCGGCGGCACCATTCGGGATGCCAAGACAATTTCGTCTGTCCTGTGGCTTGATCACAGCCTGCAAGAACGCCCTGCCAAGCCGAACCGCTCGAAACGAAACCGGGCGGCATCGTCTCGTTAGCCTTGGCAGCCATCCGGGCTTCCTTTGACGCCGTTAAAGGATGCCTCCCTTGACAGCCCGGCCTCCCGGCTCTCAAAATGCAGCTATCAAACTGCGGTGCGCGTCCTTGGGCCCCAGAATAAGGACGTGCAGAAAGAGGGGCCTTAATTGGAACGCTTGAAGGGAACCGTCAAGTGGTTCAATAACGCCAAAGGATACGGGTTCATCGGCCGCGCGGATGGACCGGACGTTTTCGTTCACTACAGCGCGATTACAACAGAGGGCTACAAAAGCTTGCAGGAAGGTGATCAGGTAGAGTTCGAGATCACCGAGGGCCAAAAGGGACCGCAAGCAGCGAACGTCACCAAGGCCTCCTAAGCGGAACTGCTTCGCTCCAATCCACCCGAAGTGGGCGCGCCCCGCGACGCGGCGGTGGTGTCTGGCAAACTTGTCCTGAGAAATTCATGGAGCCCCGGACGCCCCCGTCCGGCGCTGCTGCGCTAAGAATCTTTCCATAGAGACCCGTGGCACTGCCTGGGCGGCACAAGGGCGTCCGCCCCTCCATCACAACCCGGCGCAGAGCCCGCACGTGTACCCGACCAAGGCACGCTGGCCCTGCCGCTCAATCTTGTTTATCTTTAACTCCGTGGACAACAAGGCCATCGCCAACGTTCTCTATGAGACTGCCGACCTGCTCGAAATTGACGGGCAGGATTCCTTCCGCATTCGTTCCTACCGCAATGCGGCGCAGGCGATCGAAAATCATTCCGGGCAGATCAAAGACATCATCTCCGAACCCAAGAAAGTCCTGGAAATTCCCGGCATCGGCAAAGGCATGCTGCAGAACCTGCAGGAACTTTTGACCAGCGGAAAGCTGGCGGTGCAGGCCGAGTTGCTCGAGAAGTATCACCCTTCGATGCTGCAGTTGCTCAAGATTCAGGGCCTCGGGCCGAAAACGATTGCGCTCATCTGGAGCGCTTACAAAGTCTGCGACGTGGAAGGCGTCGAAAAGCTCGCGCGCGAAGGCAAGATTCGCACTCTGCCGCGCATGGGTGAAAAGCACGAAGCAAAACTCATCAAAGCAATTGAAGACTACCGCCGCATCAGCGGCCGCTTCCTGATTGATGCCGCCCAGGCCGAGGCCGACAAGCTCACCGAATACCTCGAAAAGTTTCCCGGAATCGAAAAGATCACGCCGGCCGGCTCGTTGCGCCGCGGACGCGAAACCGTGGGCGATCTCGACATCCTGGTTACAGGGAAAGCGTGTACGACTGCGGAAGGCCGTCAAAAGGCAATCGCCTACGCGGCCCAGTACCCACCGCTCATGGACGTCATCGCCAGCGGCGACAACAAGATCAGCTTCCGCGTGCGCAGCGGCATGCAGGTGGACGTGCGCCTGCTCCCGCCCGAATCCTTCGGCGCCGCCATGCAGTATTTCACCGGATCGAAAGCGCACAACGTGGCCCTGCGCCAGCGCGCGCTCAAGATGGGATACACCCTGAACGAGTACAGCCTGGCCACGCTGGAAGGAGAAAAGCCGGTCGCAGGCAAGACCGAAGAGGAAATCTACGCCAAGCTTAAGCTCGACTACATTCCGCCGGAGTTGCGCGAGAATCTCGGTGAAATTGATCTCGCGGAAAAGCACGCCCTGCCCCAACTGATCACCGAGGAAGATCTCAAGGGTGACGTGCACATGCACACCGTCGAAACCGACGGCAAGAACACAATTGAAGAAATGGCCGAGGCGGCCAAGACGCGAGGCTATAAGTACATGGCCATCACCGACCACTCCAAGAACCTGGCCTTCGCCAACGGCCTCGACGATAAGCGAGCGGTTGAGCACATCGCCCGCATTCGTAAAGCCGGCAAGCAGATCGAGGGCATCACGATTTTCGCCGGCATCGAAGTGGATATCCTCGCCGACGGCGACCTCGACCTGTCCGACGAGGTGCTGGCGCAGATGGACATTGTCATCGCCAGCGTGCATTCCGTTTTCAATCAGGAGCCCGCCAAGATGACCGAGCGCCTGCTCAAGGCCATCGCGAATCCGAACACGTCGCTGATCGGCCACCCCACGGGCCGCATCCAACTGCGCCGCGACTCCTACCAATTCGATATGCACGCCGTGCTGGCCGCAGCGGCCAAACACAAAGTCGCCATGGAGTTGAATTCCTATCCGGACCGGCTCGATCTGAACGACGTCCACCTGCGGCAAGCGAAGCAGCAAGGCGTGAAGATTGTGATCAATACCGACGCCCACCACACGTCGCACATGGAGAAAATCCATTACGGAGTCCTACAGGCCCGCCGCGCGGGACTGACCAAAGACGACGTGCTTAACACCCTGCCAGCGCAGAAGTTCGCCAAAGCCATGAAGCACGCCTGGTGAAAATTTGAGTTTTCCACAAGCCAAGGCCGTTTTGATGTTCACATAACCTTGCCTCTGGTTCTCTGCTCTCCAATACTCAGCCAGTAAGGGGAGAACTGGAGAGATGGAATCCGAAGAAAACCTCGCACCAACCGTCCTGAGCGAACTCGAAGCTGCCTGGCAATATGCGCAAAAGACAGGTGAATTGCAGCAGGACGGCAGGCACGTGGCGACCGGCTACTCGGGGGCTGGAGCGGGCAAGAACAATCCAGCCATGGAGAAGGAACCCAACGTCGGCCCGATTCCCCGCGGCGACTGGACCATCGTCGGCCCGCCCGTGAATACGCAGGACCATGGTCCATACGTTTTGAAGCTCGAGCCCGACGCCGCCACCGAGACGTTCGGGCGGGCGGGCTTCCTCCTGCACGGCGACTCCAGGCAAGCGCCGGGGAGCGCCTCGCACGGCTGCATCGTCATGCCGCGTACGGTGCGCGAACAGGTCTGGAACAGCGGCGACCGAGAACTCGAAGTGGTTACCGAGATGCCGCCCCGCGACCTCAACAAAGACGTCTAGACTCTCCGGCCCACGAGCTCTCCGCTAGCTCGCACCCGCTGCACAGCGTAGAATCGCGGTGACACCACAACCCTATGCCTGATAAGCCTGCCTCTCCTCCGGTTGCTCCTCCCAAAACACCGGCTCCTCCTGCCGGCCCCACGATCAACATCGGCGAGGAATTCGGTACGGCCAAGCGCAATTTGCCTCCGGCAAAGATCGTATTGCTCGCGGTTGCGGCGGTTCTGGTAGTGGTCCTGATTGCCTCGTTCCTGAAGCGGGCCAAGCCGCAGGCCGCCGGCTCGCTCGACAATGTGACCGCCGTGGAAATTCCCGGCCAGAACTCCACTATGGCCGCGCTGACCTTCACCTTGACCAACACCAGCGACAAAACTCTCTACGTGCACAGCTTGCACGGCAGGATCAAGACTCCCTCCGGAGAGACTACGGCAGACGCCGTCTCGGGCGTAGATTTCGAGCGCTACTTCCAGGCATTCCCGACGCTGAAGAGCGGCACCCAGCCGCCGCTTACTCCAGAAACCAAGGTTCAGCCCGGCGAAACGGTGAGGCGGACGATCATCGTCGCTTTCCCCGTCACACTCGACGCGTTCAATCAGCGCCAGTCTGTGAGCGCCGTGATCCAGCCTTACGATCAGCAGGTACCGGTGGTGTTGAGTAAGTGAGTCTTTTCGCAGGACGGCAGCCTCGAGATGGAGTTCTATAACTGAATGAAGATCGCCGGCAAATTCTTCCGCCCAGCGGCACTGCTGCTGGCGGTCCTGTTGTTATCGCTTTTCGCCGCCGGATCGCCGCCGGCGTCGAAAAGCCAGTACCTCATTTACGTGGGCACCTACACCGAAGGCGGCAGCAACAGCAAAGGCATCTACGCTTACCGCTATGACGCCAACACGCACGAGGTCAAGCCGCTGGGGCTGGCGGCGGAAACGACAAACCCTTCCTGGATCGCGTTCCACCCCAATGGCCGCTTTCTCTACGCGGTGAATGAGGTGGGCAACTACCAGGGCCCGAACAGCGGAGGCGTGAGCGCATTTTCCATAAACCGCACCACCGGCAAACTCACTTTCTTGAATGAGGTCCGGTCCAAAGGCGCCGATCCCTGCTACATCACGATTGACAGGACGGGAAAGTGGGCGCTCGTCGCCAACTACACCGGTGGCAGCGTTGCAGTCTTCCCGGTTCTCGAAGACGGCAAGCTCGGCGAAGCGTCAGATTTCATTCAGCATACGGGTCACGGCCCAAATCCCAGGCGGCAGCAAGGACCGCACGCGCATTCGATAGACCTTTCGCCCGACAATCGCTTCGCCTTCGTGGATGATCTCGGCCTCGACGAACTGCTGGTTTACAGGTTCGACAGCGCCAAGGGAACGCTGACCCCAAGCGATCCGCCGTTCGTCAAACTCGATGCCGGGGCCGGGCCGCGTCATTTTGCGCTGGGGCCCGACGGCAGGTTCGCCTATGTCGTCAGCGAGATGGCCGGCACGGTGACCGCGTTTGCCAATGAACTTGCCACGGGAACGCTTCGTCGCCTGCAAACCATCTCCACTGTCCCCAAATATCTCAACGGAGACGCCGCAGATGCCGAGATTGAAGTTCATCCCTCGGGGAAGTTTCTCTACGCTTCGAACCGCGGGGACGGTAACAGCATCGCCATCTTCACCATTGACGCGGAGAAGGGCACGCTGACGCTGGTCGAAAACACCTCGACGCAAGGCAAGACGCCGCGCAGCTTCGAAATCGACCCCACGGGCACGCTTCTTTTTGTCGCCAATCAGAATTCGAACAATATCGTCAGGTTCAGGATTGACCCGAGGCCCAACAGCTACCTCACGAAGGCAGGCGCCCTCGATCCGATCGGCCCGCTGCTCGAAGTGGCGTCGCCGGTGTGCGTGAAGTTTTTGGCCGTCGAGTAATCGCCGAGCTCTGAGTCCCTTATCAGAATGCAGTTCCAGCTCGCTTCAGGAAATGCCCCGCGCCGCGCTTACCGTGCCCGTGGTTGAGCGAAACAGGGGCAGGCGAAGGCATAGGGCAGGGACAATTTCGCAGCAAAAGTAAAGCGTTTTAGTTGGCGAGTTAAGGCGTTGATTACAAAGGCTTTAACATCGTATCTTTTCCACACTTACCCGACACCATAACACGATGGAAAAGCGAGGGTTAGGGCGCGGTTGCACTGTTTTCGGTGCAGCGTTTTCCCCGGTGTTGGCACTATTTCGATCGGTCGTCGCCCCGCCTCTGCCCCTTACTGCTTCTTCTGAATGAATCTTCGCCGCGCCAGGTGCGTGCTGGCATTCGGCGTGATCTCGTCATACTTCAGGCAACTGATCGATCCATCCACTTCCAGCACGGCCAGCGCGACCTGGTCGCAACTGTTGATGCCATGTTCGCGCAGGGCGCGATGCAATTCGTCCAGGCTGACCCGCTCCCGCGCCATGTGCGGCTCGATGATCTTGCCATCATGAACCAGCAGGGTAGGCTGACCTTCGATCAGACGCCGCAGATGCCGGTTCGAGCCGGAAACTCCGGCCACCAGATAATTCAGGACAAGCAGGGTGGAAGCCGCCACAGCTCCGCCTGCCAGCGAAGTATCGGGGCCGGTCATCGCGTTCTGGACGGAGTTCGACAACAGCAGGAGCAGCGTGAGGTCGAACGGTGTCATCTGCCCGACCTCGCGCTTGCCGCTCAGGCGCACGCCGATCAACACCAGCAGATAGATAACGCCGGTCCGCACAACGATCTGCAACAGCACTGGACCGCCCGGAAACAGAGCTCCGTGCATCGCCTAGTTCGCAGTCACCGGCATGGGGGCGTTCTTCGGCGTGCTCAGATAGCCCGTGGCTTTGTTCTTGTCCACCGTCCACACCACCAGCTCAAACAGCAGGTGATCGCGTCCGGAGTAGAACTGGATCGGCTCGGAGACGTTGCGATCTTTCTTCTCGATGGTCTTGTCGTCGGCGGTCACGTTGAGGGTAAATTTGCCCTTCTTGGCGTCGGTCTTTTTGAGTTGCAGACTGACGGTCGAGACCGGCTGAGGTTTCGCGCCTTTCAACAGCGTGAACTCATAGTAGTTGCGGTCGCCTTTGTGTTTGAGAACTTCGAGGTCCGAGCGTGTGTTGGCAATCAGGCCGCTCTGCACGCCAAGATCGCCGACGGCGCTTTGCAGCTTGGCCTTGGTAGCTTCGAGATCAGCCTTGGTGGAAGCGACGTCGGTTTTCACTCCGCCCACGTCGGTCTTGACGCCGGCAATCTCACCGGTGACCTGGCCGATCTGCTGTTTCTGTTCCGCCTCCAGACGGCTCTCGGCAGCCCGCTGCGCCGCCTGCAATTCGGATGTGCGCTGTGACAATTCCTTCTTGGTCATGCCCGCCTGCTTGGCCAGGGTTTCCTGCTGCTCCTCGGCGGTCTGCATGCGGTTCTGCAGTTCCTTCAGCTGAACCTGACTGGCACTCAAGTCCTGGGACAGCTTCTGAACCGCGGTGTGCATGACATAGTGGGTGTATCCGGAGACGGCAATAAAAGCGACCGCCAGCACCACCAGCACCCACTTGCCGGCATTCGAGTGATGTTCCACGTGTATCTGTTCGCCTTCGTCGGCCATACAGTCTTCCTCCCGGGAAGTTCTACGGATGGTTGTTTAAGGGCTGCATCCATTGTTCAGCACGGATAAAACACGTGTCAATTAGCTCATCGGATGCGGAGCTGGATTAGAGGACTACCGATTGCGCCCGCGCTTCGACGGCAGGAGCTAAATGGTGTGCGCAAATTGCTCGGCTTCCGCGTGCCGCTGCTTCTTGAGCACCATCAACTCGGCCGCCTTTTGGGCGATGTGTTCGGCACTGACTTCAAACTCCTTGACCAGCTCCCAGGGAGCGCCCGAATCGCCGAACCGGTCTTTGACCCCAATCGCGCCCGTAATGACGGGCACACCATAAAGTTGTGGACTCTCGGTCAGGATGCCGCTCACCCGCCAGGCCAGCGCACCGATCTGGTGCTCTTCGGCGGTGACGATGACTCCGGTCTCCCGTGCGGCACGCAGGACCGTCAGCGTATCCATCGGCTTCAGAGTTTGCAGGTTGATGACGCGGGTCTCGTAGCCAAATTCTCTGTGCAAGATGTACGCGGCCCGCATGGCTTCGGGGACCATGGGCCCGCACGCGATGATACTGAGGTCTTCGCCTTCGTTCTGATAGGTCGCACCCAACTCCGTCTGGAACGCCTCGGCGAAATTCGGGCATTCGTGCCGCAAGCGAATTACGTTGGCCAGGCCGAAAACGAAGGGGGTCTTCTCATCAGTCACAACCGGAGTCGCCTCGCGGGCGAAGCGAATGTACTTGGGGCCTTTGTGGTGGAGCAGCAGGTAAGTGGTCGCCTTGCGGGTTTCCACCGCGTCGCAAGGCACAACCACCGACATGTTGGGCAAGCCCTGCATGGCGAAGAGATCTTCCAGCGCCTGATGCGTGGCTCCGTCCGGCCCGACGGAAACTCCACCGTGGGCGCCGGCGATCATCACGTTGAAATTGCCGTAGCAGACCGACGTCCGAATCTGGTCGAGATTGCGAGCTGCCGCAAAGGTGGCGTAGGTCCCCAGCACGGGCAACTTCCCTTCCCGCGCTAATCCTGCCGCGGCCGAAGTCGCCGACTGCTCAGCGATCCCCATGCTGATCCAGCGCTTCTTGCGCTCCGGCTTGCCGGTATAGAAATCGCTGATGGTAATTGAGCCGGAAATGTCGAGGCCCAGGCAGACCACGCGCTCGTCATCGCCGTTATCCGCCAGCGACTGGCCGAAGCCTTTGCGCGTGGGCTCCATTTTCACCTTCATCGTTTCGCGCGCGTTCCACCAATAGTCGCGCACGAACCTTGGCATCTTGAGTTCGAGTTTGCGCTCGACTTCCGCCTGATATTCCTTCGCCTTGTCCATCAACTGCGGCACCGGGATGCGGTCCGTCAGTCCAAGCTCTTTCAGAGCCTTGGTCAGTTCTTCGTAACTGGGAGCCTTCCCATGCCATCCGGCCTGATCCTCCATAAAGCTGACGCCTTTGCCCTTGACCGTGTCGGCAAGAATCACCACCGGGCGGCCCTGCGCCGCTTTGGCCTGTTCCAGCGCGTCCACCACCTGGGCCATGTTGTGACCGTCAATGCGCATCACGTCCCAGCCAAAGCTGCCGTATTTCGCGCACAGCGGCTCGACCCCCATCACGTCCTCGACCCGGCCGTCAATTTGCAGACGGTTGCAATCAATGATGCCGATCAGATTATCCAGCCCGTAATGACCGGCCTCCATGGCGGCTTCCCAGATCTGGCCTTCCTGCTGCTCGCCATCGCCCATGATGCAGAAGATTTTGTGCTTCTTCTGATCGAGCCGGGCCGCCAGCGCCAGGCCCACGGCGATGCTCAGTCCCTGCCCGAGCGATCCGGTCGAGGCTTCCACGCCCGGCAACTTCAGCCAGTGCGGATGCCCCTGGTAGGGAGAGCCCAGCTTGCGCAGCGTGACGACGTCGTCAATCGGGCAGAAACCCGCGAAGGCCAGGCCCAGATACAGACTGGGGGCCTTGTGCCCGGTGGACCAGATGATGCGGTCGCGGCCGCTCCACTCCGGGTTGCTGGGGTCGTGGTTCGCCACTTTCAGGTAAAGAGCCGCGGTGACGTCCATGATCGAAAGTGTGCCGCCGGCATGTCCGGAACCGGCCGCGCAGAGCGCGACCAAGTCATAGCCGCGCATGAGGTTAGCGGCGGATTTGAGTTCTTCGATGGAGTAATTCTTGACGATTTTGCCGCTGGCGGAATCCGTAAGGGCCATGGCCTCCCCCTTCGCGCAGGACAGAAAGGCGAACAGGACGTGCTCTAGCGAGGCTACGTGGAGAATGCGCCGAAGGCCGTGATTCCGGTCACACAGGGAGGTGATGTGGCGCGGGCGCTTCGTTCCATCACTCAAACTTCCAGCGGGTGGACTTGCCTTGAAAGTATTTTTCCCACAGCGCGAACACGACCCGCGGCCGCACGGCGAAGACCGGTTCCTTCATTGAAAGCATGTCGTCTTTTATGGCGGAGAGATCCCATTTGTACTTCTTCTCGTACACGGGAATCAGCTTGCGCCGGGCAGCTACATCGGCGATTTCGGCGACGCCTTCCACGATGATCGCCTCATGCGCGTGCTCGGTGCAGACCACGCAGTTTGGATTCAGCGCCAAATTTCGCGCCTTGCGGGACTGGCTGCCGGTGCTGAAGAGGAATCGGCCGTCCTGCCACAATCCCCAGACGACCATGGTGTGCGGGGAGCCGTCGGGCTTCACGGTTGTGATCCAGTAATTGTGCGATTTCCTCAGGCGCTGCTCAGCCCAGGACCACGGCATCAGTCCCTTGCTGCCCTCCGCCAGACCGTAACTCGGCATGTGCGGGCGGCTGGCTTTGGGCTTCTTCGACACTTTCTTCGTTGGCATGAGGCTTCCCGCAAAGGAATGAAGACTAGAAACCTAAATCTACAGGTCGCACGGCCTCAGAGATTTTTCTTCGTCCACTGGTCAAGCCGGACGAGCGCTTCCTGGAGATTTTCCAGGGAGTTCGCCACGCTGAAGCGGAGATAGCCTTCGCCGAAGGCGCCGAATGCGGTGCCTGAGAGCGCGGCGACTCCGGCCTGCTCCAGCAGGGCGTCGGCGAGCGGCTTGGACTGCCAGCCAGTGCGCGTGATGTTGGGGAACACGTAAAACGCGCCTTTCGGCATACGGCAGGAAAAGCCTTTGATCTTGTTCAGCCCGGCCACAAACACGTCGCGGCGGCGCTGGAACTCATCGCGCATGTGGTCCACCGAGCTCTGATCGCCGCGGATCGCTTCGACGCCGGCAACCTGAGTAAAGCTCGCCGTGCACGAATTCGAATTCGTCATCAGGCGGGTCATCTGCGCGGCCAGATCGGGGCGCATGACGCCGTAACCCATGCGCCATCCGGTCATGGCGTAGGTTTTCGAGAAGCCATCGAGCAGGATCGTGCGCTCCTGCATGCCGGGCACCGACATGATCGAGAAGTGCTGACCTCCGTCGAAGAGAAGCCGGCTGTAGATCTCGTCCGACAGGATCATGATGTTGCGGTCGCCAATCACCTTGGCAATCTGCTCGATGTCGCGCCGTTCAAGGACTCCGCCCGTCGGATTTTGGGGCGAATTGATGATGACCAGCTTGGTGCGATCGGTGATGAGCGAGGCCAGTTCGTTGACGTCGAGTGCAAAATCGCGTTCTTCGCGCAACTGAATGGGCACGGCGCGGCCCCCGACGTACTGAATCATGGACTCGTAGATGGGAAAGCCGGGGTTCGGGTAGACGACCTCATCCCCCTCATCAATGAGCGACAGAATCGTGAAGAAAATAATGGGCTTGCCGCCGGGGACAACCACCACTTCGTCGCTGCTGACTCTTACGCCACGTGTGCGGCTGATGTATTCTGCAATCGCCTGACGCAACTCCGGCTGTCCCGCGGCCGGCCCGTAATGCGTCCAACCTTTGCGCAGCGCATCCACGCCAGCCTCGACGACATTCTTGGGCGTGTCGAAATCCGGTTCGCCGATCTCCAGGTGGATGATGCTCTTGCCCTGGCGTTCAAGCGCCCGCGCTTTGTTCAGGACTTCAAAAGCTGTCTCCGTACCCAGCCGGGACATGCGGCGAGCGAGCTGCAGTTCGTGTTGGATGGCTTTCTCCATAGCGGGAATCTCCTAGGAGGGCAAACGGCACATTATACGCCGGAAGCCACGGGCGCTGGTGTGACGGCAGCGGGGGGGTTGCGGGTCAGCTTGAACGCGAAAGGCAAAAGCGTGAACCGCGAAGGGCACGAAGTATCACGAAGGGATTATTTTGTATGCGCTTCCTTCGTGGGACTTCGTGTCCTTCGTGGTAAAGAACTCAAGCTGACGCAATACCCCGGGGGCGCGGTCAGCCGCGGGAGGGACCAGCCGGTGGGTTACTCCGAGACGCTGTGCTCTTCGTTCTGCGAGCGCAGAACGCGATCCACCGAATAGGGCGCGCGGCGGCTGGGTTCGTGATAGTGGCGGACCTGCATTTCACCGAGCAGCCCGATGGCCAGCAAGTTTAATCCTCCGAGCAGGAGGCCCATGGCGGCCATCATCAGCGGGCCGTGCGTGGCCATGACCGGCACGTGGCGCAGGAATTTCTCCACTCCCAGCCACAGCACGACACCACTGCCCGCGAAAAGACTCATCATGCCGAACGTCCCGAAGAAGTGCAATGGGCGCGACAGATAACGCAGCAGGAAGCGAATCGTGAGCAGGTCAAAAAATACGCGGAACGTGCGCGTGATGCCATAGTGCGAAACGCCGCGCTCGCGGTTCACGTTACGGATTGGCACTTCGCAAATGGACGCGCCATGCCAGGAGGCCAACGCCGGTATGAAGCGGTGCAACTCGCCATACAGCGGCACCTGCTCCAGAATGTCGCGGCGATAGGCCTTGAAGGTCGTGCCGAAATCGTGGATATTCACGCCGCTGATCTTGGCCATCATCCAGTTGGCGATGCGCGATGGCACGCGGCGCATCCAGAAATTGTCCACGCGCACCTTGCGCCATCCGCTGACGATGTCGTAGCCGGCCGCGAGTTTCTCGAGGAACATCGGAATGTCGTTGGGATCGTGCTGAAGGTCGCCGTCCATGGCGATGATGTATTCGCCGCGGGCGTGATCGAACCCGGCGGCGAGTCCCGCGGTCTGGCCGAAGTTGCGGCGCAGCTTGACCACGGTCACGCGGCTGTCTACGGCCGCGATCTCGCGCAGCATGGCGAAGGTGTGGTCGCTCGATCCGTCGTCCACCAGAACAATCTCGAAACTCTCGCCGTGTCCCTCCATGACCGCTTTCAGACGGTCGTAGAGGTCGGTGACGTTCTCCTGCTCGTTATGCAGGGGGACAACGATCGAATACTTGGGCACGGTCTGCATATTATAGCCTGAAAACCTAGTTCTCAGTTCCCGGTTCTCAGTTCTCAGTCGGGTACGCGGGCAGGGTGGGAAGGGCCCGGACTTAAGGGCTCCTGTCAGCGAGGGAACTAATCACAGCGTTTACGTAAGAACAGGACACCAGTAAAATGCGGATGCCCCATTTCTCGCGTTCTCTGCGAGAAATGGGGCGTTTGATTTCTCCTCTCCGATTGGCCGCCGTTACGTTTGCTTTCCCTCGTCGGCCGATTCGGCTCCCGACTGAAATCGCTCTCCGAAGCTGCTGACGACTGCATTCAAGCCCTTCGTCAGCTTGCGCCGGAATGCTTCGAGGGAGCGCCCGGCCAGTTCGGCAGCGGAGTGCTCGAACGATTGCAGGGCATTGGCTGCCTGCGCCTTCAGCGACTCGGAAGCGGAAGCGATGACGCCTTTCTGGACCAGCTTCATATTTTCGCTGGCCTCGTCCAGTTGGCTGCCGATCGTCTTGCCGCCACGGACGGTCAGGTCCTGCAGAATGCCGCTGGCGACGCTGTCGAGCTGGCTGCGCGTTTCCTTGACGGTGTGGCTGGAGAGCTGGCTCAGGCGCTGGTCGAGGCCGGACTCCAGCGAGCGCGCCGATTCATCCAGTTTCGCGATGCGGCGGTCCAGGTGCTCCACTTCTTCGCGCAGGCGCGCCGATTCGGAAGCGACCGCGGTACGAAGCTTCTCCAGATCGCCGCGGCGGGCGTTGTGCTCGTCATTCAAATTCTGCTGCAGGAACTGCACCAGCTCTTCACTCAGGCGCTTGAGCGAGTTGCCGCCGTCCAATAACTTCTGTCGAAAATCCTCCAGGCCGCGATGCAGGCTCGCCTGGGTGCTGTCGTTGATCTGCGTCGAAAGCACGTGGGCGCGTTTCTCGACGGCCTGCAGTTCCCCGGCAACCTTGCGCAGGAACTGTTCGTAGCCTTCGTTGGTTCTTTGGTCAATCGTGGTCTTGGCCGCCGCGAGCAAGTGCGCGTACTGCTGGCGCGCCTCTTCGAGAGCCTTGGGCGCGATGTCCTTGCGCAGGCGAACCTCGATCTGCTGTTCAAGCTCAGGAGGGATGCTGGAAAGCGACACCTCGAAGCGGCTCGGATTCGCTTCCCGGCGCACCAGCTTCTCCGTGAGCACCGCGATTTCAGCCTGGAGCGGGCGAACCGCTTCCGCCACCATGCGCTGGACTGGCGTCTCCAGTTGCCGGACCACCGCATCGAGCAGGGCTCCCGATGGCGGTTTCATCAGGCTCGACGCCTTGCGCGGCGACCCGTTGCCGGGGGATGAAACCTTCCCGGGCAGGGCCGGAAGCGCCCAATCGTCGGGGTAGTCGCTGAGGCCCCAGAAATTCTCGGGCTGATTGAGCTTGGCTCCCAGCTTCCAGTTGCGATTGTCGGAATCAATGGGCTGGCACGAGACCACGTACGCCGTCGTCTCGCGGCCGTCCTTGCTGTGGAAGCGCAGAGGAACACCGCTCTCCAGCTTCACGGGCGACCGCATGGCACAGCCGTGCGCATTGACGACGAGCGTTTCACAGACTTCCGAGAAGTGGGTTCCTTCCAGACTGGTGACCAGAATGGGAAGAGCGGTCGGCACTCTGGAACTGCGCCGGAGTGTAGTGGAGACGCTTTGATTTTGCATGGCACTCGGCCTCGTTCTTGCACGGAGTAAGCGCGGGCCGGAACGTGCAGGCCGGGCGCTTCATACCTCAACGATAGCCCCAAGCTGGCGTGAAGTGGACGGGTCCGAAGTGTGGTGTGCCGCGTGGCCAATGGGACAAAAACGGCCGCGACATGGTACGAGGCGCGGACGCGAATATGGGCAGGTTCTAATCTGGCATCAGCAGCAGACAGAGGAAAGTCAAGCGGGCACGGCCAAGTCGGTGCCCTTCCCTGCTATCTCTGATCTTCTATCGCCTTATCCCTGCTCCTTCAGCTTCAGCTTCGACTTGTTCTCTTCCAGGAACTTCTTGATCTCGTCGCCGGCACCGAGCAGGCGGTTCCACTGCTCGTAATAGAGCGTGACAGGGAAGCGGCCGAGGCCGTAGACGCTGACCCCACCCTTGTCGCCCACTTTGAAGGAGAGGTCGCCGCTGCGTTTCTTGGTTTGCACTTCTTTTTCCAGTTCGGCCAACTTCGCCTTCAATTCTTCGTAGGTCGGTTCTGCCATATTTTCGCCTCGCGTCTTGCGATCAGCCGTGCCGGTGATCTTTGGTGCGAACTATAAATACCATATCCATAGTAACTTGCCGGGAATTGCGTTGGACCGGATAACCGTTATAAGCTTCAGAGAGTCTAATCTCAACTGGGGAATGATGAATCGGTGGATCCGCTGGTCGGCTTGCCTGGCCCTGTCCCTGCTTTTGTGGACGGTAGCGGCGGAGTCTACCCATCACCATCCCAGCCAGACCGAGGCGGCTTCCTGCACGATCTGCGTGGTCTCGCACACGGCCAGCCCGGCGGTCACCTCCAGCCATTGGGTTCCGGTATTTGCGGCGATCGGCCTGCTGCGCGAGGAACGCATTGCGGCCAAGGTTCGTCTCCATTTCTCTGATCTGGGCATTCGCGGTCCTCCTGCCACTCTGTAGGGACTCCCACAAATAGCAAGATCGGCCCAACTCGCACCGATGCGGGCCGTCGGACTCCATACATCTCAGGAGGGCTTATGCCTATCTCTTATCAGGTGCGCGGCGCCATGTTGACGGTCGCGTTATGTGTTGCCGCCGTCGCTGCGGCGCAGTCTGCGGGGAACTCCGGCTCGATTAACGGAACCGCGCTTGATCCTACAGGGGCCGTGGTAGCGGGCGCGAAGGTCGAGATCCGAAACGCGGTGAGCGGATTTAATCGGTCCACGACCACTGACAGCGGCGGAAAGTTCGAGTTCACCAACATTCCCTTCAACAATTATCACTTGACCGTGACCGCGGCAGGCTTCGCACCGTATGCGCAGGATGTTGAGCCGCGCTCGGCGGTGCCAGTGAGCGTTGCCATTAAATTGCAGGTCTCGGCATCCACCACGACCGTCACGGTGGAAGCGGGGGGTGGAGACCTGGTCGAAACCGACTCCACTGCCCACACCGACGTGGACAAGGGAGCGTTCGACAGACTTCCTCTGGAGAGCGCGTCCTCGGCTCTGAGTTCGGCAATCACGCTCTACACACCGGGGGTTGCAGCCGATTCGAACGGCTTGTTCCACAGCTTTGGCGATCATGCGGAGAACTCATTTTCGGTGGACGGCCAGCCCATCACCGACCAGCAGAGCAAAGTCTTCTCCAACCAGGTTCCTCTTGATTCCATTCAGTCGCTGGAGGTTATCGCGGGTGCGCCGCCAGCTGAATACGGCGGCAAGACGAGCCTGATCATCAATGTTACGACGCAGTCGGGCCAGTGGATGACAACGCCGCATGGAGTGGTGACGAGTTCCTATGGATCGTTTGGCACATCCACTGCCGGGTTCAACCTGGGTTATGGCGGAGCGAAGTGGGGAAATTTCATCTCGGCAAACGGATTGAACACCGGACGGTTTCTGGATCCGCCGGAATTTGCCGTGATGCACGACAAGGGAAACGAGGAGAATCTATTCGATCGCGTGGATTATCAGCTCTCGACAGCCGATTCGATTCACGTGAACTTCGGTTACTCGCGCTCGTGGTTCCAGAATCCGAATTCGTTTGATCAGCAGTTTCATGATGTCAACGGCGTTCAACTCACGGATCCCGCGACGGGCGCCGCTTTGGGAGCGACTGATCAGGTTTCGCAGATCAAAACGTTCAACATTGCGCCAACCTGGACGCGGCTGCTGGGGCCGACTGCAGTGTTCACTCTGGGCGGCTTCGTTCGCCGCGATCAGTACAACTACTATCCAAGCGCGGATCCGTTCAACGATTTCTCTCCCGACCTGCAAGGCCAGACCGTGGTTCAAAACCGCAAGCTCCTGAATGCGGGGTTGCGTTCGAATGTGTCGTACGTGAAAGGAATTCATAACATCAAGATTGGAATCACGTACGAAAACACCTTCCTGGACGAGGCCGACGGAATTGGCATCGTCGATCCGGGACTGGTGGCGGGACTGACTCCCGCGTGTCTGACAGCGACGGGGCAACCGATTTCCGGCACGCCCTGCGCCATTCTGAAGCCGTTTGACTTGACGGGTGGCGGCGGCCTCTACGCCAGGGGTGGCCTGTTCCCGTTCAACGGCCACACCGACGTGAAGGAACTGGCGCTGTATGGCCAGGACACGATCACGAAGGGGAACTGGTCATTCAACCTGGGGCTGCGCGGAGATTTCTACAACGCCCTGGTTCGCGACCGCCAGGGTGAGCCGCGTCTGGGAGCTGCCTACAACATAAAGGCGACCAACACGGTATTGCGCGTTTCCTACGCACGCTCGATGGAGAGTCCGTTTAACGAGAATCTGGTCATTGCCAGCACGGGATGCAACATACCGTTCCTCGCGGTGCTGGTGCCGCCGCCGGGAGTCCCTTGTGCGACGGGGCCGATTACTCCCGGCTACCGCAATGAATTCCACGCCGGGTTACAACAGGCGTTCGGCAAATACCTGGTGGTGAGCGGGGACTACATTTGGAAGTATACGCACAACGGCTACGACTTCGGCACCGTGGGCAGCACGCCGATTACGTTTCCGATCGAGTGGCATAACGCGAAGATTCCCGGATTTGCCCTGCGCGTGAGCATACCGAATTATCGCGGGTTCTCGGCGCAGGTGGTGATGTCGAGTGTGGCCGCGCGCTTCTTCCTGCCGCAGGTGGCGGGGCTGCCGATTATCCCTCCGGCCACGGGCGTGTTCCGCATCGACCATGATGAGAAGTACAACCAGACGACACACCTGCAATATCAGCCGTGGAAAACCGGGCCGTGGATGGGCTTCAACTGGCGTTATGACAGCGGGCTGGTGGCCGGGGCCACGCCCTGTTACAACCCGCTGACGGCAACTTGCGCTGGGGCCTCTACGTCGCTGGGTGGTCAACCGGCGATCAGCCTGATCAACACGATCTCGGGTGCACCCTTGACCGCGGATCAGGAGTTTCAGGCGGGGTTCACCTGCAACGGTGTGGCTGCCACGCCGACGCGGGCCTTGCCCAGTCCGTGTTTGGCGTCACAGTTCGGGTCGAGCCTGATCCGAGTGCCTGCTCCCAATACCGAGAACGATGATCACAATCCGCAGCGGATTGCGCCGCGGAGTCTGTTCGACATCGCGGTGGGGCACGACAATCTGTTTCATGGCGACAAATACAAGATGAGCGTCCAACTGACGGCCATCAACATCACCAACAAGTATGCGCTGTACAACTTTCTCTCGACTTTCAGCGGGACGCATTATGTGACGCCGCGCTCGATTACAGCGGAGATCGGATTTCACTTCTAGCCCCTTGGCGGATTGACCTGAACCGGCCGTGTTTTGTTATGCGGCCGAATCGTTTCTTGACAACAATATTCTCGTCGCGCCTCCGGATGAATCCGGGCGTTGGTAGAATGAAAACATTGGCACTTCAAACGAATCTAAAATCCACGGTTCTCGCTCGTCTCCGCCGCGCAGGCACCTATGCCCTGTTTCTGGCGCTCGCAGGATCGGCAGGCGGGCAGTCCGTCGGTAATTCCACCGCTTTGTTCGGAACCGTGCTGGACGCAACCGGCGCAGTGGTGGTCGGAGCGACGGTAAAAATCCACAACCCGGTCAGTGGCATGGAACGCACGGCGCAGACCGACACCTCGGGTCAATTCAGCTTTCCGAATGTCCCGTTTAATTCCTACCACCTGACGGTGACGGCAAAGGGCTTCGCCGCTTACATTCAGGACGTGGCACTGCATTCCATCGTGCCAGTCACGCTCAGCATTACGCTGCAGGCAGTGGTCGAGGCGCAGACGGTCACGGTCCGCGAAGAAGCGGGGGACCTGGTCGAAACCGATTCTACGTTTCACAGCGATGTGGATAAGAGCATGCTCGACCGGCTGCCGATGCCGACAGAATCAGCCGGTGTGGCCGCGGCCGTGACGGCAGCGACGCCGGGAGTTTCTGCCGACTCCAACAATATGATGCACGGGCTTGGCGACCACGCTGAGAACACCATTGCCGTGGATGATCAGGTCAACTCCGACCAGTCGAGCAAGACGTTTTCCAACCAGATTCCGGCAAACTCGATTCAATCCATGGAGGTGATTGCGGGCGCACCGCCCGCGGAATTCGGCGGCAAAACCAGTCTGGTGGTGAAAGTGAGCACGCGGTCAGGACAAGGGATCACCACGCCCACCGGGTCGCTGACCAGTTCCTACGGCTCGTTTGGAACAGCCAATACATCCTTCGACCTTGCCTACGGCGGAAAAAACTGGGGAAACTTCATTGCGGTCAGCGGCACCAAGGGCGGCCACTTCCTCGACGCTCCCGAATTCGCTGTCATGCACGACAAAGGCAACCTGGAGGACGTGTTCGACCGCATTGATTACCAGCTGGCCACCGGCAACACCATTCACCTCAATTTGGGATGGACGCGCTCCTGGTTCCAGACGCCGCAGACTTACGATAATTTAAACCTCGGAGTGCTGGATCCGTTTGGCAATCCGGTGCCGGCGATGGATCAGCGGACGCAAATCAAGACTTTTAACATTGCGCCATCGTGGACCCGCCTGCTGAGCACGACCAAGGTCTTCACTCTGGGCGCTTTCGTGCGTCGCGACGATTACCACTACTATCCGAGCAAGGACCCTTTTGCCGATCTTGGGCCGCAAAACCTGCAGCGGGAAACCATCGGGCAGCATCGCACGCTGACGAACGCGGGCGTCCGCTCCGATTTCGCCTATGCTCACGGGATCAACAACATCAAGTTGGGCGCCACCTACGAGCACACGTTTCTGGATGAAAACGACGGCCTGGGCATCGTGGATCCTCTGCTCAATGCTCCTTGCGTAAACGGCAGCGGAGCACCGGTGTCAGCGCCCGGTGTGAACAGTCCTGCGGCTTGTCCGTCCCCGCTTTCCGGCAATTCCGCCTTCAATCCGATCCTGCTGCCCTATGACCTGACTCGCTCCGGCGGCTTGTTCGCTTTCAGCGGCCATACAGATGTGAAGGAGTTGGCCCTCTATGCGCAGGACTCGATCAGCGCGGGCAACTGGAACTTCAGCCTGGGCCTGCGCGGCGACTTCTACAACGGGCTGAGCACGGCGCGGCAGATCGAACCGCGGCTGGGCATCGCGTATAACATCAAGCCGAGCAGCACCGTTCTTCGAATCTCTTACGCACGCACGCTGGAGACGCCCTTCAATGAAAACCTGGTGCTCTCCAACAACGGCTGTAATTCCGCGGTCATCGCGGCCCTGGTGCCTTGTATCCCGGCAACCTTGAACCCCGGCTTCCGGAACGAATTCCATGCCGGCCTGGAACAGGCGTTCGGCCGCTACCTGGTGTTTGACGGCGAATACATCTGGAAATACACCCACAACGGCTACGATTTCAGCGTTCTCGGCAATACGCCGATCACGTTCCCGATCGAGTGGCACAACTCGAAGATTCCCGGATACGCCGCCAGCGTCCGCATGCCGGAACTGCACGGGTTCAGCGCCACCGTGGTGTTTTCGAGCGTGGCGGCGCGCTTCTTCCCGCCGCAGGCAGGAGGATTGGGAGCAACGGTAGGAGGAAATGGCCTTCCCTTCCGCATTGACCATGACGAAAAGTTCAACCAGTCCACGCACCTGCAGTACCAGGCAGGCAAGCGCGGCCCGTGGTTTGGATTCAGCTGGCGGTATGACAGCGGCCAGGTGGCCGGCGCCGCTCCCTGCTACGGAACAAATCCGGGAAACAACTGCCCAGCCTCGACTCTGCTGGCGGGCCAGCCGGCGGTGCAGATGGTGGCCAATGGATCTGCCCTCACGGCGGACGAAGAGTTTGAGGCTGGCTTCTACTGCGGCAGCGTTCACGCCACGCCCACCGTGGCGTTGCCCTCGGTGTGCCCGGTTTCGCAGTTCGGCTCAACGCTGATCACGATACCCGCTCCGGGCACCCAGAGTAACGACCACAACCCGGCGCGCATCGCTCCCCGCCATCTTTTCGATGCCGCTATCGGGATGGACAACATCTTCCATGGAGACAAGCGCAAGTGGGATGTGCGCCTCACCGCCGTGAATGTGACGAACAAAGTGGCGCTGTATAACTTTCTTTCCACCTTCAGCGGCACACACTACGTGACGCCGCGAGCTTTGACAGCCGAGGTGACATTCCACTTCTAGCGGGGAAGATTAGGACTGAAGCCGTCGCCGAGGTCACGACAGTTTTGTAAATGAATGTAAAACAGGGCTGGCCGACGCGGGCGAGAGCCGCGCGCTTGATAAAATGACAGTACGCACTGCTGCACTGAAGGCCAAGTTTGCACTGGGGGAATGATTGGTAACAAAGTTAGCCTTGAAGGTCGCTGCCGGCCTACTGCCCGCGCTCCTTTTCACACTGCCCTGCACAGCACAACAGCCGGCGGCACCGGCCGGGCCAGATCGGGCAACGCAAGAGAAAAATCGGCAGCCAGCGGCCTCTCCCCAACAGCCATCCGACAAAGACAAAGAGAAGACGTCTCAAGAAACCGGTAGTCAAGGCAAGGTCGAAGGCACCTCGAAAGACCGGCTTTTCTACACGCTGCCGAATTTCCTTACCCTGCAGAACGGCGGCCAGCTCCCGCCCCTGAGCGCGAAGGACAAATACAAGGTGGTGGCCCTGGGCACGTTCGATTATGTGCAGTATCCCTGGTGGGGACTGCTGGCTGCGATCAATCAGGCGCAGAACAACGAGCCCGCCTTCGGGCAAGGCTGGGCTGCTTACGGCAAGCGCTACGGGACCACGGCAGCCGACAGCACGATCGAGAATTTCCTGGTAGGCGCGGTTTTTCCTTCCATCCTCCATCAGGACCCGCGTTTTTATCAGTCGGGACAAGGAGGATTTTTCCGGCGCACTGGGTATGCGGTGAGCCGGATATTTGTGACCCGCAGCGACTCGGGCCACAAGCAGTTTAACTTTTCTGAAATATTGGGATCGGGACTCGCAGCCACCATTTCAACCTACAGCTACCACCCCAAGAGCACCTACATCAGCACGCCCTCCAACCCGCATCAGTTTGTGTCGTCAGACCGAACCATCTCGAATACCGCCTCTGTCTGGGAGACACAAGTCACGCTCGACACGATCACCATTGTCGTGAAGGAATTCTGGCCCGACATTCACCGCAAGATCTCGCATAAGCAAAAGGGGGAAGCAACCCCTGTTAGTCCTGTTCCATAGAACCCGGGCATCTCCCAAAAGTGGGAGGCACGCGTAACGGGATGTCCATCCGAGAACGGATGGAATGCTTGTCGAGAAGTTTCCACCCACAGCAACGGACTAACGGAGCCGCTTCGCCTCCAGTTCCCGGTCTACAACCAATTCAGGATGCAGGTGCCGGAAACTCTCGGTGACGTGGCAGTTCCAGCACACTGGGCGGTGGCTGGTAAAGACGTCTGGAAGCTGCTCAGGCCGGAAATCCTTCCACTCGACCGTCTTGTGATCGGGGGCCAGTAAGGCAGGCGTGTGATCGAGATGGTGGAGCGGGCCGATCTGTTTATGGCAAAACACGCAACTCTTCCCTTCATACCACTTGGAGACGATGTTCCAGACTAGGCAGTTCTCGGGATCTACCTCGATCTGCTTCAGGCATTCCTGGCCGCAGTCCTGGCGAACCGGCCAGCGGGAACATTCTTTGAGACGCAGCGTGGGTTCGGTGAGGAATGCCCCGACCGCGGCTTCTCCGGCGGCGACCTCGACGGCCTCTGCGTGGTGTGTCTCCGGGCAGGTAATCAGCCGCTTGCCGCGGAATCCGAAATAAGCCCGCACGCCGGGAATGGCCCGAACTACGAACAAGCCGAGCGCCAGCACCACAACGATCGTGACGATGAACACAGTGAGTGTCATAGATCACCTCGCGACCGGCGTTCGCCTCGGGGCGGTCTTGCCTTGAGGTGGCCGGAGCAGCCCTGACTCTAGTTTGGACGGGAAGGCAAGAAATAACGGTGCCTTGCATCACCGGAAAACGTGATTAAGGTCACAATGTGGTGTCAGTTGTCAGCGAACCAAGCACCCGCGAACAGACATAGAACTTCGGCAGTCGAACGTCAGCCGCTATCGGTTGATGGCCTGGTGGCTGCCTCGCAGCTGAATCTTCACCGCAATGGACAGCCGGCGAATGCCTACGCGGATCAGTTCCGGCTTGGAGTGCGAGAAGTTCAGCCGCATGTGCCGGCTGCCCTCGTAGCCGTTGTTGGCGTAGAAACTGTCGCCCGCTACAAACGCGACATTCTCCGCCAGCGCCGCCTGGAACAACGCCTGCGAGTCGGTGCCTTCCGGCATCGTCACCCACAGGAAAAGCCCTCCCTTGGGATGAGTCCAGGTAACCTCGGGCGGGAAGAATTCCTGCAAAGCCTGCAGCATGGCGTCGCGGCGCTCGCGATAGACCCGGCGAATCAACCGGACATGCTCGTCGAGGAAGCCATCGCGCGCGACTTCGTAAACCACGTACTGATTGAAAGTAGAAGTATGCAGGTCGGCGCCCTGCTTGAGCTGCACCAGCTTGATGATCACGTCTTCGGGGGCAACGATCCACGCCAGGCGGATTCCCGGCGCCAGGGTCTTGGAGAACGTGCTCAGGTAAATGACATTGCCCAGGGTGAAACCGTCGTCGCGGCGCAGGTTCTCTCGGTCCAGCACCACCAGCGGAGCGATGTGCTCGCCTTCGTAGCGCAGCTGGCCGTAGGGATCGTCCTCGACAATGGGAATGCCGTACCGGTCGGCCAGCAGGATGAGTTGATGACGGCGGCCTTCGGACAAGGTCACGCCCGCCGGGTTCTGGAAGTTCGGCAGCACATACATAAACTTCGGCCCGGAGCGCATTGAGCTGTCCAGATAATCGGTGATCAAACCGTCGTCATCCACCGGGACGGGAACATACTGGGCGCCGTAGACGTTGAACGCCTGCAGCGCGCCGAGATAGGTGGGCGCTTCCACCAGGACGCGATCCCCGCGATTGATCAGCAGCTTGCCGATCAGATCGAGGGCTTGCTGGGAGCCGGAGGTGATCAACACGTTCTCGGCCTTGGCATGGATGCCGTAACGGGAGATATTGCGCGCGATCATTTGGCGCAGCGGCTCGTAGCCTTCGGTCGCGCCATACTGCAGGGCTTCAGCACCATGCTCCGACAGAACTTTGTGGCAGGCCTCTTCAAAGCGCTGCACGGGAAATACGTCGGGCGCGGGCAATCCGCCGCCGAAGGAAATGATTCCAGGCCTCTGGGTAACTTTGAGCAGCTCACGGATAGCGGAACTCTTGATTCCCAGCGTGCGCTGGGCGTAGCGCGACTTCCAGAGTGTAGACATGCGTGGCTGCCCCCCGGCAGCCGGATAACGGCGTCAGACCTCGGACACCGGGCGCTTCCAAACTCGTGGAAGCCCTGGGGTCCGAGTCCGACACCTACAGCCTATCAGCCCACAGCGCTCCGTTTGTCACCGGCGCGTCTCTAGAATCAATCTTCGCCGACCAGTTCCGGTTCCACCGGGACATGAGCGTGCAGATGGGCGTAAGTATCGTTCTCCTGCGCGTCCACCACCGCAATCGCCGCAAGGTTGACGATATCTTCAACGGTTGCGGTGCGTTGCAGCACGTGCACCGGACGGCTCATGCCCATCAGGATGGGCCCGATAATTTCCCCGCCACCAATCTTGGCCAGGAGCTTGGTCGCGATGTTGGCCGACGCCAGATCGGGGAAGATCAGCACGTTAGCGCCGCCCTTCAGCGCGCTAAACGGATACTGCTGTTCGATCACCTCTGGCGACAAGGCGTCGTCGGCGGAAACTTCTCCGTCCACGATCAGGGTCGGATCGGCGTAGTGCAACAACTCGACCGCCTTTCGCACTTTGGTGCAAATCGGATGATCCACGTTGCCGAAGCTTGAGAACGACAGCATGGCGACTCGCGGACTGATATCGAAACGGCGCGCCATGTGAGCTGTGCAGAGCGCGATTTCCACCAAGTCCTCGGCGGTTGTTTCGATGTTGACGCTGGTGTCAGCCAGGAAGAACACTTCGCCCTTGCGGGTGATCATCACGTAACAGCCGGAAACCCGGTGCAGTCCTTCGCGCATGCGAATAATCTGCAGGGCCGGACGGATGGTGTCCGGGAAGTGCTGGGTTACGCCTGACACCAGGGCATCGGCGTCTCCCATGCGCACCATCATCGAACCGAAAACATTGCGGTCGTTGACGAGGGTGTGCGCCTCGGAGAGGGTGACGCCGCGGCGCTGGCGCAGGTTGAAGAGTTCCTGGGCGTAGGCCTCGCGATGGTCCGAAGTAGCTGGATCTACAATCTGGAAGCCCTCGATGTTGACTCCCAGTTCATGGGCCCGGCCCTGAATTACCGCGGCATTGCCGAGCAGGATGGGCTTGCCGATCTTCTCTTCCACCAGGGCATGGCAGGCGCGCAGGATCTTGTCATTCTCGCCTTCGGGAAAGACCACCTGTTTGGGATTGAGGCGGGCCTTGTGAATCATGGTGCGCGAGACCTCATAGGCCTTACCCAGCCTGCGGGCCAGCTGTGCGCGGTAAACGTCAAGATCAATCGGTTCCTGGGCCACGCCGGTGCGCATGGCGGCTTCGGCCACGGCACAGGCCTCCCACATGAGCACGCGCGGATCAAACGGCTTGGGAATGAGATACTCGCGGCCAAATTTCATCCGTTCGACTCCATAGGCGCGGCAAACTGCATCGGGAACATCTTCCTTGGCCAGGTTGGCCAGCGCCTTGGTGGCGGCCAGCTTCATCTCTTCGTTGATCGCGGTGGCGCGCACGTCGAGAGCGCCACGGAAGATGAACGGGAATCCCAGGACATTATTGACCTGGTTGGGATAGTCGGAGCGTCCTGTAGCGATAATCACGTCAGGGCGGGCGGCCTTGGCGTCTTCATAGCTGATTTCAGGATCGGGATTCGCCATGGCAAACACGATCGGATCCGGAGCCATCGAGCGCACCATGTCCTGATTGATTGCGTCTTTCACGGAGAGTCCTGCGAAAACATCGGCGCCAACCATGGCCTCGGCCAGCGCCCGCTTGTCGGTTTCGACGGCAAAGCGCTCTTTGTACTTGTTCATGCCATCCTTGCGACCCTTGTAAACCACGCCTTTGGTGTCGCAGAGAATAATGTTTTCGCGACGCACTCCCAGGTTGACGTAATGTTCGGCGCAGGCGATGCCGGCTGCTCCCGCTCCATTGAAGACCACGTGCACTTTGCGGATGTCTTTGCCGACAACTTCCAGGGCATTCAGAAGAGCGGCTCCGGAAATGATCGCCGTGCCATGCTGATCGTCGTGGAAGACCGGAATCTTCATGGTCTTGCGCAACGTCTCTTCGATGTAAAAGCAGTCGGGCGCTTTGATGTCTTCCAGGTTGATGCCGCCGAAGGTCGGCTCCAGCAACTGGCAGACTTTAATGATTTCGTCGGGATTGTGGCTGTTGACTTCGATGTCGAAGACATCCACGTCGGCAAAGCGCTTGAAGAGCACGGCCTTGCCTTCCATGACGGGTTTGCCGGCCAGCGCGCCGATGTCGCCCAGGCCGAGGACGGCGGTTCCGTTGCTGAGCACCGCAACCAGATTGCCGCGCCCGGTGTACTTGAAGGCGTCGTGCGGATTTTTTTCGATCTCCAGGCAAGGCACGGCCACGCCCGGTGTGTAAGCCAGACTCAGATCGCGCTGAGTGCGGCAAGGCTTGGTGGGAGTGATTTCAATCTTTCCAGGCCGAGCCCCATAGTGATAATCCAGGGCCTGTTGTTTGCTGACTGACATGATTTCCTCCGTAACTTTTTGCACCGGCTCCGGCGATTTCACCAGAAGCTCTGCCGTGCTTAAACCTAAACTCGCACCGTCAACACGGGACAACCTGCCCGGCTGACCACTTCCGAAGCCACGGGCCATGGCAAGTGAGAGGCCAACCCAGCAGCGCGCGCTCTGTGCACGCCCATGACGATCACGTCGGCCTGAAAATCGGCTGCCGCCAGCACTATGGCTTCGGGGACATGATCCCAACGAACCACGAACTGCGGCGTGCACCAGTTTTTTGCCTCATTCGGGATCAGCGCCTCGAGGCGGACCCGCATGGTCTGCTCCATTGACGGCCGGTGCTGCCATGGAACCATGGGAACCGCCTGCAGCACAATAATCTGGGCCTGGTTTTCTTCCGCCAGCGACAAGGCGTAGTGCAAGGCGGGCTCAGGATCTTCGGCAACATCCACCGGACAGAGAATCCGGCGCAGGGTCCAGTCGGCGGAGTGCGCTTTTGGACCAACCGTCATTACCGGGCAGGTGGCCAAACGATAAATCTTCTCGGCATCTGAACCCAGGAGCATTTTCTTGACTCCCCGGCGGCCATGCGTGCCGAGTACGACCAGATCCACGGCGTGCTCGCGAATGATGTCGGGAATGACTTCCGCCAGATCTCCACGATCCAGCAGCGCTTTGTAGGGGGTTGCTGTCTGGGCGAGACTGCGCGTCAATTCAGCCAGACGGTGGCGTGCGTCTTCCCAGGCCTGGTCGTCCTGCGCGGGCAGCCGATCCATCACCACTTGCCCGTGGGGTTCGGGTGCGATGGCATGCGCCAGCAGCATAGTAGATCCATAGATGCGGGCAAGCGCCTGGGCAAAAGGAAAAGCGGCGGCAGAGGCCGGAGAGAAATCTGTGGGAAACAAGATAGTCTTCAGGGAGATACGGGTCACTGCAGAAAGGGTGGGCATGGCTACCTCCTCGCGGCACGAGTTGCCGCCAGAGAAACTCCACACTTTTGGGTATACGCCTGGCCTCACTGATGGGACAGTGATTTCCATCACCCCTTGACGTGAGTTCGGAATCGCCTAGACCCCCACTCCGGCTCGCTCCCGTGTGAAGCGCGTCACAATTTCCGTCAACCCGGGATGAGTCAAATCCTCGACCTCGTAGGTGACGCGCAAGCTGGGCTTGTTCATCTTCACCAGGTGGCCGAGGTCAATTGGGGTGGCGACCAGCACCAGGTCGCAGGGCACGCGATTGATCGTCTCTTCGAGTTCGTGGCGCTGGATCGAGCTGTAGCCCATGGCCGGCAACAAGCTGGTCAAATGGGGATAATGCTCATAAATCCCGCGGATGGAGCCGACGGCGTAAGGCCGTGGATCCACCAGTTCCGCCGCTCCGCACTGCCGCGCCGCCACCACCCCGGCGCCATAGGGCATCTCGCCGTGGGTGAGAGTCGGGCCGTCTTCGACCACCAGCACGCTACGCCCCTTGACCAGTTCGGGTTCCGAGACAGCCACCCGGCACGCCGTCTCCACCACGGCGGCCTGCGGATTACTGGCATGAATGTTGTTGCGCACGGTTTCGACGTCGAGCGCGGAAGCCGTGTCCACTTTGTTGATCACGACGACATCGGCGCGGCGCAGGTTGACTTCGCCCGGATAGTAGGACAACTCGTGTCCGGCCCGATGCGGGTCGGCCACCACGATTTCCAGATCCGACACGTAGAAAGGCGTGTCGTTGTTGCCGCCGTCCCAGAGGATGATGTCGCCTTCTTTTTCCGCCTGGCGCAAGATTCGGCCGTAGTCCACGCCGGCGTAGACCACAGTGCCCTCGCGCAGATGAGGCTCGTATTCTTCGCGTTCCTCGATGGTGCACTGCTGTCGGTCCAGATCGTCCATCACGGCAAAGCGTTGTACGGCCTCGGCAGCCAAATCGCCGTAGGGCATGGGATGCCGGACGACTACCGGCTTCCAGCCTTCCCGGCGAAGTTCCGACGTGACCAGACGCCCAATGGGACTCTTGCCGCAGCCAGTACGTACCGCGCAAACGGACACGACCGGTACCGATGCTTTGAGTTGCGTGTGTTCGGCGCCAAGCAGCCAGAAATCCGCTCCCGCCGCGACCACGCGAGAGGCCAGGTGCATCAGGTTCTGGTGCGAGATGTCGCTGTAGGAGAAGACGACGGCATCAATTTCGTGCTCGGCAATCAGGCATTCCAGGTTTTTTTCCTCAAAAATCGGGATGCCGGCTGGATACATCTGGCCCGCCAGTTCCGAGGGATATCGTCGGTTGGCGATACCGGGAATCTGTGTCGCTGTGAAGCCCACGACGGTGTACTCCGCATTGGGGCGAAACACGACGTTGAAGTTGTGAAAATCCCGTCCCGCAGCGCCAAGAATCAGTATCTTTTTCGCTTTCATGGGATACCCCTTGTACCCGAGGTTTCAAAGTCTCAAGGTTTCAGAGTTTCGACGTTTCAGAGTGGCAATGCTTCAAGGTCTTTGAAACCTTGAAACATCTGAGACTTAAGCACCTATTCCTTCGGGCTTCTCTTCCACATCGGCACACAAGGATTCCAGCTATGCACATCCTTTTGGAAGTCCCGGCCAGCCTGGGTAGCGCCGACCTGAGTCAGATCCTCGACGGGAGAGTTCAAAAGCTCGGTGACGTATCGCTCCACCTGTTCCCGCAGGCGGGGATTCTTCAGAGCATCCCGCAGTTCAGGTTTTTCCACATGGGTAAAACCGCCGCACAACGGACACTTCACCACATCGTCGTTAATCATTGCCACCCTCCCGGCCGGGAAAATCCCGTGTCTGAGGCGCCGATGAGCACCTTTTTCCGCACTCCTCCATTAGAGGATGGGATCGGATTGGTAACAGTGACAAGGGTCGCTGCGGGATGTGACCGTGGTCACAGCGGGGCTGCTCGGAGCCATTCACGCTGGTTTCCGTGGCGCGGAATCCAGTAATTCGTAAGGGTGGTGACCATGCGCACGATTCCATGATCGGAACCAGACAGACGCAAGAAATCGGCCCGCGAAGTTTACGCGTCTTCCCCTTCCCTGCTACCATCATTGGTTCACGATTCAACCATCAACCAAATCTGATCACGCCCTCATACCTATGGAGGAACTATGGCTATCAAAGTAGGCATTAATGGTTTCGGACGCATCGGCCGCAACGTGCTGCGCGCAGCACTCAAGGACCCCAACCTGGAATTCGTGGCCGTCAACGACCTGACCGAACCGAAAACGCTAGCCCACCTGCTGAAGTACGACTCGGTTCTTGGCAATCTGCCGAATCAGGTTTCCGCCGGCCCTGACAGCATTATCGTAGACGGCAAGACGATCAAAGTTTTCAAGGAGAAAGATCCGGCAGCGCTGCCCTGGGAGTCGCTGGGCGCGCAGGTTGTTCTGGAGTCCACCGGCAAGTTCACCAACGCCGACGACGCCAAGAAGCATCTTCACGGGTCTGTAAAGAAGGTGATCATCTCCGCTCCTGCGAAGAACGAGGACATCACCGTAGTGCTGGGCGTGAACCACGAGAAGTACGACGGGGCGAAACACCACATTATTTCCAACGCTTCCTGCACGACGAACTGCCTCGCCCCGGTGGCCAAGGTGGTGCATGACGAGTTCAAGATCGTCAGCGGAACCATGACGACGATTCACTCCTATACCAACGACCAGGTCATCCTCGACTTCCCGCACAAGGATTTGCGGCGCGCCCGGGCAGCGGCGCTTTCGATGATCCCGACCACAACCGGCGCGGCGAAGGCGCTGAAGCTGGTGATTCCGGAACTGGGAGGCAAACTGGACGGCTTCTCCATGCGCGTGCCCACGCCGAACGTTTCGGTGGTGGACCTGGTCGTGTGGGTGGAAAAAAAGACGACCAAGGAAGAAGTGAATGCGGCGCTGAAGAAGGCATCGGAGTCCGGGCCTCTGAAGGGGTATCTGGGCTACGAGGAACATGAACTGGTGTCAATGGATTTCCGCGGCGACGCCCGCTCTTCGATCGTGGATGCTCCCTGTACCCTGGTGGTCGGCGGCAACTGCGTCAAGGTGATCTCCTGGTATGACAACGAGTGGGGATACTCTTGCCGCGTCCGCGACCTGATCAATTACATTGCCGGTAAGGGCCTGTAAGAACAATGGTGGCACCCCTCCTGGCCGCAAAAGGCGCAGCCAGGAGGGACACCCACACGGAAAGGGTCCGCGGGCGAGGGCGCCCGCGCCACACAAAACGCTGCAAGAGGACGGCCAGCCATGTCCAAACTTTCCATTCGTGATCTTCCGCTCAATGGCAACCGGGTATTTATGCGCGTGGACTTCAATGTCCCGCTCGACGACGGGCGCGTCATGGACGACACCCGCATCCGCGAAACCCTGCCGACCATCGAATACGCCCTGCGTCACGGGGCGCGCCTGATTCTGGCCTCGCATCTGGGCCGGCCCAAGGGCAAACCGAATCCGAAGATGAGCCTCAAGCCGGTCGCCGAACGGCTGCGCATGCTGCTCGACAAAGAACTGGCCAGCGGCGAAAACGTCGGTTTCTGTCCGGAGTGCGTTGGGCCGGAAGCCGAAGAAGTGGCTACGCAACTGGAAAAGGGCCAGACCCTGCTGCTTGAGAACTTGCGCTTCCATGCCGAAGAAGAAGCCAACGACGAGAAGTTCTCCAGGCAACTGGCCAACCTCGCTGAATATTACGTGAACGATGCGTTCGGCACGGCGCATCGCGCCCATGCTTCGACCGTAGGCATCACCAAGTTCGTGAAGCAATCCGCCGCCGGCCTGCTCATGGAAAAGGAGCTTAAATACCTGGGCAAGGCGCTCGAGCATCCCGAAGAGCCGTTCGTGGCGATCCTCGGCGGGGCCAAGGTCAGCGACAAGATCGGCGTGATCCAAAACCTCATGAATAAGGTGAACTCGCTGATCATCGGCGGCGGCATGGCCTATACGTTCCTTAAGGCGCAGGGGCAAGAGATCGGCAAGTCTCTGCTGGAAGCGGATAAGGTTGACCTCGCCCGGCAATTGCTGGCCGACGCGAAGAAGCGGAACATCCGTTTCCTCTTGCCGTTGGATCACGTTGTCGCATCGAAGCCCGAAGCCAACGCCCTCATCCAACAAATCGGCGAAGGGCAGGCGATTCCCGCTGACAAGATGGCTCTCGACATCGGGCCGAAAACGATAGAACTTTTCTCCGAGGAGATTTCTCGCGCACGCACCATCGTGTGGAACGGGCCGATGGGAGTGTTTGAAGTCCCCGGATTTTCGCGAGGGACCTTCAAAATCGCCCAGGCCGTCGCTGAGAATGTCGGCGCCATCTCCATCGTGGGGGGTGGCGATTCGGTGGCAGCGGTGAAAGCCGCCAACGTGGCCGACAAGATTACGCACATTTCGACCGGCGGCGGAGCGTCTCTGGAATTCCTGGAAGGCCAGAAACTGCCAGGCGTCGAGGCGCTGACGGACAAGAAGTAAGAGGACAGTTCTCGGTTCTGAGTTGTCAGTCCGTTCGTGTAAACCGGAAAGTCTGTGGAAGTTATCTTCCGCGTTCAATATGCGGCTTTTGTTCGGTGACGGAAAGAGGATTGAGATCGCCGGACCTGCCGACATTACTGCCGAAACTGCGGATGCCATCGTGAATGCCGCAAATTCGTCTCTGCTGGGTGGGGGTGGTGTGGATGGCGCCATTCATCGCGCGGGAGGCCCGGCGATTCTCGCAGAATGCAGGCAAATCGTCAGCAAGATCGGCCGCCTCCCTGCAGGTCAGGCAGTCATTACAACGGGCGGGCGAATGCCAGCGAAGCACGTGATCCATACCGTGGGTCCGGTCTACCATGGCGGGCAGCACGGTGAGCCTGAAGCGCTGGCCAGTTGTCACAAGGAGTCGATTCGGGTAGCTGAGCATCACATACTCCGTTCTGTCTCATTCCCGGCGATTTCCACTGGCGCTTATGGCTATCCGGTGGACGAAGCGGCACCCATTGCGATCTCCTCTGCCCTGGCGGCACTCACGGCAGCGAAGCATGTCGAGCTATGCCGATTTGTTCTTTTTGATGTCTGCACCTTACGCGCTTTTGAACGCGCTGCCGGGAAACTTGCGGCGACTTCCTCATTCCGAATCGAAAAGGCGAACTCATGAGAACCAAAGTGATGGCTGCCAACTGGAAGATGTACAAGAGCCCGGACCAGACCAGGGACTTTTTCCGTGACTTTCTTCCCCTCGTAGCCGGACACACGCGGGATGAGATCGTCGTCTGCCCGCCGTTCCTGGACCTGGCGGCGGCGATCGAAGCGGCCAAGGGATCGAATGTCGCCATCGGCGGACAGAATGTTCACTGGAAGGAAGAAGGCGCCTTCACCGGCGAGACTTCCGCGGCCATGCTGCTGGCCTTTGGCGTCACGCACGTGATCATTGGCCACTCAGAGCGGCGACAGTACTTCGGCGAGACCGACGACACGGTAAACCTCCGGCTGAAAATGGCGCTCGAATCCGGGCTCACGCCGATCTGCTGTGTGGGAGAAGTTTTGGAGGAGCGAGAGGCCGGCTTGACCGACGACGTCCTGCGCCGCCAGTGTGTACGAGCCTTTCATGCCATTTCGGCGAAGAAGGCAGCGAAGCTTGTCATCGCGTACGAGCCTGTCTGGGCTATCGGCACAGGCGAGACTGCCACGCCGGAAATCGCGGCCGAGGCACATGCCGTGATCCGCCACGAAGCCGGCAAAGTATTCGGCGAGGAATTCGCCGAACAGCTGAGAATTCTCTACGGCGGGTCGGTGAAGCCGGAGAATGCTTCGTCCTTAATGGCTCAGGAAGAGATTGACGGAGCACTGGTGGGAGGGGCCTCGCTCGATCCGAAGTCGTTTGCGGCCATCGTGAAATATTAGGACGGGCCTGGGCCTCTGGGGCGCAGCCTGGCCCAATCCCGACACTGTCGAACTACTCCGCCCACAGCGGCTTTCCGTCCGACGTTCGCACCGCCATGGTCTGACCGCGGCGCACGACGCTGCGCGCGATCATCGCCTCCCGCCCCAGGTAGTGCATTCGGGCTCCAACCACCTCGACCTCGTCCCCGCGCGAAAACTTCCAGTCTTGACCATTCACGAAACTGCTGGGGGCCAGATGGACCTGAATTTTCCCCTGCTCAGTGGCGATGGTGAGGTGGGTTCCGTTGTGCCCGCTGATCGGGCAGAAGAAGTCGTTGACTTCTTCAACCACACCGTGCACGGTCGCTTCCGAGGTGGCGTTATAGCGTAGAGGGTGGCGTTGGGGAGTCAGCAGCAGCACCACCAGCACGACTAAGCCGGCACCCATAATGATCTGTGGGGTTCTCATGACATCCTCCTTTCCGGCTGCGATCGAAAGGGGCGTATGCTTCTATCACTTCACTGCCCTGCCCCGGCCGCCATGGTTTCGCTCTTTTTCACCTTAGGCAGCTCGAAGCGCAGCACGCCGCCCTGCAGTTCTACGACGGCGCCTTCAGGATCAATTTCCGAAGTCAGGGTGATGACCTTCAGAATCTGATCCGGATAAAAATCCGCTGAAGGAGTTTCTTTCTGGCCGGCCGGATTGATCGCTCTTCCGCCCAAGATGACCACACGCTTCGGCTCGAGGCTGACTTTCAGTTCGTCGCCCGACAGTCCGAGAACGTTGGCGCGAAGGCTAAAGCGATTGGCGGTTTCCGAGATCGCGGTCGAGACGGGGCGCAACAGCTCCGATTCCGCCTGGAACCAGTCTTCCCAATCGTGGCCGTGCTCGCGGTTGCGCGCCTCAAACAGCTCAAATGCCCGGCGCGCGATTCCGAGCTGGACCTGCTGCATTTCCCATTGCATGGCGGCCGGATCGCAAGGCTGCAGCAGAATCGACGGTGGGGCGGGCTTGGAAGTTTTTGCGGATTTCATAAATTCCTCCTTCGCAGGTTCCGGTGACGCAGTCCCCGGAGGAAAGAGGTTCGCTCGGCCTTGTCAATTTGGCAGGCGGGCTGAGGCGAGCCGTGGTTGATCGAGAACTTCTGCCAACTTCCGACACCTACATTGTGTGCGTCAATTCCGCTACATGCGGTGACCAGGATCACAGGAACCCAAAAGTGGGAATCCTAGACGTTCCGCTCAAGAACGTGATCGAGGTCACCGAATCGCGCGCGCCCTGGTACTAAAATATTTCCGACGTACCACGCAGGCTGGTCCTTCAGATTCTCTGTCTCTCAGCGAGGAGGTCTTATGCCGCTGACCAAGCTTCGTGAATTTCTCGACTCTCACAACATCAAATACATGGTGGTCTCGCACTCCGTTGCCTATACCGCCCAGGGCATCGCCGCGCTGGTTCACCTTTCGGGCAAGAAGCTGGCGAAAACCGTCATCGTGAAAATGGACGGGGTGCTGGCGATGGCTGTGGTCCCGGCCTCGTTTCATGTGGATCTCGATCTGCTCCGGGCCGCGGCCGGCGTCCGTGTCGTAGAAATCGCAACCGAGCGCGAGTTCAAGGACGCGTTCCCGGACTGCGAAACCGGGGCGATGCCGCCGTTTGGCAACCTCTACGACATGCCGGTGTATGCCGACGCCAGCCTCGCGGACCAAGAGGAAATCACCTTCAACGCCGGAACGCATCGCGAACTGGTGCGCATGGCCTGGGCTGACGTGGCGCGTCTGGTGAAACCGCAAATCACCAACCTGACGCACCGCGTGGCCGTGAGCGCGGCGTAGCCCCTCGGTCTGCGGGGCAGACTAAGCATGGCCCAGGGAGAGCTGTTGTTTCATGAAGAAGGTCCGGCGTCAGGACTCTGTCAGACGCCGACCCTCCGATGCGGCGCGCGATAGCCCAACTGCATGGAAATGCGCCGCGCGGCGTCCTTCAGCATCTCCACTATATGCGGCATAGTCTGGCTGTTGACCTGGTGCGAGGTGCCGCTCAGGCCCAGGCTCGCTTCGATGGTTCCATCCTGATCGAAGATGGGGGCACCCAGACAGCGCGCGCCAAGGTTGTTTTCCTCGTCGTCCACCGCGTGGCCCTGAGCGCGCACTCTCTCGAGTTCTTTCAGCAGGCGCGGCATCGTCGTAATGGTCTTGGGAGTGCGTTTCTCCATCCCGCTTTGGGCAATGATCTTCTCCAGCCGCTCCTGAGGAATGTAGGCCACCAGCGCCTTGCCCACGCTGGTGGCGTGAACGCGCATGCGCCGTCCCACCCAGGTATCCACGCGAAGGAACCCGTGCGGCTCGACTTTCTCGATGTAGACGGCATCGGGCCCGTCGAGGATGGCAAGGTGGCAAGTGAGGTTCGTCTTTTCCATGAGGTGGCGCATGATGGGCAGGGCCACCTCGCGCACGTCAATCCCGCTCAAGGCGCCACGGCTGAGACTTAGAATCTTCAGCCCCACCCGATACTTCCCCGATTCCTCATCCCGGTTCAGATAGCCCCGAGACTCGAGCGTGCGCAGGATGTAGCTGGCGGAGCTCTTCGGAATCTTGAGCTTACGGCTGATCTCGGCGTTCGAGAGGCCTTCCGGCTCCTGCGCCGCCGCCTCCAGCATAGCCAGGGCCCGTTCTACGGCAACCGACGGAGATTCGTGGTTCAGGGACATCTCAGACCGCTATGGTAGCAAACCACGATCGTGCGACAAAATGAATTACTGTTCAGTATATTGCACAGTCGTATTGACCGCCTCGGACGCGCCGGCTAGGCTGGAACAGTATCGTGAATACATGTTCTATTAGTTGAACGCGCAAAGTATAGGAGACCCAGATTCCAATGACCTCCACCGCCGTGTCCACACCAGAAACCAGCGCGCTGCTGAACCCTGTCAACAGCGCTCCGCTCGACTTGGACCCGGCGCGCGATTTGCCCGACGGCTTCATGGATTTTTTCCTGCCGCTGCACCGGGCTTTCACACCCCGCCAGCAGGAACTGGCCTTGAAGCGCGCCGAAGTGCTGCAAGGCTCGCTGGAAGGCACGAAACCGACGCACCGCTTCCCTTCCGACACCGTGCGCAACGGATGGAAGATCACTTTCCCGGAGTGGTGCCAGGACCAGCGCAATCAGATGACCGGCCCGGCCGACGATGCCGAACTCTGCGTCAAGATGCTCAATTCCGGCGCTCCCGGGGTAATGCTCGATCTGGAAGACTCCTGCGTGAACGAATGGTCGCACCACCAGCTTGGGGTGGAAAACATTCTGGCCTGCCTGAAAGGCGAACTCAGCTACTTCGACCAGAAGCGCCAGCGCCAGGTCGGAATCCTGCCCAGTAAGACGGTCATCTACACGCGTCCTCGCGGCTTGCACCTGAACCAGGCGGGGCTGATTCCGGGCGAACTGGTTTCCGCTTCCCTGTTTGATATGGCACGGATCTTCTGCCGCATCGAACCTGCGGCGTTGAAGCACCCGCTGTGCATTTACATTCCCAAGTCGGAATCGGCGGAAGAGGGTCTATGGTGGCGCGACCTGTTCCAGACACTGGCTAAGCGACGCGGGTTGCCTCCCGACTACATCAAGTGCATGGCGCTGGTCGAGTCGCACCCGCTGGCGTTCCAGATGGAGGAATTCGTCTACAACTTGCGCGACCACATCATCGGGCTGAACCTGGGACGCTGGGACTACATGGCCAGCCTGATCCACTTCAATCTGGACGACCCGGACTGGGTTTTGCCGGACCGCAACACGATTCCGCACAACGTCGCTTTCTTTCAGAACCTGCGCGAGCTGATTCCAGAAATCTGCCACCATCGCGGAATTCTCGCGATCGGCGGCATGACGGCGCTCTATCCCAGCCGCGAAGACGCAGAGTTGAATGCGCGGGCTCTCGCGGTCCTCGAAAGAGACAAAAAGAACGAGGCCGACTGCCTGATGGATGGCGCCTGGACGGGCCATCCGGATCAGAACGCGATCGCGGTGGCGCAGTTCCCTCATCCGAATCAGTTGCACGCACGGCCCAAGAACATCAGCCGCTTCCCCGATCTTCGTCCCGTGCCGAAAGGGGTGGGCACGAAAACGGTGACAGGCACGCGCGCCGCGGTACGGACTGTAATCCGCTACCGGCACGGAGTGCTCAGCGGCAACGGCGCCAGCCTGCTCGACGGCTACATGGAGGATCTCGCCACCGACCGCATCTACCGCCTGATGATTGCGCAGCGGGTACAGCACCGCAACGCGATCCGCATTGAAGACGAGCAGGGCGAGGCGGTTCTTCATACGCCACAGTTCATCACGCAATTGTTCGACGAAGAACTCGAACGCCTGCTTCGCGAGCTTCCGCCCAATCACACGCCGGAGCAAGCCGAACGCTTCCGCCGCGCGCGGGAAATCAGCGAAGCCATGATCGTGAACGGGGAAATCAACCCGGTTTAACCAGTTATTCAGCTTCAAAACAATTCTTCAGGAGACTACAAGCACATGTCGGGAAACGGAAACGGCCACAGCCAGCACCCCTCGGCTCACTCACGCTCAACCGAGCAATTGCGCAACGACAAGGAACGCGCCACGCAATATGCTCTCGCCCAGCAGTGCCTGACCAGCGAGTGGGCTAAGAACCCGCGCTGGAAAGGCGTGGAACGGCCCTACACCGCCGAGGACGTGCTCCGGCTGCGTGGCTCGATCGCCATCGAGCACACGCTGGCCCGCTTGGGCGCTGAGCGGCTGTGGAATCTTCTGCAGACCGACCCGTACGTCAACGCGCTGGGCGCCATGACCGGCAACCAGGCGGTGCAGCAGGTGCAGGCTGGCCTGAAGGCGATCTACGTGAGCGGCTGGCAAGTCGCGGCCGACGCCAACAATGCCGGCACCATGTATCCCGACCAGAGCCTGTATCCGGCCGACAGCGTGCCGAATCTGTGCCGCCGCATCAACAACGCGCTGCAGCGCGCCGACCAGGTGCACCACGCGGAAGGCAAAGTGGCACCGGGCGAAACCTGGTTTGCGCCGCTCGTGGCCGACGCGGAAGCCGGTTTCGGCGGAACCCTCAATGCCTTCGAATTGATGAAAGGCATGATCGAAGCGGGCGCAGCCTGCGTTCACTTTGAGGACCAGCTCTCGTCCGCCAAGAAGTGCGGACATCTCGGCGGCAAAGTCCTTGTCCCCACCAGCGAGGCTATTCAGAAACTGGTAGCGGCGCGCCTGGCGGCGGATGTCATGGGCGTGCCCACCCTGATCATGGCCCGCACGGACGCTGACAGCGCGCACCTGCTGACCAGCGACATTGATCCGCGCGACCGCGCCTTCTGCACCGGCGAACGCACGTCAGAAGGATTCTTCCGCATTCGCGGCGGGATCGAGTCGGCCATCGCTCGCGGCCTGGCCTACGCGCCTTACGCTGACTTGATCTGGTGCGAGACTTCACATCCCGACATCGAGGAAGCGCGGCAGTTTGCCAACGCGATCCACGCGAAATATCCGGGGAAGATGCTGGCCTACAACTGTTCGCCCAGTTTCAACTGGCGGAAGAATCTGGACGAAGCGACCATCGCCCGCTTCCAACCCGAACTGGCGCGCATGGGATACAAGTTCCAGTTCGTCACCCTGGCCGGCTTTCACGCGCTGAACCTCAGCATGTTCGAACTGGCGCGCGGATACAAGCTGATGGGCATGACGGCCTACTCGCGGCTACAGGAAAAAGAATTCAGCCGCGAAACGCAATATGGCTACGAAGCGGTGAAGCACCAGCGCTTCGTGGGCACCGGATACTTCGACCAGGTGCAGCAGGCGATCACAGGCGGGGCGGCCTCCACCATCGCCCTGGCTGAGTCCACGGAGTCCGAGCAGTTCGTGGAACGGAAGCCGCTGATTCATCCGAAGCAGGGGCCGGATGCCGGTTGCCAGCCCATTCTCGGCGATTGCCCACACGTGCCGGTGAAGATTGACATCGGGCCGGAGGAGATGTTGTTGCCGTCTGGGGATTAACCCCTTGCAATGGGAAAACAAGAGGGGCCGGTTCCAAGGAACCGGCCCTTTTTGTTCGCGTTGAGTCTTGAAGTAGATTTGAACTCGACTTACGCGATCGCTCCGGCCGGCATTTCGCCCGAAAGCGCCGGCCGATGAACGCCGGGGGCTGCGCTGTCCAATTCAGCCACAGCGCGGGGCAAGATTTCCAGAAACCGCTCGACTTCATCCTGGGTGTTGAAGCGCCCCAGGCTGACGCGGATCAAGCCGCGAGCCTGTTCGGCGTCATAGCCCATCGCCAGCAGCAACCCGGAAGGCTCTCCGGAATGGTTGGCGCTGCACGCGCTGCCTGCCGAGACGGCGACTCCGGCGGCGTCGAGCTTGGCCAGGAGTCTTCCCACTTCCCTCTCCTGACCGCGGAATCCGATGCTCAAATGCCCAGGCAAGCGGTGAACTGGATGCCCGAACAAATAGGAATGCGGAATCCTCTGGCTCAGTTCGCTGGCGATGCGCTGACGCAACTGTGCCAAACGTGCAGCCTCGCTGGCCAGCTCTGCCTGGGCTAAAGCAGCCGCCGCGCCGAAGCCAACGATGCCGGCAACGTTCTCGGTCGCGGAACGCAAGCCGCGCTCCTGCCCGCCTCCGAAAACAACCGGCGTCAGGGGCACGCCTTTGCGAACGTAGAGAGCCCCGACGCCTTTCGGCCCGTGCAACTTGTGCGCCGACAGCGAGAGCAGGTCCACGTTCAGGCGGTTCACGTCGAGAGGAATCTTCCCTCCGGCCTGCACGGCGTCAGTATGAAACAGCACGCCATGCAGCCTGGTGAGATGCGCGAGTTCTTCAATCGGCTGCAGCGTTCCCACCACATTATTCGCCGCCATGATGGAGACGATGGTTACATTGGACTGCAGAGCGCGCAGCAGGGTCTCGGGACCGACGAGTCCGTCGGAACTAACGGGAAGGTGAGTAACCTTCGTTCCCGACGCGGCGAGGAAGCGGCAAGTTTCCAGGATTGCGGCGTGCTCAATAGAGCTGGTCACCACGTGGCCGGCCTTGCCGCTGGCGCGCACTGCCCCGATGAGCGCCATGTTGTCGGCTTCGGTGCCGCTGCCGGTGAAAATGATTTCCTCCGGTTTCGCACCGATCAGCGATGCGACTTGCACCCGCGCCTTCTCGATCGCCTGGCGAGCAATGCGGCCTTCCTGGTGCAAGCTTGATGGATTGCCAAACGCTCCGCCAAGAAACGGCCCCATGGCTGCGAGCACTCTCGGATCGAGCGGCGTGGTGGCGGAATGATCGAAATAGATTCGCGAATGCATGACGTTCCCCTGCATGGCTGCGCTGGGCCCTGCGCGCCCAAAAACACGAATGCCTCATCCGGGATTGAGGGGATGAGGCAAGAGCTCACCGAGATCTCATGTCCCCCGCGAACCGGGCGGGAATTGGCACCAGATGATCAGGCTGTTTCCTGATCCGGTTGTCGTGGCTTCGACGGGCCCGTTACCCTCAGCCACTCTGCATGAGATACGGCTTGATTCCGGCAGCAATGCCGGAATGCATAACGATAGGGCCGACGAGACTTGATGTCAAGACAGAATAAAGGGTGCTCAAATCCGGAACTACTCAGCACATGAAGTCTGAGAAGGAACACTCGGCTGCTCGAAAGCGCCTGTTTGTTATAATGAACTGCTGCCTGGCATTGGCGGTTCTTGCCTGTGCGGAAGTGGTGGAACTGGCAGACACACCATCTTGAGGGGGTGGCGCCGAAAGGCGTGGGGGTTCAAATCCCCCCTTCCGCACCATAAATTTCCGTTCGCCGGGGAATCCGACCGAACTAGTGAGGAATGCGTTCTGGGCCTGCAAGGCCCTGGAAAACTTGAACTTATGGTCTATTATCTGATCACCACCGTCCACGTGCTGGTTTGCTTCTTCATCATCATCGTAGTGCTCCTGCAAAGCGGCAAGAGCGGTGACATCTCGGCAGCTTTCGGCGGTCAGGGCAGCCAGACGGCGTTTGGTCCGCGGGGCGCAGCCAGCGCGCTATCCAGGGCTACCACCTGGTCGGCCGTGGCTTTCATGCTCACGTCGATCACTCTGTCTATCATCGCCAGTAAGCGCGGTGGCCCGACTTCCATCCTGCAGGGATTGAAGTCCCAGCCTGCCAAGACGGCGCCCGCGACCCCGCCCGCGCAGAAGAAGTAAGCGTTCGGCCTCAATAGATCGGTAGTGCCTCATGTTTGGAGTCTTGAAGAAATCGTGACGATGGCCGACCGCTACGCCCCGAAACCCGCGCCACGCGGCCCATACAAGAAAAGAGTTGCGTGAGTTCAATGGTGCGCCTTACGATGAAAGGTGAAATGCAATCGTCATGGCAAACGGAGACAGGGCATCTCACATGCCACTGGTCTGAGATGAGGCAGAGTCTTCGCTACAATGCACCTTGGTTCGAAGACGCCCCAGAGAGTGATTACGTCCCGCCCGTGACGGATTTTGCCAGCCACAGTCCATTTGCAGCAGCCTCTTGGTTCCGGCCCCATACAGCTAGCCGCGAGTCCGAATAAATTTCAAACTGAGGCACTACCAATAGATCGCTGCGATTGTATTTGCCTCAGACGCGGTGCTACCATCCGTAGTGAGACTTTTTCTGTCTGGAGGCATGACATGTCGGATCGTGACAGCAACAGTTTTGTGTGGTTCCTGGCCGGGTTGGGCCTGGGCGCGCTGGCAGGAGTGCTGTATGCGCCCCGCTCTGGAAGTGAGACGCGGGACGCACTGCGCCAGCGGGCCGAGGAAGGCCGTGACTACGTGCGCAGCCGCGCCCGCGATGCGCGCGATCAGGCTTCGCAGTGGGCCGATCGCGGACGGGATGTGCTGAACCAGCAGAAAGAACAGTTCCGCGCCGCTTACGAAGCCGGCCGGCAGGCGTATCAGGAACACACGGCCGAAACCGGCGCGCCGAAGAATTTGTAAGCCAGACTTGCGCCCGTCTTCCCTCCCTGGCTGGGCGCTCAAACCGGCAGGGCGGAGGCACGTTTATGGACAAGCTCAGTTGGTTCATCGCGCTGACGGGTTTCGCCGTCATGCTGCAGGCGTTGATCCTTGCGGCCATGTATCTGGCGATGCGGAAAAGCAGTGCCCGCATGGAAGCCATTGCCACGGAAGTAAAGACCAGAGTCCTGCCTACGGTGGAGCAGGCACAGGCCATGCTGACCGAGCTTCGCCCCAAGGTCGAGACCATCGCTGAGAATCTGCAGCAGTCCACCACGGTGGTGCGGGAGCAGGTCAAGCGCATGGATGCGACCGTGAACGACGTGGTGGATCGCGCCCGCCTGCAAGTCATCCGCGCCGACGAACTTCTCACCCGCACGCTGGACCGTGTCGAGCAAACCTCCGACATGGTGCACAAGACGGTGGTTTCGCCGGTTCGCCAAATCTCGGGGCTGATGCAGGGGATCACTGTGGGACTGGAATTCCTGTTCAGCGGCAGCGGCCGCAAGAACGGCGGCCGGCGCGAGGAGCGTCGTCCCGTGCCTCAGGACGAGATGTTCATCTAGAGCCTCCGCTATCTCGCGTTAACGGGCGGACTTTTCTTATCTCCGAGGTTGTGACATTCCCATAGTGTGCTCTCATGCGCCCTGTTGTCTGGAGCGCTCACGAGAGGCTGATCGGCGAGCAGTTGCGCGGTCTGCGCAAGTTCGATGACAACGTGCGTGCACGCGCGACCAGGGATCTGGCGCTCGAGATGCTGGCGTGGCTGAAACGATGGAGTGGCAGCGGACGCATTCGTCCGCCCACGCTGCGGCACGATGACCATGTGGCCTTCCTCGAAATTCCTACCCGATCCAGCCACCACCGACTACAACATCTCCATCGTAGAACACCGCCGCTTGTCCGGGCGTGATCGCGCGCTGCGGCTCATCGAAGGTCACGAGGATTTCGTCGTCACCAGCTCGCTCGATCAACGCCGGGGCCGGCTCGTGGCGATGCCGAATCTTCACCGCGACCCGCATTGGCTCGCGCAGATGATTAACCGAGATCAGATTCACGCGCCGGGCGCGCAGGGCGCGCGAATAGAGATGCTCGTCGCCGCCTACGACGACCTGCTTGTCCGCGCCACTGATCTGGATGACGTAGAGCGGAGACCCCGTAGCTACGCCCAGTCCCTTGCGCTGGCCCACGGTGAAGTTGTGAATGCCGGAGTGCTCACCGAGGACCTCTCCGTTCGTGGTGACCAACTCCCCCGCCGTGTCCGGCAAAGACTCGCCTCGCTCGGCGAGGTAAGCGTCAATAAAGCGCTTGTAGTCGCCGCCGGGGACGAAGCAAATTTCCTGTGAGTCTGGCTTCTCGGCCAGCGCGAGGCCATACTTGCGCGCTAGCTCGCGGACTTCCGGCTTGGTCAGGTCCCCGATCGGAAACACGGTTCGGCTGAGCTGCTCCTGCGTGAGGCCGAAGAGAAAGTACGTCTGGTCCTTGCTCAGGTCGGCAGGGCGCTTGAGCAGCCAGCGGCCGCGGGCCTCGTCATAGGCCACGCGGGCGTAGTGGCCGGTGGCCACTCGCTCTGCGCCAATCTGTTGCGCTACAGTAAGCAACTGATCAAACTTCAAGTGATTGTTGCACAGGCTGCAGGGGATCGGCGTGCGCCCAGACAGATACTCTTCTACGAACGGCCGGACCACATCGCGCTCAAAGCGCTCCTCGTGATTGACCACGTAGTAGGGGATGCCGATCTGCTGGGCCACGCGGCGGGCGTCGTAGACATCGTCAAGCGAGCAGCATCGTCCCTCGACTGACTCGGGCATGCCCTCGCGCCCAGCCAGACGGCGCTGGTTCCAGAGCTGCATGGTCAGGCCAACCACGTTGTGCCCTTCGGCGCGCAGCATGGCCGCGACGGTGGAAGAATCCACACCGCCCGACATGGCCACGGCAATGGTATCTGTACTCAGCTTCTAGCTCCTAGCTTCTAGCTTCTAGCTTCTAGCTAATTCATTCTGCGCGTAGCGAAGAACCTATGCATTCTTGCCGGCGCCGGCAAAGTACATGGATCCTTCGCTTCGCTCAGGATGACAACGATTTCACTTCTCTTTCAGGCTATGCCTGCACCACTTGCCTGAATCGCGGACTCATCTCCCGCAGGCGGGCTACATTCTCCGCGACGAGCGCCAGGGCGAAGTCAACGTCATCTTCCGTCGTCTGCTTGCCCAGGCTGAAGCGAATGCTGGCACGGGCGCGGTCCGGGCGCAGGCCCATCGCGGCCAAAACGTGCGACGGTTCGGTAGCCCCCGAGGAACAGGCGGCCCCTCCGGATGCAGCCAGCCCCTTCAGGTCAAGAGCAATCACCAGCGCCTCGCCATCAATGTGGTCGAAGTAAATGTTGGTCGTGTTGGGCACGCGTGGCGACCCTTGGCCGTTGATGCCAGTATCTTCGATTCGCGACAGGATTCCCTGCTCCAGCCGGTCACGCAGCGCGGCGAGCCGTTTGTCGTCACCGCAAGCCAGCGATTCGGCAGCCATCTGTGCAGCCATCCCCAGACCAACGATTCCCGGCACGTTCTCCGTACCCGCACGAAGGGAGCGCTCGTGGCCTCCTCCGTAGAACAGCGGCCGGAGACGAGTTCCCTTCCGCACATACAAAGCGCCGACGCCCTGCGGCGCGTGCATCTTATGACCGGAAAGCGAGAGCGCGTGGCAGCCGATCTGCTCCACGTTCACGGCCACTTTTGCCGCGGCCTGCACTGCGTCCGTATGAAACTTCACCCCGGCTTCGGCAGCAATCTTGCCGATTTCCTCCACCAGCTGCAGAACCCCGGTCTCATTGTTCGCGGTCATAATCGAGATCAGCTTCGTGCTGGGGCGAAGCGCTCGCCGCACGTCGTCCGGATCCACCAGGCCGCGGCCGTCTACCGAAAGATACGTCACTTCGCAGCCAGTTTCCTCGAGATGCTGGCAGGCATGCAGCACGGCGTGATGCTCGATCCTCGACGTAATCACATGATCGCCGGCAGCGGTCAGTCCGGCAAGGGCAAGGTTATCGGCCTCGGTGCCGCCGCTGGTGAAAACGATTTCTGACGAGTGGCAACCGAGCAATCTGGCAACTGCCTCGCGCGCGGTCTCGACTGCAACCCGCGCCTCCTGCCCATTCTGGTGAATAGACGAGGCGTTGCCGAAATGCTCCCCAAAATAGGGACGCATGGCCTCAAACACTTCGGGCAGAAGCGGAGTGGTGGCGTTGTTGTCGAGGTAGATTCGGCGCATACAGAACCCGCATCTATTTTACGTTATTGCCGGGGCCGTGCTGCGGAATGCCGCGGCTAGGGCCTGCTCGACCGGACAGCCGAGGGCGGCTGTCCCCACATGGTGCTGAACGGATCCTAGCGCTCCTTGATCGGTACGTAGCGCGCGGGATACTTGGGCCCCAAGTAGTCGGCGCGAGGGCGGATCAGGCGGTTGTCGTCGAGTTGCTCGATCACGTGTGCGGCCCAGCCGCTGATGCGGGAGACGGCAAAGATCGGCGTGAACAGGTCCACGTCAATGCCGAGCGTGTGGTAGGTGGAGGCCGAATAGAAATCTACGTTGGCGTTCAGCTTCTTCTCTACCTTTACAAACTCTTCAATCTTATGCGACATGTCGTACCACTTGGGTTGGCCGCTGGACTGGCCCAGATCGCGCGACATGGCGCGCAAGTGCGTGGCGCGAGGATCTTCCGTGTGATACACACGATGGCCAAAGCCGGGGACCTTCTTCTTCTGCGCCAGCATCCCCCTCACGTACTCGACCGGATCTGCTCCGTTGCCGTCAATGGACTCAAGGATGCGAAACACGGCTTCGTTGGCTCCGCCGTGCAGCGGCCCTTTCAGCGCCCCGATGGCGGATGTGATGGCGGAGTGCATGTCGGACAAAGTGGCGGCGGTGACCCGCGCCGCAAAAGTGGAGGCATTCAGTTCGTGGTCGGCATGCAGAATCAGCGCGATGTCCAAGGCCCGCTCTGCCGTCGGCGACGGACGAGTTCCGTTCAACTGCAGCAGGAAGTTCGCGGCGTGAGAGAGTGACCGGTCCGGCGCGACCACCGGCTTTTCCTTCCGGATGCGGTCGTAGGCGGCCACAATCATCGCGATTTGTGAAGTCAGGCGAATCGCCTTGTGCACATTGGCGTCGTGATCGTTCTTCTTGTCTTCCGCATCATAGAACGAAAGGGCCGAAACGGCCGTGCGGAGCACGTCCATAGGCAATGCCTGTCCCGGAGCGTTGCGCAGTAGCGTGAGAATGCCTGGATCGAGGACTCGCTCAGCGGCCAGCCGCTCGTTCAACTGCCGCAGTTCTGTCCGCGTGGGAAGCTTTCCAAACCAGAGCAGGTAGCAGGTCTCTTCAAAGTTGGAGTGGTCGGCCAGATCGTGGATGTCAATGCCGCGATAAGCCAGGACGCCGCGGTCTCCGTCAATGAAACAGATTTTGGATGTGGTGGCAACAATCCCCTCGAGTCCCTTCGGGGCATGAGTCGTATTCACGCTGGACATTCGCCTCTCGCTCAGTTCGCTGGATTCTTGTTGCCAGACCGCGCTAGCAGGGACGCGGGAAACGCAACCTTCGTTTATACAGGAACCATTGCTGACTTTCCAAGCAGCCGAAAGGGCCGGAAAGCGCCTGCCCGAAGTTCAGTCAAGGACGCCCTTGCGGCATTGGCCGGCTTTTGCCTGCCTCTCAGAGCAAGGCGTATATTGAGAGGTACTCCGCCGATCATTCGTGCCTGGGTACTGGCTCTTCATATTCCTCAGGGAGGATCCCCCCGAAATGAAAAGACCGTTTGCAGTTCTGCTCGTCTGTGCGTTCCTGTTCTCGGCCATGGCCGTGGCCGACGAAGGCATGTGGCTTTATAACGCCCCTCCCAAAGACAAGGTGAAGGCGACATATGGCTTTGAGCTCACCCAGGAATGGCTGGACCACGTCCGCCTGTCTTCGGTCCGGTTCAACAACGGCGGTTCCGGTTCATTCGTCTCCGCCGATGGACTGACCTTCACCAACCACCACGTTGGGGCGGCCTGCGTGCACCAGCTTTCCACCGGAGGCCACGACTACATCAAGGACGGCTTTTATGCCAAGACTCAGGCCGAAGAAGCCAAGTGTCCCAACCTCGAGCTGAACGAACTGGTGGGCATGGAAGACGTGACCGACAAAGTAAATGCGGGCGTGAAGCCGGAGATGTCGGCGGCTGAGGCGGGACAGGCTCAACGTGCCGCCATGTCCCAGGTCGAGAAAGATTGCGCCACCGCTACCGCATTGCGCTGCGATGTGGTCACTTTTTACTCCGGCCAGGTGTATCACCTCTACAAGTACAAGAAATTTACCGACGTCCGGCTGGTTTTCGCACCCGAGTTTGACATTGCCTTCTTCGGCGGCGACCCCGACAACTTCACCTATCCCCGGTACGATCTCGACATAACGTTCTTTCGAGTTTATGAGAACGGCAAGCCGGCTCACCTCGACCATTATCTCCGCTGGTCTCCTACAGGTGTAAAGGAGGGAGACTTGATTTTCGTCTCAGGCCATCCGGGCAATACAAGCCGCACCTTTACCATGGCGCAACTGGAGTTTCTGCGCGATGTACAGTATCCCTCGGTCCTGAAGTTCCTGGCGCGGCGCATCGCTTTGCTTCAGGATTTCAGCAAGCAGTCACCTGAAAACGAACGCATCGCCAAAGAAGACATCTTCGGTCTGCAAAACTCGCAGAAGGCCATTACCGGCTATGAGGCAGGCCTGCTCGACAAAACCATCATGGATAGCAAAGCGGCTGATCAGGTCAAGCTGCACGCGGCCTTCAAAGCCGATCCCAAGAACTCCGGTGCGGCAGACGCATGGGATGAGATTGCGCAGGCGATGAAGCTGCAAAAGTCCATCTTTGCCGATCTGACTTATCTGGAGCGCCTGCGCGGGACTTCACGCCTGATTCAGTTGGCGCGTACACTGGTGCGCGCCGCGGCGGAAACACCGAAGCCAAATTCGGATCGCCTGCGCGAATTCCGCGACTCTGCTCTCCCCTCGCTCGAACAGCAACTGTTCTCGACCGAGCCGGTTTACAAGACCCTGGAGACTGTGACTTTCGGCGACTTCCTGGCCGAGATGCAGGATGCTCTGGGCAACGACAATCCTGATGTGCAGAAGATCCTGCAGGGCAAGACACCGGCTGACGCTGCAAGAGATCTGATCTCGAACACCAAGCTCGACGATGTTGCAGTGCGAAAGCAGCTCTACCAGGGCGGGCAGACAGCCATCGACGCCAGCACCGACCCACTGATTGTGGCCATGCGGGCCATTGATCCCGCGGCCCGCGCTCTGCGCAAACAGTTCGACGACGGCATAGACTCGGTCGTGCGCCGCAACGGCACCTTGATCGCCAAGACACGCTTCGCGCAGAGTGGCTTCAGTCAAGCCCCGGACGCGACCTTCACGCTGCGTCTGAGCTACGGCGCGGTGAAGGGATATCAGGAGAATGGCAAAGCGATTCCCTTTGCCACGCAGATGGCCGGCGCGTTTGAGCGCGCCGCCGAACATAAGAGCCGGCCGCCCTACAGCCTGCCCGAGAGCTGGCTCAAAAACAGGGCGAACCTTAACCTGAAGACTCCGCTCAACTTTGTTTCCACGGCGGATATCATTGGAGGCAACTCCGGGTCGCCCACGGTGAACAAGAAAGGCGAAGTCGTGGGCATCATCTTCGACGGCAATATCCAGTCGCTGAGCGCAAATTTCGCCTTCAGCGACGCGCAGTCACGCGCCGTCTCTGTGGATTCCCGCGGCATCCAGGAGGCGCTGCGCAAGATCTATGGCGCGACCGGGCTGGCCGATGAACTGCTGGGAGGCAAGGCGGAGGCCGCCAAAGCGGGGAAATAAGGTAGTGGATCGAGGTCAGGCGGGCCAAAGAGCGAGTGCCGTCTTACTGAGAATCTGCTGCTTGATTTCTCCGGTGAGGGGCAGGGAGCGGAATTCCTCCAGGTTTTTTCCGACATCCGGCACGCCCGGCCCGGGCCAGTCCGTGCCGAACAGCGTTTTGTGAGCGATTTCTTCCAGGCGCGGAAAGTATTTGAGCAGCGTCTTGGGCGGAATGCCGCTGATGTCGAGATAGACGTTGGGATGCCGGCGCACCAGAAAGAACGCGCTCTGCATCCACAGCGGACGGCCGCCGTGGGCCAGCAGAATCTTCAGCTTGGGAAAATCAACCGCAACGTCATCCACGTAAATCGGGTCGCCGTATTTATTGCGGGCGCCAGGAAAAATTGAGGTCCCGGTGTGGAACATGACGGGAACGCCATTGGCCTCGGCGGCGCGGTAAATGATCTCCAGTTCCTTCACCCCGCTCAGGTACTCGTTCGGAAAAAGCAGCTGGTGCGGCGGATGAATCTTGATCATCTTCAGCCCCAGGCGCAGAATCTGTTCCACGTCGGCCAGCACATTCGTGGTGTGGCGGGGATGCAGGCTGCCGCACGAAAGCAGCCGCCTTGGATCTGCCTTCACGTAGTCAGCGACGAACTGGTTCACGCCACTGGTGAAACCGATCACTTCCGGAGCGACATAGTTGATGAGCACCGCGCGATCCACGCCGCAAGCATCCAGATAGTTCAGAAATGACTTCGGCGAGCGGCAGAACTCGACAATCTGGTCGAAGTTCGCGCGTTTCCTTTTCATCAGCTCCAGCGCGTGGGGCTTGAACATCTCCATGGGCTGAATGTGAATGTGGCAGTCGGTGATCATCAGCACGGTGGGCCAGTGGCCAGTTCGAACCAGGGCGTGAGAAGAATATCAGATAGGCTCGCTGCTGGCCGCAGCCCGCACCGCTCGCTTGGTGAAGATGCGAATCATTTCCCGTCGGTACTCGGGCGTGAGCGCGGACGTGGTCAACGGCTTCGCCGTCTTTGCCGCAAGGTCGCCCACGGTTTCGGCCAGCGTGTCGTCCACGACCTTACCGATGAGTGCTTCGGACACACCCTTCACCAGCAGCGGCGCTGGGTTCACCGCCGTGATGCCGATGCGCGCGTCGGCGATATGACCGTTCGATCGCTTCACCACGACGGCAACACCTGCCAGCGGATAGTCAATCGATCCGCGGACCCGCAGCTTGCGGTAGACGCCGCGGTAACCTGCCGAAGAAAGCGGCAGGAACACGCGCGTTACAAGTTCGTTGGCCGCCAGCTTGCGATAATGGTCACCTCGGCCGGTATAGAACTCCTGCAGCGACTGCCGACGCACACCTTCAGGGCTGGCAATTTCGATTTCCGCCATCAGACAAAGCAGCGCAGGCGGGGTGTCGCCCGAAAATGTAGCCCAGCACTTCGTCCCGCCGGGCGCGACGTGGCAGAGATCCCCGTCCTTCTTGATGCAGAAGCCGCAGCCCTTGCGCCAGGCGAGCGACTGGTTGTACCAGAGGCAGCGCGTGTCCAGGCAGATGTTGCCGCCGATCGTACCCATGTTGCGCAGCACGGGAGAAGCCACCGTGGCTGCCGCTTCGGTGAGCACGGGATAGTGCTGCCGCAGAAAGTCTGACCGTTCCATCGCGCGGAGCGAAGTCAGCGCTCCGATTTCGACGCTTCCGTCCGGATGCGGTTTAATGCCTCGCATCTCACCGACGCCGCGCAGGTCGAGCACATACTCAGGCTCAAACAACTTTTGCCGCATGGAGGGAATCAGGTCCGTCCCGCCGGCGAGCACTCGAATATTACCGGAGTGTTGGTCGAGGGAGTCAATCGCTTCGGCGACGGCTCGCGGCCGCAGGAGTTTGAACGGAGGCAGACTCAGTCAGCACCTCCCGCCGGAATCTCCCGCCGCGCCGGGTCGAGCGCATGCCGTTCCGGCCCCTTACCCTTGTAGCAGAGCGAACCGCCATGCTCGCGGAAGCGCGACGGCGACGTTGGGTCAACTCCTTCCGTAAGATTCAAGGCCTTTGCCTTCTTCTTCGCGCGCAGTGCGGCGAGCACTCTCTCCGGGGTAAACGGCGACTCGTGCAGGCGCACGCCGACGGCATCGTAAATCGCGTTCGCTATCGCCGGGATGGTCGCCGCGAGCGACCCTTCACTGCACTCCTTGGCGCCGAACGGACCCTCCGGATCCACGCTCTCAACGATGATCGGCTCGATGGCGGGCGATTCCGCCGACGACGGGCTGCGGTACTCAAGCAGGCCGGGGTTCATCAGCATGCCGTCTTTCCAGATTAGTTCTTCGGTGAGTGCCTGCCCCATGCCCATCCACACCGAGCCGATGATCTGGCCCTCGACGGAAACTGGATTCAGCGCCCGCCCGCAATCGTGCGCCGCCCAGACTTTGTGCACGGTCACTTCACCTGTATCTTCGTCAACGCTGACTTCGGCCACTTGAGCAGAATAGGAATACGCAGGGGAAGGGCCGACGCCCGCGCCTTTGTGCTTGCCGCCGCGAGCCTCCGGCGGTGGCGCGTAGGAACCGGTGCCGGTGAGCGCGCCGTGGAAATCGATGGCGGCGACCACGGCTTCTTCGAAAGTCATGCTGTCTTTCGGGCCTTCGTCCTTGCGCTTCTGCTGCAGAGAGCCACGAAGAATCTGGCCCTCGACGCGGCCGGAGACAGAAGCTGCCGAGCTCTGCTCGGCTGGACGGCCGAGGGCGGCCGTCCCCACATCAGTCATTTTGACGACTGCATCATTCCGGAAGATCAGGTCCTCCGCTGAGCACTGCATTTTTTGGGCTGCTGCCGCAGCGATCAGCTTCTTCACTTCATTCGCGGCCCGCAGCGTCGCATTCCCAGCCATGAAGGTTACGCGGCTGGAATAGGAACCGATGTCAATCGGCGTGAGGTCGGTATCCGCGGCAACGACGCGCACGCGAGAGAGCGAGCATCCCAGCGTCTCTGCCGCGACCTGCGCCGTCATCGTGTCGGAGCCCTGGCCGATTTCCGACGCGCCGGTATAGGCCACCACGCCGCCATCGCGATCAATCTTGATGTTGACCGTCGAGTGCGGCATGTCGGAGCGAATAATCGAATTGGCCGCGCCGCTGACGTAGTGGCTGCACGCGATTCCCAAGCCTTGTCCTCGCGGCAGTTTGCCGCGGCGGGCCTTCCAGCCGGAGCGGTCCACCGTCTTCTCAATGCACTCTGGCAGGCCGTAACTCAGCACGCGCAGACCGTTGACCGTGATACACGGCGGCTGCAGCAGATTGCGCTGCCGGATGACGGCCGGGTCCATGCCTATTTTTGCCGCGAGTTCGTCGAGTTGCGACTCGAAGGCAAAACGCACGTTCACTGTGCCGTGGCCGCGCATGGCGCCACAGGCCGGCTTGTTGGTGAGAACGCGATAGCCGTCGTACTGGATGTTCGGGATATCGTAGAGCGCTCCGAGCAGCGCGCCTGAGTAGAGGATCGTGACCACCCCATACGAGCAGTACGCACCGCCATCCTGAACGACACGGGCTTTTACGGCGGTGATGCGGCCATCGTTCTTGATACCGGTTTTGAGATCAATGATAGTGCGGGGCCGGCCGCGATGCGCCCAGAAGACTTCCTCGCGCGTGTAAGTGATTTTCACCGGAGCCTTGGCCTTGCGCGCTGCGATGGCCGCAATGATCTCGAGGGGAATCACCTCGCTTTTGCCGCCAAAACCGCCGCCGACGAGCGGCTTGATGACCCGAATCTGCTGCATCGGCATTTCGAGCACCAGCGACAGCTTGTGCTGCAGGTAATAGGGCACCTGGGTTGAAGACCAGACGGTGAGCCGGCCAAGCTTGCCTGTGTGCGGATCGAGTTCGAACGACGCCAGCGTGGAGTGAGGCTCCATGGCCGCGTGCGTCACTTCATTGGCGATGAAGCGCGCCTCGGCCACGTGGTCGGCTGCGGCGAAGCCTTTCTCGGGATCGCCGAAGACGTGGTGGTAATCCTTCTCAAGATTGCCCGGCTTGTTGTCGTGAATAAAATCCGCCACGGCTTTCATGGATTCTTCGGGATCGAAGTAGGCGGGCAGAAGCTCGTAGTCAACGTCAATCAGTTCGAGAGCTTTTTCGGCGACGGCCTCGGATATTGCCGCGACGCACGCGATGTTATCTCCGACGTAGCGAACTTTGTCGAGCGCCAGCGCATGTTCATCGTGGCCGACGGGGAGAATGCCGAAGGGATTCGGTGCATCGGTTCCGACAGCCACGGCCACAACACCGTCGAGTTCGGCACGACTGGCGTCAATGCGACTGATGCGCGCGTGCGGATAGGGCGAGTGCAGAATCTTGCCCACGAGCATGCCGGGCAGACTGAGGTCGTCCGTGTATTTGCCCGCGCCCGTGGTCTTCTCCGCCGCGTCAATCATGGCGGTCGGCTTGCCGATGATGGAATAGTCAGACATGGGGTACTAACGAAAAATCGTCCTTGACGATTTGCCCAACGACAGCGTTCCAGTGGGATCAACCGTACAGATGGCAATTGCTTTCAGTTGTGCACGATCGGCACTGCCATATTCCGGAGCGAGAATCACTTCCTTTTTCAGGAGTCTGGCAATCCCGCTCACAAACTCGAAAACGGATTGGGCCTTTTCTTCAGAATCGATCTCTTCGGGCAGAACGTCCATCTCGATTTCGTTTGAAGAAAAGAAGTGGGCGTTAACTGAGCAGCTTTCCAAATCGATTCTTAACATCGGGGCACCAGCTGCTGCGCGCTCCCAAATGTTCGCAAGGCTTGGCAAGGCCCTCGGCGTATGGTCCTCGAAATATGCAACGCTGTGGCTTTTCTGAAGCCAATCGAACAAAAGCTGCCAATGGGATTGATCAGTTTCAAAGACCCATATATCCAGCAGGGAGCTGGAGTCAGGCTCGAATATCCTCTTCCATTCCGAAAGCACAGTTCCGTTACGCTCGGCCCGAATTGCTTCTCGAATCGCTTCATACATCTGGTTGTAGCCGGTGCAGCGGCACAAGTTGCTGCTTAGCGCGGCGCGAATATCGGCTTCGGACGGGTCGGGATTCTCCGCCAGCAGCGACTTCACGGTCATGATGAAACCTGGCGTGCAGTATCCACACTGCGCGCCGCCCCAATCGCCGTAGGCCTTCTGGATCGCAGCCAGACTGCCATGCTCGCTGACGCCTTCGATGGTCGTAATCTCCTGCCCCTCGCAACTGGCGGCAAGCAGAGTGCAGGACATCATGGCAACACCATCCACCAGCACCGTGCACGCGCCGCAGGAGGAATCGTCGCAGCCGCGCTTGGAACCCGTGAGCCCCAGATCCTGCCGCAACGTGTCGAGCAGCAGCGCGCTCGGCTCGACCGCGAGCTCATATCTGCGACCGTTGACGCGGAGTTCGATGAGTTCTTTTGTCATAGCTAGCTGTGAGCAATGAGCAATGAGCGATCTGGCGTTGCTCATTGCTCATTGCTGTTTCTCTGCGTCTACTTCCATGCCCACTTCGGGCTGCGCTTTTCCATAAACGCGCGGATGCCTTCCTGCGCGTCTTCCGTCTTCATCAAATCTTCGAAGTAAATCTTCTCTGCCCGCGCCAGGCCTTTGTCGAAGTGCATGGAGTCCCAGGCATAGGAAGCCTTCTTAGTCACGGCCAAGGCCGCCGGGCTGAGTTTACCCAACTCCGCGAGACATCCTTCTACTGTCGAGTCCAACTCGCTCTCTGCCACGGCGCGAGTGGCAAGCCTTACTTCCGCGGCCTCTTTCCCGTGAATGGTCCGGCCGGTCAGAATCAGCTCGGCAGCCCGCTTCTGGCCGACCAGCGCGGCCAGCGCCGTGCAGGCTACGGGCGGATAACAGCCCAGCTTGATTTCCGGAAATCCCCACTGCGTCGAAGTTGACGTATAAACCAAGTCGCAAACCATCGCCAGTTCGGCTCCACCGCCCAGGCAATGCCCGTGGACTGCGGCAATCGTAACCTTCTTGGTTGCGACCAGCGTCCGGATCACCGCGTGGAACTTGCCCAGCATCTCCGTGACTTTGTCGGGGGTGTGGGCCGCCACATCCACGCCGACGGAAAATGCCCTGCCTTCCCCGCTCAACACAATCACGGAAACATCCTGACGCGAATCGAAATCTGCCAGCGTGACCGCCAGCTCCTCCATCATCGGGATGTCAATCACATTCAGCGGTGGCCGGTTCAGCGATACTCGGGCAACAGAAGAGTCCACATCAACTTTGATCCGGCCGAGCTGTGACGCCGCCGAGTCCATACTCCTCTGCGTCCTCCGTGTCCACTGTGGTTCGAGGTTACCTAAAGATTGATGGCCGACTTGCGCACTTCCCCAATCGTTGCCAGGGGATCGCGGGCGCCGGTCTTTTCTGCGATCCACTTCTTCTCGGTACTGATGATGTCGAGCAGGAGCTTCTTGTCCGCCGTCGTTGGCATGTAATCCTTCAAATGCTCCTCATAAGCGCGATCATCCAGCGGTTCGCCCGTCTGCGCGTGGAACTTCTGCCCCGCATATCGCCCGATTGCGCGGTTGAACTTGATGTTTGGCGCGTAGAGCCTGGGTTCCCCAGGCTTGAGCGACGAGTTAAAGCGCTCGATCAATCCGGCAACTTCATCGTGGTAAAGAGTGCGGTTGTAGTCGTTCAGATCGTCGAGATCGGCGGTTTTCTCGTTCTTCGGCTCATCGTAGCGGCCTTTGATCCCCCACACGTAGGCCCAGTGCGCCGACGAGGAATGATCCGTTCCGAACAGGTCGTACGAGCAGGAAATCCACTTGTTGAGATATTTCTGAATGAGCCAGGTCGGTATAACTCCCGCCTCAATGATGCGGCGCAGGCCGTCGTTACCCGTGCCCATGTGGAAGGCCTCTTCCCGCAGCATGTATGACATCGAGCGTCCGAGCGGCGCAAACGCGGAATACTTCAGCATCTGCAGCTGGAACTTCCCGTCGCGGTCCACAAAATCGGTATAGGTGAAGAAGTCCATCCAGTTGTCCACGTCCACGTTGAAGGCGCCGAGCAGACGTTTGTTCTCAAAGGCGCGGCGCTCCAGCATCTTCTGCGCTTCGACCTTGCCCGAGTATCCGAAATGATCCACCAGCACCGCGCACATCTGCCAGCCATGGCGCATCTCTTCAATCATGACGCGGGTGAGCGCCTTGCGGTCCCAATCGGTGGGCGCCATCTCGAAGAGGTTCCGCTGCTGCTCGACGCTGGCGAACTCGGTATCGCCCTGATAGACGATCATGTTCATCAGCGCGTCGCGCATCTGCTGCGTGGGCATCTGTCGCAGGTTCTCCCACTTGCGACGGCCCTTGTAGGAGCCGAATTCGATCTCTTCCGTGTCAATCGCGCCGTAGAGCGTGTCGAAGTGAAAGGCCTCGATGTCGTCGGTGTTGACGCCGATTTCCTTGCGCCAGTCGTTGAACAGGCCAATCCAGTCACTGAAAGTTCCGATTTTTGCTACTTTGCCCGGCATATCCTAGAATCCCTTCTCAATTATTTCGCCTTGAACGTTGCCGGCCGCTTCTCCACGTACGCAGCCAGCCCTTCCTTCGCGTCTTCGCTCTGGAAGAGCACTTGCTGATTCTCGCGCTCCACGGCCAGGGCCGACTCCATTGGAATCTCCCAGCCCGTCTGCACCGCGCGCTTGATGCGCCCCACCGCCTTTGACGCCTTGTTGGGCGGGCAGAACTGCTTCGCGTACTCCATGATGTTCTCCATGAAGCCGTCGCGCTCGAAGATATCGTTGACGATCCCCAGTTCCTGCGCCTCTTCAAACGAAAACGTGTTGCCCGTGACCATCAGTTCGATCGCCTTGCTCTTCCCCACCATGCGCGACAACCGCTGCGTGCCGCCCGTGCCGGGCAGCACGCCGAGATTCACTTCCGGCAGACCGATCTTCCCTGCATCTTTGCGCGCAATGCGGATGTCGGCCGCCATGGCGATCTCCAGACCGCCGCCCACGCAATGCCCGTTAATCGCCGCGATCACCAGCTTGGGCGTGTGCTCCAGCCGCAGCAGCATTTCGTTGGCGTGCAGACAGAAGTAGTACTTGAACGTCGGATCCACACTCGACAGCATCTTGATGTTCGCACCGGCCGAGAAGAACTTGTCGCCCGCGCCCGTCAGCAGGATCACATAGACGTCGTTGTCCATGCGCGCCTTCAGGATCGCGTCGTCGAGCTGCCGGTTCATCTCATACGTGTAAGTATTAGCGGGCGGATCGCACATCTCGATCACGGCCACGCCGCCGTCGGTGCGGTAGTTGATCAGTTGCTTGGTCGTCTCGCCGGTCGCCGTTTGCACTGTCGTCGCCATGTCTTTATCTCCTTGCCAATTTCGTAAAGTTTGTCCTTCCGAGCGAAGCGAGGAATCCGCCCGCGCCGGAATGAACGCCATCTTGCTCAGCCGTCGCGCTTATGCCGCTTCCCGCCCATCACGCCCGTCAGAAAAATGTCGCCCATGTCGCCGGCAATCGAAGCCGCGTCCGCGTCTACCCGCGGATTGTGCCAGGTGTAAATCCAGTTCATCATGCCGAACAGACTGAGGACGGCAATGCGGGTAGAAAACTGCAGTCCTCGCTCGCACTTCAAGTCGTCGAGCAGCCCGACACAGATGCGGTAATACTCACGCTTGATCGCCGCCACGTCCGCTCCGAAGCCGTTTTTCAACACCTCGTCCTCATGCGACAGCACTTTCATCGCAGCCTGGTTGGCCAGAAAATATTCGAGGTGATTCAGGATGAAAACGCGGACCCGATCTTCGGCGTCACTGACGCCCTCCAGCCGCGCCTTCAGCCGCTCCACGATCGTTGAGAAGGTGTGCTTCTGAATAAGGAACAGCAGCCGCTCTTTGGATTCGAAGTAGTAATACAGCCCCGCCAGGGACATCCCGCTGGCGCGCGAAAGATCGCGCATCGAGGCGCCTTCATAGCCCTTCTGGCAGAACACGTCGGTGGCATGCGCCAGGATCTTCGCCAGGCGCTGGTCGTAGCGGGTGATGGGCGCAGGAGCGACGTGGCGCCGCCGAGCCAATCGCCGGGCTGTGGCGGAATTGGGCATCATTCGAACGTTCGTTCGAATACACTATACTCCGGTGTGATCCGGATCACAACAGGAGTATAACTAGCTTTGTTCCTTCGCCTTATGAGCAGCGTCGTAGGCGCAAGCCAGCCAATTCAGAGCGTCGTGCAAGTCCGCATTCGAGAAAACTTCGAAGGTGCGCCAGCGGGCCGCCCGCATCTTCGAGCCACGCCTGGTCCCGCTACTTGGGCGGCCCGGCCGCCGGCGGAGACGCTGCAGGCTGCGTCACGGGCTCACGTTCCACCAGAATGATCTTCTGGACCTGATTCCGATCGTACGTCTGCTCCTTGCCGTCTACTCGCATCACCACCGAAGCCATGGTCACACTCACCAGGTCACCCTGCAGCACCGTCCCATTGCGCAGTTCAACGCTGTCTCGGGAAAGTCCACCGAGCTCAAACGTGATGCTCCCGCCCGCCGCCTCGTCAGCTTTGATGTCAACCGGCGAGCTGCCCGACGCATAACCTTCCTTGCTGAATCCCAGCGTATGGTTGCCGACGGTCAGGTGAACTGTAATCGGGGTCATGCCTTGGTCTTTGCCGTCCACTCGAAGATTGGCCCCCGGCGGGACTGAGATCACTTTCAAGGGCACCGTCTTCAGCGAGGTCGGAATGCCTTCGGAGTCGTTGCGCGCGACAAGACTGAGCGTGGCCGGGACGCCCACCGCAAACACCTGAAAGTTGAGTTTTGCCTGCTGACCGGGATCCAGATCGGAGAAACTCAGCATGCCGTTGCCGATGCGAACCTTATCTTTGTCGAGTAAATAGACGGTAAACGAGGCCTGCGGAATGCGTTTGGCGGACAGGTTCTCCACCAGCGCATGCGATTCAAGGCTCAGTTGCCCTTCGTACACTGCCAGTTGATTGAATTTCTCGAAGGTAACCTTGAGCGTGGCGTTGCTCTCGTTCGGCCAGAACAGAACCATCGAAGGCTTGTCTTTATCCTTCTTGTCCTTGGCGGAAAGGGAGGGAACGACGAAGAGCAGCGCAGCAGCAAAAACAAAGGCGACGCGGCGTACGATTGGGAACATGACAGAAGCTCTCCCCTAGCGAACAACGTTACCTTGAATTCAGTTTCTTATGTCGGCCAGCAGACGCTCAATCTCGGATTTCTGGTCTGCGGTCAGCGGGAGGAATGGCAGCCGCGACGGGCCGCCGTAGTAGCCGTTGAGGTCCATACCGTGCTTGACGCCGGGAATCCCCAGGTCGCCAACCACGCGCTGCGCCGCCTCCGCGATGCGTTCCTGCTTCAGGCGCGCCAGTCCGGCGTCGCCCTCTTTCCATGCAGCATAGATCTCGTAGCACGCGGTCGGCGCCGGGCAAGCAAATGCCAGAATCGCTCCAACCGCCCCCGCATCGAGCGAGGGATGCAGCTTCTGCGCCGCGCCCACCAGCACCTGGAAGCCAACTTCCTTCTGACGCGTCTTCAATTTGCCGACGACCGTGACCGCCGAAGAAGATGCCTTCACCTCAGAACTCCCCGACAACACTCCGACCGGCACCAGTTCCCCGCCCTCGGCATTCGTACCGGCAGCAGCCGCCGCGAGCATCCTCGGCGTCACTGCGTCGAACGTCTCGGTAACCGTGGCGCTGCGCTTGATGTGGCGGGTTCCCACAACCATCTTTCGAACTTTCTCCACGTCGCCACTCGACTCCTTGATGCCGATCAGGTTGGGATGCTCGGCTAGTTCGATCACCACTTCGGCGGGAATGTCGTAGCCGGTCGCCTGCGGAAAGTTGTAGATGATAACCGGCAGCGGCGACCGGTCGGCCACGGTCCGGTAGAACGCCAGAATATTCGCCGTCAGCATCTGCTTCTTGTAGTAGTGCGGCGTGCGCACCATGGCCACGTCGTAACCGATCGAAGCGGCATACTCGGTCAGCCGCAAGGTTTCTATAGCCGATTCAATTCCCGTACCCGCAACCAGCACCTTGTTGGGTGCCGCAGCCCCGCGAGCGCATTTCAGCGCGTCCCGCCGCTCCTGGTCCGAAAGCAGGATCGCCTCGCCAGTCGAGCCCAGCACGACGATGCCCGCCACCGGAGTGCGCGAGTAGCGCTCGACGTTGGCTTCGAGCTTTTTGTAGTAAACGTTGCCGTCGGGGTAGAACGGCGTGGTTATGGGAGGAAAAATTCCGTTTAGCAGCATCGGGATACCTCTTTTTTCTACTGTCAATTTATCAGTTTCGGGCGAGAGTCAGGGGATGGAAGAGTGAAGCATTAGTCCCACCAGAAAAACCAGATGTTGTTCCCCAGCAAGCCCGAGGCGAGGGCCGGAATCGTTTGCACTCCCTGCGTAACAATGTCTTCACAATAGAGGAACTGCTGTTCGGCAAGTCTGCGAGCATCCTCCCGAGTACGCAGCGGGCGGTTCACCCACATTTCAATTGTGTCCCCATTCACACCGACAAGTTCAGCTCCGTACCGCTCGGACCACGCCTTCATCATGACTACGTGTCCCACGGCGTCTGGACATTCGTTCCATCCGCCGAGATTAAGATGCGCCGGAACTTCCCAACCCTGGTTGGTCGGGAAAAGAGCAATCGCGACTTCCGCTTTCGGAGGCCCCATCCCCACCCGTTCGAACGGAATTGTAAACCGCGTAATGGGATTCGCATGTTCCGGCCATTCTTCCTCCGATTCGTGCACAGCTGCCTGCTCTTCCTCAAGTTCGCGTAACATCTGTTCCGCGCGCGCGGTGCCGTATTTCTTTTCGAGAATTGAGCGGTACCTCTCCGTTTGTGCCTTTTGCTCCGCGACTCGATCGCTCAGCCACTGCTCCGCTGTCTGCCCGACGGCTTCGGCCAGAATCTCTTGATATGGCCGTCCATCCTCAGCATCAGCAGCCTCAAGGACTCGTCGGGTTTCTTTCTCATTTCCCAGGATGACCGGCCAGTAGCCAATCTCCGCGCTGAGCGCGCGAAGCTGCTGGCTCAAGTCGAGTGCTCTCGATCCCGCGCAAGTGAAGCTGTAGGCGGTCGCAGAGCGACGATTCGGGATGGGCTCAAGCGAACCGATCCCAAATCTTTCCAGCATCTGTCTTGCCAGATTCTCCCGCATGGAATGATCGACTACTTCACTCGCTCCGCCGCCCGCTCCGCGTGCAGGTGCTGCAGCGCCTTTACATTGATCTCGCCGCGCTGCAGTGCGGCGATGCCTTCCGCGGCGGCCCGGGCAGCGGCCAGCGTCGTGATCGTCGGAATGCGTGCGGTCACTGCCGCCCGGCGGATGGCCTTTTCGTCGAACCACGGTTCCAGCCCCGTAGGCGTGTTGATGATAAGTTGGATCCGCTGGCCTTTGATGAAGTCCACCACGTTGGGCCGGCCTTCTTTCACTTTGTACACTCGCTCCACGCTCATCCCGGCGGACTCGATCACATCGGCCGTCCCGGCTGTAGCAACCAGCTTGAATCCCATATCCACAAACCTGCGCGCAACCAGCGCCACCTGGCGCTTGTCGTTGTCGGTCACGCTGAGAAAAACCGCTCCCTTCGTCGGCAGCTTCTGTCCGGCTGCCAGTTGCGCTTTGGCGAAGGCTTCGCCGAAATTGTCGGCCACGCCCATCACTTCGCCCGTGGACTTCATTTCCGGGCCAAGCACGGTATCCACGCCCGGGAACTTGTTCCACGGGAACACCGGCGACTTCACGTAATAGCAACTTCCGGTGTCGAGATCGGCGCGGCGCTCGATATACTCCGGCAGAAATTCGCGCAGCTTGCGCCCGGTCATAAGACGAGCCGCAATTTTCGCCATCGGGACTCCCGTTGCTTTCGACACAAATGGCACGGTGCGCGATGCGCGCGGATTAACCTCGAGTACGTAGACTTTGCCGCCCTCGGCGCCGTTACCACTGGCCCCGCCGTTCCCGCGCGGAATGGCGAACTGAATGTTCATCAGCCCCACCACCTTCAACGCCCGGGCCAGCCTGAAGGTGTAATCGCGCATGCGCTCGAGCAAAGGCTGCGGAATATCCACCGCCGGCAGCACGCACGAAGAATCGCCGGAATGAATGCCGGCCTCTTCAATGTGCTGCATGATGCCGCCGATCACCGCGTCTTCGCCGTCCGAGAGCGCGTCCACATCCACTTCGATCGCATCTTCAAGGAAGTGATCAATCAGCACTGGCCGGTCGTGAGAGTACTCGACCGCTTCTTTCATGTAGCGGACGATCGATTCCTCGTCGTAAGCGATTACCATGGCCCGCCCGCCGAGCACATACGAGGGCCTCACCAACACGGGATAGCCAATGCGCCTGGCCCCATCGATGGCTTCGTCAATTGAAGTCGCCATCACCCCCGGGGCCTGCGGAATCTGCAGTTCCTCCAGCAACTTGTTGAAGTGCTTGCGATCTTCGGCCAGATCAATCGATTCGGGAGAAGTTCCGATGATCTTGACTCCCGCCGCCTTCAGCGGCAGTGCCAGATTCAGCGGCGTCTGCCCGCCGAACTGCACGATCACGCCGACCGGTGCGCCTTTCGACGTCTCGTGCTGGTAAATCGCCCAAACATCTTCAAACGTCAGCGGCTCGAAGTAGAGCCGGTCGCTGGTGTCATAGTCGGTCGAGACGGTCTCCGGGTTGCAATTGATCATGATTGTCTCGTAGCCGTCTTCACGCAGCGCGAAGGAAGCGTGGCAGCAGCAGTAGTCGAACTCGATGCCCTGCCCGATGCGGTTGGGCCCGCTGCCGAGAATGATCACTTTCTTTCTGTCGGTTGGAGCCGCCTCGTCTTCGTCTTCGTAGGTCGAGTAGAGATACGGCGTATAGCTTTCAAACTCCGCCGCGCAGGTATCCACGCGTTTGTACACCGGCATGATCCCGTGCTTCTTGCGCAGGTGACGCACTTTTTCCTGGCCCTCGAGCCGCCACACCGCCGCCAGCCGCCCGTCGGAAAAACCCATGCGCTTCGATTCGCGCACCACATCGGCAGGTACCGACTCCATCGGATGCTTTTCCAGCTCAAGCTGCTGGTCGTTGATTTCCTTGAGCTGGTAGAGGAACCACGGATCCATCGAGGTCATTTTCGCGACCTGCTTTACCGAATGTCCCTGCCGTAGCGCGTATTGCACGTAGGCCAGCCGCTCCGGGTGCGGCGTGACCAGCCGTTGCGTCAGAATCTTGGGTTCGAGCTTGCCGCCGCCCACACGCTTGCCGGTGTCAAGCGAGCGGATGCCCTTCATCAGCGCCTCTTTGAAGGTGCGTCCGATGGCCATCACTTCGCCGACCGATTTCATCTGCGGCCCGAGGGTGTCGTCGGCTCCGGGAAATTTCTCAAACTGCCACTTCGGAATCTTCACCACCACATAGTCCAGCGTCGGCTCAAAACACGCCGGAGTCTTGCGCGTGATGTCGTTGGGGATTTCGTCGAGCGTGTAGCCCACGGCCAGCTTGGCCGCGATCTTGGCGATCGGAAATCCCGTCGCCTTCGATGCCAGAGCCGACGAGCGCGAGACGCGCGGGTTCATCTCGATCACCACCATGCGCCCCGTCTCCGGGTTTACGCCGAACTGTATGTTCGACCCTCCGGTGTCCACGCCGATCTCGCGAATCACGGCAATCGAGGCGTCGCGCATGGCCTGATACTCGCGGTCGGTGAGCGTCTGCGCGGGGGCCACCGTGATCGAATCGCCGGTGTGCACGCCCATGGGATCGAAATTCTCAATCGAGCAGATGATGATGACGTTGTCTTTCGTGTCGCGCATCACCTCAAGCTCGAATTCCTTCCAGCCCAGCACCGACTCTTCGATCAGCGCTTCGTGCACCGGAGAGAAGTCGAGGCCGCGGCCGAGCACCTCCGCCATTTCCTCACGGTTGTAGGCAATGCCGCCGCCGGTGCCGCCCAGCGTGAACGAAGGCCGGATGATCACCGGGAATCCAATCTTGCCGGCAAACTCGATGCCGTCTTTCACATTGTTGACGAGAGCTGATTTCGGCACGTCGAGCCCGATCTTCTGCATCGCGTCTTTGAAAAACAGGCGGTCCTCCGCCTTCTTGATGGCTGCGACGTTGGCGCCGATCAGGCTTACGTTGTACTTTTCCAGCACGCCACCGTCAGAAAGTTCGATGGCCAGATTCAGCGCGGTCTGCCCGCCAACTGTCGGCAGCACGGCAAACCCAGCACCCGGCGACATTTCCCGCTCGATGCGGATGATCTCTTCCAGATACTCCAGCGTAAGCGGTTCGATATAAGTGCGGTCGGCCGACTCCGGATCGGTCATGATCGTGGCCGGATTCGAGTTGGCCAGCACCACCTCGAAGCCCTCGGACTTGAGCGCCTTGCAGGCCTGCGTGCCGGAGTAATCGAACTCCGCCGATTGCCCGATGATGATGGGTCCGGAGCCGAGGATCAGAATCTTCGAAATGTCAGTACGTTTGGGCATTTACGATGCGATCTTCCTGGAGCTATTTTGTATCGGTGCGGCGCTATAGGTGTTGCCCGTGTTTGTGGCGTGCTCTCTGGTTGGTCTCACAACGGTACCTCAGCGGCTAAAGCCGCAAATCCTCTTGCACTCTTACGGCGCGCCTTAAAGGCACGCCCTTTCAAAGCTCTCTCCCGGAGCGTACATGCATCGCGTGACAGAGTGTCTTTGGCAATTCACCTCTTCCACTCCTCCATCAGCTTCGTGAACTCTTTGAACAGATAATGCGAGTCATGCGGCCCCGGCGCGGCCTCAGGGTGATACTGCACGCTGAACAGCGGCAGGTTCCGGTGCCGCAGGCCTTCGAGCGTCTGATCGTTCAAATCCACGTGCGTCAGTTCGACTTCGCTATCCGCCAACGAATCCGGATCCACCGCGAAGTTGTGGTTGTGTGCCGTGATCTCGATCTTTCCCGTCCTCAACTGCTTCACCGGATGATTTCCGCCATGGTGGCCGAACTTCAGCTTGAAGGTCTTCCCGCCCAGGGCAATTCCCGTCAACTGATGCCCCAGGCAAATGCCGAAAATCGGCTGCCGCCCCATCAGCCGCCGAATCGAATCCACCGCATAGGTGCACGGCTCGGGATCGCCCGGACCATTCGACAGAAACACTCCATCCGGCTTCAACGCCAGCACGTCCTCCGCCAGAGTCTGCGCCGGAACTACGGTCACCTTGCATCCTTCGCCGCGCAGTTTGCGCAAAATGTTCTGCTTGATGCCGAAATCGTACGCGACTACATGAAACCGCGCTGGCTCATCCTTCACTCCGACCACAGCAATCGGCTCATGCGAGCGCTCGCCCACCTCCCACACATAAGGACGCTTCGTGCTGACTTCCTTCGCCAGATCGGTGCCATCCATCTTGGGAATCGAACGCGCCTTCGCGACCAGTTTCTCGACATCACTTTCAATGGTCGAAACCACGCCCCGCATCACGCCGTGATCGCGCAGATGCCGTACCAAAGCCCGCGTGTCAATATCCGACAACACCGGCACCTTGAACTGCTCCAGATATTCCTCGGCCACCTGCTGCGAACGCCAGTTCGAGCTGACGCGCGAAAACTCGCGCACGATCAGCCCCTCAATCCACGGGCGGGTGGCTTCGTTGTCTTCCTGGTTGGTGCCGTAGTTGCCGATTTCCGGGTTGGTCAGGACGACGATCTGCCCGGAGTAGGAAGGGTCGGTGAAAATTTCCTGGTAGCCGGTGATGGAAGTATTAAAAACGACTTCGCCGTAGCATTCGCCTTTGGCGCCGTAGCCTTTGCCTCGGAAGACTCGCCCGTCTTCCAGCGCAAGGATAGCCTGCATTCTCGCTCCGGAGAGTGGATTTTCAGGATTTTATCAGGGAAGTTGTCGGCGGCCAACCCGAGACTTGTGGATAACCGCCAGAAATCTGCCAAGGGCGCTCGTTATCTATCGCACACGCCATCTATCGCACACGCCCCAGCTTATCTACCGGCCAATACCCAAACACCGCCTTGCCGTAGATATAGCTCTGGTGCACCGGACCGAATTCGCGGCTGTCGCTCGACTTCGAGCGATGGTCCCCAAGAACGAAATAGTAGTTGGGCGGCACCGTGATCTCGGCATATGGCTGCGCATCGGTATAGGCCGGGGGCACATAGCTCTCTTCCAGCGGCTCGTCGTTCACGTAGACTTGGCCGCCCTCGATGCGGACGCGGTCGCCCGCGATCCCGATGACACGCTTGATGTAGCTCTTCGAGGGATCACGCGGGTAGTGGAAGACAACAATATCCCCGTGCTCAATCGGTTCCAGCCGATACACAAACTTGTTCACGAAGATTCTTTCCTGATCTTCGAGCAAGGGCATCATGCTGACGCCCTCCACCTTCACGGGCTGGTAAATGAAGATGATGATGAAGGCGGAAATGGCCAGGGAGATGATCAGGTCGCGCACCCACACCCCGAACCCCGTCGGCGTGCGTGGTTTATCGGGCGAGCTATTTCCCCCGGCCTCCGCAAGCGGGATCGCCGCGCTTCCCGAGGTTCGGGAACCCTGGTCTGCACTGGGGTCTGGCATTCGTTCTATTGTATACAGAACGCGAGCGGCGCGCCCCTTTGCGTGCTTCCAGAGGGGCGCCGCCCCAAGTTACAATATGGAGAGTCCGGGGGATCGAATGACATTTCTGATGAAGAACAAGCCCGTATACCGCGGCCTCACCTTGGTATTTCTCTTCCTTGTGACCCTGACCATGTCGGCCCAATGGGCCACTACGGACGATGAAAAGGGAGTGCCGGCCTACAACGCCGGGCCGCCACCAAAGGGAGCCAAGCTGCCCCCAATCCTGGCGAAGGCCGATCTCTGGGGGCCGGACGCGCAGCACGAGTACCAGACGCATGCCTACGAACTCGCGGCCAGGATTCCAAACGTCATCCACCAGCAGCCTTGCTACTGCTATTGCGACCGGATGGGACACAATAGTCTCCATAGCTGCTTCGAGAACACGCACGGAGCGCGCTGCGACACCTGCCTGAAGGAGCTTTACTACTCCTACCAGCAGAACAAGAAAGGCAAGACGGCCACGCAGATCCGCGCCGGCATCATGAAGGGCGACTGGAAGCAGATTGATCTGCAAACCGCCGCTGAGATGAACTAGCCGGTACTCAGTACCCAGTACTCAGTGACCAGCACCCCAGTAGCATTTTCTGAGTACTGGGTACTGGGTACTCGAAGCGGGCACCCGCCGTTGCCCTTAAGCCGCCCTTTAAGTGATACTCTAATGCTCGGCTTGCGAGCGTGATCCACAAGGAGTTTTTTATTCCCAAGAGCACAGGAAGAGTGTTGCACATGGCTCAGAAACCTACCGCGAAGAAGTCGGTGGCGGAAGACCCGCGCTACACGCAGGCGCTGCAAAGCTACGAAGCCGGCCTGCGCGCCATGCAGGAACATAAGTTCGACAAGGCGAAGCCCTACTTTCAGAAAGTGGTCGCCGGTCCGAGCAAGGAACTGGTCGATCGCGCCCTGGTCCACCTCAACACCTGCAATCAGCACGTGGAGCGAACCACGCCCACCCAGTTCAAAACCGCCGAAGAGCACTTTGACTATGCGGTTTCATTGATGAATGTTGGCGATTACGTCACGGCCCGCGAGCATCTCGATAAACTGCTCAAGCAGAACCCCAAGGCCGACTATGTCGTTTATGGCTTGGCTGCGCTCGATTGCATGACCGGCCATGTAGAGGATTCCCTGAAGCGGCTCGATGAGGCTCTCCGGTTGAATCCTCAACTGCGATTCCAGGCCCGCAACGATTCCGACTTCCAGAACCTCGCCGAGGATCCGCGGTTCACCGAGTTGCTGTATCCCGATCCCGGCGCAGAAGCAGATTCAGCCGACGGCTTGGCCGCTGACGAATCCGTGTAGGCAAGGACTCTCCCCATGGAAACCAAAGCCCCCGAGTCCGTGTCGCTGGAGAAATCCGCTCCGGAACGTGGTCTGCGTGTTGTCGCCATCGGTGGCGGCACCGGCCTCTCCACCCTGCTGAAGGGTCTAAAACGTTTTGTCCAATCGCCCGCGGAGGCTCCTGCACAGGGGTTGGATCCTCCTCTGATCCGTGATCTCTGCGCGGTCGTGACCGTCAGCGACGACGGCGGTTCCAGCGGACGCTTGCGCAAAGAACTCAACATGCTACCGCCGGGCGACATCCGCAACTGCATCGTCGCCCTCAGCGAAGACGAAGCCCTGCTGTCGAAGCTGTTTCGCCACCGTTTTGACAAGGGTTCGGGGCTTGAAGGCCATAGTTTTGGCAATCTGTTTCTGGCCGCCCTGACTTCCCTGACCTCAGATTTCTCTGAAGCCGTCCGGCTATCGTCTGAGATTCTGCTGACCCGCGGACACATCTACCCGGCCACCGCGTCGAACATCGAACTCGAAGCGCTGATGGAAGACGGCACCCGGGTTCGCGGCGAAACCAGGATCACGGCCAGCAAGGGACGCATCCGCGAGTTGTTCCTGGTCCCGCCCGACGTTGGGCCGATGCCTCAGACCCTGGCAGCCATCGCCGACGCCGATCTGATCACCATCGGTCCCGGATCGCTTTTCACCAGTTTGATCCCCAATCTGCTGGTACGCGGCATCTCGCAGGCGATCGTGGACTCGCCCGCCACCAAGGTGTACATCTGCAATCTGATGACCCAGGCCAACGAGAGTCTGGGCCTCACCGCCGCCGATCACATTCGCGCTCTGAATCGTCACGCGCAGAAGAACATCTTCGACTACGCGCTGATCAACCGCACTCCCGTTTCCGACGAACTCAAGGCCAAGTACGCCAGTGAAGGCGCCTGCCAGATCACCAACGATCTCGACGCGATCGAAGCGCTCGGAGTGGTGCCGATTCTGGGCGACTACCTGGATGAAGCCGTGGTCGCCCGTCATAACACGGCGCGAGTGGCCCGCGATCTCATGGATCTGATGATGCAGCGGCCGCAGGACCGCGTCTCGAATAGGTGATTCAACATCGAGCGAACATGCGCCAGAACCTGATCACAACCACGCTCCTGCTGGCGTGCGCAATGTCGTGCTTCTCACAGGCCGCCCCTGAAAAGGGCGGAAGTGAAGTGCAGATCTGGGCCAGCGGCGGCCATTCCGTTCCCGGCGGCACGAAAAACACCGGCGCGTTCAACGCCGGACTCCGCTATGGATGGATCCTCACCGGCCCGCACCTTCCCGGTTTTCTCCGCGGGCGCTTCGAATACGCGGTAGACGCCGTCCCGCTTTTCTTAGTCTTCCAGCCTGCCAACACAGCCTTTGGTGTCGGCTTCGACCCGCTCGGCCTAAAGTGGAATTTCGAGCGCCACGGCCGCCTCTCGCCTTATCTCGAGCTCACCGGCGGAGTGGTCCGGACCAACCACGACGTCCCCACCGGAACCAACACCGTGAACTTCATGGACCAGGCCGCTCTGGGCACGCACATCCTCGGCGCCAAGTACAACTGGAGCCTGGAACTGCGCTATATGCATATTTCCAACGCAGGGTTGGCGACACCAAATCCGGGAATCAACACCGTTCAAGTGCGGCTGGGAGTGGGAAGGTTCTTCGACGGCCACCGACGTTAGAAAGTAGAGGATCCTCCCTGTTGCTCTGTGCCCTCTGTGGTGAAATGGGTTCCCTGGTGCATTCACCTCTTCATCCTTGCTTCCCTGCTCCACCGCCAGCTATGCTCTTCCGTTATGTCCACGCTCGTCGAATGTGTTCCGAATTTCTCTGAAGGGCGCGACAAGGCCAAAGTTGACGCCATCATTGACGCCATGAAGATGCCCGGCGTCTACCTGCTCGATCGCGAAATGGACGCCGACCACAACCGCTGCGTCATCACTTTAGTCGGCGAGCGCGAAGCTATCCAGGAAGCCGCGATCCGCGCCGTGGGCAAAGCTGCGGAACTGATCGATCTGAATGCCCACACCGGCGCTCACCCCCGCATGGGCGCGACCGACGTGGTCCCTTTCATTCCCATTGACGGCGTCACCATCGAAGATTGCGTCGCCATGGCCAACCATGTCGGCGAGGAAATCTGGAAGCGTTACCAGATTCCCGTCTACCTCTACGAAGCTGCCGCCAGAATTCCCGAACGCCAGGGCCTGGAAAACATCCGCCGTGGTCAATTCGAAGGCATCCGCGCCGAGATTGCCACCAATCCCGCCCGCCGCCCCGACATCGGAGAACCGCGAGTGCACCCCACTGCCGGAGCGACCGTGGTCGGCGCCCGCAAGTTCCTGATCGCATATAACGTTTTCCTGAACACACCGGACGTCGAAATCGCAAAAAAAGTCGCGAAGGCCGTGCGTTTCTCAAACGGCGGCATGCGCTTCGTTAAAGGCGCAGGATTCCTCGTGCGCGGCCTAGCCCAGGTCTCGATGAACCTCACCGACTTCGAGCAGACGCCCGTGCACCGCGTCTTTGAGCTGGTCAAGCGCGAGGCCGCCCGTTACGGCGTCATGCCCGTCTCGAGCGAAATCGTCGGCCTGATTCCGAAGAAGGCTCTGGAGCAGGCCGCCGAATGGTTCCTGCAAGTCGAGAATTTCGATTCATCGCTGATTCTCGAAAACCGCCTCGCCGCCGTCATGGGCGGGAAAATGGCCGTCGGGGGCCTCCGGGCCGGGGTCGAGCCGTTTATCGAACAGTTGGCTGCACCCACTGCGACTCCCGGAGGCGGCAGCGCCTCGGCCGCAGCGGCCGCCATGGCCGCCGGACTCGCCGTGATGGTCGCCTCCATGTCGCGCGGCAAGAAGGCCTACCTGCAGTATGAATCGCAGCTCAGCTCGGCCATCGCCCGTCTCAGCCCGCTGCGCGAAGAACTCAAAGCTGCGGTGGACGCCGACGCCGAGTCCTACAGCTTAGTCATGAAGGCCTATAAGCAGGCCAAGGCCGCCACTGACGAAGCGACTTCGGAAGCCCTGATCGAGGCCGCCCTGAAAGAAGCCACTTCGGTCCCCCTGCGGGTCGCAGAACAAGCCCACGAAGTTGTCCAACTTGCACAATCGCTCGAACCCATCACCAACCCCAACATGAAGTCTGACCTGACCACCGCCCAGGCCTTGGCTCGGGCAGCCGTTACCGGGGCACTGGCCAATGTCGAGATCAACCTATCTTTCCTTAAAGACCAGGCCTTCGCTGCCCAGGTGCGCCAACGCACCCAGCCCCTGGTCTAACCTGCACGCCTCCAAAGGCAGCCAGAACCTGACTCCAACCGGTCAATGGGGGATGGTACTTTTGTTCTGCGGCGCCGGGACGCGGATAAAATAGAATAGCGTTACCTGAATGACGGCAACCCGGGATCGTGCATCCAACCAAGGAGTGCACCAACCGGCAATTCCTGTGACTCTCGAGGCGTTATGAAACTGTTCACACTCTTCCTGGCTTCCCTGCTGCTGGTGAGCATGGCCTCTGCCATGCCGCTGAACTCGTCGGCGCGCACCTGCATCCCTGCTGACCTGCTGCAGCTCATCTCGGTGGATTACCGCGCGCTCAAGGACTCGCCTACCGCGATGGCCCTCAAGCAGCAAGTGCTGCCCGACAATCTCAAGCAGTTTGAAGCCGCGCTGAAGAACATCGGCATCGATCCTGACAAGGACGTAGACACGCTCGCATTCGCTTCCTTTCGTTCCGGCAAGCAAGGAGTGAAAGGCATCGGCGTCAGCAGCGGCCCCTTCAACATGAAGTCCGTGCTCAAGAAGATGAAGCTGGAAAGGCTGACGCCAAAGAAATACGGCACGGCCGACATCTATCCTATGGATGGCGGCTTTGTGATGACGTTCCTGGACGACAGCACGCTGCTGTTTGGCGAACTGACCGCCCTCCGCGCAGCCCTGGACACGCGCGACGGAAAGACCCTCGCCCTCGACACCAACGGCGACATGGCCGACATGATGACCAACGTGGATTCGGCCCCGGTGTGGAGCATTCTCGACCAGCAGGGCACGCAGAACATGATGCGCTCCGCTCTGGGCGATGCCAGCAAGGTCGCTGACTACGAAACCCTGAAGAAGCGCCTGCTGGGTTCGCGTTACACCATGAACTTCAACAGCGGAGTGAACTTCGATCTCACCGTCGTTACTTCCGACACGATGACTGCGGCCACGCTGTCCTCGCTGGTAAAAGCCGGCATGCTGTACAAGAAAATGAACGCCACCCCGGCGGAAAAGGTTGCCGTCGAAAACACCACGGTGGATTCCGACAGTTCCAACCTGCAACTGCACTTCAAATCCAGCGATCAACAGTTCCAGTCGCTGATGCACTCGGATTTGTTTGCGGCGGTTTCGCACTGAAGACCGGCTCGCCGTGAATTCAGGTACCGGGTCGCCCGGTGCCTTTTTCATTTATGAAAGGCGCTTTAAACGCGCTTTAGAGGACATCAATAATCACCAGCGTGATGTCGTCTTGCTGGCTTAGGGAGGCGGGCTGCCAGGACCTGACTTCCGACAGGAGGCTTTCGGACAATTCCGCCGCCGGACGCGACCGGTTCGCCCGCATAATTTGCTCCAGTCTGTGGTCCCCGAACGATTCGCCCGCGAGGTTCTCCGGTTCGACGATGCCATCGGTGTAAAGCACGAACCGGTCGCCCGGGCCAATCGAAAGGTCGCGCACTGGATAGTCACCATCGGGGACGATTGCCGGGTTGACCCGGAACAGCATGCCGTTGCTTTCAATACGGGCCAGCCTGCCGTCGGCGGCCCGCCAGCAGAGTAGCGGCGGATGTCCAGCCGCCGAATAGCGCGCCCGCCGAGCTTCCGTGTCAATCCAAAGATAAGCCGCCGAGACGTACTGTTCCCGCAACATTCCGGAAAGAACAGCCCCCAGCCGCCGCAACACCTCGGCCGGTTCCTGGGCCCAAGCCGCAACCGACTGCATCGCCACCTTGATCATCCCCGCTACCAGCGCCGCCGGCACGCCGTGGCCAGAAACGTCTGCGATCAGGAAGCCCGCGCGATACTGATCCACAGGCAGGAATTCGTAGAAGTCGCCGGCCACCGCGGTCATCGGCTGATAGGCTGCCGCGATCCGGATGTTCTCGACCTCGGGAACGGTGCTGGGAAGAATCGAGAACTGCAGTTGCCGGGCGATCTCCAGTTCATTCTCAATCGCCAGCAATCGGCGTTCGCTGACGGCAACCATCTGCAAAGCGACATAGCTGAACGAGAACAAGAGGGCCGCGAAGCCCAGCGAGTCCAGGATGTGAAAACTCTGGTAATGCAGCGTGCGGGACAGGTTGGTATACAAGGCTTCAACGACGAAGACGAACACACCGGGGATCAGAACAGCCCGATTTGGCAACACGAGGAACTTGCGCGATAGCCTCGGCACCGACAAAACCGTCACGGAAACCATGAGGCTGCAGGCCGCCAGGAGATTGTTTTCCGGCATCAGCTTCTCGTCGGAACCAGTCGTGAGGAAAAGGACGATGCCCGCAAGACCGATTCCCAGCCCGGCGAAGGTCACTCCCCAGAGAAAAAGCCGTAGTTTGCCGATGGTTAGGTCCAGAAAGGCAAGCGTGGACACAACAATGATCATGTATGAAGTCACAGTGTTCAGGTAGGGAACGCTGACCTGCATCCAGTTCGGCAAAACGGCATTAACAGCGGACAACTGATCCAGTTCTCGGACGCCGTACATCGCGCTCCAGATCCCCAGCCACACCACCAGACGCACCCCACTGCGCCGGCGAATCGCGGCGATAAAGCAGGCCGCGACTCCGAAGAACACGAAAACAGTTCCAAGAACAATTCCGGCGATCTGACCGCGCAGCATCGCTACGACTTGGCTGTCTGGATGCATAGTGCGTAGGGGGCCGTCGCCGGAGCAGGACTGCGCGGGCTTGGAAAGGCTTCCCGGGCGAATGGCGGCTTTCCCGAGCGTTATTTCGGCTTTCGCTCAGACCGTTTCTGCCGAGCCCAGCCTTCTTTCACGACCTGCCGCGCCCGGCCGATCGCCAACGCGTCCTCCGGGACATCGTCGGTAATGCACGATGCGGCCCCGATATAGGCGCCTTTCCCCAACCGTACCGGAGCCACCAGCGCGCTGTCGCTGCCGATAAACACTCCATCCTCGATCACCGTCTTGTGCTTGTGGACACCGTCGTAGTTGCAGGTAATCGTGCCGGCCCCAATGTTGACGCCGGCCCCAATTTCCGCGTCGCCCAGATACGACAGATGATTCGCCTTCGATCCCTTGCCCAGCTTCATCTTTTTGGTCTCGACAAAGTTGCCCACGTGCGCCCCTTCGCCGATCTCGCTCCCCGGACGCAGGTGCGAGTAGGGCCCCATGATTGCCCCGGGGCCAACCTTCGACTTGTCCATCACGCATCCCGGACGAATGATCGCGCCATCGCCGATCTCCGTATCGCTGATCACGCAGTAAGAGCGCACCCGGCAAGCCGTGCCGATGCGCGTATTCCCGAGTAGCTGTACGTAGGGCTCGATGACGGTGTCCGGGGCGATCTGTACGTCCGCGTCAATCACGCAGGTCGCGGGATAGAAGATCGTTACCCCTTCCGCCATCAACTCCCGGCACTTCGACATCCGCAGGTAGTGGTCAATATCGGCCAACTCCGCCCGCGTGTTCCCTCCCATCACTTCGCCAGCATTTGCAGTCTTCCACGCCACCACCCGCAGCCGCGCCTTCTGCAATACTTCGGCCATGTCCGTCAGGTAATACTCGCCATGAGCATTGTTATTGGAGAGCTTCTTGAGGTTCGCATAAAGCTCGCGAACATCAAACACATAAAAACCAGAATTGATCTCCTGAATCTTCTTCTGCGCTGCCGTCGCCGCCTTTTCCTCGACGACGGCTTTCACTTCAGCGCTGCGCGCACTCTTCCGCAGTACGCGTCCATAGCCAGTGGGATTGGCAAACTCGGCGCTGAGCAAGGTCATCGCGGCCTGCTCTTCCAGATGAAAATTGCGCAGGCAGCCAATGGTTTCGGGCGTGATCATGGGAGCATCGCCGGAGAGAACAATCACGTGGTCATAGCCGGCCAGCGCGTTCTCCGCCACCATCAGCGCGTGTCCCGTGCCGTGCTGTTCCGCCTGCAGCACAAACTGGACGCCGGTATGCTCCATCGCCGCCCGCACCCGCTCGGCCTCGTGACCGATGATGACGTAAATGTCGTTGGCGGGCACGATGCGCACTGCCGCGCGGATTACGTGCTCCAGCAGCGGCTTTCCGCCGGCCTCGTGCAATACCTTCGGGAGTTGCGATTTCAGCCGCGTGCCTTTGCCTGCCGCCATGATGGCTACGGCGATGCGCGGTCCCGGCGCCGAGGCCTCCCCAGAGACCGCCCGGGAACGTTGCGAACTGCGTTGCGATTTCTTCATTCGCCCCACTATACCGCGCCCCGCGAGACATTAGCTATTTTCGGATATCTGGCTTAGAATCTTTCCCCATCTACCCGCCGCTGTGGGGAAACCTGGTTCAAAACGGAGAACAAACATGCCGAAATATGTCATCGAGCGCGACATTCCGAACGTGGGGGATGTGACCCCGGAGCAGGTGATTGCCATCTCGCAAAAATCTTGCGGCGTATTGAATAACCTGGGTCCGAAGATCCAGTGGCAGCACAGCTACGTCACCCAGGACAAGATTTATTGCGTCTACATCGCGCCCAACGAAGAGATGGTGCGCGAACACGCCCGCCAGGGAGGCTTCCCGGCAAACCGCATTTCCGAGGTCAAGATGATGATTGACCCGACCTCCGCCGAAGGCTAGCCCGTCGGCGAGTCGCAGGAACCGTGCCAGAACGGCGCGCCGTGTTCCGTCGGGCAAACAGATTTTCAATCGCGCAGCGATTTTGGGTGGCGCAGCGCTTCAGCGCTGCGATAAGCGCAGCAATTCTTCAGGGCTTCAGCCCCTGAGCTACTTAATTCGCCACCGCACCCCTAAAGCCCCAAACCACCATCCACCGCCAGAATCTGCCCGGTAATGAACTGTGGCGCGGTGGCAAAAAACACCACGGCCTCGGCAATCTCTTCCCCACGCCCATTGCGCCGCATCGGTGTTTGTTTCGCCATGCGGCGCATAAACGCGGCCGCCGACTTGTCCCCAAGGTCAATCATCCCCGGAGCCACCGCATTGACCGCGATCTCCGGAGCCAGCGCCTTGGCCATCACCTTGGTCAACATGTGCAGTGCAGCCTTCGACGAGCAATAGTGCGCGTGGTTGCCCCAAGGCCTGAGCCCGCCCAGCGACCCCATGTTGATGATCCTGGCTTCCACTTTGGCTTTGCCTCGCTTCCGCCGCATCCAGGGCAGAGCTTCGCGCGCCACCAGAAATGGCCCGCGCGTGTTGGAAGCAAAGATCGCGTCCCACTGCCGCACGGTCAGCTTTTCAAACGCCGCGGTCTCGTAGTTCGCGGCATTGTTTACCAGAATGTCAATCCGCCCGAGTTCCCGGCCCGCTTCCTTCATCATCGCGCGGACACTCGCCTCGTCCGTCACATCGCACCGCAGCGCAAACGCCCGCACGCCAAATCCTGCCAGATCCACCACGGTCTTGCGCGCCTCGCGCTCCGAGTCCTTGAACGTGATGGCTACGTCCGCCCCAGCCTGGGCCAGCGCCAGCGCGGACGCCCGGCCCAACCGCCGGGCCGCGCCCGTCACCAGTGCAGTCTTGCCGCTCAGAGGTTTCGCCTGAAACTCCCGCATCCGTGGATTCTACCGCGTTGCCGCCATCTTCGGCGCTTCCTCGACTGAATCACGATCTGCTGGAAAACCGCCATCCACCGCGCTAGAATCTTCCTCGCATGCCAGACTCTCGCCAGGTCATCGTGTACTCCCGCAAAGGCTGCCATCTGTGTGAGGTGGTCAAAGAGAGCCTCGACAAGCTTGCCCGCCAAGGCGGTTTTACCTGGCAAGAGATTGACGTGGACGCCGACCCCGCACTCCGCCGCGAGTACAACGACCAGGTTCCAGTTGTGTTCATTGACGGCCACAAGGCCTTCAAGTACCGCATGGACGAGCGCGAGTTCCTCCGCCGGCTTGCCAGCTAGCCAGGAACTTCAGATTCTGTCTGCTTTTTCTGTCCACTTCAGGACACACACGTGTCTTCCCTGACACGCTCGCGATCACCACTTCGCCCCAAAATCGCCTGCTGTCAACGCTTCCAGCGCGGATACCTCCTTGCAATGAGAACCGCGTACTGAACCACACAAGGAGGAAACACCTTGCTACGGCAAATTCTTGCACTCACTTTCATTTTCGTCTGCACCACCATCGCCTGGGTGATTCTCGGTACGACCATCTTCTCCCGCACCTACGACAAAAACGAGCAACTGCAGGGCCATGTCGGTTCCACCTGGGGCACAGCTCAGCAGCAATCCCCGCCGAGCGCGTGCTACATAATCACCGAAAACACCAGCTCGACCACGGTCGAGAACGGCAAGGTCATCGTTCACAACGAAAAGGTGCAGCGCCAGATTCCGCTCGCTCTCGAAGCCAGCCGCATTCACGTGAACCTGCATCTCGACCCGCGCCAGAAAGGTCTGCTTTGGTACAGCACATACATGGTTGATTTCGACGGCGACTATACCTTCCGCAACAACACCGCCCAGCCGCAGAACATCACATTTCACCTGAAGTTTCCCGCGCAAAAAGCCATCTACGACAACCTGCAAATGAAGGTCAACGATCAGCCGGTCACCCTCTTGACCAACGATCAGGGCACAGCCGGACAGGCCGAAGTGCCCGCAGGAGCCGCCGCCGTGCTGCATGTGGCCTACGGCTCACAGGGGCTCGACTCCTGGCGCTATAAACTGGCCGAGGGCATCGCGCAAGCCCGCAATTTCTCGCTCGTCATGCAAACCAATTTTCGCGACATAGATTTCGCCGACGATACGCTCTCCCCTACCTCCAAACTGCTGGTCCCCGGAGGCTGGCAGCTCAGCTGGCAATACTCAAACCTGGTCTCAGGATTTCAGATCGGCATGACCATGCCCGAGAAACTCCAGCCCGGACCGCTCGCCGGAGAAATCAGCTACGCCGCTCCCGTGTCGCTGTTTTTCTTCTTCTTCCTGATGTTCATCATCACCACCATGCGCAACATTGATCTGCATCCCATGAACTACTTCTTCCTGGCAACGGCGTTCTTCGCATTCCACCTGCTGTTGGCCTACCTGGTGGATCACATTTCGATCCACGCCGCCATGGTCATCGCCTCGGTCGTCTCCGTAGCCTTAGTTGTGAGCTATCTGCGGCTGGTGGTGGGCCTGCGCTTTGCCGCCCTCGAGGCCGGAACGGCGCAGTTGATCTATCTCGTGCTGTTCTCCTACGCGTTCTTCTGGAAAGGTTTTACCGGACTGTCCATCACAGTGATCTCAATTGTGACTTTGTTTGTAGTGATGCAGGCGACGGGACGAATCCGCTGGTCGGAGCGATTTGCAGCCCGCGCCGCTGCGCTCAGACCGAGCCACAGCTAGAAACGCGATTCGGACCGCCTGGAATGCGTCATCCCGAAGGCCCGCGTTCTCTGGGTAGCCGCGGCTTTAGCCGGGGCCGAGGGATCTCCCGATGTAAATTATCCTGGGAGATCCTTCGCTCCGCCTGAAAAACGGCTGCGCTCAGGATGACGCCTGAGCTTTTGCGCACGCCGCTCACAAGTCATTTCCGTTACAATCTGTCCCGGCATGCTCCGCGACCGTCTCTACGCTGACCCTCACAACCTCTTCGTGCACGATCTCGTGCTCGCCGCGTGCCGCCGTAATCTGCAGAAGATCGCCCTGGTGGACACCTCCAACGGGCGCCGCATGACCTATGCCGAGTATGGAGAGACAGTCGAATCCCTGGCTCGCGGATTCGTAGGCGCAGGCATCAGGCCCGGCGACGTCATCGCCATCTTCCTGGCCAATTCATGGGAATTCTGCATCGGCTTTCACGCCGCCACGCTCGCCGGAGCCATCCCGACGCCGTTGAACCCGACCTACCGCGAACGCGAAGTGCGCTATCAGCTGGGAAATTCCGGTGCCGTTCTTCTGCTCACCGACGGCGCGAATCTGGAAGGCATCAATCTTGCCGGGCTGCCCATGCTGCGGCGTGTCTACACCACGCGCCAGGCCGCATCCGGCACGGAGCCTTTCGCCAACCTGCTCCAACCGGCCACCGCAGCTTTCCCGAAGCCCGATCAGACCTCCGAACAAACCCTCGCCGCTCTTCCCTACTCCAGCGGCACTACCGGCCTGCCCAAGGGCGTGATGCTTTCCCACTTCAATCTGGTGGCCAACGTTTATCAACTCCTCGGGCCGAACGCATCGAAAATTGACCCCAGCGAGCACATGCTCTGCTGTCTGCCGCTCTACCACATCTACGGGATGACGGTGGCGCTCAATACTTGCCTGATTCTCGGCGCCACGCTGGTCCTGATGCCGCGCTTCCATGCGCAGCAACTGGCCACCCTGATGACAGAAGAAGGCATCACCATGATGCCACTCGTCCCGCCTGCGATTAACGCCCTCTGCCAGGCCGCTGAGGCGGGACTGTTCCCCCGCGATCACAAAGTGCGCTGGATCAAGTCCGGAGCCGCTCCGCTCGCCCCCGAACTCGCCCGCCGTTTCACTGCGCTGACGAACATCCCCATCTGCCAGGGATATGGCATGACCGAGGCCTCGCCGGTCACCCACGTCGGATACCTCGAACCGGAGTTCTACCGCCCGGATTCCATTGGCCATCCCCTGGCCGAAACCGATTGCCGAGTTCTCGCGCAGACCGAGATTGACCCCGGCAATACGCCCGACTCGCTCACCGAATGCCCTACCGGCCAGCCCGGCGAGTTAGTCATGCGTGGACCGCAATTCATGCTGGGATACTGGAAGGAGCCGCAGGCCACAGCTGCTGTGCTGCGCGACGGCTGGTACTGGTCCGGCGACATCGTCACCCGCGATAGTGAAGGCTTCTACCGCGTCGTGGACCGCCGCAAGGAGATGATCAAGTACAAGGGGTTCGCGGTCGCTCCTGCCGAAGTAGAGGCCGTACTGCTGGAGCACCCCGCGGTCAAAGAGTGCGGCGTGGTCGGCTGCCCCGACGCCGCGGCAGGAGAGATTCCCGTGGCCTTCGTCGCCCTACGCGAAGGGTTTGTGGAAAGCGCCAAACTCGGGGCAGAAATCGGCGCCTTTGTTGCCGATCGCCTGACCCACTATAAGCAGCCCCGCCAAGTGCACTTCGTCAGCGCCGTCCCCAAAACCGCCTCCGGCAAGATTCTGCGCCGCGAGCTGCGCCAGGCGCTGAAATAGGCCTGGCCTTTTGGGTAGGACGGCACTTCAGCGCTGCCCTGGTCCGCGCTTCTTCAAGGCGGGCGGGCGGGAACGAACGGGAAGGGCACGGCTTCAGCCGTGCCGATAAGCTCCGAAGAGTAGTACGGGCTTTAGCCCCTGAGGGCGCGGCCGCCATCAACTTCCACAGATTCTGGGAACTTCCTGTCCCACGCCTCCGTATCCTCCCACAGAAAGAGACATCAGCACCGGCAAACGTACTCTGCGGCGCCGGGAAGGAGAACCACCATGGACGGCATAACCGGTCTGGCAGCAGTAATCATGTTCCTGGGAATGCCCACGGCGATCATCGGGATGTACACGTTTTACCGGGTGCGCAAGCTGCGCTCGGAAGAACGGCTGGCCGCCATCCAGCGAGGCGTGACTGTACCCATGGAGCCCGAACTTTCTGAAGCGGCACGTTCCCGCCGGTCCGGCATTCTGCTGGTCGCGGGCGCCGTCGGCTATATGTTGGCCTTCACGATCGTCGCGCGCTATGAACCCGACGCCATGATCGCCGCTGCGTTCGGCGCCATTCCGTTCGCCCTGGGATTGGGCTATTTCCTGGATTCGACCCTGATCCGCCGCGACGCCCGCGCCTCGTAGGCAAGGGCAAGAAATCAGGGCCCATCCAACACGGTGGGTGGGGATTTTTGGTGGGTGCCACATTTCTCGCGCGCGTTCTTTGCGCGAGAAGTGGGGATTTTTGAATCTCACTCCCCAGTCAGGAACCTAAGCTGCGCCTCATTCAACGGCACCACGCTCAACCTTCCCTGCCGCACCAGCGGAGACTCCGCGAATAGCGGATTCGCCTTCGCCTCCGCCAACGTCACCGGCTTTGCGTTGGCCCTGCCCACTTTGATCTTCACCTGCGGATTTCTCGCGTCCGAGGCATCCACCGATACAACGGTAGCCGTCCCCACCGCACTTTTTTCGTCCCCGGTGTGATAAATCACCAAGCGATCGCCTGGATTCATTGCGCGCAGATTCTTCAGTGCAACCGGATTCGACACGCCATCCCAGATTGTCGTCTTCTCGCGCTGCAGGTCGGCATAGGAGTAGGTCGAAGGTTCGGTTTTCAGAAGATAGTCCATACGATCCCCAATTCGTTCGACTCGCGAACTTAGTTCGAAAATGCGGCGTTCAATCCGGCTTCTTGTCCGTAGGTGGAGGATCCTTGGGCGGGCTGGAGTCCTTCGGATGATCCTCATATACGGAGAATTGTCCCTGAGGCCGTTTCAGCTTGATCGTGAAATTCATGTTGGGCTTATTCACGTCGAAATCGTCCCCGTAGGTCTGAAACCCAGTCGCCAGCACCTGCACTCGCAACTTCCCATACGGGATGCCGTCAAAATCGGTTTTCCCGTCCTGGTCGGTCTTCAGTTCCATCCCGCCTTTTCCCTGCTTGCCCGTCGTGTTCACCGGATGCATAATCACCGCCGCGTTCCGCACCGGCTTTCCGTTGGTGTCCTTGATGACCAGGAAATGCAGCCACGCCGTGGGTTCCTGCTCCTTGTCCTTTTGCGCCGCCGCCACAATTGGCAGAGAAAACGCCGCCAGCATCATCCCGGCCATCCAGATCCTCTTCATGCCAGCATTTTATGCAGTCGGACGCTCCGCTGTCACGCGCTTCGCCGGATGCCCCATGTCTCGCGTTGTCTGCGAGACGTGTGGGTTGGAATTTTTCCCGGAACTTCTGTTGAGTGTTATCCGTTCCTCCACTACGCTGTTTCCCCAGCGGAGGACCCTTGCAACTCGCTATCGAAAATGTCAGCAAGCGCTATGGAGGCGGAAACTGGGCGCTGCGCAATTTCAATCTGCAACTGGGGCCGGGTGTGCTCGGCCTGCTCGGACCCAACGGCGCCGGCAAAACTACATTGATGAGCATTCTGGCCACGATTACGCGCGCCACCGAAGGCCGCGTCATCTGGAATGGCGCCGATCTTGCCGCCCATCCCGACGCTCTGCGCGCCACTCTCGGCTATCTTCCGCAGGATTTCGGAGTGTATCCCAACCTCAACGCCGTCGAGTTTCTTGAATACCTGGCGGCCGTGAAGGGCCTCGATGGCCCTTCCGCGAAGCGGCGCATTGACGAGCTTCTAAACCTGGTCAATCTCGCCGACGTCCGCAAACGCCCGCTGGGCAGCTATTCCGGAGGGATGAAACAGCGCGTCGGCATCGCCCAGGCCCTGCTGAACGATCCCCAACTGCTGATCGTGGACGAACCCACCGCCGGCCTCGACCCCGAGGAACGCGTGCGCTTCCGCAACCTGCTCTCGGAACTCTCCGGCGAACGCGTCGTCATCCTCTCCACTCACATCGTTTCCGACGTCGAAGCCACGGCAACCGACATTGCCCTGATCTCGCAAGGCACGCTCGTCGCGCACGCTTCGCCGGAACTGCTGCTGCAAAAAGTGGAAGGCTGCGTCTGGGAATGGGTCATTCCCAGCGCCGACCTGAACGCTGCACGCCAGCGCTACCTGATCAGCAATACGACCCGCCGCAGCGATGGCGTCCACGCGCGTGTAATCGCCCCGACCGCGCCCAGCGGCGCGCAAGCCGTTACGCCCAGTCTCGAAGATGCCTATCTCTACTGCCTCTTGCGGGCCCGAGCCGAGGTTTCTCAAGGGAGTCCCGCCGCATGAATTCTGTCCACGTGCTCTATCACATGGTCCGCGCCGATTTTCTGGAGCGCCTCCGCCGCTACAGTTTTCTGGTGACTCTGGCCGCAGCGCTGTACCTAGCCTATGCCGTCGCAACCGAGAAGGTCTGGATGGTCGTCGGCAACGGCTATCGCGGTGAGTACAACTCGGCCTGGATCGGCGCGCTCCTGGCCGTCTGCTGCTCCACGTTTCTGTCTTTGGCCGGCTTCTACATCGTGAAAAATTCCGTGCAGCGCGACACGGACACGCGCGTCGGCCAAATTTTAGCGGCAACGCCCATGCGCACCGACTTCTACACGATTGCGAAAACTCTGAGCAATTTCGCCGTGCTGGCCTGCATGGTTGGAGTCGTAATGCTGGCCGCCGTGGCCATGCAGCTCATGCGCTCCGAGGCGCACTCCTTCTCACTCTGGAAACTGTGGGCCCCCTTCATCTTTCTGGCGCTGCCCACCATGCTGATGGCGGCCAGCGTGGCGGTTCTGTTCGAGACTCTTCCGGTTCTGCGCGGAGGCGTGGGCAACGTTGTCTATTTCTTTTTATGGAGCGCGGTGCTGGCGTCCGGGGCCACCGGACTCGACGATCCCAGCGGCCTGCAGCTTCTCTATCGCAGCACTCGCAGGGCGCTGAGCGCGATCGATCCTTCCAGCTCGCAGCATTTTCAGTTCAGCCTGACCATTGGAGGAGAGCACGCCATCCGAACCTTCCTTTGGAACGGCATCGCCTGGACCGCGCAAGTACTGCTCATGCGCTTGTTCTGGATCGGCTGCGCCACAGGCATGGCGCTGCTCGCCTCAGTTTTCTTTCACCGCTTCGATCCAGCGCGCTCCTGGCGAAGGCTCCGCAGTTCGCAGGTTCCGGGCGCCCAGCCAGCCATCGCAGTGGCTGAAAACTTCGCCCATCGGGCCACGCCGGTCACCACCATTCATCTCACGCCCCTCACTCGCAATTCCGGAAGCTCTCGCAGCCTGCAGCTCGTCGCCTCCGAACTCCGGCTGATGCTCAAAGGCCTGCGCTGGTGGTGGTACACGGTCGCAATTGGATTGCTGATCGGCCAGCTCGTCTCTCCCGGGGCCGACGTCCGCGCCGGATTCCTGCTGGTGGCCTGGATATGGCCCATTCTCATCTGGTCGCAGATGGGCTGCCGCGAGGCGCGCCACGCCACCGGCGCCCTTCTGTTCTCCTCGGCGCACAGCCTTTCCCGGCAGCTTCCAGCTCTGTGGAGCGCTGGCGTACTAGTTGCATTGCTCACCGGCTCCGGAGTTGGCGTTCGACTGGTCCTCGGCGCCGACTGGCACAGCCTCGCCGGCTGGCTGGCCGGAGCCGTCTTCATCCCCAGCTTCGCTCTGGCCCTCGGCATCTGGACCGGCAGCAGCAAGGCCTTCGAGGCCATCTTCACCGTCTGGTGGTATGTCGGACCGGCCCACCAAATCCCCGGCCTCGACTTCATGGCCACCACCCCGGCATCGAGTTCCCCTCTGCGTTACGCGGTAGCGGCGGCTGTCCTGCTGGCAGCCGCATACTGGCGCCGCCGCCAAAGCCTCGGCTACGCGTAAGAAATGTGGAAGAGCGGCCCTTCAGGGCCGCGTACAACACACAGAGCGAGTGGGCTTTAGCCTCTGGGGTTTCACCCACGTCCGCTTCCTTCGCGCTATACTGATGCGTTTGCACGAAATCCCTATCATGTAAGTTCTTCGAAGAAAGGACGCATCCCTTATGGCTTCCCCAGCCGTTGATTTTGCCCGCAGTAATCAGCAGCGTTTCCTCAACGAACTCAAAGATCTCCTCCGCATTCCCAGTGTCAGCACGCTTGACGAACACAAGCCCGACATCCAAAAAGCCGCCGACTTCGTCGCCAACGAACTGCGCCGCATCGGCATGGAAAGCGTCGAAATCATCCCCACCAAAGGACACCCGCTCATCTACGCCGACTGGCTGCACGCCCATGGCAAGCCCACGGTACTCTGCTACGCGCACTATGACGTCCAGCCCGCCGAGCCTCTCGACGAATGGCACACTCCGCCATTCGAGCCGACCGAGCGCAACAACAACATCTACGCCCGCGGCGCCGTGGACGACAAAGGCCAGCTCTGGATGGAAGTCAAAGCGCTGGAAGCCCTCATGCAGACCGGCGGCGGCAAGCTGCCCATCAACGTGAAAATCATTTTCGAAGGCGAAGAAGAAGTCGGCGGAGAATCCATCGCCGAATACATCCGCAAGCAGAAAGCCAAGCTGAAAGCCGACTTCGCGCTCGTCTGCGACACCGAACTCTTCGCCCCCAATCTTCCCACCCTCTGCGTCGGCCTGCGCGGCCTGGTCTACACCGAAATCGAAGCCTACGGCGCCAAGACCGATCTGCACTCCGGCATGTACGGCGGCGCTGCTCCCAATCCTTTCTTCGCCCTGATCGAAATGATCAGCAAAATGAAAGATTCGAAGGGCAAGGTCCTCATCCCCGGCTTCTACAAAGGCGTGAAAGCCCCGACCGCAGCCGAACTCAATGCCTGGAAGCGCCTGCCTTTCAACGAAGAGCACTACCGCAAGACCGAAGTCGGATCGAAAGTCCTCACCGGAGAACCCGGCTATTCAGTACTTTACCGGACCTGGGCTCGTCCAACACTTGAAGTTCACGGCATGCCCGGAGGGTTTATCGCCGACGGCGCCAAGACCGTCATTCCGGCAAAAGCGAAGGCCAAAGTCTCGATGCGCATGGTCCCCAACCAGGACCCCGACGACATCCTGAAAAAATACCTGGCGTTCGTGAAGAAGCACACGCCCAAGGGTATCGAAACCAAAGTCAAAGTGTGGAGCAAAGGCCCGGCCTGCGTGGTAAGCACCGACAACCAGTACATCGAAGCCGCGACTCAGGCTCTGCACGACACGTTCAAGAAAGACACGGTCTTCATCCGCAGCGGCGGCTCGATTCCCATCGTCACCGATTTCCAGGACGTGCTGAAAATTCCCAGCGTGATGATGGGCTTCGGCCTCCCCGACGACAACCTCCACGCTCCCAACGAGAAGTTCCACATCCCGAACTTCCACCGTGGGATCGAAACCATCTGCCTGTTCTTCGAGAAGCTGGGCAGCTGGCAGCAGTCGGCTCGGAACATGTAGGGACAGCCGCCCTCGGCTGTCCCGCCGAGCGAAGCGAGGCGATGCCAGCGTGGGGACGGGTCCCTGACTCGGCTTTGCCGAGCAAAGCTTGGCCCGAAAGCACCCTCAACAACGGGGTCCCCCTCCCCAGACGGGCATTCGGCGAGCGAATGCTAGTGGTGAGAATCCAGTAGTGTGACAAGTTGGTGGTGCCTCACAACCCCAAAGCCTTCACCTGTTCCTCGGTTTCGTAGCCGAGCCAGTGTGCCACCTCGTGCCAGACCACACGTTTCACTTCGGTCCGCAAATCTCCTTTTGAACACCGCAGAATGGGGCCACGAAAAACAAAGATCAAATCGGGCGCAGACTTCAACTGGTTGTACGAGCGTTTCGTCCGGAATGTGCCGCTGTACAACCCCAATAACTCAGTTCCACGGCGCCATTTCTTTCTATCCGATACGTCCTCCAATACCTCCGCCGGAGGCTCGTCCACCACTTGAATGCCAGGGAAATCTGGAAGGTCTCTTATCTTCTGCGGCAGGGTGCTGTAAGCCCACTCCACAATCTCCTCAAAGCTCTCGCGATTTGTGGCGCCGGCCATGAGGCCAACTTTAGCACCAGACAAGCCGCAGGACGTGGGCCACTGCAGGAGGCTTGGCTGGAGGAATGAGCGCTCTGCAGGCAACAACTATTGACCTTGCCATTGCCCTCATTGACTGGTTTTTGAGTGTAATGGCCTATTACAACAGCCTGACTGGCGCCTGTCGCTCCTTTCGCGTAAAACTGAAGCTAACAGGGCGTATTCCTTCGGAGGACGCCATGAAAGCTCGTCCCGACTGCGTCTCAATATCAAGCGTCCTTTTTACAATCGCGCTGCTTTGCTTTGTCCCTGTGAGCTGGAACAGCGCGTTTAGCAGGCACGATGGAGTGGCCACGTCGCAGCTCGATGATGGGTTCCGAGAAGCCGCCGTGATCATGAGCTACGTTGGATTCGCTTCTCTCGCGATCATTCTCATCGGACTGATCGTTCTATGGACGGGATACATCAAACGCTCGCGGTCGGCGTGGCTTGTGATGTTCATCGTGGTGTGGCTATGGGCGTTTCCTCTCTTTATATTGCCGATCGCTTCTCCGATAGCGCGCGGGTATTGTGCCCTTACGCTGTCTGAGTGGCTCTACGACGCGATTTCTAGGCCGGGATTGACTCGAGATGTGATGCAGTTGGCTCTGATTTTTTCGTTGATGGTGCTCGCGTTACTTCTGCCGATCAGGAGATTTTTTGGCGCCAGAGGAGCGGAGGAACCGATTTACCGCCCATCGGCTAAGTTCCTCGGATTTCTCATGATTGGTGTTCTGGTCGTAGTGGTTGCCCTGTATGCTTGGATACGCGTGGGCGTCGTTTATAAGATTCCAGTCACCGAACTTAATTCGACACAGCGGCTGCCTCCACCGCCCCCGCCCCCAACATGGAAGTGATTGTTGAATATCCCCATTGCACTCACCGCTTGCGATGCGCTAGCCTTATCCTGCTCTCGCGGTTCTCCCACCTCGTCTTTCCTCTCCACCCGTAAACCAGGCGCAGGCTGCAATGTCTGTCCAACCCAGCGCGGTCGGCGGCAAGGCCATACAATATATAGTGTTATATTGCTTGACCCCGCCCCGTTTTCGCCGTTACAGTAGCTTAAATCTGTGCCCGCCCTGTCCAGCCTGGGGTGATCAAGACGACGGTACGGTGGACGTACGCATTGGATTCGGCGGCGGAGGAATCCGTCTGGTTAACAGGCAAGAGTCTCCACTTCTCGCGCAAGGGGCACGCCAGAAATGGAGCTCCCGTTGTGGAGACCGGCAACCGGCCCCTGGCCATTGATCACTGGAGTGAATGCTTTGCTCAAACTGAAAAAGCTTCAGATTCTCGGGTTCAAGTCGTTCTGCGACCGCACCGAACTCAAGTTCCACGGGGACGGCATCGCGGCCATCATCGGCCCCAACGGCTGCGGCAAGTCCAACATCGCCGACGCCATCTCGTGGGTGCTGGGCGAACAGTCGGCCAAGACGCTGCGCGGCTCGCGCATGGAAGACGTCATCTTTGCCGGCACGCGCGACCGCAAGCCCACCGGCATGGCTGAAGTGTCGCTCACGCTGATTGATCCCGAAGCATCCGCCGGGGCCGACGTCACCGCCCCGACCGAAATAGAAATTCAAGACGAAATGCCGGGGGCTGAAACAGAACCGGGTGCCCCATTTCTCTCGTCTTCTGCAAAAAGGGGGGATGTTGACCCCGACGCCCACATCACCGACGACTGGGACGAAGCCGCCATCCGCGCCCGCTCTGCCGCCGACACCGAGCGCGCCGTCGAAGACGCTCAGCCCGGCAGGATGGAAGAAGTCGAGATTCCGCGTTCGAAAGTGAACGTTCTCGCCATCGCCTTCCCCGAAGATGAACCCATCTTCGCCCTGCCCGCGCACAACGTGACGGCGCCCCCAACCGCAGCTGCCGCCGGAACTACGGTCGGCCAGGTCGTCCTGAAGATTCGCCGCCGCAAGTTCAACCAGCAGCAATTCCATCGCGGAGAGATTCACGTCACCCGCCGCCTGTTCCGCTCGGGCGACAGCGAATACCTGCTGAACGGAAAACTCTGCCGCCTGCGCGACATTCAGGAACTCTTCATGGGCACCGGCCTCGGCCCGGAGTCCTACGCCCTGATCGAGCAGGGACGCATCGGCCAGATTCTCAGCAGCCGTCCCACCGACCGTCGCGCGATCCTGGAGGAAGCCGCCGGCATCACCAAGTTCAAAACAAAAAAGCGCCTGGCCGAAGCGCGCCTTGAAGACGCTAAGCTCAATCTCGCCCGCGTCAACGACATCTTCGAAGAAGTCACGCGGCAGATGAATTCGCTGAAGCGCCAGGCGTCCAAGGCCGAACGCTATGCCCGCCTGCGCGAAGAAATGCGCGCCAAGCTGCGGATTGTTCTGGCCAGCAAATTTACGGCCATCGAGATCGAAAGCGCTGCCATTGATTCCCAGCTCAACGCCCTGGCCGAAGAGATGCAGCACCGCACCTCTGAGGTCCAGCAACTTGAATCCGAGCACACCGAGCGCACCCAGCGCGGCTATGCCATCGAGAGTGAGCTGCGCGAGAACCGCGACCGCATCAGCCGGATCGCGATGGAGATTGACCGCGCGCACGCCCGCCGCCGCCACAACGAAGAGCGCTGCGCCGAATTGCTGGTTCGCTCGGCCGCCTCTGAAGCGGAACTGGCCCAGGCCCGCCATCGCCTGACCGCTCTTGAATCGGAACGCGAATCGAATCGGCAGATTCTCGAATCCGCCGCCGCCGATCTTGCGGCCGCACAAAGCGATCTGACGCTCTGCCAGCAGGAAGCAGCCGCGGCCTCGACCAACCTCGCCGAGATCGAGCGCCAGCAGGAGGAATTTCGCGTCGCCATCTTCGACGCAGTCTCCGCCGGATCGCGTCTGCGCAACCAGTTGGCACAGGCGGAAGAGCGCCTGGCCGGAGCCGACCGCGAAGCTCGCCGCCTCGAAGCCGAGATCACCAACGCAAACGCCCAGGTCGAAACCTTCGGTGGACAGCGCGGCCAACTCGCTCTCGAATTTGAGACGGTCAGCCAGCGCGTCAGCGGAATCGCCGAAGAAACCAGCCGCACTCGCCGCCTGATCGAGCAGAAGAAGCAGGAAGAGAACACGGCCAAGACCAACCTCGACGTTCTCCGCGCCGAATTCGCCACGGCGCTGGGCAAGAAGGGATCGCTCGAAGCCGTCATCGCCGAGCACGGATACTCCACAGAATCGGTGCGCCGTCTCTTTCAGTCGGGCGTGATGCAGAGTGGCCTGGCGCCCGTGGGCGTTCTCGCCGACTTCCTCGAAGTTGAGCCGCGCTACGAGCGCGTGGTCGAAGACTTCCTGCGCGACGAACTGAACTACATCGTGGTCAAGTCCTGGGACGCCGCCAACGAAGGCCTGCGCATGCTGCGCTCGGACGTAGACGGCCGCGCTACCTTCCTCGTTCATCCCGAAGATTCACAGGCCAAATTCTCGTTTGTCGTTGACGAAGCCGCGCATTGCGCCCCGCCGGCCGCACAGATTCTTCCCTTGAAACAGACGATCCGGGTGCTCAACGGCTTCGGCAAGTCACTGGAGGTGATACTGCCCAAACTCCGCGACGGCTATATCGTGCCGGAGACCGGCGTGGCTCGCGGCTTGGCGCTCGAAAATCCCGATGCATTTTTTCTCGCCCAGTCCGGCGAATGCTTCCACAACGTCACCGTTACTGGCGGCAAGCAGCGCGCCGAAGGCCCGCTTTCCATGAAGCGCGAACTGCGCGAAGTGCTGCGCCAGCTCGACGACCTGGAATGCGCCCTGCGCCAGGAAGAAATGCGCGTGCTCACCCTGGGCCGCGAGATCAAAGAGCTCACTTCCCTGCTCGACCGTCTGGAAGGCGAGAAACGCGAAGCCGAGCACCAGGCCATGACCTCCGGCCACATGCTGCAACAGCTCGATTCCGAGATGACTCGTATCCAGGAGCGACTCAACGTCTCGCAACTCGAACTGCAACGCCTTGCCGCCGAGCGCTCCGAGCAGGAATCCGTAGTGGCTGCGCGCCACGCCGAGATTGCTGCCGTAGAGGAGCAGCGAGTACAACTCGAGCAGCAGATCGCGTCAGCCCAGGAATCGCTCACGGCCCTCCGCCAGCGCCGTGAAGAATCAGCCCACAAAACCTCGCAGCACGCCGCCCGGGTCGCCACGCTGGAAGAGCGTCACCGCTCAGCCGCGGCCGTTCTTGACCGCATCCAATCTCTGTTCACGGAGATGGGCCAGCGCATCGATGCCCTGGCTTCGCAGATCGAAGCCGCCGCCGCAGAGAAACTCCAACGCGAAGCCGAGAACGGGCAACTCGAACAGCAAGCCGCCGACCTTGACGCCGAGCGCAACGCCGCCCAGGCCCGCGAAGGCCTGTTGCAGTTCGAAACCGAGCAACTCCGCGCCCGCCTCACCGAGATTGACGAAATGCTCCGCAACAGCCGCCTGCTGCTCGATCAGGCTCGCGACCGGCGCGGCGAGCTGTCCGCTGCCGGCGCCAAGCTCCAGTCCGACGCGCAGTACCTGTCGGAAACGTGCCTGAACGAACTCGGAATCGAGCGCGCCGCCCTCCTCGCCGACCCGGCGCTGGTCACCGTCTCCGGCGACGAACTGGCCGCCGAAGACCAGCTTTATCGCGAGATGCGCGCCAAACTCGACGCCATGGGCCCCGTGAACATGATGGCGCTCGAAGAATACAAGGAAACCGCCGAGCGCCACGCGTTCCTCGACACGCAACGCAAAGACCTGATCGCGTCCATCGAAAACACCACAGCAACGATCCGCGAGATTGATCTGCTTTCGCGGCAGAAGTTCGAAGAGGCGTTCACCAAGATCAATGAGAACTTCCAGGCCACGTTCAAGAAGCTGTTCGGCGGCGGCCATGCCTTCATGAAGCTTACCGACGAGGAGAACAGCGCCGAAAGCGGCATCGACGTGGTCGCATCGCCTCCTGGAAAGCGCCTGCAGAGCGTGCTGTTGCTTTCCGGCGGCGAAAAGGCGCTTACCGCCCTGTCGCTGCTGGTTGGCATTTTCCAGTATACGCCGAGCCCATTCTGCATTCTCGATGAAGTGGACGCGCCGCTCGACGAAGCCAATATCGGCCGCTTCACTGAACTCGTCCGCGAAATGGCCGTGCAGACCCAGTTCGTGCTCATCACCCACAGCAAGAAAACGATGAGCATCGCCCCGGTGCTGTATGGCGTAACCATGCAGGAACCGGGCGTCTCCAAGCTCGTCTCAGTGCGCTTCGGGACGCAGTAGCCGGCAACTCAAAGTTGGAAGGCCGCCGAGCCGCGGCGGACCCACTTATCCACTCCCATCCTCAGCTTTTCCACAGCCCGCGAACTGCAGAACCCGCATCCATCGCGCGTTCCAGCAACCCCGTTGTCTGTCAATCTCTTTTCATTCAACGGAATGACAGGCCCTGGTCTTTCCAGTGATCGGAATCGTTGACAAAATTCTGCCACCAGCTAGAATACGGCCTCGCTCCTTACCCTTTAGAATTTCATCATGAGCCCAGATCTTCTCGATTCCGTCCTCTTGCAAACTGATTTCCGCGACCTCCAGCTTCACGCCAGCGGCAAAGTCCGCGATGTCTACACCGTCAACGACCAGCAACTCCTCTTCGTGGCCACCGACCGCATTTCGGCCTTCGACTACATTCTGGCCACCGGCATTCCCCACAAGGGACGCGTTCTTACCCAGCTTTCCCTTTTCTGGTTCGATTTCCTGGCTGATATCGTCCCTAATCACCTGGTCACCGCCGACGTGGATCAGTACCCGGCATCCGTCCACAACTACGCCGACCAGCTCCGCGGGCGCTCCATGCTGGTAAAGCGCGCCGACATGTTCCCGGTCGAGTGTGTCGTCCGGGGCTATGTCTCCGGCTCCGCCTGGAAGGAGTACAAGGCCACCAGCCAAGTCTGCGGAATTCAGCTGCCCAAGGGATTGCAGGAATCCGACGCGCTGCCCGAGCCTATCTTCACTCCGGCCACGAAAGCCGTCAGCGGGCACGACGAAAACATCTCCTTCGACGCCATGTGCGACATTGTCGGGGTCGAGACCGCCAGCCACCTGCGTGACCTCACGCTGCGCGTGTACACCAAGGCGGCAGCCTATGCTCGAAACCGCGGCATCATCATCGCCGACACCAAGTTTGAGTTCGGACGCACCGCCAAAGGCATCACCCTGGCCGATGAAGTCCTCACTCCCGATTCTTCCCGCTTCTGGCCCGCCGACAAGTACGCTCCGGGACGGTCGCAGGAATCCTACGACAAGCAGTACGTTCGAGATTACCTCGAGCAGATTCGCTGGAATAAGCAGCCGCCGGCGCCCGCACTGCCGCCGGAGGTCGCTCGCCGTACCAGCGAAAAATATCTTGAGGCCTATTTCCAGCTTACGGGGCACCGGCTGGATGTATAACTGGCAGTCTGGTACTATTCCTGTCCGCAGGAGCGGTGCATGAGCACGGCGGACTGGATCATTTGCGGTTTGGTGCTCCTGAACGTAATCACCGCCGCCATGCAGGGTTTTTTTTCCGAGGCCCTCACCATGGCCGGGCTGGTGATCGGGTACCTCGTTGCTGCGTGGCAGTACCATAGCCTGGCGCAGTGGTTGGAATCGTACTTAAAGAATTTTTGGTTCGCTGAGATCGTTGGGTTCCTCTTCATTTTTTTTGCGGTCGTGATCCTGTTCGGCATCGCCGCCAGGATAGCGCACTGGCTGATGAAGAAGGCCGGACTCAGCGGTTTGGACCGTTTCCTCGGCGGTGTCCTGGGGCTGCTGAAGGGCGGGCTGATGGTAGCTGTGATCTTGATGGGTATGACGGCATTCGCGCCCACTTCGAAGCTTCTGGCCAACTCGCAACTGGCGCCCTACTTCCTGGTGGTAGGCAGGGCGGCCATCTGGCTGGCACCTTCCGAACTCCGCGCGCGCTTCTATCAAGGTCTCGACTTGCTCCATCGCGCCCCTGAGAAACTCCCCGACGCCACCAAGGCCGCGCCGAAATAGCTGCGGCGCGGGAAAATCTTATGGCGAAGAGAGACGCACTGTGAAAGACCAACTGGAAGCACTCGTCCTGCAGATGTACAAAAGCAACATCCTCTATTCCGAGGGTGTGCGCGAGTTCAAAAAGCGCTTCATCCTCACCGTCCTTCAGGAAAACAAGGGCAACCAGTGCCGCGCCGCGCGCGAGCTGGGCATGCACCGCAACACCCTCAGCCGTACCATTGACGAGCTGAAAATTGACATTCGCCAGCTCCGCGACGGCGCCAAACGCCCGCCACGCAGCACTCGCCAAGTCTCCCTGGAAAAGAAAATCGTCCGCTAGCCGTATACTGCTTCGTTCCAATCCCTGGTTCGCGTCGGGCAGGATAGCTATGAAGTCCGTTATCTTAGTCGTCGGAGCGGCGGTTGCCATCACAATCTGCTCGCCCTCATTCATCCTCGGGCAGGCGCAAACCACCTCCACCCCAGCGCAAGCAAAGCTGACGGCCGACTATCCCAGGGACCGCACCGGCGTCCTGATCCAAAACGTGGACTGGCTCACTGTCAACTCCGCCATGCCCGCACAGACGAAGACCAAGCGCGGACTGGCCTCTTCGATGTCCTACGGTGCTGTGGCGGCCGTAATCGTCTCCGAATACGTCGGAGAACACGCTGAGGTTCAGGTCGCCCCCGGGCAGCCCATCCTCTGCATCTGTCACATCCTTTCCCTGCCCGGAGAGCCGGTCCTGGTACGGCTGCACCCGAAGAAGGGATTGCGCGAACTCGACGGCGGACGCATTCGTGCCTTACCGCTTGTCGGGGGCAACAAGATTGCCGACGCCAACAAGTCCGATCTAGTGCTGGTAGACGTATCCCAGCCCGAGAGCATGGTCTGGCTCGTGCACCCTCAAGAACCACTTGCCGCTGGCGAGTACGCTCTGATGCTCGGCACTCAGAACATCAACATCTTTCCATTTACCGTCGCCTCCTCGCCAGCGAGTCCGCCGGACAAGCACTAAGCCGGGGCGCCCCGCCTTACAAGAAAACGAAAAGGCAGCCCTTTCGGGCTGCCTTCAACTTCTTTTCCTGACCCGCTGCTACTGTGCAGGCTTCTTATGCACCGGAGGCTTGTGGGCCGGGGCTGCCGGCTTGGCAGCGCTCAGCAGCCGCCCCTTCTCCATCACCATCATGAACGGGTTCGGCGTGTACGAGGCCGGCTCGCCCTGGAAGTCGAAGCTCGCTCCGTCTTTCGGAATCATCTTCACCGGAATCTTATCCTCGAACTTCAGCGTAATGTCCGCCTTCTTGGCGTCAATGTCATCCGAGCTGCCCGCGATCATGAACGTATCCGGCTCGGTGCTGATGATCGTACCGTTCATCTGAACCGGCTTGCCCTTGATCACATTCCAGACCGCATCCTGATCTTCCTGCGCTCCGTTGGTCAGGACGAATTCCCACTGGGCGAAATCCATCTTGTCCGGGGCGGTTTCTTGCACCATCTTGTGCGCCTGTTCAGCCGGTGTGGGCGCCGGTTTGATCGCCATCTGCGCTCCGTTCGCCTTGGCCGCCGCCAGCACTTCCGTCCAGCCGTCGTCTCCGGCATGGAACTTCACATATTGCGAGCGGGCATATTTCTCGATCTGCGGAGCGGCCGCCGGCGGGGCCACGGCCGCCGCTCGGGCCGCGAACCAGATGCCGTTCTGGTAGTCCGGAGGGGCCGAACTCAGATAGGCCAATGCCAGCGGATACACCACGCTGAAGTCGGTCGGGTTTCCATCCACCGCAACTCGCAGCGACTTGGTCGCGCAGGCATAATCCTTGTCCTGCAGGCACGACATGCCGATCGCCGCATTAAAGATGCCCGTCATCTGATCTTTCATCTTCACAACATCTGGGTCCGTGACCTTGGGCATGCAATCGAGTCCCTGCTGTCCATATTTCTTGCCGTCCACCAGCAACTGCTTCGCGTTGGGATCTCCGCCCTGGGCCAGCAGGCGGTCAAAATAAGCCAGCAGCGCCAGTCCGCGCACATTGCAGGTATCCGTCGTCACCAGTTTCGTCGCCGTTTCCATCGTTTTCTTGACGTTGTTGGTCTGCTGGTAGGTGCCCATCAGAACTTGCAGCGCCTGCGTCTTCATGATGCTGTTGGGATACTGCGTCAGGAAGGCTTCCAGCCCGCTGATCTTTGCGTTCGGGTCCTGCTGGCCGATGGCCGCCACGTAGGCGTTGTACTCCGCAGGATCCTTGATCACCGGCGCCGCCGATTGCTGCGCGGCTGGTTGTCCTTGCGCTGGTTGTGCCGCGTCTTGTGCCCCCGCTATGACTGCAGCCCCAAGCACAACCGCAAGCAGAATCTTTTTCATCAGAATGGCTCCTTGGACATTCGGGAAGTAGCTTTTAGTTCGGGAAAACGTTTTGTTGCAACCTCAGCAGCGACTGCATTCCGCCTGGACCGCTCGCCTTCGGATCCTGCTTTGGAATGCCGGTTCCTGGCAGGGCCCCGGGCACAAGGGGCAACCTGCTCGGACGCAATGGCGGCAGACCCTCTTTCCCGGTTGGCGGGATTATAAGTACCTCTCCTGCTGAAGGCAAGCAACTTCCCATTCGTCCTCCACTTTATTGTTAAGATGCGTTCACCGGACCCGGTGGATGTTCTCCATCCGCTCGGCCCGGTCAAGGATTCCCTTATGGAGCGGACAAATTTATGGACACCGGGCAACCTTTATCCGGGCAAGTCGCGGTCGTCACCGGAGCGGGACGCGGCATCGGCGCCGCCATCGCTTCCAAGCTGGCCAGCCTGGGTGCCACGATCGTGCTATGCGGCCGCACCCAATCCACTCTCGATGGGACGGCACGCGCCATCCTTGATGCTGGCGGCAAGACCGAGGTCGTTCCCTGCGACGTCACCATCCTGCACCAGCTCGAGTACGCCGCCGCCCGCGTGGACAGCACCTTCGGGCGCATTGACATTCTGGTAAACAACGCCGGCGTGGGAGGATTTTCCGACCCCCTCCACCAGCTTGCGCCCGACGCCTGGGACCGCATCCTCAACACCAACCTGCGCGGCGTCTACTTCGCCATTCGCGCCTTTGCCCCGCTCATGATCCGTGCCCGTGCCGGTCACATCGTCAATATTTCGTCTCTCGCCGGAAAAAACGCGCTCCCCAACGGCGCTGCCTATGCCGCTTCCAAGTGGGGATTAAACGGATTGACTTACTCCGTCGCGGAAGAATTGCGTGGACACAACATCCGCGTCAGCGTGCTCTGCCCCGGTTCGGTTGACACCGAACTCAGCCCGCACCCAGGCAAAGACCACAGCAAGATGCTCCAGCCCGCCGACATCGCCCACGCCGTCGCCATGCTGGTGACCCAGGCCCCTCAATCCTTTGTGAGTGAGATTCTTCTTCGACCAACGCAGAAACCGTGAGAGCTCGCCCCCTGACATCCGACCTCGGACCTCAGCAGGACCTCCCTGCCTGAGCACCCGAGGTCTGAAGTCCGAGGTCCGACGCGTCTTACTTCTTAAACAAATTCTCAAACGCAGCCCGCGCGTCATTCGGCCGCTGGCTGGCCGGAGTCGAAGTCTCCTTCTCCCGCGTCACCCGCATTTCGTACGACGGGCACTCGTTGCGCTCATCTTTCTTCGCCACGCGTTCCTTCACCGGCTGCATGCACTCAAACCGGCTGCCCGGATCGAAATACATGCACTGTTTGCACGAGTGCAGCGCAAACCCGCACTTCGGGCACTTCTCGTCCGCCGTCATCCCCGCCAGCACGGTCCCACACTGCGCGCAGCGCGACACCGCCCGCGTCCCCGGCAGATTCACCGGCTTCGGCCCCAGCGCGTGGTCCCACTTCGGCGGACCGCTCTTGCGCTCCGCCGGCGCCTTCCGCGGCTGCTCGCTCCGCGTTTCCCCGCGCCGCGGCTCACGATCGCTATCCTGATACCCAGGTTGCCGGTATTTCGCCACAAACCCTCCAAGCACGCGGCAGTATTGTCCCCCCAACTTCCCCCTCGCGGCAATAGCCCGGCCGGGGTACAGGACTGACGAAGCAACTTTGGGGGGGGCCGGGTGTCCCACTTCTCGCGTCTTTTGCGAGAAGTGGGGATTTTCACTGAGTACTGGGTACTGGGTACTCCCTACTCGCTACAATGAATCCATGATCCACGAAATCCTCCCCGTCGGCCCGCTGCAATGCAACTGCTCGATCATCGGCGACGAAATCACCCACGAAGCCATGGTCATAGACCCCGGCGACGACATCGAGGACATTCAAGCGCTCACCGCCAAGCACAATCTCCAGGTCAAGCAGATCGTGATCACTCACGCCCACATTGACCACGTCGGCGGAGCCATGAAGCTCCGCGCCGCGACCGGCGCGCCCATCCTGCTCAACCAGAACGACTATGCCCTTCTCAAAATGCTCGACGTGCAAGCCGCCTGGATCGGCATGCCCGCGCCCGGCGAAGTTGATATTGACCGCAACATCAGCTCCGGAGACACCGTTTCCGCTGGATCGCACACCGCGACCGTCCTGCACACGCCCGGCCACACCGAAGGCAGCATCTGCCTTTACTTCGAGCCGGAAAAGAAACTCATCGCCGGAGACACCCTCTTCGCCGGCTCCATCGGCCGCACCGATCTCCCCGGCGGCTCGACCCAGAAGATCATGCGTTCCCTGCACGACAAGGTGCTGGCCCTGCCAGACGAAACGGTAGTCATCCCCGGCCACGGCGAGCTGACCACCATCGGCGACGAACGAGCGACTAACCCATTCCTCCTTAAACGATGAGTCTCTTTCGCGAATGGCCTGCCTATTCCCGCATACCGCATCTTGCAGTTATGCCTTGGTGAAGCCGCGTAGTCTCTCTCATAGACATGGTTCGCCGACTCCAATGTAAAATTCGGATGTCACAGAGAGCTGCGTGCCTATGGAGACAGGGATGTCCCTTTTTTCAAGAATACTCCTGACCCTGCTGCTCCTCCTTCCCCTGTCTTCAGCCCAGGAAGCACACAGCCACGGTGCACCTGAGAAACTCGGAAAAGTATCGTTCCCGACTTCTTGCGCGCCGGCTGTTCAGGAACAGTTCGACCGGGGCGTAGCTTTGCTTCACTCCTTCGCTTACTCCGCTGCCAAAGATGCGTTTCAGGGCGTCGCCGAACGGGATCCTCGGTGTGCGATGGCACATTGGGGAATGGCCATGTCTTACTTTCGCCAGCTTTGGGACCCGCCTCTTGTGCCCGAGACAATTCCGACTGCGCTTAAAGAGAGCCAGCGAGCCCAGCAGATCGCGGGCGGCTCCGAGCGCGAACGCGGGTTTATCAATGCCCTCGCCCTGATATATCAAGATGCTGCCACTGTCCCCTACCGCACCCGGGCATCGAACTACGAACACGCAATGGCCGATCTCGCCGCGCAGAACAAGGATGACGTCGAAGCCCAGGTGTTGTATGCGCTCGCGCTCCTGGCGAACGTATCCCCGTCCGACAAGACCCATGCCAGGCAGAAGCAAGTGGCCGATTTGCTGGAGCCGCTCGATCGCAGCTACCCGCAGCATCCGGGCATCCCTCATTACCTCATCCATGCCTACGACAATGCGGAACTCGCACCCAGAGGCCTCCCGGCAGCCCGAGCCTACAGCCAGATTGCGCCCTCCGCCCCGCACGCGTTACACATGCCATCGCATATCTTCACCCGCCTCGGTCTATGGGAAGACTCCATCACTTCCAACCTTGCAGCCCGGGAAGCGGCCCATCAGCAGGGCGACCCGGGAGAAGAACTGCATGCCATGGATTATCTGGTGTATGCCTATCTGCAGAGCGGACGCGACAGCGACGCGGCTCAGGTCATCCAGCAACTGAAAGCCATGCCTCATCTCGCCGCAGGCGAGTTCAAGGTAGCCTACGCTTCCACCGCAATGCCGATTCGCTACGCAGTAGAGCGGGGTCAATGGGCTGACGCCGCCGGCATCGTCCCTCCCGCCGAAGCCCCACCTCATGTGACCGCAATTGCGGTTTGGGCCAAGGGCCTTGGACTGGCTCGGAGCGGACGCCCCGCCGAGGCGCGCGCGGAAATTGACCGATTGCGACAGATCGAAAAGCAACTTCGCGCCTCAGGCAACGACTATTGGGCCGTTCAGGCAGGCATTCTCACCCGCGAAGTTATGGCGTGGTCCGCACAGGCGGACGGGAAACCGGATGAAGCTGCAGCTTTGCTGCGCCAGTCAGCCGATGAGGAAGACGCCATCGAGAAGCTTCCTGTGACTCCAGGGCCGATTCTTCCGGCTCGCGAACAGCTCGGCTACCTGCTCCTGGAGCAGCATCAATCGGATCTGGCGTTGAAAGAATTTCAGGCAGCGCTCACCGCAGCGCCCGGCCGGCGCGGCGCCCTGCTGGGCGTAGCGCGCGCGGCTTACGTGGGCGACGAAGCCTGCCAACCCTGCCATGCCGAAAAGGTCGAGAACTATCATCGTACTTCCCACTACCTGACCTCCAGAGTCGCCGACGCATCTTCCATCCTCGGCTCCTTCGCGCCAGGCCAGAATATTTTCAAAACCTCCGATCCCACGCTGTATTTCCAGATGGACGAAAAACAATCCGAGAGCAAACCGGCCGGAAGCAAGGAGACGGCTTTCTTTCAGACCTCGGTCTCGGACTCTCCCACTGGCAAATCCACCCACACCGAGCGCCTTGACCTCATCATCGGATCGGGCGGAAAGGGGCAGACTTATCTCTTCTGGAAGGAGAACAAACTGTTTCAACTGCCCGTCTCCTACTGGACGGGCGTGGGCTGGATCAACAGTCCCGGCTATCCCGATGGCTTTGCCATCTTCGATCGCAGCATCAATGCCCGCTGCCTGGAATGTCACGCCACGTACTTCCAGGCCCTCCCGGAACCCAATACCTATCGCACGGACAACTACACGGTTGGCCTCGAGTGCGAGAAGTGTCATGGCCAGGGCCGCAATCACGTGGACAGGGAGCGCTCCAAGCCGGATCTCCTTACGTCTCCGGCCATCCCGAATCCCGCGCGATTCTCGCGAGACCGCCAAATGGATCTTTGCGCCTGGTGCCACGGCGGACTTGGCCGCTCCGTCTTCCCGCCGTTTTCCTACGTTCCCGGTGAATTTCTGAGCACGTATCTCGCCTTCCCGCCCCCGCCTCCCAACCTTCGTCCCGACGTCCACGGCAACCAGATAGGGATGCTCGAGCGCAGCCGCTGCTTCACCGAGTCCACCATGACTTGCCTTACCTGCCACGACGTTCACGTCGTGCAGCACGACGCGGCCGGGTTCTCCAAGCTATGTCTGAACTGTCATGCGCCCAGTTCGGCAACTTTCTCCAAGCCCGCGCACCCGGTTACCACTAATTGCATTGATTGCCACATGCCCCGGCAGGAGACAAACCTGATCGTATCCGAGCGCCAGGGAACGAAAGTGCGCGCCCGCGTAAGAAGCCACTGGATCAAGGTCTATCCCGAGCCGAATCCCCCGGCTGCCAATCCTTAGCGCGTCCGGCCGACCGAATGACTCTGGCGACGCCCTCGCGAAACTCAGACTCTTCCGCAATCAAGCTCACCACGAGATACCCATCGCTCGGAAAATCATAAAAATGCCCCGGATGCACCAGCACCCGCGTCTCCTGCACCAACTCAATCGCCAAATCCTCATCCGACCGAGTGACCGGAACACGCAGCACCGCATACCACCCACCCTCGACTTCCAAACGCTGGCAAGCCTTCTGCCCGGCCAGCTGCCGGTCCAGTTCAGCCAGGTTCGCGCGCACCCGCCCCATCAACTGCGGCTGAATATGCTTCCTCTGCTCCAACAACTCCGGCACTGCCCACTGCACCGGAGCATTCATCGAAAGATACGTGTCGGCAATCACCTCCAGCCGCCCCATCGCCGCCGCGATTTCTTCCTGCGGCCCGCTCGTCACCACCCACGCGACTTTCATCTGCGGCAAAGCTGAAATCTTCGACAGCCCACTCAGGGTAAACGTCAGCACATCCTGATTCCCCGCAAAACTCGCGTGCGCCTCGTCATCCAGCCCATAATCCAGAAAAACCTCATCCACAATCAGCGCCAGCCCGCGCGCCCGGCAAAATTCATTCAGCAACTCCACTTCCCCCGCCGACACATACGATCCCGTCGGATTATTCGGATGCACCACCACCACGCCCCGCGTCCGCTCGGTCACCGCCTTCTCCAGCGTCGGGAAATCCATCTGCCAGCCGTGGTCATAAATCAGCGGATACGGCGCCAGCCGCACATCCTGCAAATCCGCCAGAAACTCGAACAACGGATAACTCGGCTTCGGCACCAGCAATTCATCCCCCGCGTTGCACAGCAGCCGGAACACGTACGAATACCCTTCGCTCGTACTCGTAGTCAGAACGATCCGCTCCGCATCCAAGTCCTGAACCCGATGCTGCTCGCGGTAATACCCCGCCACCGACTCCCGCGCCGAAAGCAATCCCTTCGCCTGCGGATCGTAATCGAGCGCCGGGTGCCCCATCCTGGCCGCGCCCTTTGCGGCTAGGGTGGGAGTTGCCGAACTGAGCGCGCCCAGGATCGCGGCCGCGTCATACTCCAATCCCACCCGCGTCGGATTCGATACCGTCAGATCCAGCAGTTTCGCCCCGCCGGCTCGTGCCTCTTCCACCGCCTGCGTAAGACGGTTCTGCGCCAGCTTCCAGTTCGTGCGATCAGAAAACATGCTTGGATTCTATGCGAAACGTAATCGCGCCGGAGGAGCTCGCGAAAATAGCCCGGCGCTTCAACGCCGGGTCCACAGACCAAAAAAGAAGCCGTCCCGAAGGGACGGCTGAACTCAACTCCACACCTAACCTTACTGGTTCTGCTCCCGCAACCTCTTCAGAAACTCCGGCGCGTCGCCGCTGCTGACGTCCCTCTGCGCTCCGCTCTTCTCCAGATTCGGCCAGTCCCGTATCCCCACTGCCGGGCAAATCAATCCCTTCCGCGCCGGACGCAGCAATTGCCGCAGCGTTTGCACCCCGGAAAACAATCCCTGTCCGCTGTTGGCCGCCACAATCAGGTGCGACTTGTCGGAAAACAGCAAATATCCCTGATCGCCCACCAGATTGTCAGCCTGCAGTCCCTTCGCCGCCAGAAAATGCCTCACGTGCGCATCGTCGAGCCGCGCCAGCACGATCACGCCGTCGCTCGTCTTCCGCCCGCGCTTCGCTCCGACGATATTGAGCTGCAGCCCCGCCTGGTCCGCCACCTCCTCCGCCAGCGTCTCGGCCGCAATGCGGTCCTCGGACTGATGTCCCAATTGCACCAGGATTCTGGTCCGCCGTCCTACATGGAACCCGCCGTCCCGCATCTGTACTTCCTTGGGAGCAGGCACCAGCGTCAGTGCCGGGCGGCCATCGGAATCCATGGCCCAAAGCCCCGCTACCGATAGCACAAGACACAGAAACAACCGCACTGCCCGTTCGTACATTCCTACCTCATTCTCGGCCAGTTTGCCCTGGGAGCAAGAACCGCCAAATCTTATCCCGACAGCCTAAGGCCTGAAGCTGGCCCTGTCAACGGGAACCTCGGCCCGAAACAGCTGCCTGGAACCTCGCCAATTACTCGGCAAATGCCTCTTTATTAACGACATAGGGCATTTTCCTCACGTCGCCGCCATAGTTGCCTTCGAGCACGTCAATCAACCCCTGCGCGCAGCGGCCCGCCATGCCCTTGTCCGGATCAATCGAAAGCCGTGTAATCCGCGCCGCGCTGGCAAAGTGCGGCATCAGCCGGCAGCGGTCGGCAATCGCCGGATCGCGCAGCGGAGAATCTGCCGGCAGCGGTTCTTGCTCATACACATCGAGCGCCGATCCCGCGATCCAGTTCTCCCGCAGCGCCAACGCCAGCGCCGCCTCGTCCACCACCGGCCCCCGCGATGTGTTCACCAGGTAGGCGGTGGCCTTCATCAGACTCAGGTTCCGCTCGTTGAACAGATGATAGGTCGGAGTCTTGCTCTCGCCCTCGCGCAGCAAAGGCACATGCACGCTGACAAAGTCCGCCTCCCGCAGCGCCTGCTCAAACGGAACATACTTGATCCACGCCTTCTCCTTGACCAACCCCCGCGCGTGCCGCAGTTCATGAATCTCCTGAATCGTCTTTACAAACGCCTGATTCTCATACGCCGGGTCATAGCACAGCACGTTCATATCGAACCCGACGCATTTCTTGATAAGTGCCAGCCCGATCCGCCCAGTCCCGATCACCGCGACCGTCTTGCCCGTGACTTCATCGCCCAGAAACGGCAGGTACGGATGCCAGTATCCCCACTGGTTCTCGCGCGTCAGATGTTCCGCGCTCCACATCTTCCGCGCCAGCGTCCCCATCATGAAAAACGCGAACTCCGCCGTCGCTTCGGTCAGCACGTCGGCGGTGTGCGTAAACGGGATCTTGTACCGGTTCGCGTCGGAGCGACTGATGTTGTCGAATCCCACCGCTATCTGGGCCACCACTTTGAGCCCGCCCTTGCCGGCCTCGAAAACTTCCGCATCAATCGGATCGCGCAAGGTCGTAATCAGCCCATCAATCCCCGATCGCACCTTCTCTACGATCAAACTTTTCGGGGGCGCTTCCGGATGCGGATAAACCTCGACCTCGTATCCCCGTTTGCGCAGCAGATCAATCGCCTCTCCAATATCGCAGGTGGCAAACACACGAAATGTCTTGGTCATGGTCTTCGGGAACTCTTTTGTGCTAATGATGACGCTTTGAACGATTGAGTCCGCATCCCACAGTGCGGACTGTCGAAAATATCATACGTTACCGGCCCCGGGCCCACCGGGCTGGACAAAATGCCATCAGGGCGAGCCAGCTTTCACGTAATCTTCAGATTGCCTGCGTGTAATCCCGTCACAGGTGAAGAAGGCGGCCAAAGGCCCTGCCCAGAAACACAGCCCCTCTTCTCTGTCCAGAACCGGAGATTCCTATGGCCTTTCAAAAGATCGCTGTAATCGCCGCACTCGCCGCAGTTGCCGTCGCCCAGGAGAAGAAAATCCAGCGCGCCGACCTGCCACCCGCAGTCGAAAAAACCGTCGCCGCCCAGAGCCAGGGCGCCACCATCAAGGGATTCTCTCAAGAAATGGAAAAAGGCCAGACCTTCTACGAAGCCGAGATGACCGTCAACGGCTACAGCAAAGACGTGGAGATGGATGCCACCGGCGCTGTGGTCGAAGTCGAAGAGCAAGTTGCCTTCGACTCCCTCCCCACACCCGTCAAAGACGGACTCCAGGCCAAAGCCGGCAAAGGCAAGATCCTCAAAGTCGAGTCCATCACCAAGCACGACAAGTTGGTGGCCTACGAGGCCCAGGTACAGACTGCCGGCAAGAAGTCCGAAGTTCAGGTCGGCCCCGACGGCAGCCCGCTCGATCACGAAGAGTAACCGCGCGGCCTAAATGGCGGTGCTACAATCGCTGCGAGAATCGTTTTCGAAGATAGGAGGTTCCTGTGTCCCGAGTCGCACTGGTGCTTCCCGCACTTTTTCTCTTCGCTGTTGCCACCTCAGGGCAACAACAACCGGCGGCGGCTGCCGCACAAAAGGCCGCTAACTACTCGGCCATCCCGGTCGAAGACGCGAAGGCGACCAATCCGGTCAAGTCCTCGCCCGAATCCATCACCCGCGCCCTGAAATGGTGGAAGCTCGATTGCGCCATGTGCCACGGCAAAGATGGCGACGGCAAAGGCGAGACTGCCGCAGACATGAAGCTCAAGATCGCCGACTTCACCGATCCCGCAACTCTGAAGGACCGCACCGATGGCGAACTCCACTACATCATCAAGAATGGCCACGAGGACATGCCACCGGAAGGTCCGCGCGTGAAGGAAGAAGAGAACTGGGATCTGGTGAACTACGTCCGCTCCCTGGCCAAGAAAAAGGCAGGCGCGGAGCCGAAGCCCTAACCGGCTGCGAACAACTCGCCTTTGTTTTGGCGCCTTGTAAAACTCTCTTCATCCCGCGCGCCGGAACCTGCCCCGCCCGTCCTCGGTTGAGTCGGCCTCGTGGTCCCCCGAGGCCAGCAACCCCACCACTCCTCGCAGATTCTCCCACGCTGCCTGATTCAGCGCCGGCTCCGCGCTCACCAGGTCGCGAATCATGTCCCACGCCGCCAGGTTGAGCGCCCCCTCCGGCGGCAGGCCCATGGCCAGCGACACCGCGCATTGCGGACAGAAACAGATCCGCTGCGCCGACGATTTCTGCCGCGGCTTCACTCCCACCGTCTGCGCAAACATATACACCGCCACCGATTTACGCCCGACCTCAATCTCGCGCCGGCAGCGCAGACAGAATATGGGTTGCACGCGTTTGTCCTCTCGTTTGTTTTTTGGGGTAAAGTCCGTTCCTTTTACTCTCCACCACCCTGCGGCCCCTCGCAAGTAAGCAGGCAGATTCCCTGCTCCCGGCTGCTTTATTTGGGTTTGATTTTGGGTGGCGCAGCGCTCCAGCGCTGCGACAAGCCGTCTATTCTCAGTAGCGGCTTCAGCCGCTGAGGTTAGACTGCCATTCAGGAGGACACCTTTGCAGCCGCCCGCTGGAGCTTCCCTCACTTCGCTTTTCCCGGAGCCGTCCGCAGCTGTGCCAGCAGCGCGCCGGCTTTGCGAAACCACGGCCGTTCTCGCCGCCGAAGGTAGCCGGGCATGGTCGGCTTCTTGTCGAGAATCCTCTGCGCCCACTCGCGCGCCTCGGCCACACGTCCCTGCGATTGCAGAAACAGCGAATAGTGGTAGTACGTTTCCGAGATCGTCGAGATCCGCGTCGCCTCCCGGAACATCGCTTCTGCCTTCTCCGCCTGCCCCGTCCTCGCATAGGCCCACGCCAGCAGTCCCTTGGCGCGGTGGAAGTCGTAATCCGGATCGGAACTGACCGCCCGCTCCAGGTCGGGCACGGCCGCCGCAAAGTCTCCTAGCTCGATCTCTGCGACGCCCCGCCGGTAAAACGGATCGGCATGATCGGTCCGCGACGAAATGGCCTTGTCGTAGCAGGCGCGAGCCTCGGCAAATTTGCCGTCGTCCAGATACAGCTGACCTAGTTCTTCGTAGTTTCCCGCCGACGGATTATCCAGAATGGCGCGGCTCAGTTCCTGAATTCGCCGCCGCCGCGGGAAAACCTGAAACGAACCGCGCAGCAGCCCCGCGTCAGGAATTACCTCAACCGCGATGTACACCAGCGCTCCGACCCAGTGAAACAGGATCACCCAGATCCAAAAGAAATCCGGCCGCCGCCGGATGAAATGGACGATCGCCACGATCCGCAGCGCGATCGCCCACCACGAAAAAGCAAAAAAAAGAAACGATCCCATGCAAAATCGCACTATAGCATGGCCACTGCCGCCTTCAGGTGGGAAGGGCACGACTTCAGTCGTGCCGATCATAGGGAGCGCCGTGGAAGAGCGGCCCTTCAGAGCCTGCCCTGAGCGAGCAAAGCGAGTCGAAGGGGCCGCGTAAAGCCCCAAAGGGTCCTGGGGCTTTAGCCCTGGTTTTTCCGATGCTTGAACCTTGACGCTATTTCTTCGCTTCCGAACTCGCTGCCGACGCCGCCGCGCTCAGACTATCCTTCACGCTCTTCGGCAGCTTGTCCGCATTCGCCAGCAACAAACTCACCTGCCACATCTGTGTCGTCGAGAGCGTTTTGTCGAACCCGGGCATCCCCGTCATCCGAATTCCGCCGGCCACTTTCCAGTACGTCTCTCCCGCCGGATCGTCCGTCACGCCCGTCCCTTCCATCAGTTCCGGTGGTTTCGGGAACATGCCTTTCGCAATCGCCGTCGCCGGCTGCCCCGGCAGCCCATGACACACGGCGCAATGTTCCTTGTAGATCTGCGCTCCGGCCGCATAAGCTGCCTCATCGGCGTTGATCGGAACCGATTTCGGCATTTCTTTTTCCAGGCGCGCGTGCAGAGCCATGCGCGCAAATGTTTTTTCAAACGGCATGGACGGCGCCGCCGTCGCCACCGGCGCGCTGCCCGAAGCAAAATAGAGATAGACCACTGCGGGCACCACTACCAACCCCACGATCAACCCAAGGACAAACTTTCCCATGCTTGCTCTCCTGTAAGAATTTCCGGACCTTGATACTAACCTAAATCGCCCAGTCGTGATCCTGCTCACAGACCGCCGCGGTCCCCCAGCCCTAGCATGAATTCAGACGAACGCCCTGCTCTTTGACGGCCACCGCCAGGAGGTGCGTCATGCTGCTGCTCTTCGGGTTCCTTCTCGTCCTCTTCGGCGCAGCTGTCATCCTTGTCATGCCGATGCTGTGGGCGCGGGAAATCCACCATCAGTATGCAGATCCTCGAGCGGTGATTTGCCCCGAGACCCATCAGCCGGTGGGCGTCACCATTGACGCCACCCACGCCGCCGCGACTGGACTGCGCGGCACGCCCGAGTTCCGCCTCACGGACTGCACCCGCTGGCCCGCCCGCGCCGACTGTGGACAGGAATGCCTTCCCGACGCACTGCACAACCAGCCCTACACGCAAGGCGAAGTGCATCTGCCGAAAAGCCGCGACCAGATCTATCATCTGCCCGTCCTGCTGGCCGCTTTTGCCGCCTGGTACATCGGCATGGTCTGGCACTCGAGCTACCTGTTCCGCGGCCGCTGGATCGCCGCCCTCGGCTTGACCACCGACCAGTGGAAACAGTTGATCCTGTGGTATTCGCCCCACCTGCTGAGCATCGCCGCCTGTCTGCTGTTCGCTTATGGCGTCGCCTGGCTGCAGACCTGGCTCCCGCATCGCGGCCTGTGGCCCGGAATTTTGTCGTCAACCATCCTCTGGGCCGCCCTGCTGGTGGTCTCGGTCCCATCTGTGCTCGGCCTGCCGCGCGATCTGTTTCTGATTGAAGCCAGCTACACCCTCGTGGCCGCCCTCGCCGCCGGAGCCATCGTCGGCGGCCTCAGCGGCAGAATGGTGTTACCGCCGTTGAAGGCAAGTTGAGCCTCCTGCCGGGTGCCCCATTTCTCGCGCGCTCTTTGCGCGAGAAGTGGGGATTTCGACGGCGCCCGCAACGCCCCCGACCATTGATGACTGATGACTGGGAACTGCTACACTCGCATTCGTCATGCTCACCCACCTCGAATGCACCCGCTGTGGCGAACACTATCCCGCCGACCGCCCGCAATCGGTCTGCCTCAAAGACGCGGGCATCCTCTATGCTCGCTACGACCTCGCCGCCATCAAGCGCAACTTCTCCGCCGCCCGCCTCGCCGGACGCGCTCCCACGATGTGGCGCTACGACGCCGTGCTCCCCGCAGCCAATCCGGTCTCTCTCGGCGAAGGCCTCACGCCGATGCTCGCCAGCCGCGAATATCCCAATGTCTTCATCAAGGACGAAGGCCTCAACCCGACCGGCTCCTTCAAAGCCCGAGGCCTCTCCGCCTGCGTCACCATGGCCCTCCACTTCGGGCTGAAAAAGCTTGCCATCCCCTCCGCCGGCAACGCCGCCGGCGCTCTTGCCGCCTACGCCGCCGCCGCCGGTCTTGAAGCGCACATCTTCATGCCTAAAGATGTTCCCGCCGCCAACCGCATCGAGTGCGATTACTACGGCGCCCACGTCACGCTGGTGGACGGCCTCATCAGCGACTGCGCCAAGAGAGTCGCCGAGCTGAAGGCTTCCGAATCTTGGGAAAGAGACGGATGGTTCGACGTCTCGACCACGAAAGAGCCCTACCGGGTCGAAGGCAAGAAGACCATGGGCTACGAAGTCGCCGAACAACTCGGCTGGCGGATGCCGCAAGGTATCATCTATCCCACCGGCGGCGGCGTCGGCCTGCTCGGCATGTGGAAAGCATTCGAAGAGATGGAAGCCCTGGGCTGGATCTCGTCCGCAATACCCGGCCTGGAACGCCCGAAAATGATCACTGTGCAGGCAGCGGGTTGCGCTCCGATCGTTAAAGCATGGGATGAAGGCAAGTCCGCGGCGGAAATGTGGGCCAATGCCGCGACGCTCGCCTCCGGCCTCCGCGTCCCCAAACCCTACGCCGACTATCTGATCCTCGACATATTAAAGCTGAGCAAGGGCACGGCGATCAGCGCCACCGACGAAGAGATTCTGGAAGCCACGCGCCACTGGGCCAAAGTCGAAGGCATCTTCGCCGCCCCAGAAGGCGCCGCCTGCCTGGTCGCCTACCGCAAGCTCCGCGCCAGCGGTTTCTTCAAACCCGAAGACACGGTGGTCCTCTTCAACACCGGCAGCGGCCTGAAGTATCTCGACGTGCTCGAAACAACGGCTCATGGAGCCCCGGTCGCCCCCGTCCGGGGTGGAGCGCCCGCAAAGCCAGCCGCCCGGCAAATCGGCGGCATCATCGGCCCCTACTGACTCGTGTTCACTTTGCATCCTTGAGCAGAGCCGCCGCATGAGCGAAACGAATGCGGCGGCACAGTCGAACGACCTTGCGTTTTTGTGGGTTGGGATACGTAAAATCTCCACCAATAACCGTTGTCATTCCGAACCGGGCTGAAAGCCCGGTGAGGAACCTGCTTTTCGGCAGTTAGAATACTCTCGATGACCGATCGTCTCTACTACCACGACTCCTTCCTCTACGACTTCGACGCCGAAATCCGCGAAGCAGCCGACACCCCTCGCCCCGCGCTCGTTCTCGACCGCACCGCGTTCTACCCCACCAGCGGCGGACAGATCTTCGACACCGGCCAGATCTTCCTCGCCGACGGAACCAACCTCCGCGTCACCGAAGTCGCCGACCGCGACGACGGCAAAGTCGTCCACTACCTCGAAGCTCCGCCGAAAGACGCGCGGCCCGGAACCCGCATCCACGGCCAGATTGACGCCGCTCGCCGCCGCGACCACATGCAGCAGCACTCCGGACAGCACGTCCTCTCCGCCGCCTTCGTGCGCCTCTTCAACCTGCCCACGGTCTCGTTCCACATGGCCGACGACTACTGCTCCATTGATCTCGATACTCTGGCCCTCACCAAAGAACAGGTCGAATCCGCCGAGCGGCTAGCCAACGAAATCATCCTGGAAAACCGCCCCGTGGACACTCGCTTCGTCACCCGCCACGAGGCCGCGCAACTCGGATTGCGCAAACTGCCACCCGCCGAGCGTGACGAAATTCGGCTGATTGACATCCGAGACTTCGACCTCACCGCCTGTGGCGGCACACACGTCCGCCACACGGGCCAGATCGGCTGCGTCTTATTAAGAAAGGTAGAGAAAGTCCGCCAGGGATGGCGTGTGGAATTCGTGGCCGGAGAGCGGGCGATCGCGACCGCCCGCCGCGATTTCACCGCGCTCACCGCGGCCGCCGCCCTCTTCTCCGCCCACATCTACGACGTTCCGCAGCAGGCCCGCAAGTCGCTCGACGAAATCAAATCACTTCGCAAACAACGTGAGCAATCTCAGGAGGAACTCGCCGCCGCCCAGGCCGCAGCCCTGCTCGCCGAGACTCCTGAAAGCAACGGCCGCAAGCTCGTGGTCCGCACCTACGCCGACCGCGACCTGAACTTCATCAAGCTGCTGGCGCAGAAAGTCGTCCGGCTATCCCCAAACGCCGTCGTGCTGCTCGCCACCACTTCACCGCAGCCGTCGCTCGTCTTCGCGCAGTCCGCCGACCAGCCCTACGATATGGGCGCGCTCATGAAAGAAACGATGTCCGGCTTCGGCGGACGCGGCGGCGGCAGCAAAGACATGGCCCAGGGAGGCGTGCCGGACCCCGAAAAACTGGCAGCCGCTCTCGCCCATGCCGCCATGGCCATCGGCTCTTACCCCTGTCATCCTGAGCGAAGCCAGCGACCTGCGTAGTCTGTTGCCAGCGGCAATTCTCTCGCACGTTTAGTCGCGACTCTGGCTTCGCCGCCCCGGACAACGACACTAGTGCGGCCACAACCAGCCGAACGTCCCCGCAGTCAGCAGTCCGTAAACCAGGCCGTCCACAACTTCCTTGATGGTGTTTGACCAGAGCTGGCCTTTCCAGATGCCGTCGCTCAGATGCCCAAGACCATAGGCCAGGAACGCTGCCGTCCCGGCAACCCGGAACACGGCCAGATACTGCGTGCCCGCCGCAACCGTGTGCCCCGTCAGATAGGCCACAAAGAATCCAACCACCAGGCAATACACAAACCACTGCCCCAGAAACTTCCCCATCGCCGGCGGGCCGCTGCGAATAATCGTCAGGAACCCAACCGGGCCTCGCTTGAACTTCTCCACCACCTCCGGTGACTTCATGCTCTGGTGGGTGCAAAAGGGAAAGGTGTAAAGGCCAGGGCCAAGATTGGAAGGACGAAGTGCTGCCGTCAGCTTGTCTTCGTCCGGAAGTGGTTTGTAGTCGCTGCGGTGATACGGAAGCACCATGTGCATGATGGAGCTGGCGACGAAGACGATCACCGCCGACAGCACAATCGGCAGCCAGAGCGCGGCAAGCGGAACCGGAACCATGAGCGGCCTCCTGAGAGTTTGGATGGTGCGTGACGAACCCCAGATTCTGCAGGCGAGGCTACGCCGGACCGCACGCTCCGGTCAAGAGGCAAGAGGCGTTGAGTGCTCGGCTTAAGCCGTCAGATTCGACCGGCGGGACCGTTCCCACCAGACCTTCGGATCCTCGGGCCGGTTCAGCATCTTCGACAGTTCCTGCTTGATCTCGCGCAACCGGTTGGTGCGCAGCTCAAGCGCAGTCTGGTCCGCCTCGGAGTGATTGCCCTTTTCTGACAGGCGGGCATTGAGGTTGCGCAAATCGGTGATTTCCTGACGCAGGCTGGTGAGGTGTTCTGAAATGTAAGCCATCCTCTTCATCTTACCCTGTATTTGCCCGCCCGCCCCATAATTCGTCGGCGTGCCCCATTTCTCGCGCGTTGCGTCCGACGCGCGAGCGAAGCGAGACAGGAGGAATCTGCTGCGATTTCGGTAGGCCCCTGAGCAGGAGAGCCGAAGTTTGGAGTGGCCGGCCCGATCGAGCGCGAAATCGGGAAGGGCACGAGTTCACTCGTGCCGCAAACCAGATGACCGGCTTCACCCGCTGAGGGGCCCGGGCCTCGCCAGTCCAAAGAATCGGGGAACGTCCTGTCTGTCCCCGTATTTCTCCCGAAGCGGTCCCCACACAACGAAAACGGCCCCGAAGGGACCAACGATAGTAGCCCGCCAGTTCACTGGCGGGAACACTCCAACCCAGATTCCAACCGCGCCCCTGAGGGACGCCCGAAACAAAGGCGGGAGATCAGTTGCATCGGTTCCCACACAACGAGGACCGCGTTGTGCGGGCCACCCGCCTGTCTCCGCATTTCCAAGGAAGCCTCACGAATGGTAGACTCTGATTTTTTCAGGATGGTATATGGTGGCCGGGCGAATCACTGGAGTTAATAAGTCGGCTCTTTGGCTGGCCTGGAAGGAGGTTCGCGGGGCCCTACGAGATGCGACAATCCGCGATATCGTTGATTTCCTCGACTTCGACATTGAACCCGACGTGTGGATGAGTCGCTTACTACGTCAGGTTTCATTTGGTATTTACGAACCTCGTGCTCCGCAGCGCTTTCCATTGGCAAAATCCAGAAGTTTCAAGCGAGTGTTGACACTCCCCGAGATTCCGGACCTAGTCCTGTTTAGAGCAATAGCGGATTATGTGCATGATCGCGCAAAGAGACAGCAACAGCCTCACGTCTATTACAGAAGAAGGGACCTAAGCCAAGCAACGAAAGCCGCACAAAAAGCTGCTCAGCAGCAGATGGACCGCCTAGCCAGCGATTACCGATTCACTTCCCGTCACAGTTTTCTCAACTGGTTGAACTATTCACAGTATCGAAAGCACCTTATCCTCCAGAAAGCCTACCCGTTCATCGTAGTCAGCGATATCTCTAACTTTTTTAACAGTGTTCTGCATTCCGAAGTCTCCAGCGCATTTAGAAATCTTCCGATTCCGAGCGACATGGTAGGTTTGATCTTCTTCCTGCTGGAGCGATTGGCGATTCGCGCCACTTACTCCGATTCGCCCGGAATCGGGTTACCCATCGACGAGTTCGAATGTTCGAGAACCATCGCAAATTTGATTCTATTTGGGCACGACCGCCGGATCGTCAAGTTGGTGGGACCCGAGGCGTAAGTGCGATGGATGGACGACCATGTGATTGGCGTCAAGTCCGAGGCCCAAGGGCTCAGAGTTCTCGCAGCGATGCAAGACTCCCTGGCTAGCCTGTATTTGACGCCCAACCCGAAAAAGTCCGCCATCCTTTCTCCCGCTGATGCCAAGATTCACTTTCACCTAGATACCAACGCCGACTTGGACGCCCTAGAAGCGAAGGTCACAGCAAGGTCGGGGCGACGAGTAACACTTGTCCGCGAACTTACCCGCATATGGCGCGTTGCATTACAAAACGAAAACAAAGGGCACTGGGAGCAAATCCAGAGCCGCGTCTACAAGATCGCCGGGCTTACGAGAGCGCGCTTCCTTCGGCGCCATGCTGTCGCGGACCTTCTTGAAAACCCCGGCCTTGCCCAGAGAATTAGCGACTACATGAGGTGTTCGGGGTCGACTGCCGAGTACCTGAGGTTCGTGAAATCCGTCATCGCCCATCGACAGCAGATACATGATGACGTTCCCCTACTTTTGCTTGAAAGCCTTTTGCGCGCGGAAGCGCGGGGCTTCTCTGCTCGACAGGTCTTGCTGATAGCCAAGACGATGTTGGCCGAGGTGTTGGAGGGGCGTCGGGCCGATCGATACGCAGCACCGGCATCACTGTTGATCCTGAGATTTGGCGGGCGGCGAGACCTTCAACTGTTGCGTCGTTGCTTTCGAGATCGACGTAAGAGCCTCAGTTCAAGTTTGATTCGCGCAGCGGCGACAGTCTATGCCGGTGGGGGGAGGAAGGAATTTGGCGACGTTCGAAGATCAGCAGCAGCGCTCCTGCTGAATCCGCTAGCCCTGATGGTGAGGTTGATACTCAGGATTACGAAGTTTGATGAGGTACCGGATCGGTATAAGGCCCGACTTCACCTGAGACGCGATTCTGTCAGCAACAGGTATTTCGTAGATATGAGAATGGTAGTTGCGGCGCGTCTCCTGGCGCTTAACCGCAAGAAAGCCGTCAAGGAGTGGCTCAAGGCTTGGGCTGCTGACGTGAGACGACAGAGAATATCCGTCTTCGACAAACGGCTCCTAGAGCGCCTTCTGCCTTAAATTTCGTGTTCTCAAGGCCGCACAACGCTTGTCCGACGCCCAGCAAGCCCCGCCTTGCGGCGGGGCTCCGGTGGGCTGAGTCTGGCGAGCTTTGCGGCGCGGCTGAAGCCGCGCCCTTTCAAGGCAAGGGCACGCGGCTCACGCGCGACAGTCGATCAGACTGAGATCCTTCGCTCCGCCTGAAAAACGGCTGCGCTCAGGATGACAAAGAAAAAGGGACGGGCGAAATGCCCGTCCCACACAGTTCTTGCTGAAAGCTGACGGCTGATAGCTGACAGCTTCTTAGTACATATCCCCCATGCCGCCGCCACCGTGTCCACCCGGCATTGGAGCTTCCTTCTTTTCCGGAATCTCCGCCACCAGGGCTTCGGTGGTCAGCATCAGGGACGCGATCGATCCGGCATTCTGCAGGGCGGTGCGCACGACCTTGGTGGGGTCGAGCACTCCGGCCTTGACCAGATCTTCGTACTCGTTCGAGAAGGCGTTGAAGCCGTAGTTCTGGTCCTTGGACTCGAGCACCTTGCCGAGGATCACTGCACCTTCTTCGCCGGCGTTCTCGACGATCTGGCGCAGCGGTTCGGTGATGGCGCGCTTCACGATGTTGACGCCGATCTGCTCGTCGCCGTCGGCCTTCAGTTTGTCGAGCGCTGCGGCGCAACGGGCCAGAGCGACTCCGCCGCCGGGGACAATGCCTTCTTCCACGGCCGCGCGCGTCGCGTGCATCGCGTCTTCCACACGGGCTTTCTTTTCCTTCATTTCGGTTTCGGTTGCGGCGCCGACTTTAATGACGGCCACGCCACCGACCAGCTTCGCCAGCCGCTCCTGCAGTTTCTCGCGGTCGTAGTCGCTGGTGGTCTTGTCAATCTGGCTGCGAATTTCTTTTACGCGGCCTTCGATCTCCGGGTGCTTGCCCTTGCCTTCAACCACCGTGGTGTTGTCCTTGTCAATGGTGATCTTCTTGGCCTGGCCGAGATCAGACACCTGCACGTTCTCGAGCTTGATGCCGAGATCTTCGGTGATGGCCTTGCCGCCGGTGAGGATGGCGATATCCTGCAGCATGGCCTTGCGGCGATCGCCGAAGCCGGGAGCCTTCACGGCCGCGACTTGCAGCGTGCCGCGCAGCTTGTTGACCACCAGTGTGGCGAGCGCTTCACCTTCGACATCTTCGGCGATGATGAGCAGCGGCTTGCCGCTCTTGGCGATCTGCTCAAGCAGCGGGAGCAGGTCCTTCATCGAGCTGATCTTCTTTTCGTTGATTAGGATGTAGGCGTTCTCCAGGGCAACTTCCATGCGCTCGGGATCGGTGACGAAGTAAGGCGAGAGATAGCCGCGGTCGAACTGCATGCCCTCGACCACTTCGAGCTGGGTCTCAAGCGTCTTCGACTCTTCCACGGTGATAACGCCGTCTTTGCCGACTTTCTTCATGGCCTCGGCGATGATCTTGCCGATGGTCTCGTCATTGTTGGCCGAAATCGTACCCACCTGCGCGATCATCTCGCCGGTGACGGGTTTGGAGAGTTTGTCGAGTTCGCCGTTGACGCGGTTGCCTTCCTTGTCGAGCTTGCCGGCGATGAGGGTGACGGCCTTCTCGATGCCGCGCTTGAGGGCCATGGGGTTGGCGCCGGCGGCGACAGTCTTGACGCCTTCGCGATAGATGGCCTGGGCGAGAACGGTGGCGGTGGTGGTGCCGTCGCCGGCGACGTCGGAAGTCTTGGAAGCGACTTCACGAACCATCTGGGCGCCCATGTTCTCGAGGCCGTCCTTGAGTTCGATTTCCTTAGCTACGGTGACGCCGTCTTTGGTGATGGTCGGCGAACCGAATTTCTTTTCGATGACTACGTTGCGACCCTTGGGGCCGAGGGTGACCTTCACGGCGTCGGCCAGAAGGTTGACGCCGCGGAGGATCGCCTGACGGGATTCTTCTCCGTGAACGATGTGCTTTGCCATTTGTTTCGTCTCCTAATTTCGAATTCTTCGTAGTTTGAGCGATGTGCTGTGAGCAACCGCTATTGGCTCTCGGCTTTTAGCTTTTAGCTGTTAGCTAAGGCTTTTGCTTACGCGCTAGGTTCCGTTGCTCTTGAGATCCTTCGCTTCGCCGGAAGAGCGGCTGCGCTCAGGATGACAAGGTGCGTTGGCTAACGATTAAAGACCAACGACTACCTGCGCGCCCCGGCGTGTTCCTTCTTGGCGGCGCCGGTGAGGATGCCGAGGACTTCTTCTTCGCGCATGATGATGAAGTCTTCGCCATCGAGCTTGATTTCGGTGCCGGAATACTTGCCGAACAGGATGCGGTCGCCCTCTTTTACGTCGAGCGGACGAACCTTGCCTTCTTCGTTGATCTTGCCTTTGCCGGCGGAGACCACTTCGCCTTCCTGCGGCTTTTCTTTCGCCGAGTCGGGGATGATGATGCCGCCGCGGGTGGTTTCTCCTTCTTCAATGCGCCGCACCAGAATGCGGTCATGGAGCGGGGTGAATTTCGCCATGGTGTGCAACTCCTTTCAGGTTAAGAGGTTGATTGGTTGAGATCGTCATGCTGCTGATCTCGGTAACCCTATGATTTTGATGGGTCAGGCGGAGTTGTTAGCAGTTCCGCCTGTCGAGTGCTAATTATAGGGATATGAGCGGGGAGTTGTCAAGGGGGTGGAGGGTTGCCGCTAGGCCCGTTTCCCGCGCAATCGAGCAATTTCCGTTCGGCAGATAGCAGGGATCGAGATTCGATCGAGATTGATAGCGTCCAAATAGCGCTGACATTCTTGAATAGACATTTCCGTACCCAAGGTGACAACCCGTTTTAGAAGGATGGCGCTCGTACGGGACAGACCCAACGACATCAAATTGATAAGCGTCTTGTCAGACGCGCCAAATTCTAGGAACATGTGAACCGGTAGAAGCCTTTCGGCCCTTTCACTGTCGCCTCTCTCCGCGAGGATATGAGCGAGCACCTGAAGGTAGATAGTCGTGTATTTGACATAGAGATATCTGAGCTCTTCTTCAATCTCGCAAAATAGGTCTCTAATCTCCTCGTTTATGCGCTTCTCATCATCCGGCACCCGCCTGTAATCCAGCCGAGCCCTGACGAGGTCGTGCAGGGAGTCTCCCCTCATCCACCGCAAAGCAAGAAAAGCGAAATATTCGTGCCTCCGAGTATTCGACTTAATGAACACTTGGTCGATTACTTCGAAGATGCGTTTGAGATTGTCATATGCGCCAATAGCAAATGGTGAGAGCGGCAACAACGAATTGATAGACGAGGCGCTGCGAAGAATCGTCGCGAGATCGCCCAAGCGGTTCGGGTGGACGTACATGTTGTTCGAATAGATTTCGTCCGGGAGAGTTCTATTGGCGTAGGCTCTCTCACTTGCGGAGTCGACCTGCTCGAGCTGGCTCTTTATAACGGGGTCGTCAGCGGACTCGCTGACGCGGGTCTTGAAAGCCACATAATCTGCATAGATGTTCGCGAAGGACTGCTCCGCCCAAGCCTCGCTACCTTCTGCCGAGACCGGCGGCGTGGCGGACCAAATTGCCAGCTCTGGAGCGCGTTGTGTAAGCGCGACCTGGAATGCCGACTCGATTGGCATCATCCGGTCTCCTGTTAGCGGGTCGGTGTCCCAGTGCTTACCATAAATGCAGAAAACATTCCCGCTGAACTCGTGATTCATACGCCCAGCTCGACCTGCTAGGTTCCAAAAGTCGCCGGGCCGGATTTTCCCCGCTTCCCCCCGCCCGGTCTTGGGATTTTCCAAGAAGATGTTCTTGGGGCGGGCAGATTTACGCCCTGTAAGAGCGTGCTCGTGCAGCAAACAAATCTCAGCTTTCGCTGTTTCGCAAGTTCCTCTATTCGAGAACGAACTATCTGCGGGATGTTAGCGTAGTGAAACGCTACGCCTTTTTGAACCATCCGTCCGAGCCGATAATAGCGATGCACCTCCTGCCGAAGGAAATCGGCGAACTCGTCAAGCTGATCGTCGTTCCTTTCCTCGAAGAGCTCGCTCAGTTCTGATGCTGTCTTCTCGGCTTCACTCGGGCGATTGCAATATATGATACTGACGTCATCGGGGGCCGTGAAATGCTTGGCAAGGTTAACGACGTAGCGGCCCCGAAACTTGAACGGCAGGTCTGCCGTGCCCAATGTGACCATCCCGACATCTGTGAGTACCTCCAAGTCGGCTGAATCCGTCCTACCCTTCACACTCTTTATGAGGATCAGATTCTGGGTCACCGGGCGCTGATATTCGACAAAGTGAGCTGACGAGGAATCAAGGCGTCCAAAAATCGAGAGAAGGTAGCCCGGGTTCGAACGAAGTGGGCTGCTGAAGAATAGCTGAACGTCCGGGAATCGGCGGGTCGAGAGACGAATAACGCGCTCGAGAGTGATGCCTCGCCTATCTTTGCCGATCTCCTGTGCCTCATCAATCACCAAAGCATTCAGCTTGAGGTCCGGCGGCATCTGCCCAAGGAATGTGGCAAGCCGCTCCTGTGTGAAGACAAAAATTAGTCTCCTCACGGTACCGGCCGGGGCGTCGGGAACTGCAAGAGAGGACAGTACTAAGCAATCGATCGAATTTGCCCTTAGCAGATCGGACAAGTCCAACGACACTTGGCGAATCAGCGCGCGGGTGGGCACTATGAATACGGCTACGTAGGGCCCGGGCCTCTTCAACCGATGAAGGAGGTCTAGCTCGAGCGTGAACGACTTGCCCGCGGATGTCGGCGCGGACACACTCACGCTCGACTTAGCACGAAGGGCTCTTAGCAATCGGACCTGAAAATCGGTCAGCATCACACCTTGGGGCGCGTCATTTACCCTGTTCTCCTCCTCCCTCACCCTTGACTCGATTTCAAGGAACGGATCTCTTGAAGACTGCACATCTACTGTCCTCGCGCGCAGAAGAGAACGAGCGGGGAAGTTGCCCAGCCTAGAAAGAATACCTTCGCACAGCGGAGCAATCGCAGCGCGACTACCATTTGCAGACTGCGTCGCTCGGACCGCCACGTCATAGGCAAGCTGGCATTCTGCCCCTGCGAGCTCCGAGTCGGTCTCCGAGCTGAGGGCGAGGCGAGACGCCGTGCTGACTAGGTAAGCCAAATCCTGGGGAGGCAGGGCTTGAGGCTCGGCCCCAAGAAGCTCACGGCGGAGGTCCGACGCGACAAGCTGTTTATACAGCCTCGTGAATCGTGTAGAAATGTGACTGCTAAGCTCAATCATTGGCTACAAAGCCCCAAGGAACAGCTGCCGAAAATTGTCGACGCTCGTAAAGGGAAGAAAAAAGAACTCGAATTTCAAATGGGCATGTTTAAATTTTCTCAATTCCGCCCTCAACGCGGGCGCCATCTCCTCCCGCGCCCAGGCCAAATAGCGCTGTTCAAATTCCTGAAGGAACTTTTCCTTCTCAGTGGCGCTCTTTAGATGCCCGTATTCCTGCCAGTCGTAACCTATAAGGCACACATGTGCCTGCTGACACTTGTCCCGGTTTTCTCCCTCGACGTAGGAGCTGATCAACTTCCGTTGCTCTGGATCGAGCACGGTGTATGTGTTAAGAAAGTAGTTTATTTCGAGATCCTTAGTAGCAGAGTCGTGGAACTCTGTCATGCTTTTAAAGGCCGCACCCAAGGCCGCGTCGAAGTCTTCGTAAAGCTTCGCCTCAGCGAACATAACCTCGAGCAGTTGGCCCGCCCCCCAACGAGCATGCACACCGTCACTGCCTTTTCTCTCTTCGTTAGGGTTGGTTGTTATAGGCATCTTCTTTAGGACCTGGGGAGCCTGCAAGACCGCCTCAATCAAAAAATAGACGAGAAGTTCGCCCGGCTGGCCTGTCGTCGCGTGAGTCCGAAACAGTTTTCGAGCCTCCATAAAGACCCTGTTCCTGCCCTGCTCGTCTAGATCTGCTCTTCTTTGGGAAGTGAAGCAAAAATGAGTGATGTAGGAAATCAGCGTCTCTACAAGGTCACCAAGAGGTACGAGACCTCCCGCATCGTGTCGAAGAAAGTGAAGTCTCAGTGACGCGGGGGGAACCACGCCACAGCTAATCTGATGTTGCACCGTGGAAAAGAGGTCCGAATAATCTTGCCTGTCCACTTCGAGCAAGTTTTGTAAATCGACTTTCAAGCAACAGCTAAATACCACAAATCTAAGCACCTTACCAGTTGAAACTAGGCGGGCGACCCGTTCTCGTCGCTCCCTCACGTCCCGAAAGTCAAAATCTCCACCCTAAAACCCCACAGAGCGCGACCCTTCGGCAGGCTCAGGGCAAGCTTTAGGACGGGGCACCCTCGGGAGTAGGAGTTAGGAACGAAGTTATCTGCCAGAGTCAAGTCCACTTTCGCAGGCTCGGGACGCCTACTAAAGTGGACGTTTCTTCCACAGGGTAAGTCGTTGAAGGCAGGGGTGGGGGAAAAGGCGCGGCGTGGAATCAGCGGGTTGGGGGCGGCGGGTTTGTGCTTTTGCACAGTGTTCCGAAAGGAACGTTGCGTGCTATTGAGATGGCTCGACGCGCGGGCAAGAGTGCCTGCGCCACACTACTCCCCAGTCACTACCGGGTAGCCTTTATCGCGCCAGTTGGTAGAGATGTTGTCGGCCAGGTAGAGGGCTTTGACGTTGGTGAAGCCCAGAGCGCGGAGGGCATCGTCGGCGGGCTTGAGGTTGGGGCAGTGGTTCCAGGGACAGCATCCGCAGTAGAGGACGATGAACTTGTTGCGCGGGAGCGATTCCACGCGCTTGCGCAGCTTCTCGAGAGCGGCCGAGTCGGAGGCCGGGCCGAAGTACTGGGAACCGGGGATGTGTCCCTGAACGTAGAGGACGTGGAAGCCGACGTGGATCAGCAGCGGCTTCTCGGCTTTGGGCGACTGGAGGATCTTCGCCAGGTCCTCAGGCTTGATGAGATGGGAGTCCGCGATGGTGCTCGCCTGAAAGGCGAATGCGGCAGAGGCAATCAGCAACGACGAGATCGCGAGAGCTATGGCGGTTCGGTTTGCCAGCGTGGGCTTCATTGGAATTCCTCTCTCCGGACTTCAGCACCCTATTGTCCTCAATAACCGACCTCATTGCCAGCGCCGAGCCGCGGGATCCGGCCGAGCTTGAGCTATGCGGCTGATGCAGACACGGGCTCGCCTTTCGGGGCAGGTTTGGCTTGGCGAGGCGTCGCTTTTGCCCGGAGGCTGGCGCGGGCGCGTTGCAGCGGGAGTTCAACCAAGGTGCGCATGAGCTGGGCGTAGGCGATGGTCGCGGCGAGGATGAGCATTGCCAACTCGAAGCTGGGCCGATGGTAATGCAGGAAGTGATGGAAGAGGGTGTGGTGGATCAGATACATGGAGTAGGAAAGCTGTCCAAGCCAGCGGAGGACGGGCCATTCCAGCGCGCGGGTGAAAGAGCGGCGTTCGGGGAGCGTGGCCAGGAAGAAGATCTGCGCGAGGCCGATAGCGTTCAACGTATAACGGATGGTGTCGCGGAAGAAGGGGTTGCGGTAGGCGAACGCAAGGACAATCAGGAGCGCGCCTGCGACGGCGAGTGCCTTGGCGTGCCTGGTGAGCCAAGACACACGGTCCCCAAGGCGGGGATTGGCGACGATGGCTAAGACGCAGCCGAAGAGGATGGAGTCGAAGCGGGTGTCGGTACCTTCGTAGATGTTGACCCAGGGGGAGTGGAAGATCGCAGCGCGGCAGATACGCCAGGCTAGTGCGGCGGCGCACAGGATGAGAAGAACGGCGGCCTGGCGCTTGCGGCTGACTTTCTTGTAGACGAAGAATGCATAGAGCGGTGGGAACAAGAGGTAGTAGTGCTCCTCGACGGCGAGCGACCAGAGGATTCCAAGGCCGGCGGGAAGATTGCCCCAACCGAGAATGTTCCAGTAGTTCGAGAAGTAGAAGAATGCGCTCCAGAGAGACTTATAGCTTTCGGTGTTGTAGACGAGGCCGAGGGCGGCCAGCGTCGAGACGAGCGCGACCGTGATGTAGCAAGGCGGGAAGATGCGGAGGACGCGACGCAGGTAGAAGCTTTTCAGGTTGATCGCGCGACAGCGTTCGGCTTCGGCGCGGAGCAGGGTGGTGATGAGGTATCCGCTGAGGAAGAAGAAGACGGTGACGCCGAAGCCCCCGGGCAGATCGCGGTAGGGCATGGCGTGGGCGAGAAAGACGAGCAAGAAGGCGACGGCGCGGAGGCCATCGAGGCTGGGGATATAGATAGGCGGTCTGTCCATGGGCCGCTTGCTCGTTCTTTGAGAATTGGAGTTCGGAGAGAAGGGGTCAAGTCTACTTCTGCTGTACCTACGAAAGTGGACAGTTCACGGCACGGCTAGCCTTCAAAATCTCGACGGCTATTAATGCACCACACCTGCCACGACAAGCTTGCGGCACGGGTAAAGCGGTGCCATGAATACGAATCGTGGCCTTTCTACGATTGCCTGGGCGGCTGGGCCGTGGCAGACTCGCATCAACGCACTTATGAAATGGAACGTACGAGTTCGAGCGGTGGCGTGGTGTGCGGCTTGGATCGCTTTCGCTGTCGTCGCTCCGACGCCGGCTCAGGAAACGAAACCGGCGGCGGGCGGGCAGGTGGATACGGCGGCGATCCTGGCGGAGGCTTCGAGCCTTTATCGCAAGGGGGCGTTTGATCAGGCGCTGGCGCGGTACAACGACCTGCTGAAGGCGGATGCCGCTTCGGGCGATGGTTATGCGGGAATCGTTCGGTGTTATTTGAAGCAGGATAAGGTCCGCGAGGCGGATGCAGCTTTGCAGAAAGGGCTGCAGGCGAGTCCCGGCCATCTGGACTTCAAGGTTGCGGAAGGGGAACTGCTGTTCCGGCAGGGGGAGATTCCGGAAGCGGGGAAATTGTTTGACGAGGTCATTGCCGCGCCGGCGTCCACACCGTTGGGGAACAATCCGCCGAATGCGCGGGCGTATCTGGGAGCGGCGCGGGTAGCGGCGGCGAGCGCCATGTATGCGCGCGAGCAGGTGCTGGTGACGCGGGCTCACGAGATTGATGCGTCCGATCCAGACGTACAGAAGATGTGGATGCAGACGCTGTCGGTTGGCGACCGGATCAAGGCGCTGGAGGATTATCTGAGCCGGCCCGGCAACGAGGATGAAAGTGCGCGGCGCTCGCTGACTGACCGGCTGAATTTGCTGAAGGCATCGCACTCGGCGCAAGCCGCGCGGTGCCGGCTGGTGTCAGAGGTGAAAGAGACCGAGGCGAATCTGCGGCTGTTTCGGTTGGGCAGCGAGGGCCAGCAGGGGATGGGACTGTGGGTGACCATCAACGGGCAGGAATCCAATTTGCTGCTCGACACCGGGGCTTCGGGAATCCTGATTAACAGCAAGCTGGCAAAGCAGGCGGGGCTACAGACGGTCTCTGAGGTGCGCATGGCTGGGGTTGGAGACAAGCCGGACGCGCAGGCGCACCTGGCTTATGCCGACTCGGTGCGGGTGGGCAAGCTGGAGTTCCAGAATTGTCCGGTGCGTGTGGTGGAGCGGCTGGCGGCGGGAGATGACGGAATCATCGGGGCCGACGTTTTTTCGCAGTTCCTGATCGAAATGGACTTTCCGACTTCGACGCTGCGCTTGAGCCAACTGCCGCCGCGGCCAGGAGAGAGGGCGTCGAAGGTCTCGTTGAAGACTGGCGACGATGAAACGGCGGCCGAGCCCGAACCAGCAACGCCTTCCGCCCAGAAGTCGAAGTACTTTGACCGCTACGTTGCTCCCGAGATGCACTCGTATGTGCAGGCGTTCCGGGTGGGGCACATGCTGCTGGTTCCGACCCAGATCAACGAGGGACCGAAGAAGCTGTTTCTTCTGGATTCTGGGGCCTTCGACAACACCATTCATCTGGAGGCGGCGCAGGAAGTCACCAAGGTGCACCGTGCGCCGCGGCTCGATCTGCGCGGATTGAATGGAGAGGTGAAGAAAGTTTTTGTGGCCGATCAGGTCACGCTGGACTTCGGGCATCTGCGGCAGACGGTGCCGAATATGGTTGCTTTCGACATGTCTCGGGTGAGCAAGGAAGCAGGAGTAGAGGTGTCGGGAACGCTGGGGATGGTGATGCTGGAGATGCTGAAAGTCCGGCTGGATTACCGGGATGCGCTGGCAGATTTTCAGTACACGAAGAAAGCGGGGCGGAGGTAGGGGGCGGCCAGCTAAGGGGCTAAAGCCCGGTTGAATATTTTCAGGCTTCATCGCAGCGCTGAAGCGCTGCGCCACCCAAAGGCAGCCCCTTTGTGGCGGATGGTAAAATTCCGGGTGGTGACATTTCCGAAGGGCCCGATCCGGCTGCTGGCAACCGATATTGACGGCACGCTGCTCAATTCTCACTTCAAAATTTCTGATGACGACATGGCGGCGTTGCGGCGCGCGCGTGCGGCTGGGATTGAGATCGTGCTGGTGACCGGGCGGCGGCATTCGTTCGCCTTGCCCATCGCCAAGCAGCTTGGGTTTGATCTGTGGCTGATCAGCTCGAATGGGGCGGTGACGCGGTCTTTGGCGGGGGAGACGTTTCATCGCGACCTGATGCCGGCCGAGACCTGCCGGCGGCTGTGCGGGGCAATGCAGGAATTTCGCGGCAACACCGTGCTGACTTTTGACACCGAAACGAAGGGCGCGATTGTGCTCGAGCGGCTGGATGAGATCGGGGCCAGCATCCGGCGGTGGGTCGAGAAAAATATGGAGTTTATTGAGTACGTCGTGCCGATCGAACGTGCGCTGGTGAAGGATCCGGTGCAAACCATGTTTTGCGGCACGATGGCGCGGATGGGAGAGGCGCTGGCGGCGCTGGAACGGGCCGGGCTTGAGGGCAAGATCACGGTGCTGCGGACGGAGTATCCGGCGCGGGATTTGTCCATGATTGACGTGTTGAATGGAGGGTGTTCGAAGGGACACGCGCTGGAGCGGTGGGCGGCGCATCGGGGCTATGGGAGGAGGGAGGTCATGGCCATCGGTGACAATCATAATGATGTCGAAATGCTTGAGTTTGCCGGGCATCCCGTTATCATGGGAAATGCCTGCGAGGAATTGCGTGGGCGGGGATGGACGGTGACCCGGGGGAACGATCAGGGTGGAGTGGCGGCGGCGGTGGATTTGGTGGTCAGGGGTTAGGGGCAGTACTCAGTCGTTGGTCGTTCGCCTCGTGACACTCATTGTCAGGTAAGCAGGGTCGCAGGGGATTATGAGAGGGTTTTGGTCAATTCGGCTGGCTATCGTCGCAGTGGTGGCGGCGACGGTGGTTCCCTGCTTTGCGGCGGAAGTGGCAGTGCTTCGGAATGGGTTCTCGATCCGGCATGAGCGGCGGGAGGTGGTGGGCCAGGTTACGCGGCTGTATGTGAAGGCGGATGGATCGAGTTACGTAGACATCCCGACGGCGGAGATTGAGCACTATGAGGCAGCGCCGGAATTGCCTGTGGCCGCCACTTCCCCACCCATCGGCTCCACCTTGCCTGGCGGATCGGCTGCGCTCAGGGAAGATTCGTTCAGAAAAAACGCGAAGAGCGGGGCAGCCACGATGGCGACGAATTTTGGCGGGCCTGCGAACCGGGTAACAACCGGGTTTCCGGGACGACCGAAGACGGATCTGAATCAAGTTGTGGCGGAAGCAAGCGGGCGGTATCAGTTGGACCCGGACCTGGTGAACAGCGTGATCAAGGCGGAGAGCGGGTTCAATACGCATGCGGTGTCGCGCAAGGGCGCGCAGGGACTGATGCAGTTGATGCCGGGGACGGCGTCGGCGCTGGGCGTGCCGAATGCGTTCGATCCACAGGCAAATGTGGAGGGCGGGACGAAGTATCTGCGCGAACTGCTGGAGCGGTACAACTTTGACCTGGTGAAGGCGCTGGCGGCCTACAATGCGGGGCCGCAGCGGGTGGAACAGTTTCGCGGCGTGCCTCCGTATCACGAGACGCGGGCATATGTGGCGCGGATCGTGAAGGATTTCAATAAGAAGAAGATTGCGGAAGAGAAGGCGGCGAAGACACGGGCCAAGAGCAGGGCGAAGGTTGCGAGTTCACAGCCGGCGCCCGGCAAGGCCGTCACGGCGCCAGCCGGTCACTAGGAGCAGACCCTCAGGGGCTGAAGCCCGAGGATTTTTTGCGAGCTCTACGCGGCCCTGAAGAGCCGCTCTTCCACGGGGCTAAAGCCCACAGGTTTGACCGGTCCGGCGGGGTCGTTTACCTTGGAACTGCCGTTTCCCGCTTCGCGTTGCGGGGGCCGCGGCGCGAGTCTCCCCTTTCATGGACAAAAAGCGCATCCTGGCCAGCGTGGTGGTGTTCCTTATCCTGGCTGTTCTGGTTTATCTGCAATACCGGCACTGGCGGACCTTCGACTGGGGGACATTCTGGAGCCAGACTCACCGCATTAAGAAAATGCATGTGCTGCACGGGATTGCGCTGATTTTTGTGGCCTATGCGCTGCGGGCCTGGCGGTGGAAGATTTTTCTGAAGCCGGTGCGTCCGAAGACGCGGACGCTGGACATGGTGTCGCCGACGCTGGTTGGGTTTACCGGATTGGCGCTGCTGGGTCGGGCGGGCGAATTTATTCGTCCGTACCTGATCGCTCGGCGCACGGAACTTCCCTTCTCTTCGCAACTGGCGGTGTGGGGCGTGGAGCGGATTTTTGACCTGGGCGCCTTCACCGTCCTGATGATGCTGGCGATTTTTCTTCCCAGCGCGCTGCCTTCGATTCCGCATCCGGAGTACTACGTGCGGTTCAAAGAAGCAGGGTTCCTGCTGGCGACGCTGGTGGGGGGGACGACGCTGGCGGCGGTGGTCATCGGGCGCAACGGAGAAGCGGCGGCGCGGTGGGTGGAGCAGAGGTTTTCACACTTGTCGTCGAATCTGGGGCACAAGCTGAGCCTGCGAGTGCGCGAATTCGGGCTGGGGCTGAATACGATACACGGGCCGCTGTCGCTGCTTTGGCTGGCGATGGTGTCGGTAGGCATGTGGTACGTCATAGCGCTGGCGTATCACGAAGTGACGCATTCTTATGGCGTGGACGCGCTGGAGATCCCGGTATCGCAGCTCTTGATTCTGATGTTCGCGAGCATGCTGGGCTCGATGCTGCAGTTGCCGGCGGTAGGCGGCGGGTCGCAGATGGCGACGATTGCGACGCTGTCGAGCGTCTTTGACGTGCCTCCGGAGATGGCGGCCAGTTGCGGGATTCTGCTGTGGCTGGTGACGTTTGCGGCGGTGGTGCCGGTGGGGCTGGTGCTGGCGCATCACGAGAGACTGTCGTTGCGGAAGCTGTCGGTGGAGAGCCATCGTGCCGAGGAAGAAGAGATGGGCGGGCGGCCTGGGGGGTGAAACCGTGTGCCCGCGTGTGCGCGAGAATTGGTGACGTCCCTAGGGGACTCGCTCTTTTTTCCCCACCTCTACCCGGCACTTACGTGCCGGGCTAATGAATGCCGCCCCCTTCGGGGCTCGCTCTTATCGCTGGCTTGAAGGCCTGCGCCACCCAAAGTCGCTCCTTTTATTCCGTCACCACGGCCTTTACCAGGTTGCGGGGATGGTCTACGTCGTAGCCTTTGTTGACCGCGACGTGATAGGCGAAGAGTTGCAGGGGAATGACCTCGACGATGGGCAGCAGTAACTCGGGAGCGGCGGGGACGTAGAAGACGTGGTCGGCTATGCTAGCGACTTCTTTGTCGCCTTCGGTCGCGACCGTGACCAGCGGACCGCGGCGGGATTTGACTTCGCGCATCACGTCCAGCGTGCGGCGATAGCGCAAAACTGAGTCGGGATCGGCGTGGTCACAGGTGGCGAGGATGACGACGGGGAGTTTCTCGTCCACCAGCGCGTTCGGACCGTGCTTAAGCTCGCCGGCGGGATAGCCTTCGGCGTGGGCGTAGGAAATTTCCTTGAGCTTGAGTGCGCCTTCACGAGCGATGGCGTAGTGGACGCCGCGGCCGAGGTAGAGAAATTTTTCGGCCTTCGCGTGCGCGGCCCCGCATTCTGCTGCGAAATCGTCCCAGGTGTGAAGGCTCTGGCTGATCGCCTCCGGAAGGCGCAACAGGCGCTGCAAATAAGAACGCGTGACTTCCGATGTCATGCGACCGCGCTTGCGGGCGAAAAACAAAGCCATAAGATAAAGGATCGTGACCTGGGTGGTGAAACTCTTGGTGGCGGGGATGGCGAGTTCGGGGCCGGCTCCGGTGATGAGGGCGGCGCTGGCTTCGTGGACGATGGTGGCTGGAGATACGTTGGAAATGGCGATGGTCTTGACGCCGCGGGTTAGCGCTTCGCGCTGGGCGGCGATGGTGTCGGCGGTCTCGCCGGACTGCGTGATCACGACGACGATGGGATCGACGGCGGCGTGGGTGGAGCGGTAGCAGTATTCGCTGGAGTATTCGACGTCTACAGCGACGCCGGAGAGATCTTCGATCATGATTTCGCCGGCCAGGCCTGCGTGGCGGCTGGATCCGCTGGCGGCGATGATGAGTTTCTCGAAGGTGAGCAAGGCGCTTTCGATGGCATTGAGTTCGCCGGGGAAAATGGAGTCGTCTTTCAGGTGCTTGCTGATCGTCTTGGCAATGGCTTCGGGCTGTTCGTAGATCTCGCGCAGCATCGCGTGGTTCGTAGAGTTCTTCTTATTGGCGGAAGTCATGGGGACTGGGGTGAGAGTAAATCATCTTTGGCGTGGCGGGCAAACTAAGGTGAAGATGGCTCTCAGGGGCTGAAGCCTTTGGTTAAAGAGGCAGCCTTATCGCAGCGCTATAAGCGCTGCACCACCCAAAATCCGCTTACCACCAAGGACACGAAGGCGCACGAAGGAAAAGCGGGGCTGAGCTTTGCTCGGCCGGACAGCCGAGGGCGGCTGTCCCTCCATGAACACATTCAATGGCCTTCGAAGTGGGCTTCGATTTCTTCCAGGGTTTTGCCTTTGGTCTCAGGCAGGAACCAAGTGGCGGTGACGAAGTAGACGACAGTGCAGGCGGCGAATCCGAAGAACATAGTGGAGTAGCCGTATTTGCCGACGGTGGGGAGGAAGATCGCGGCGATGGTGGTGGAGACTGCCTGATTGAGTACCAGAGCGATGCTCATGCCGTTAGAGCGGATGCGGGTGGGCATCAACTCCGAGAGTGCGAGCCAAACGCAGACGCCGGGGCCGACGGCGTAGAAGGCCATGAATATGAAAAGAGTGACGGCTACGAGCCAGCCGTTGCCAGGACTGGGAACCGGGCTGATGAGCGCGTTTTCGATGCGCAGGGGCGCAGTGCGCGAGGCGTCGAGATCGCCGAAGGGATTGGAGAAGAACGCAACGACTTTATTGGCCGGTACGCAGCCGTCGCGGGTGATTTCGATGGGCTTGGCGGCGGGATCATCGGAACGCACGGCTTTGCTGGCGGCGCGAAAATCACCGTAGGCATAGATCACGACGAGTGAAGTGGGACCGGCAGAACCCGGTGTGGCGGCATGGAGTCTGCCGGCTAGTTCTTCGTTGTAGAGCAGACTGAGTTTCTGGTCGGCGGTGACCATAGACTGGACCATGCTCTTGGCGTCCACGCGCAGTTTCTCCGCACTCAGGAACAGGAGGCCGGTGCAAATTAACGAGAGAATGATTCCTGCCGTCCCGACTCCGAGCAGGAACTTGCGGCCTTTGCGGTCCACGAGAACCACGCCTCCGAAAGTAACGAGGAAGTTAATGATGGTGAAGACAACGTATCCCCAGTGCGCGGCGACGTCGGAAAGGCCGCTCTGGAGCAGAATGTTTGTGTTGTAGGCAATAATCGAATTGATACCAGTCGCCTGGTTGCAGGCGAGGATGATGCAGGCAAGGACAAAGGGGATTACGTACTTGCGGTGCAGGAGCGACTCCCGGGCGCTGGCGCCGACGGCGGTCTTTGTTTCTTCGGCGGCGGTGACTTCCTGCATTTCGCGAAGTTCGAGATCAGCTTGACCGGTGGAACGGGAACGAAGCAGGGCAGCGTAGGCCGCTTCTTTTTTCCCGCGCCGGAGCAACCAGCGAGGGGACTCGGCGACCATAAAGCTGCCGATGACGAATAAGATTCCCGGCGGCAACGACACCCAGAAGATGCCGCGCCAGGCAGTGTCTTTGAAGGCGAAGAGTTGGGCTGCGTCGCCAAGCTTGGCCACCTGGTCCACGCGGTAGCTGAAGAACGCTCCCACCAGCGCGGCAACGACGATTCCCAGCGTCAGCAGCCACTGAAAGATGCCCGTTCCCTTGCCGCGGCTCGACGCGGTGAGACATTCTGCCAGATAAAGCGGCACAACCACGCCGATCAATCCGGCGCTGATGCCCTGGAGCAGACGACCGAAGACGAGTGGTCCATAGCCATGCGCGAGCGCGATCATGGGGATGCTGATGACGAACATGACGCCGCTGAGAGCCATGAGGGACTTGCGGCCCATCCAGTCGGCCAGCAGGCCGGCAAAGAGCGTGGAGATGACACTGCCCAGCAGCACCGCGGCTACAACGATGGAAAGCTGGCCGGCGTTGAGGCCGGAAGTGGCTTCCAGATAGGGCAAAGCGCCGGCGATGATGCCGACATCCACGCCGTAGAGCAGGCCGCCGAGGCCGGCGACGACCAGCAAAAAGCGGTTGTAGAAGATTTTCTTGGGATCTGGCATATCAGCGGCGATCGGTGCGATGTTCGTCGTCATGAGTTTGTTTGGAATTATGCTCCTGGTGCGTCACCGGCCGGCCTGGAAGTTTTGTCAATTGGGAGACTGAAGGAAAAGACCGAACCGTTGACGAGTTGGCTGACGACGCCAATGGTCCCGCCATGGGCCTCGACGATGACTTTGGCGATGGCCAGGCCCATGCCGGTTCCGGGCGCGGTGTAACGCTGGTTCTGGCCGCGGTAGAACTTCTCAAAAATCAGGGACTGCTCGAAGGGATCAATTCCGGAGCCGCGATCGGCAATGCTGGTGACAACAAAGTCGCCCTTGACCTCGCTAGTCACTTTGATCGGAGTTCCGGGAGCGGAGTACTTGCCGGCGTTCTCGAGCAAGTGCATCAGGACTTCGCGAATCCGCTGTACGTCCATGCGGACTTTGGGCAACTCGCCGTAGTTGGCGTAGACATCGAGTTTGTGGTTTTCAAGCGATGCTTTTGCGTCGTCCAGGGCCGGTTGCAGCGCGTCCCAGAGGGAGTGCGGCTCCAGGTCGAGCTTGAACATGCCGGCATCGAGTTGGGCCATCTCGGCGGCTTCGCCGACCAGGCGGTTGAGGCGGTCGGTTTCTTCGTCAATGACGGTGAGCAGTTCGCGACGGCTGGAATCGTCGAGGGTCGCGCTCGACAGCAGAGTGGTGACGCTAGCTTTGATGGAGGTCAGCGGAGTGCGGAACTCGTGAGTGACGGAGTCGAGCAGGGCGCTACGCAGACGCTCGTGCTCCTGCTCGGCGCGGTGTTTGCTGAGGGCCTCGAGGGCGCGGGCGCGTTCGATGGCGAGGCCGGCGAGACTGCCGAGGGCGTCGAGAGTTTCACGGGGCATTTCGTATTCGGTGACGGCAAGCGCGCCAACGGTGCGCATGCCGAGGCGAAGCGGCACGTAGGAGACGCCGGCCTGGGTCACGGGCTCACCGCGCAGAAGGGTGGAACGGAGCACGCTTTCTTCGTAGGCAGCGTCGGGCGAGGAGCGATAGACGACGGGCGGATCTCCGGCCATCACGACGGCGCTGCCGACGGAAAAGGCGTCGCGCACGTAGAGCGGGAGAGAATTCAACAGCTCGAGGACGTTTTCCGACGCCAACAGCCGCTGGCTCAGACCGTAGAGGCGTTCAACCTCGCGGCGGCGCTGCTTGGAGCGTTCGGCTTCGCGGCGGGCGCGCTCGGCAAGATTACTGGCCACCAGTGCGGTTACAAGAAAAGAAAGCAGGGCCACCCAGTTCTGGGGATCGGCGACAGTAAAGGTCCCGATGGGAGGCAGGAAAAAGAAATTGAAGGCGGCGGTCGCGCCGATCGCCAGGACGACGGCGTAACGCAGGCCCCAGTAGGCGGAGGTCAGCAAGACCGTGACCAGGAACATCAGGGCCACGGTGGTGTGATTAAGGTGTAGGCGAAAGCCGACCTGGGTGATGAGCGCTATGGCGGCGATCACCAGCGTGTAACGCAGGGCCTGCGTCCGGGGGGCGGTTTTCACTCCCGCATTGTACGATGGACGTGACAATTTCAGGCTCGCGAAAGACAATACCTGCCATGGTTAAGACGCCCGAGGAATGGTTGAACGAGGTTTCGCCGCCCGAGAAAGCAGACGGCACGTTCAAACTGTTTCTCGGGTACGCGCCCGGGGTTGGCAAAACGTACAACATGCTGAGCGAGGCGATTCGCCGGGCCAGCCGCGGGGAAGACGTGGTGGTGGGCGTGGTGGAAAGCCATGGGAGAAAGGCGACTGCGGAGTTGGCAGCGAAGCTGGACCGCATCCCTCCACGCAAGCTCGAATACAAGGGCACGGTTTTTGATGAGATGGATGTGGACGCGATTCTGGCACGAAGGCCGGCGGTGGCGCTGGTGGATGAACTGGCGCACACGAACATCGAAGGCAGCAAGCATGCGAAGCGGTTCGAGGACGTCATGGAGTTGCTGGACGCCAAGATTGACGTGCTTTCCACGATGAACGTGCAGCACATTGAAAGCATTGGCCCCACGGTGCAGCAGATTACGGGGGTGCAAGTGCGGGAAACCGTGCCGGACTGGGTGATGCAGCGGGTGGATGAGATCGTGCTGGCGGACCTGACGCCGCAGGCGCTGCAGAAACGCATGGAGCGGGGCGATATTTATCCGGCCGACCGTGCGCAGCGGGCGCTGTCGCATTTTTTCCGGCCGGGCAATCTGATTGCGTTGCGCGAACTGGCGCTGCGCCAGGTAACGCGTGTGGTGGACCGGAGCCTGGACGCGTATCTGGACAAGGATCATGCCCAGCAGGCGCACACGGTGCGGGAACGAATCGGGGTCTGCGTGAGTTCGAATCCGGCGGCGCAGTACATCATCGCGCGCGGGTCGCGGATGGCGCAGGCGATTGGCGGCGAGCTGTTCGTGTTCTACGTGGATGTGGGGCGGGATACGCGGCCGGAGGATCAGAAGACTCTGGCCGAGAACATCCGCTTCGCCGAGAACCTGGGGGCGCGAGTGGTGCGAACCTCTGGCGGGAGCATTGCCGACGCGGTGGCACAGCTGGTGCGCGAGCATCACATCACGCAGGTGATTTTTGGGCGGTCGGCGCGCACGGGCTGGCAACGGTATCTCTATCTTTCTGCGATCCAGCGGTTTCTTCGCGATTCGCCGTCGGTGGACGTGCACATCGTGACGCAGGAGGCGCGGTGATGGCGGACCCGGCGCACATCCTGGTGGTGGATGACGAACCGCAGATCACGCGGGTGCTGCGCACTAGTCTTTCGGCGCAGGGATATGACATCCGGGTGGCGAATAGCGGAGAGATGGCGCTGGAGATCATGAAGGACTGGACGCCGAATCTGATCATCACCGATCTTTCCATGCCCTCGATTGACGGGGTGCAGCTTTGCCGCACGGTGCGGGCGGTGTCGCAGGTTCCGATTCTGGTGCTTTCGGTGCGCGACCAGGAACGGCAGAAGGTGGAGGCCCTGGACGCGGGGGCTGACGATTATGTGACCAAGCCGTTTGGCATGAACGAACTGCTGGCGCGGGTGCGCGCGAATCTGCGGAGGGTATCGCCCGACAATGAACCGGAAGCGGTCATCGAGACGGGCGATTTTCGCATTGATACGGGCGCGCGGAAGGTGACGGTGAAGCGGCGCGAAGTGCATCTTACTCCCAAGGAATTTGAACTGCTGGTGTACATGGCGAGGCGTCCCGGCAAGGTGATTAACCATCGCTCACTGCTGGGAGCCATCTGGGGCGGGCAGAGTACGGAGCAAGTGGAGTATCTGCGGGTGTTTGTTGGCCAGTTGCGCAAGAAACTGGAGCCGGACGCTTCGTCTCCGCGGTACATCGTGACCGAGCCGTGGGTGGGGTATCGGTTTGAGCCGGGGGAGTGAGCCGTGGCGTCCTCTTCCCCAGGTCCCCAAGTGTTCAGTCGAACTGGATCGCGAGCACTAACTCCGAGTCAACTTCAATCTTCCTGAGACTTACGAACATTCTACGGAGTTTTTATTCAATCCTTACGCCGAGCGATATCCAATGTAGCTAGGGCGAAATAGGGTTAGCAGGAATCGCGCGCCCTGTGAAACGGAGAAAGTCGGCTATGTCAATTCAGGATGTGTCTGCGGAACAACTGGCAAAGCTATTCCATCACTACCGGGGCGCTTTGGCTCACGACTTTGAGGAGCAAGCAGGCGAGCAAGGGAGGTCGACGTCGTTGTCTTCGTGGGACCGAGCTTCCCATAGCGAGCGCAAGCTGATGGTCGCCGCGGCGCGCCTGGCGCTTCTGGAATTGGCCACCACCCCCGTTCAGGGGAAAGCAAGCCGGCCATACTTCGCGAAGCCCGGCGAAGCGGATTGGGGCTGCTAAGCAGCGAGCGGAGGCCGCGAGGCTAACGCCTGCGAAGAGTAATCGGTACGAGCATCTTTACGAATTCTTTACGAATTCCTGATCCCGCTCTTACGAGCGGCGATGTCCAATCTCTTCCAGACATTCTTCCATCAACGAACGTGAGGGGACGATGCTGAATTTCGCAGTAATCCTGGTGTGCTCCGCCGCCGCGGCCTTCCTGCTGCGAGTGCTGACCGCATTGGTGAAAGAAGGCATGAGTTCGCCGCCACGGGCGCTGAAGGTTCATTGGGCACGGTTCAGCCCGTCGAAGAAGAGAGAAGGACTCATGGTGATCTATCCAGAACCAGCGAAGCATGAGCTGTCGAAACGGGCCGGCGAGCGGTTGGCGATGGTGATTTTGGTAGCGGCCAGCGTGGCGATTCCATTGCACGGCCAAGAGGGCGTTGGCCCGGCTGGCAACATGGCCATTTCCAGCGAGCCGGCAGCGGGTGGCGGCAACCCGCCGGCATCGCGCGAGATTCTGGACGAACTCGCAGCGATGAAGGCACGCATCGAGCAACTGGAGGCGCAGCTGAAGCAGCGGGATGCCGCAACAGCGCCATCGGTTTCGGCTCACGCGGCGGCAACCGCGACTGCCGGACCTCCCGCGACGGTCTCGGCGGCAGCGCCGCCGGCAGAAGCGATGGTGTCGGAATCGTCAACGCCGGAAAAGAAGCCGCCGGCCGAGCCCTTTGCCTTCGCCGACTGGACGTGGTTGAATGGCAACCCGCGCACCAAAGAAGCGGCATTCGATTCGAAGTTTTTCACGCCGGAAATCCGCGCCGACGTTGCCTACCACTACGACTTCAACCATCCCAAAGACGACACCATTGGCGGTTCGAGCGAAGTGTTCCGTTCGAATGAAGTCAGCCTTACGCATCTGGGCATCGGTGGAGACTTTCACTACGACCACGTACGTGCACGCGTGCTCAGCCAGATCGGCCTTTATTCAACGGCAACGCCGCGCAACGACGCCAGCTATTCGCGGGGGCAATGGGATCTGGCCAATGCCTACCGGTACGTGAACGAGGCCTACGGCGGTTACCACTGGGACGCTCTGCACGGCATCAATGTTGACGCCGGGATCTTCTTGTCGTACGTCGGGCTTTTCAGCTTTTACAACTTCGACAACTGGGCTTATCAACCTTCTTACGTGTCTTCGAACACCCCGTGGTTTTTCACGGGTATGCGCATTCAGATTTTCCCGACCGAGAAGTTGAAGATCGAGCCCTGGATCATCAACGGATGGCAGACCTACGGTCGGTACAACGGCCGACTCGGGGTGGGCGGGCAGGTTCTGTATCGCCCCACAAGCTGGATTTCCATGCTCTCCAATAACTACGGAGTCGGTGCCGATGCGCTCGGCGCTCCGAATCGCACTCGCTACCACACCGACAATAGCATCGAAGTGAAGTACTACGATCACCCCGAACGCTTTCTGGACAAGATGGCGTTCAGTCTCACGGGAGACGCCGGCTGCGAGCAAGGGGACGGAGTGGTCTGCACCACGAACAAGAAGGACGCCAAGGGCAACATCGTTGCCTTCAAGCAAAGCTTCCTGGGCTACATGCTCTATAACCGGTGGTGGTTCAAGAAGGACCGATACGCGTTTACGGCGGGCGGAGGAAAGATCAACAATCCGGGGCGGTATCTGGTGCTGCTGCCGCCGATTGATGGAGCTACCGCGACTTCGGGCACACCCTATTTCACGGAGAATCCGGGGGATCCGTTCAAGGCGTGGGATATTTCGGGAACGTACGACTATATGCCCAGCCAGTACATCACCTTCCGGTGGGAGTTCAATCACCGGCATGCCAATGTGCCGTACTGGAGCGGCCCGGGCGGGGTTACGCCGCCGGGGGGAAACAACGGAAATCCGGGAGCCGTGATAACTGGTTGGCAGCCGGATCTGCGCAAGACTGAGGATCGGGCCACCATGGCAATTCTGGTGAAATTCTAGATTAGAGGTCAGAGAAGGATATGCAAGACGCTCTGTGGGTTGCGGTAACGATCGCATTTTTTGTGGCGTCGGTCGCATATGTACACTTCTGCGACCGGGTGAAGTAGGGACATCATGGACACACAATCTCTCATCATGCTGATAATCAGCGCGGCCGTGACAATTTATCTGTTCTACGCGCTGCTGCGTCCGGAGAAGTTCTGACGGAGTTGGAACGATGACGATCAATGGCTGGCTGCAGATACTGGTATTTCTTGGACTGATCCTGGCGGTGACCAAGCCGCTGGGCGTTTTCATGACGCGCGTGTTCGCAGGCGAGCGGACGTTTCTTGATCCGGTGCTGAGGCCGGTCGAGCGCCTGCTCTATCGCGTGACCGGGGTGGACGAAAAGCACGAGATGCGGTGGACGGAATATGCCACGGCGATGCTGTTGTTCAGCGGTGTCTCCATGCTGGTGCTGTATCTGATGCAGCGGGTGCAGGGCATGCTGCCGTTCAACCCGCAACATTTTGCGGCGGTGACGCCGGAACACCTGGCGTTCAATACGGCGGCGTCGTTTACCACGAACACAAACTGGCAGGCTTATTCGGGCGAGACGACCATGAGCTATTTCACGCAAATGGCCGGGCTGGCGTATCACAACTTCGCTTCGGCGGCGGTGGGAATCGCGCTGGCGATCGCATTCATCCGCGGGATTGCGCGGCGGCAGATGCAGACCATCGGCAATTTCTGGGTGGACATGGTGCGGGCCAGCCTATGGGTACTGTTGCCGTTTTGCGTGGTCGGAGCGCTGCTTCTGGTGTCGCAGGGGGTAGTGGACAATCTGAAGCCGTATGACACGGTGAAGTTGGTTGAGCCGCAGCAGGTACAGCGCGTGGGCACGGATGGAAAGCCGGTCGTGGATGCTGCCGGCAAGCCGGTGATGGACACGGTTACGACGCAGATCATTGCCCAGGGGCCGGTGGCGTCGCAGGAAATTATTAAGGAGTGGGGCACGAACGGTGGCGGGTTCTTCAATGCCAACAGCGCGCATCCGTTTGAGAATCCGACGCCGCTCTCGAATTTGATTGAGCTGTTTTCGATTTTCGCGGTGTCAGCGGGATTGACCTACACGCTGGGGCGCATGACGGGATCTCCCGCGCACGGCTGGGCGGTGTGGGCAGCGATGGCGATCCTGTTTCTCGCCGGCGTGACCGTGGCCTACTGGGCGGAGGCACAGGGGAATCCGCTGTATCCGGCGACGGTGGCGCAGCGCGGGACCGACGCGCAGCCTGGCGGGAATATGGAGGGCAAGGAGACGCGCTTCGGGATCGCGAGTTCGGCGTTATTCGCGACCGTCACGACTGATGCGAGTTGCGGCGCGATCAATGGCTGGCACGATTCTTTTACTCCGCTGGGAGGGCTGGTGCCCCTGGTCAACATCATGCTCAGCGAGGTGATCTTTGGCGGGGTCGGATCAGGAATGTACGGGATTCTCGTCTACATCGTCCTGGCCGTGTTCATCGCGGGCCTGATGGTGGGCCGCACGCCGGAATACCTAGGCAAGAAGATCGAAGCCTACGACGTGAAGATGGCGATGCTGGTCTCGCTGGTCTTCCCGCTGATCATTCTCACGCTCACCGGAATTTCAGTGGTCAAAGGTTTTGGCACCGCGGGAATCTCGAATCCTGGTCCCCACGGCCTGAGCCAGATACTCTACGCGTTCACGTCGTCGGCCGGAAACAATGGCTCGGCCTTCGGCGGCCTGACGGCCACCACACTCTGGTATGACGCAGCCACGGGACTCACTACGCTGATCGGCCGCTTTTTGATGTGCATTCCCATGCTGGCGATTGCCGGCAATCTGGCGCAGAAGAAATATGTGCCGCCGTCAGTGGGAACGTTTCCGGTGACGACGCCGCTGTTCTCGCTGCTGCTGATCAGCGTGATCCTGATCCTGGGCGCGCTGACCTTCTTCCCGGCACTGAGCCTGGGACCGATTCTTGAGCACCTTCTTCTGTACGCAGGCAAGACGTTCTAGGGAAGTCGTACCAAGGAAATCTATGGCAAGCCATCGCAAATCGATTTGGGACATTGATCTGGTACGCAGCGCTTCGTGGAACTCGCTGCTCAAACTGAACCCGCGCAACATGATGGGGAATCCGGTGATGTTCGTGGTGGAGATTGGCAGCGTAATCACGACGGTGCTGCTGATTCTGCATCCGCACGAGGCGTTTGGTTTCAACCTGCAGATCACGCTCTGGCTGTGGTTCACGGTGCTGTTCGCCAATTTTGCCGAGGCGATGGCAGAGGGACGCGGAAAAGCGCAGGCGGACACGTTGAGGAAAGCGAGATCGGAAACGATCGCCAAGCGGATTGGGTCGGGCGGAAAGATCGAGGAAGTGCCCAGCGCGAAGCTGCGGGCGGGCGATCTGGTCTCGGTTTCGGCGGGTGAACTGATTCCGGGGGATGGAGAAATCATTGAGGGCGTGGCGTCGGTAGACGAGTCGGCGATCACGGGCGAGTCGGCGCCGGTGATTCGTGAGGCGGGCGGAGACCGGTCGGCCGTGACCGGCGGTACGCGCGTGCTCAGCGATCACATCAAGGTGAAGATCACGTCGAATCCGGGGGAAACGTTTCTGGATCGGATGATCGCGCTGGTGGAAGGCGCGGCTCGGCAGAAGACGCCGAATGAGATCGCACTGAACATTCTGCTGGCGGGACTGACGATTATTTTCCTGCTGGCGGTGGTGACGCTGCAACCATTCGCGGTGTATTCGGGATCGCCGCAGACGGTGTTCGTGCTGGTCTCGCTGCTGGTGTGCCTGATTCCGACGACGATCGGCGGCTTGTTGTCCGCGATCGGCATTGCCGGCATGGACCGACTGGTGCAGCACAATGTGCTGGCCATGTCGGGACGCGCGGTGGAGGCGGCAGGGGACGTGAACACCCTGCTGCTCGACAAGACGGGGACGATTACCTTCGGCAATCGCCAGGCGACGGAATTTCTGCCGGCTCCGGGAGTGACGGAAGCGGAAATGGCCGACGCGGCGCAGCTTTCTTCGCTGGCCGATGAGACGCCGGAGGGACGCTCGATTGTCGTACTGGCGAAGGAGAAGTATCGCTTGCGCGGCCGGGAGTTTGCTACGCACGAGGCGGAGTTCATTCCCTTCACCGCGCAGACGCGCATGTCGGGCGTGAATCTGGATGGGCGCGAGGTGCGCAAGGGCGCGGCGGACGCGATCGGACGCTACATAGAGACGGGCAACAACGGCGGCATGCCGGTCGAGGTGCGCGCCATCGTGGAGCGCATTGCGTCGTCGGGCGGAACGCCTTTGGTGGTAGCGGAAAATCGGCGGGCGGTGGGCGTGATTCATTTGAAAGACGTGGTCAAGGGCGGCATTCGCGATCGGTTTGCGCAGTTGCGGTCCATGGGCATTCGCACAGTGATGATCACGGGCGATAATCCGCTGACTGCGGCCGCGATTGCGCGCGAGGCTGGAGTGGACGATTTCCTGGCGCAGGCCACGCCGGAAGATAAATTGAAGCTCATTCGCAGCGAGCAGGCGGGCGGCAAGCTGGTCGCCATGACGGGCGATGGCACCAACGACGCACCGGCGCTGGCTCAAGCGGACGTAGGCGTGGCCATGAACACCGGCACGCAAGCGGCCAAGGAAGCGGGGAACATGGTGGATCTGGATTCGAATCCCACCAAGCTGATTGAAGTGGTCGAAATCGGCAAGCAGTTGCTGATGACGCGCGGGGCGCTGACGACGTTTTCCATCGCGAACGACGTGGCCAAGTATTTTGCGATCATTCCCGCCATGTTTGCCGGAACGTTCCCGGTGCTGAACGCGCTGAACATTATGCGGCTGAAGACGCCGGAGTCGGCAGTGCTTTCGGCCGTGATCTTTAATGCGCTGATCATCATCGCCTTGATTCCGCTGGCGCTGCGGGGCGTGAAGTACCGCGCCATGAACGCTGAGGCTCTGTTGCGGCGGAATCTGCTGATCTACGGAGTGGGAGGATTGATTGCGCCGTTCGTGGGCATCAAGATTATTGACGTGATCATCACGGCGGCGCGGCTGGCTTGAGGACTTTATGAGAAAGAATCTGATTACCGCAGTGCTGATGACCGTGGCCACCACGATTCTGCTGGGGCTGATTTATCCGCTGGTGGTCTACGGGCTGGCGCAGTTGTTGTTCCGGGACAAGGCGAATGGCCAGATCATCACGCGCAATGGAGAAGCAATCGGCTCGCGGATTATCGCACAGCCCTTCACCGGGGCAAAATATTTCCACCCGCGGCCCTCGGCGGCGGGCAACGGATACGATGCCGCCAATTCCGGAGGCACCAACCTGGCTCCGACCAATCAGAAGTTGATTGACCGGGTGCGCTCCGACGCCGGCGCGTTGCACCAGGAGAATCCGGGACAGGCGATTCCGGTGGACCTGATCACAACATCGGCTTCCGGGCTGGATCCGGAGATTTCTCCGGCGGCAGCGGAGTTTCAGATTCCGCGGGTGGCGAAGGAACGCGGCCTGGCGGAGGCTGCGCTTCGCGATCTGGTGCGGCAGCACACGCGGCAGCGCGACCTTGGGCTGCTGGGCGAGCCGCGGGTCAACGTGCTGGAACTCAACCTTGCGCTGGATGGCGTGGCGGCCGGGCACTAGAAGCCATCTCATGAGTGAAGTAAATACGTAAACGGCCGAGCCCCGAGGGCAGGGCCCTTCTCGGCTCTGGGTGGCACAGCTGGAGCCGTACCCTTCCCGCTCTTGCCCTTCCTCGACAGCATCGGGAAATGCTCTAGTATGCGTCCCGCAAATCTGGGTCGAGGGCTCCTGGCCTCAGCGGCTGAAGCAGTTGGTCTTTGGGTGTCCTTCATGTCGTGGCTGGAAGCCGCGCCCTTTCAGAACTTCACCGAAGAATTAACCAACAGACTCGGCTTTGCGAATGGCCTTTTCACGAAGATCCCAGGCATGGATAGCCTTCCGGCAGCCTTCGCGGGCGAGGGTGGTGCTGAGTTGCCGGTCGGCCTCGTCGAAAGTGGCTTCTGCATCCATGCGGGCGCGGTGCGCTTCGTCATCGGCTTCCTTGATCTTTTTGGCGAGGAGCGCGACTTCGGGAGCGATGGCGTGGGTGTGCTTCTTGGAACTGCGCCCCTTGCTGCCCTGAGCCAACAAGGCTTCATACGCGTCCCGAACGCCGTCGGTCCAGCCTTGCTTGACCTTCTCACTGCATAGGTCGAGGGCAGCATTGGCCTGATCGGCGGTATTACGCACCTTTTTCTTTTCTCGCAGCCACGTCATGACGGACCAAGCCATGGCTTCGGTCATCAGGGCTTTGGCGGTTTCGACTTCGGGAAGCTTGGTCATCGGCGTCTTCCTCTAGGAATTCAGGTCGGCACGAGGCGCAGCAAGAATGGAGTATGCCGGGCGGGGGTTTGCGATGCCTGTGATTGGAATCACGACAGGCTATGACGCACCGCACGCAAAGCAAGAACGCTATTGACTCCAAGGCCCTGCAAATCCTATAGTATGGGTAATGCTGCAGTGCAGCATTGGAGGCGGTTATGGCAACTACGAAACCCCGCGACGAGCGTTCGCCGATGGCCATTCTGACGGAACTGGCAGTCGAGGGTACCTCGAGCCTGGTGGAAGCGCAGCGCACTCTTCTCAACCTGGCCTTACAGGAAAACGAAATCATTCTCAAGGGAGTCAAAGAGCGGGTGGGAGGCTTTCTGCCGGCCGTGGCCATGGCGGACCTGGTGCGGCGCAGCCTCGATACCCTGATCGGGATGCAGCAGGAATTGCTCACCAGCACGAGCAAGCAGACGCTGCACTGGCTGGAGTCGGAGAAATCGGGCAAAGGCGAGCGCACGGCCCAACTGGTCACGCTGGCGCGCGAAGCGGTAGAGACGTTCACTCGCGCCCAGAAGAAGTTCCTCGACGTGGTGGCGCAGGAAACCATCCGCGCAGCCAAGGGCAAACCTGAGCACGACGGCAAGCCGGTGAAGAAGACGGAACTGGCTCACCTGGCCCAGGAGGCCGGAAACGCCTTCATCGAGGCGCAAAAGAGGCTGCTCGATGTGATGGGGCAGCAAATGAACGTGAACCTGGACCTGGCGACGCGCGGGTTGGAGATCATCTCTCCGTCGCGGCTGATGCCGATGGCGAACCTGACCGGCGAAGGCGTCAAGCATTTCGTGGACGCGGAGACGTCGCTGATCGGATCGCTGATCAAGCGAGACAAGAAAACCGTGAAGCACGCCAAACACGGGCGCGGACGCACGGTCCGGGCAAAAGCAGTGGCGGTTTAAGCGGCGCCTTTGGGCGCCTGGGACGGGCGGCGCTGACTGGCAGGGTTCACGCCGGCACTGCGCGAAGGCGAAACTGCCTTCGGTTTCGGGGTGAGCCAGCGATTCAGCATCGCCTGTTCCCAGCGTACCCACACCCGGCCGGTAAATAACAGCGCACTGCACTGCAGCGTAAGCCAGTCGCGTCCGGTAAGCGGGGATCGGAATGCGGCACGATTGGCGAGCCAATGCTGGGCGACTTGACGCGCAATGGTGAAGCCCATACCAGGGTCCGCGCCGACAATGTCGCCCAGTATTCCTTCCAGCGTGAACATCACCTTGGACAACATGATCAGCGAAGGCGGGAATTTGACTCCCTTCACGGCGACGCGCTCGAGCAGGCGCATGGCATCGGCGGCGCCGGGGATCGCTGCGGGCGGCAAACCATTCAAGAATAGAATCACGGTCTCACGCACCGATCGCCGCCGGTCTGAATTCTTCGGGATGCTGTCCTGACTGAGAGCGATGATTTCGTTGGACGTGCCCACGGGATCGCGCAGGCTCACCATTAGAAAGAAAAGTGCCAGGTGGCGACGCTGCTCGCGCCCCAGGTGTTCGCGCAGCGCCCAGTCAATGATGGCCAGCTTGCCGGTGCGATTGTCGTAGAGCAGGTTGCCGGCGTGGGGATCGCCGTGAAAGATCGCGTCGGGAGTGGCTGCGAGCAGGGGCACCGCGACGAGCGCCTCCACAAGCTGCTCGGCCACCTTGCGGCGTTTCAGGGCCGGCAGACGGGCGGCGGCGCTGGTCACCTTGATTCCCTTCTCTTCCGTGAGCGCGGTGATGTTTGGCGTGCACAGAGGCCGGATCAGCTCAGGCACGCGCACGCCGGGGAAAGAGCGATATAAATCGGCGGCTTCGATCAGGGTCTTCTGCTCGCGGGTGAAATTCACTTCGTGGCGGAGCAGGCGCTGCACCTTCCTGAATGTATCGGGGATCAGGTGGGCCGGGAAGCCGTAGCGGTGGTGGACGTCGCCGAAGTGCTGGGCAAGGCCCTGGAGGTAATCCATGTCTTCGGCGAAGTATTCGGGGATATGGGGCTTGAGAACTTTGAAGACGCCGCGCTGAGGCAGGCCGGTGGCAGGATTCCTCCAGGTGAAGCGGATCACGGCGCTGACGCTGGCCTCTTTCAGAATAGTCGGTGCGATTTCGACAGAGAACGCCTTGATCTTCCGGCCGAGATTCTGTTCGATGATGGCGCGAATGCCTTCCGGTTGCACGTCGCGAATGCCGTTTTCCAGTTTCGCGAGTGCGTTGCGCAGCGCTGGATGAAGATGCTGGTTGCGAGCGATCACCTGGCCCAGTTTTTGTAGGCCCGGCACTTTGGCGATGAGCCGCAGAAGGCGCACTTCGGCCGAGGTTTTGGGAGGAAGCTCGATCTGCTCCAGGAGTTTGGGGGCCAGGCGCGCTGGGGAGAGTCGCGCGACGACAAACATCATGGAGTCGCGGACTGGCGGACGCCACTTGAGGTAGGCGGGTGGGACCAGCGTCGCGACAGGGACGATTTCATCCACGATCCATTGCGCCATGGTGTCGCGCAGGAGTTGACCGGCGGGAGTTTTCAGTCCGGCTTCGATGGCGCTGATTTTTTCCGTGGTGGTGGCGTGGGGCGGAAGAAAACTCTCGAGCGTGGCGCGCAATTGCGTGGGCGGGAGTTGACGAAAGCCGGCTGCGATGGCGGAGGGATCGAGCATGGGAGTCGGTGACAGGATCACTATGGTCCGTGGCTTCGGCTTGCGCTGTGACCGCGGTCACCCGCAGTTTAGCGGTCTTGTGAGATAGTTCAGGGTTCTTTGGAGCGCGCGACTTGACCACTTTCAATGAAGCGTTTTCCAGGTTGTCCACGCGGCGGCGGTACGAGGTGTGGTTTCTGCGCATGGGGCTGGCGGACGGCAGCGGAGCGTGGTGGTTCCGGTATCTGCTGTTCAATCCGGGGCGAGGCGGATGCGCGGAGAACTCGCAGGGGAAGCCGGTTCAGGTGTGGGCGACGTGGTTTCCGGCTGGCGGAAAGCCGCAGTCGTTCATTCAGGGATTCCCGCTGGGAGGGCTTGAACTCACGGGCAGAGGGGAGGCGCCGTTTCATTTTCGCACCGGCGGCAACGGGATCGAAGAGGATTGCTGCCGGGGAGCACTGGAAGTGGACGGTCATGCGGTGAGTTGGAACTTGCAGTACCAGTCGAGTTTTCGGGTGACGCTGAGCGACAAAGGCTGGATCGGTTTTTCGCGGACGCCGCATTCGGATGCGACGTTTGCCGGCGAGATTGTGCTGGATGGCCGGCGGTTTACGGGAGATCCGCTGGGATTTGGGTTACAGGGGCACAACTGCGGCTACCGGCACCGCAACTTCTGGACGTGGACGCACGCCTATTTTCCGCAGCCCGGCGGGAAGGCGAGCACGCTGGAGGCGCTGGTGTATGAGATGCCGTTTGGGCTGGTGTTCCACAAGGCGGTGCTGTGGCACAACGGCGTCGAGCATGTCTTCCGCGATCTGAGGGAGTCGGGGAAAAGCCGCGAGAGGTTGCAATGGACGTTTCATTCCGTTGCGCGAGACGGATGGAAGGTGGAGGCGGAGATCGGGGGAGGCGGTTCGGGTTGGCATCGTCTTCCTTATTTGAAGACGGACTGCTCGGGGAGTTTTCAGGTGATGAACAACAGTTTCACCTCAGCGCGAGTCGTGGTGGAGGGTGCGGGAGTGCGGGAGATGCTGGAAACTGGCAGTGGCGCAGTGCTGGAGATGGTGGGGTGAGCTACCGCGATTTCGTGGGAGATGCATGCGGCGGAAAACACAAGGTCCCTCCGCTCCGCTTCTCTTCCGCACGCGGAAGGCAACGCTCCGGACGCGATGACAATGGGGTTTCGAGGTGACAATCCTGTTGAGATGACAAACGTTCAGTGCGTTCTCGCCTAAGTGACTATGCGCACGATCGGGCCCCGGCCAGGCGCTGGGCGATGACGGTGTAGGCCGTGGGATTGAACGCCATTCCGATGTGTGTGCCGGGAACTTCGACATCCACCTGAGGGTCATTGGTGATGCAGTAGCGCCAGTCCACGACGCCGTCATGACGGGTATAGAGCGCGGTCTCGACGATGGAGGCTGGGACTTTTCGGCGCAGGGAATCGAGAAAATTGCAGGTGCAGCGTCCGGTGTAGCAGTCGGGAAGGACGCGGGGACCGTGCTCCTGGAGAATGCGGAGGCGGACGGCCTCGGCGACGCGCAGAACCGCGCGGTGGGCAACGGTTCCCTGGATCGGCGCCGCGAGCGTGGTCACCGAGGCCACGTCCTGCGGGCGCTGGCCTGCGACCGAGCGGGCAATCACCCCTCCCAGGCTGTGCCCGATGAGGTGGATTTTGCGGCCGGTTTCGGCCACGGCTGTGTCTATGGTCTGGGTCAGGCGGCGCTGGATGAGCAGGTTGGGGCACTCCGCGTTGACGCCGATGCCGGAAAAATAAGGCCGATACCCGATGCGGCGAAGCCAGGCGAACAGCTCGGTGAGGTAGAGATCGGTGCCGAGAAAGCCGGGAATGATGACGACCGCCGAACCGTCACCGCGGGACACTCCGAGACCGTAGTAGACGGGCGAGGCATGGAGAATAAGAATTTCGGCGCCGACGATGGCCTCGGTCCAGAGCGAAGTGCTGGCTTCCGGATAGAAGTGGGGAGCGGGCTTGGGCCGCGCCGCCTCAGAATGCGCTTTTGCCTTTTTCGGTCTGCGCCGCAAGTTCGTCCTAGAGTTGTCCAGACGCTGCAGCCAGGCAGAGACTGGAGTGTGCTGCACCGCGCGGAATTATAGCGCCGGTCGGGTGTTGATCCAAGTGCGTGGTCTGGCTCTGCTTCTGATTGACGACGGACCTGAGATGGGCGCGCGGCGCGTTCAGCGATTGCGGCGGGTGCGGGGCTTGGGCTTCGTAGATTTCCCCAGGCGCCCTTCGAGATCCGCAACTCGCTCGCGCAGGATTTCGACCTCGGATTTCGCGCCCGGCGGTGGCGGGGAGGACGCGCTTGAGCTGAGGAAACGTTTCATCATGTCCACAGGCGAGAGGATGGCAGACTGGACCTCGCTGAGGCGGCTCTGCACGGTGTCTTGGACCTTCTGGTAGGTGTCAAAGGCGGACTTCAGATACCACATGAGAAATTCCTGCCCGACCTCATCGGAAGTAATGATCAACTGGCGCAGGAGTTCGAGCGGCAGGCCGGTGGGCTTGTCCTTGGCGTCTTCGGTGATGATCTGGGTGAGGACGACGCGGGTCAGGTCTTTGCCGGTCTTGGCGTCCACGACGCGGACTTCCCTGCCGGCGCGGATGTGGGCGGCCAGATCGTCGAGGTTGACGTAGCGGCTGCCGGCCGTGTCGTAGAGGCGGCGGTTGCCGTACTTCTTGATGAGGATGGTGGAAGGTTTCATGATTCGGGTCCCGTGTTGCCTCGCACAAGCAGCAGGAATATCTTGACACAAAGGTCTTCGCCTCGTATAGTTTAGCTGATGCTGCAGTGCAGCATTCGGAGGCCTTCCCATGGCAACACGCGCACAGGATTTCACGCACTCGAAGGAACCATCCGTGGCGTCTCTGCTCTCCGGCTGGGCACAGCAGGGGATGCAGACATTTTTTGCCACCCAACGAATTCTTCTCGACCTGGCGATGCAGCAGAATGCCAGCGTAATGCATGCGGTCCGCGAGCAGCTCACCGATCCCCATCACTCGCCGACACGAATTCTCAGCGAAATGGCCGGCAAGGGGATTGAGAACTTCCTGGAGGCCCAGAAAGTATTTCTGGATCTGGGCAAACAGCAAAACGAGATTCTGATGACCGGAATCAAACAGCGGGTAGGAGACTGCCCGCGGCGGCATGCCCTGGTGGACCTGCTGCGGCGCAGTGTGAATACGTTCATCCAGATGCAGGAAGAGTATCTGAAGATTGCCAGCAAGCAGACGCACACCTGGGTGCAGGAAACCGAGCACGGGGATCCCTATCATCCCGAGCACCTGATTACGCTGGCGCGCGGAGGCATGGACAGCTTCATCAAGACGCAAAAGCAGTATCTGGACATCGTCGCGGAAGAGACGGCTAAAGCCACGAGCGGCAAGGCGAACGGCGCCGGAAGGAGGGTGAAGCCGACTGAACTGTCTGCGCTGGCACGGCAGGCGACTGAGTCGTTCGTCGAGGCACAAAAACGGCTGGTGGACGTGGCTGGGCGCCAGATGGCAGCGAATGTGAAGACTGCCGGCAAGACGCTGGACATGCTCCGGCCGTTCCCGTTTGTTCCCTTGACGGAACTGACGCGCGAAGCCGTGAGGAGCTACGTTGACGCCCAAAAAGCGCTGATGAACGTGGTGGCCAAACCCGCGCATGGGCCGAAGCCTGTGGGGAGAGTACGGAAGGTAAAGAAAGCGCACGCAGCCGTGGCCTGACGGCTGGGTTAAGAGCGCATCGAGTTGTTTGCCAACAGGGCGAAACCGGCAGACCGTGGACAAGCGGATGGGACGAGAGTGCGCTCTCGATCCCATTCTGCTTTTCGCTTCGGTCGCAGAACCGAATGGCACTGACATTTCCTGACGGAGGGATCGTATGGCTACGCTTAGCGCAACACCTCTGAAACCTCGCGGCGGCCGCTTCCTGATCGAAGAATGCGCCCCGCATGACGCTTTCATGCCGGAAGATTTTAGCGAGCAGCATCTTCTGATCGCGCAAACCGCCGAGGAGTTCGCCAACAAAGAAATTGTGCCGAACATGGACAAGATGGAGCACAAGGATTTCGGCGTGACCCGAGAGCTGGTGAGAAAGGCTGGCGAACTTGGGCTGAGCGGCGTGGATGTTCCTGAAGCGTACGGCGGCATGCAGATGGATAAGGTCACTTCCGCCATCATCGCCGACCGGCTGGCACGATACGGAGGCTTCAGCACGACTTGGGGCGCTCACACCTGTATCGGCACGCTGCCGATCGTGTATTTCGGAAACGAGGAGCAGAAGAAGAAGTACCTGCCGGGACTGGCCACAGGTCAAAAGGTCGGAGCGTACGCCCTGTCGGAGTCGTCCTCGGGGTCGGATGCTTTGAACTGCCGGACCCAGGCCAAACTTTCGGCGGACGGCAAGTACTACCTGCTGAACGGCGAGAAGATGTGGATTACGAATGCCGGCTTCGCCGACCTGTTCATCGTGTTCGCCAAGATCAGCGGAGAGAAGTTCACGGCGTTTATTGTAGAGCGCGGGTTCCCTGGATTCTCGGTGGGGGCGGAAGAACACAAGATGGGGATTCGCGGCTCGTCCACCTGCCCGCTCATCCTCAATGACTGCAGGGTTCCGGTTGAGAATGTGCTTGGCGAAATCGGCAAGGGACACCAGATCGCATTCACCGTGTTGAACGTGGGACGGTTTAAACTGGGCGCGGGATGCATCGGGTCGGCCCGGTACTGCATGGAACATGCGATTGCGTACGCCAAGCAGCGCAAAGCGTTTGGCAAAGTGATCGCCGACTTCGGATTGATTCGCGAGAAGCTGGCCAACATGGCGACGGGTATCTTTGCCGGCGAGGCGATGGCTTATCGCACGGTGGGCATGATGGACGCAGCCGTTGCTGAAGTGCCAGATCATGAGGACATGGCGCAGGTGCGCAGGGTGATTGATGACTTCGCGGTGGAGTGCTCGATCCTGAAGGTGTGGGGATCGGAGTTCATCGCGTATGTGGTGGACGAATTGGTGCAGATTCACGGTGGATATGGGTTTGTCGAAGAATATCCGGCCGAGCGCGCTTATCGGGACGCGCGCATCAACAGAATCTTCGAGGGGACCAATGAAATCAACCGGCTGGTGATCACCGGGTTCTTGCTGAAGCGCGCCATGTCGGGCCAGCTGCCGCTGATGGCGGCGATCAAGAAGCTGATGGATGAGGTGCTATCGGGACCGAGCGACGAAGGCGCTGAGGGTCTGCTTGCCCCAGAGCGGAAGCTGGTGGCGACGGCCAAGAAGATTGGCCTGTTCGCGGCTGGAGTAGCCACGCAGAAATATATGCAGGCGATCCAGGACCAGCAGGAACTGATGGGCGCGATCGCCAACATGACGATCGAAACCTATGGGATGGAGTCGGCAGTGCTGCGCGCGCAGAAACTGGCGGAGCGCAATGGCGAGGCGGCGTCGGCGCATGCTATCGCGATGGCCCGCCTCTATGTGGCAGGGGCGCTGGAGAAAGTCGAGAGCGGGGCAAAAATGGTGGTGGCTGCCTGCGCCGACGGCGATATGCTGCGGTCGCAGCTGGCGATCCTGCGTCGGCTGTGCAAGTATGAGCCGTTTAACACGGTTGCCCTGCGGCAGCAGATCGCGCAGAGAGTCATTGAGACGGGCAAGTACGTGGCGGTGTAGCTTATTTCGCGAACGAGGGTGACGGAACTGGGCCAGTTGAGGAAACTGGCCCAACATCTCCAGTCCCTCAGCGGCTAAAGCGGGCTTGGTTCTGCGGCAGTCAGCGGCACAGCTGTAAGCCGTACCTTCAAATCAGACTCGCTCCGACCATGTGGGAATGCTTCTCTCGCCTCACGGCAGTACTTCATTTGCGGGCACGGCCCGAGCCTCGGGATCCGTTGGCGGCGGAAGACGCGGGGGACTTACCGTTCCCGTTTCCCGACAAGAGGAAGTCCTCGATCTCATCAATGCGCTCGTCGGCATCGTGGTAGCCGATGGCGATCAGGTCGCGCGTGTATCTAGCGGAGAACAGGAGATAACTCATCAAGTCTGCGCACGAAGCCACGTCCTTGCCGAGGCTGCTGACGAAATACTTGACCAGGTAAGGCAGATCTTTCTGATGTTGCGCTGCCAGTTCGGACAAGTTCACCGAAGGAGTGATGACCAGAGTGCTTAAGGGACGTATTCTTTCGCACTCGTCCACATCGGGCTGAACGATGTGGCCGCTTTCGAGCAGGCGATTGAGGCGGTCCAGGTGCTCGATGTCGGAGGCAAGATGATCGAGGAACATGACATTAAGCAGGACGCCCATGATCTGGGCCAGGGATGGAGTGCTTCCTTCCATGTCTAGGTCCAAATGCTCCTCGTCGCAGCGAACCCCGATGGCAAAGACCTTTTTCGCGCCCAAGCGGATAACCGGACTGAGGGGCTGCTGTAGGCGGACGCAACCGTCGCCAAAGAAGGCTGAGCCGCGAGGAATCTTGAGCCGAATGGGCTGGAAAACCAGGGGAATAGCGGCGGAAGCGCAGATATGTTCCACCGTGATTTTGGTTGGAACCGTGACCAGACGGAGGCGCTGCCAGACCGGATGTCCTTTGGCTCCCTGGATAAACAGGTAACTCTTGCCCGAGTTGTAGTTAGTGGCGGAGATGGCCAGGGCGTAGAGATCGCCGCGCTTGATGTTCTCCTGAATGCGGTCGCAGTCCAGGTGGCGAGTCAGAAATTTGCGGAGGGGATCGGCGTCGAGCAAAGAGCGGGCATTGCCTCCGCCAAGGATGCCTCCGAAGGAGAGATCCATAATCCAGGTGATGGAGTTGTGCGCCTGGGAGACGAGATCGCAGTGAAAAATGTCGGAGGGCTTGAGATTGCCCCAGATGGAGGCCAGCAACTTGGTGGCAGCGACAAAATCGTCACAGCCAGCAGCGATGGCGGCGCCATTGACGGCTCCGGCGGAAGCTCCCCCGATCAAGGGGAAGGGGTTACCGCGGCCCTCCAGTTGCTTGATCTCACCGACGCGTTTCAGAACCCCGGCCTGATATGCGCCCCTGGCGCCGCCGCCCGTCACCACCAGACCGATTGCGTTCTCCATCTGGTCTCCTAGGGAATAAGTCGCTGGCGTCGGCAGAGGGCTGTCTTGAGGTGCAGGGACAGCCAGACACCTGGCGGCGACATCCTTAATCAAACGCCCTCGACGTGAATTTGGCTGTGACCTTGCTCACTGGGGAGGGTGAGAGTGACAACATGTTCCGAAAAGTAACTCCCTCAGTCGCACCGCCTTAGAGGCAAAGGTGTGATCACAGTCACAAGGTCGGGTGACAGTGGTTGTAGACCCAGACCACCCCTCCGGTTCAGCCTTAGGAGGCAAGGCTGACCCCAGTGTGCCCGTCCAATGGAGGGCGGGGTCCTTTGGCGTAAGCACTGAAGTGCCCAAAAGGGCGTGCCAGGAGCATTGGCGCTTCCCCCGGGACAGGGAGGCAACAGTGAGTGTGAGCGAAGCCGTACCACCGCGGACCCTGAGTCCGACGGCCCCTGAAACTCCCAGCGCAGAACGAATCGCCTATCTGGATGGGCTGGTCGCGCGGGCTAAGTCCGCCGCGGCTGTGTTTACGCAGTACACCCAGGAGGAAGTAGACCGCATCGTCAAAGCGATGGTGCTGGCCGGGCTGGAACATGCCCAACCGCTGGCCCAGATGGCGGTCCAGGAGACGCGACTGGGAGTGATGGAAGACAAGGTCATCAAGAACATGGTGGCCACGGAGTTTGCCTACAACTATGTGAAGGACAAGCGAACGGTGGGGGTAATTCGGGAATATCCGGAGCGGAATCTGGAGGAGATTGCAGAGCCGATTGGCGTGCTTTTCTCGCTGACGCCGATCACAAACCCTACGGCCACGGTTCTCTTCAAGTGCATCATGGCGGTCAAAACGCGGAACACGGTCGTCTTCAGTCCGCACCCGAAGGCGTGGCGCTGCTGCGCGGAAGCGGTCAGGGTCATGTATGAGGCGGCGCTGAAGCATGGCGCGCCAGAAGGTGTATTTGCGTGCCTGGAATCCCCGACCCTGCCGGACAACGCGTATCTGATGAAGCACAAAGACGTCGGCTTGATTGACGCTACGGGTGGGCCGGGCGCGGTGAAAGCGGCCTACAGTTCTGGCAAGCCGGCGCTGGGCGTGGGCGCGGGCAATACACCGGTGTATCTGGAAAAAAGCGCAGACATCAATACGGCGGTCGTGGACATCATCATCTCGAAGACGTTCGATAACGGAACTATCTGCGCGTCGGAGCAGACGGTGGCGATTGATGATGAGATTTATGACCAGGTGCTGGCGAAGTTTACCGAACTGGGGGCTCACGTCTGCAACGAGAAAGAAACCAAGCTGCTGGAGAGTACGGTGATTGATCCGCAGACCGGCTTCATGCAGCCTCTGGCGATCGGACAGAAGGCTACCGATATCGCCAGTTTCATCGGCATGCAGGTGAAGCCGAACACGAAACTTCTGGTGGCGCCGATTCAGGGCGTGGGGCGGGAGCATCCGCTGTCGGTGGAGAAACTGTTTCCCGTGCTGGCGGTGTACCGGGCGAAATCGGTGGCGGACGCGCTCACGGTCTGCATCGACGTGAATCACGCCGGTGGCCTGGGACACACGGCCGTGATTTTCTCGCGCAACGATGAAGTGATCCGCAAGTTCGGCGAGGTGATCAACGCCGGGCGGATTATCGTAAATTCGCCGGGGGCAATTGGGGCGCTGGGCGCGGTTTACAACGATCTGGTACCCACGCTTTCGTTTGGTTGCGGCACCGGCGGGGGCAACAGCACGACCGACAACGTCAACATCTACCACTATCTCAACATTAAGCGGCTGGCTCGGAGGACACAAAACCATATGTGGTTCCGGGTTCCGAATCAGATCTACTTCAATTGGAATGCGGTGGAGAACCTGCGGCAGTTCCCTTCCCGCTCGACCGTGATCATCACCAATCCGTCGCTGGAGCAGATTGGCCACGTGGACATCGTGCGGCGGAATCTGCCGCCGGAGACGAAGGTTCACGTCTCGGTGATTCCGGATGCCGAACCGGAAGTGCAGGTCGTCCTGAAAGGCGTCGAGGAACTGAAGTTCTACAAAGCCGACCAGATCATTGCGCTGGGTGGCGGGTCGGTGATTGACGCGGCCAAGATCATGAAGTTGAAGTATGAGTCGCCGGAGGCCGACCTGGAAGAACTGGCCGCGCCGTTTCTCGACTTGCGCAAGCGGGTGGTCGAGTATCCGAAGGACAAAACGAACCGGGCGCGGCTGATTGCGATTGCAACGACCAGTGGAACCGGAAGCGAGGTCACGCCGTTCGCGGTGTTGACCGACAAAGCTGCCGGGCGGAAAGTGACGCTCGCCGATTATTCGCTGACACCGGATGTGGCCATCGTGGATCCGCAGTTTGTGATCTCCATGCCGAGAGGGCTAACCGCGGATACCGGCATTGACTGCCTGACGCATGCGCTCGAGGCCGGAGTCTCCTCTTATGCGTCTCCCTACACCGACTCGAACGCGCAGCAGGCGCTGCAGATGGCGTTCAAGTACCTGCCGATCGCGTATGAGAATCCGCGGGATGAAGAAGCGCGCTGCATGATGCACAACGCGGCGTGTATCGCGGCGATGGCGTTCTCCAACGCGTCGGTGGGAGTGAATCATGCGCTGGCCCATGCCTTTGGGGCGCGTTTTGGCGTGGCTCACGGGCGGGCAAACGCGCTGATGCTGCCTTACGTCATTGCCTACAACGCGGCTGTGCCGACCAAGTTTATGCCGTCGCCCTTCCAGCATGGGTACACAGCGCACAAGCAATACGCGAAGTTTGCGGATCTGCTCGGTCTGGGGGGAAATACGGTGGAGGAAAAAGTGCAGCGGCTGATCGCGGCCACCGAACAACTGCTCGACCGGCTGGAATTCCCGCGATCCATCGCAGAGATGGGGATCCCGAAGGCGGAGTTTGAGCGGGCGCTGCCGGAGATGGTCAAGAGCGCGTTTGAGGATCCATCGTGGCGCTCGAATCCGCGGATGCCTTTGATGAATGAGCTGGTGGAGCTGTTCTGGAAGGCTTACGAAGGACGGAGTGCGGCGAAGACAGCCGACGCGCCTCAGCAGCAAACCGTATGACGGATGGCGATGCCTATGGCGATGATTGCTATGTTTCTGAACATTGATCCAAACCGCATAGCGCCGGCCCTAAAGGAGGCTGGACAGCAACTGAACGGCTCGGAGGGCGAGGTGGTGCTGGATTTCTCGTCCGTGCGCCGGGTGGACTCGGCGGCGCTGCAGGCGATGGAAGACTTTGCCGGCATCGCGGAGGAGAAGACCATCAAGGTCGTTCTGCGCAACCTGGATGTGGATGTGTACCGGGTGCTCAAGCTGATGAGGATGACGCGCCGTTTTTCATTCCTGCACTGAATGCGCGCGGCCGAACACAGAGGAGAGCCGGAATGTCGAATGCCAACCAGAGTGACCGCCTTTCCTGGGGCGATACCGTGTTCCTGCACCTGGAGCGGGAAGGTATGCCCCTCAACGTGGCGAGCAGCTGCATTTTTGAGGGTGAAATCTCGTTCGAAGACTGCGTGCAGTTTCTGGAATCGAAACTGCCGCTGCTGCCGCGCTATCTGAAGCGTGTCGTGCCGGCCCCGCTGGGATTGGGGCTTCCCACGTGGGAATACGATCCGGAATTTGATATCCGCCGCCACATGAAGGCAGTCACGCTGAAGCGCGGGACGAACCAGGAGTTGAAGGCATTGGCGGGAAAGCTGTTCAGCCAGGTGATGGATCGGCAGCATCCGCTGTGGGATGTGACCGTGGTGCGCGGGCTCAAGGGCAATCGCACCGGAATCATCTTCCGTTTGCACCACTGTCTGGTGGACGGCATCGCGGGTGTAGGCCTGATGCACGTGCTGCTGGACGCGAATGCGGAAGCGCCGCGCCTGCCCAGGAAGAAAATCAAGTTCAAGGTTCCGGCGCCGCCGGACCCGTTGCGATCGCTAACCGCCGGGGCGGTGGACACGTATTCGGATTTCGTGAAGCGGATTCTCTCGGCGCTGGCGGATCTGCTGAGCATGGCGGAGCGCGCGGCGGCGAATGGGAGCGGCGGAATTGCTCCCGATGAGTTTGCAACCTTGTTCCCGGAACTTACAGCGTTTACGGAGCGGCTACGGTTCAACGTGGTCTATCGCGGGCCGCAGAAATTCGCTTGCACCCAGATTCCACTGGAGGATGTCAAAGCGATCCGGCAGCGGTGCGGGACGAGTGTGAATGACGTGATACTGACGCTGGTGACCGCAACCATCCGGCGTTATTGCGAACTGCATGGCGATAAAGTGAAGGGCAAGTTGCTGCGCATCATGGTGCCGGTCAACCTGCGCGGCAGCACCAGCACGACGGAACTGGGCAATCGCATCTCGCTGGTGCCGGTAACGATTCCGCTGGATATCCGGGCGCCGCGAAAACTGCTGGCGGCGGCTCATAAGCGCACCGAGTTCCTGAAGCGAGTGCACGCCGCCGAACTGGTCAGTCTGGCCGGAGGGTTGATCGGCATGTTCCCGACGTCGCTGCAGGGGATGGCGGGGCCGATCGCGAGCCAGTTGCCCATCACACCGTTCAACCTGGTGTGCACGAACGTGCCTGGACCGCAATATCCGCTTTATCTGCTGGGGCACAAGTTGGTGGAGTGGTATCCGTATGTGCCGGTCGGCGGCGAGATGGCGGTGAACTGCGCGATCCTCAGCTACAACGGAATGGTGTACTTCGGCTTCAGCGGGGATGTGCAGGCTGCTCCGGACCTGAGGCGAATGGAGAAATTGCTGCTGGCCAGCTTCACCGAGTTGCGGGATGCGGCGGGAATCCGGCCGGCGCAGAAGAAGAGAACGCGGCGGAAAGAACCCGGTTCCCGCGCCGTCACCAGGCGGGCGAAGAGGGAGAAGCCGTCACTGGTAGCGTCAGCCGTGCAATCGGCGCCAATCAAAGAACCGGTTACAGCGCCAGCGCCGGAGAACACCCTAACAGAGCCTATCGTGGCGTAGGCGGTACAAGCATTGGGTGTTAGATCGTGGCAGGCATCTATTCACCTTCGCAGATTGAGGAACTTTTTAGCCCACGGCCCCAGCCTATTTCAGCCCCCGCACCGCGCTGCTGCAACAAGCGGGTAAGAAGGAGCCTTCGCACGTCCCCTGTTTTGCCTGCAGCGGGTTCGGCTGCGCCCGGGCACTGCGGGCGGGATCCCCCCGGACCCACCGGGCAAGGACCGTGCTGGCTTCATCTAAAGAATTGCTTTCTGCGTCTTTTTCGGTGCCTATTCACTGAACCGCCCGAGGTGAAGTATGAGACTGCTAAGAGGTTTACCGTTCTGTGAGATGTTATTTCTTCTTTGTCTGCCGGCACTGGCGCAGCAGACTGATATCAATCGTTACACCCTGTTTACGGGTTTCGATTACCTGATCAGCCCGGCCCGGAACCTTACGGAGCGTGGGTTCGAAGCCGATTTCGGAGTCACCGCGAAGCCCTGGCTGGGACTGGGCGGCGATTTCAGCGCGATCGGCAGCGACGTCATCAGCGGCGCCGGAACGATCAATGGAAGCGAAACGATATACGCAAAGTTACTACCTCCCGGGGTAGCCAGCACTATCTACGTGCCCTTCAAATCAACTACCTATACCTTTGCTGCGGGACCGCAGATCTACATCCGCAGGTGGGAAAGAGTGACGTTTCTTCTCCGACCCGGCCTCGGAGGAATCCACGAGAACGCCAACATTACGTTCCCACCAGGCCTCGCGCAGATTTTTCAGCAGCTGCACCTTACGCCTCCTAGTGCTCACCAGACCGATACAGAATTCTTCATCGGCCTGGGCGGCGGGTTCGACGTGAATGTGACGCGCAAAATAGGCCTGCGGTTCGCGACGGACTGGGTGAACACTCATTTGTTCTCCAATTTGCTGGTGCCCCGGCAAAACTACGTTCGCTTTTCAATTGGGCCAACGTTCCGCTGGGGGCATTTGAAGTAGCGGAACGGGGTGACCAAGGGAGTCCGGATTTGGCAGTTCCGGAAGGACAAAGCCACGTCCTTTCGTGAATCGAGGCGGTAGTGTGTAGGAAATATCAGGCCTCTGCCGAGGTGATGCGGCCTTAGTGCCTCACTGTGAACTGAGGCGGCCCGGAAAGGACGCTCCTGCAAGGAGCAGCAATGTTCGCAAATTCTCCCAGCGCAACAGGCTAGAACTTCAGCCCGACGGCGCTGCTGAGGAAGGCGGCGACGGGGGACATTTCGCGGCAGGCGTCGATGAACGTTGACATGAACCTGGGGCTGCAGACTTGCTTGTCGCGTGAACTCGACGGCGGTGCCGAGATCGCGCAGTTTGAGGTCGTCCACGAATTCGTGATCGCTGGGAAAACCGCGGGGCGGGCGGCTGAGTTTGCTGGCGTCGTCCCAGTTGAGCAACTTTCGCACCGGGCGCCACTGCTCGGGGTGCGAGACGATGGCGGTGCGGACCTGCAGCAGAGTTGGCGGCTCTGGATGCCAGAGGCCGGCCGCGGCGAAACAGCCGCCTGACTCCAGATGGAGATAGAAGCCTGGAGAGTGCACGTCCTTGCCGCGATGAGAAAAGCGCATGGCGAGGTTGGTCTTGTAAGGGCGCTTGTCCGAGGAGAAGCGCGTGTCGCGGTAGATGCGAAATATGGAACCGCGCGACGGGCGGGGATCGGCGACAAGGTGGTGTGAGATTTCGGAAAGCGGTGCGGCGAAATCGGTGATGAAACGCAAGGCCGGCTGGCGGACATGGGTTTCGTATTCGCCTTTGTGGGCCTGGAACCAGTCGCGGTTGTTGTTGCGCTTGAGGCGAACGAGAAACCGGAAGAGCTCGGGCGTGAAGTAAGCAGGCATGGCAGATAAGGTAAGGAAGGTGGGGAGAAAAAGTAAAGCGGGCTGGCTGCAGGTATAATCCGCAGCATCCATGGCGTTGGCAAATGGCACCAGGTTGGGTCCCTATGAGATCGTCGCACCGTTGGGCGCGGGTGGAATGGGCGAGGTCTATCGGGCGCGGGACACGCGGTTGGACCGTGTTGGCCATCAAGGTTCTCCCTCCGCACTTTGCCGACGATGAGATGCGGCGGCAGCGCTTCGAGCGCGAAGCCAAAGTTGTTTCCAGCCTGAATCATCCCAACATCTGCACGCTGTATGACGTCGGACGGCAGGACGGGGTTGATTTCATTGTCATGGAGTCTCGAACGGGGAAGCATTGAGCACTACGCGACAGCTGAGTGGTTTCCCGACGGCAAGGGCGTGCTGATATCGGGCAATGAGCCTGGGAAGGGTGTGCGCTTCTACGTGCAGGAAATCGGCGGGCCACCGAAGCCGATGACTCCGGAAGGAGCGCGCGACGGCTTGCTCTCTGCCGACGGGAAGCTTGTTCTGGCGCGCGGTCCGGAAGGAAAATACTTTATCTACGCGATGGCTGGGGGCGAGCCGCGGCCCGTGCCGGTGCTCACGCCGGACGATATCCTTGTGCGGTGGAGTGCGGATGGGCGGTCGGCGCTGGTCTATCGCCGCGGCGAGATTCCCTATCGTGTAGAGCGTGTTGACCTGGCGAGCGGCAACCGGACGTTGTTCAGGGAGTTCGCGCCTGCAGACCGCACCGGACTTCTGTCCCTAAGAGAAATCCTCGTCACCGACGATCTGCGCTCCTACGCATACACCGCGTACTATCAGGTATCGAGCCTGTTCGTCTCGGACAGCAAGGAATAAACCTGCCTGGTGATCTCGTGGCGTGTGTGGGTACACCTGAGGCGCGGAACGAACTCACTCGCGCCGCATCAGGAAAACGCGGGGAGGGGAGAGAACCCGTCGCCTTTTGTGAAGCTCCACCTCTCCCGCGGCAAGGTTCACGGAGACTACTTTGTCTTCCCCCAGGGCCCGGGCGGGGGTGGGGGATCTGCTCCATCGTCTCCTACTCCGCAGGTGCACACGCCCTTGCCGCTGCCGACCAGTTGGATCGCATAGCATTCTGCCTCCAGCCGGGAAACTTCGGAGGTGCTCAGCGTGGCATCCTGCGATTCTGTCTCAGTAAGGACGTTGTTGTTCTGCAGGTGAGTAACCCAGCCGCGAACCCCCGCCGTGGGAGTGAAGCTGGAGGGATACGTAGGGCAAGTGTTCCCCGTGATTTTGGTGGAGACGACTTTGATCGCCCCGGTGGACAGGGGCACGCCGGTAAGAGGATTGCCCAGCAAGTCCTTGTTCACCGAAAAGGTTTTCAGGCCATCCGGGGTCATGCGGCAACTGCAGCACTCCGACATTTCCTGATCGGGCGCAAACACAAAAACGGCACCGCACAGGTCGCCACCTGAAGTGCCGTCGTTGGTCAAGCGCATGGTTTCATCAATGGAGTTGCCGGCGTTTGAGAAGTAGTCCACCTTCAGAGTGTCGGCGGGGGGACTACTCTGCGCCGCGGCATACGCCGCACAAAGTGCCACAGCCAGCGTGCAAGCCAGATACAATCCTCGGCGCATATGCCCTCCTGGAGATCACGGCCACAGATTCGGAGATTTATCGGATTCGTCGGCTATTCGACGACCTAATTCTAACTTGTGCCACAAGTACCCAGAAGAACTAACCCATATCCAGCGCGTCCGAAACACTTCGGCTGTCAGTGCAGTCGGGTTAAGGCTAGTAGGCCGGACACGCAATCACCATTCTGGTGCCGTGCCCGAACCTGTAAACTAGTCTAAGATATGAAGTTGCGTCGCATTGGCCCCGTAGCTCAGATGGATAGAGCAGCGGTTTCCTAAACCGTTGGTCGGCAGTTCGACTCTGCCCGGGGCCCCCAGCCTTATCGCAGCGCTGAAAGCGCTGCGCCACCCAAGACCAGTCTTCAAGTAGGGGCTAGGCGCGGGCGAAGTCTATGTAGCCGCGTTGGACGTCGGTGCGGGTGAGGCGGGCGCGGAGCTTGTCGCCGACGTCGAGTCCGTTTTGTCCCTGGGCGAGCAGGCCTTCGATGTGCGGCTTGAGGACTCGTACAAAAGTTCCGTGCGGGGTCACTCCGGTCACGATCGCATCGAAGATTTCCCCGATGTGGCCTTGCATGGCGACGGCGGAGAGGCGCTTGGCCATTTCGCGTTCGACCTTGCGGGCGGCATCTTCCTTTTGTGTGCAGTTGGTGGCGATGGCGGTCAGTTCGTCGTCGGTGTAGGGGTTTGGCTGGCCGGCCAGCATGGCCTTGATCAGCCGCTGCGTGACTACATCGGCGAAGCGGCGGTTGGGCGCGGTGGAGTGGGTGTAGTCCTGCACGGCGAGACCGAAGTGTCCGGGGGCAACGTCGCCGGCGCGCTCGAGAACGTACTCGCCGGGGCCGATCAGTTTGATCACGGCCAGGGAGAGGTCGGCGAAGTGGTCGGGATCGGCAGCTTTCTGCTGCAGCAGAAAATCGTTGAGGGCTTTGGAGTCGGGCTGCGCCGGAAGCTTCGCGCCTTTGCCGGCGGCGAGTTGAACGATGCGGTCCCAGCGCTCGGGCGTACGCACAATGCGGCGCAGAGATGAAACCTTTTCGAGCTGGCGGGCTACTACCCCGTTGGCCGCGACCATGAAGTCTTCAATCAAGTCTGTGGCGCGGTTTTTCTCCTGCTTCACGACATCAATGACCTTGTCGTTTAGGACGAGCGGGTGGACTTCGTCCGTCTGCAGATTGAGCGCGCCGTGCTGGATGCGTTGCTGTTTGAGGCACTGCGCGACTTCGTCCTGAAGTTTTAGTTGCGCCTGTAAGTCACTCGATACAGATAGCTTCGGAGGAGCCGCGGCCTCACCCTGCAGCCAGGCTCCGACCGAGTTGTATTGGAGTTGAGCGCGGTTGCGGACCACGGCGCGGTACAGGCCGGGAGACGTGAGGTTGCCGGCGGAGTCCACCACGAATTCGATGACGACGCAGAGACGATCCTGGTTCTCGAGCAGCGAGGTGACGCCGGTGGAGAGTTCTTCGGGCAGCATGGGGAAGTTGCGGATGCCGGTGTAGACGGTTGTGGTTTCGCGCGCGGCGTGCTGGTCAATGGGAGTCAGCTTGGGGATGAAGGTGTCCACATCGGCGATACCAACCATGACTTTGACGTCGCCATTCGAGAGGCGCTGGGCGACTTCGATTTGGTCCAAGTCGCGCGACGTGTCGTTATCAATGGAAGACCAGAGCAACTGGCGCAGGTCGCGCACATCGCCGCCGGGAGAGACTTGTGGAGGCCGGGACCTCAGTTGAGCCAGTTGTTCGGGAACCTGGGGAGGAAAATCGGGCTCGAACCCTTCCTCCATCATGATTGATTTCGCCATGGCCTGCAGGTCAACATGGGCTGGATTTCCGTTCGGCATGATTGTCCCTTCGCGCGATGAATCAGGCTATCACGGGCAGTCTCCCCGGTCATCGCCGGACGACACCAGGTTTCAGCGAGACAGGAGGGCGTTGCGAGGCTCGCGGCGGTTGGCGACGATCACATAGAGCATATAGAGGACCACAGCCAGATTGCCGACAAACAGGGCTACCCGCAATACTGTCAGACCGCGGAGCAGTTCGCGGATTTCGAGCGGCAGCAGCAGAGCTCCGGAGACGAAGGCGATCCACTCGGCCCAGGTGCGCTCCTTCCACAGACCGTAGGCTTCGGTAAAACGCAGCGCCGCGTAGGCGAAGGCGATGCGGGCGGCGGCCCACAGGCGGGAGTCGGTAATGCTGTCGGCGAAATCGAGAAAAAGCTGGGCGGAGTGACGGTCAGTGCTGACGTGACAAATGGCCAGCAGGCTTTCTGCGATGAGCCAGACGTCCTTGTGGACCAGCGCAAGGGCGCAAAACCCCATCAGCAACACGAAAATGCCTTTCGCGAATTCAAAAGAGGCTACGGCCCGAAGAACGCGCCGCTGGCGGCGGTGCGAATCAGCCTTGGTATGCGGCCGGCGCATGGACGAGTGTGCTCAAGGCAGACTATCACGGGCATGAGAGATTGCACACGCCGCACACGTTTGTGCGCGTACCTCTGCGGAGGCTCTCTCTTACCTCGGTAACTGGAGAGAGCTCCGGCGGCATGGGAGGATCATGGCGGAGACTCATGATGCGAAAGACTGTCATTTGTGTGATTCTCGTGGCGTTGTGTGGCGCTGGATTGGAAGCGCAAGCCGCTGCTCCGCAGACCGCGCGGCAAGCCTTGATGGAGATGTTCGGCAAGACCCCAGGCACGTTCATCAAGCATTTGCCTGCCGCGACCCGCGCCGCGCTGGAAAAGTCGGGAGCGCTGGCCCAACTACAGCAGTACCAGGCGATGGCGGGCCAGATGCAGACCCAGGGGCAAAACTTGCAGACGTTTGAGACTGGGCCGGTGATGCTGGCGGCGGAAGATCCCAAGACCAATCAGAAAGTTGAGATCGCGGTCGAAAACGATACCCTGCGCGGCGACCGGGACGATATCGAGTTGTCGTTCCGCGTCTACAAAGAGGGAAAGGAGCAGCGAACGCCGTTTATGCCGCAGATCACGTTCACCATGAAGCAAGAAGCCAAGGTCTGGACGCTGAACGAGATTTCATTGACGATCCACCTGCCGCTGGCCGACCCGGACCTATTGAAGGCGCTAACGGAAAAAATGAAGCCGCAGACGACGAATGTCACGTTCACGCCGCAGACCGCGAATCCCGCTCCCATGGCGGGCCCGCATGTGACTTACGCCGCACAGAGTGACAACCCGATGCAGCCAGCCGGAACGGACGACATGGTGATCGGCGCGATGCGCTCGATTCTTACGGCAGAGGCGACTTACGCCAGACTGTATCCCACGGTGGGCTTCACTTGCACGCTCTCAAGTCTGGATGGATTTGGCAACGGTGAACCGAACGAGCATCAAGCCATGCTGATCAACAGCGGGCTGGCGAGCGGAAAGAAGTATGGCTTTGTATTCATGCTCTCGGGATGCAGCGGAGCTCCGGCGCGGAGCTTTCAGCTTACCGCCGCGCCCAACGGAAGCAACTTCGGAAGAAAAGCTTTCTGCTCGGATCGGTCGGGAGCCATCCGGTCTTCGGAGGACGGCAATGCCGCCACTTGCTTAGCCAGCGGCACGGCGATTCCGTAGCGCTTCGGGCCGACTCAATGCACAACCGCCCAGGCGAGGCCGTCGGGTTCGTGGCCGACGTCAATTCGGCCCACGACCTCGAGCGACTTCAGATCAATAACGGCCACATTGTCATCGGGAGAACAGGCCACGAAGGCGCGCGCGCCGTCGGGCTGCATGACGATGCCAGCCGCGCCGTGTCCGAGGGCGATTCGCTTGATTTCCTTGCGAGTCGCCACATCGAAAACTGCCAGTCCACCGTTGCGCAAGCTGGATACCAGAGCGCGCCTGCCATCCGGAGTAAACTTCAGCCGGTTGGCTCCAGGAGTATTCGAGGCGAGCGTTTCTGTTACTTTCTTCGCCGCCGTATCAATGATCGAGATGGTGCCATCCTGCGCGTTGGCAACCCAGATTTCCTTGCCGTCGGGTGAAACGTCGAATCCTTCCGCGCCTCGACCGACTGGCACCACGGTCTCGTCCCAGTTTGTTGCCCTCGCAGGCGGGGGAGGCGCTGTGGGCGCCTGGGACATGCCGCTCGCGTTGGGCGGAGGCGGAGCGGGCATGCGGACCTCTGTCTTTTCGATAATCGTTACAGTACCCGAACTCACGTTGGTGGTCACGATCCGGCTCTGGTCGCCGGCAACCCAGATCATGTGGGTGCGGTTCTGGCCTGTGCCGAGAATCCAATCCACCTTATTGCTGACGGGGTCGTAGCTGCCGATGGCTTTAGCGGCTTCGGCGGTGAACCAAGCCTTGCCGGCGCCGAAGACCAATCCGTGAGGACCGCGCAGAGCACCGAGATCCACGGGCGCGAGCGCCTTTTGTTCTACCAGGTCCACGACCGCGAGGCTGTTGTAGGCGCCAAAGCCGTAGTTGGTGACATAGGCTCTCCGGCCGTCGGTCGAGGCGATCACCTCGTGGGGATCGTCGCCGACCGGAACTTTCGCCAGAATCTTGAGACTCGAGGGGTCAACGATGGAAAGAGTGTGGTCGCGCTTGCTCAGAGCCAGCAGAGTTTCCTTCGGCGCATTTTGGGCTGTCAGCAGGACGGGAACAAGCAGGCTTGCAACGAGGAGATGCAGTTTAGCTTTTTTCCGCATCAGCAAAGCTTAATTCAATGGCCATTGATTCATCCAGAGCCCTCAACCACAGAGGGCACAGAGGATCACGGGAAAACACTGATCAGCGAGCTATGCTTTCTGGTTGCGGATGGCGGCGCGCAGTTCGGCTACGATGTCCTGGGCGGCACGGATAGCCGCGGCATGCTGGTCCACGGGGAACGAAATCGCACCGACGCGAGCGTGGCCGCCGCCGCCGTAGCGCTCGCAGATGCGGGCCAGGTTGACCTCAGGCTCCTGCGGAGCCCACGGGTTCGATCCAACCGAGACTTTCACGCGAAAGCTGCTCTTGCTGAGGCCGACGCTGTAGACCGATTCCGGATGCAGGTAGTACGGGACAAACTTGTTGTAGCCCTCGAGATCGTGGTCGGTAACGTCAAAGAAGATGGTGCGGTCCTTGCACTCGGTGCGCTCGCGCAAGATTCCAATGGAGAGTTCGTGACGCTTGAGCAGCGGCGGCAGCAGTGGCGCGACGAAGGGCTCTTCGAGAATTTCTCCGAGAGGCTTGGTGCCCAGAAGGGGAATTAGATTGGGGACGAAGCCATGATCCGGCGCGGATTCGATCACCATGGTGAGCTTCATGGCGGGCGCTTCCATTTCGACGGCGGTCCTGGCGTCGGGATAGAGGGCACCGTCAATAATGTCTGTCCAATGGACAAGATCGGCCAGGGGCGCAGGATCGAAGCCGAAATGCTGCTGGGCGATCATGGCGATGAAACTGGTGCAGGACTTGAAATCGGGATCGTAAAACTTGCGGTTGCTTTCGTTCTGCTCGAAATGCTCGGCGTCGGCGGGTGTGAGAAAAGCGCTCTCGTGGTGATCGAACCACCAGGTGATTTTGGGCGAACTGGAATATTTAAAATCCACGATGGCGTTTTCGTCTCCGTCGAACTGCCGCTCGTCGAACAGGGCTCCGGCGCGGTGCACCAGGCCGGTGAATTCGAACTGGGCGTCGCTGCGGATGCGCTCGCGGTAGAAGCGGGAGAACAAGGCCGCCGAGGAAGCTCCGTCAAAACATTTGTCGTGATAAAAGACCCGTACTCGCACTCAGTTCCCCAATCCTGCCAAGCTTTCCCATTGCCAGAGCCAGCGTTGCGGCGTTGGACGGTCAGCGTTTGTAAAAGCTAATAGGATTGACAGTTTGGAGGGAGAAAGTCAAGGGCGGAAGTTCCGGGGTAGTGTGCAAGCTTTGGTCTTTACCACCAAGGACACGAAGTCCCACGAAGGAAACGAGCACCATGAAGTCCTTGGTGCTCATTTGTGCCCTTCGTGGTTCTTGTCTTTCCGTTTCGGCCGCAAAGTGGCGTATCGGCAGCTACATCGCGTTGGCCTGCTTCTCGGCCATGTCGCCGATCACGGGTAGCTTGTACATCTGGCCCTGGTTGGCCTTCAGCAGCAGGATGATCCAGAGAACGAATGCACCCACGCCAACCAGCAGGTGCAGTGGAATGGTCAGCAATGCCATGAAGGGAACGACCGCCAGAATGGACAGCCCAATCTGCAGAACGATCAGTGCGCCGCAGAAAAACAGGCACTGAAAAGAGTGAAACCGTACGAAGCGGCTCTTGTTGTATGGCTCCATCACGAGAAAGATGATGGCCGGGATGATGGTAACGTAAGCCAGCATGCCCGCCACGTTGTCAGTCAGTCCTCCGGTGGCGGCAGGCCTGGAAGCCGCGCGCCCTGCGCAGGCAGGGCAGGTGGTCGTACCGTCGGGAATTTGTGCACCGCATGTGCCGCAGAACGCCATAGAAAGAGCCTCCCAAGCCGCCAGAGTGGACCACGGCGCGAAGCGAACGACAGGCGGCGTCGGCGGCAACGTATCAGAAACCACCGCCCAAAGCAATGTGCAAGTTGCGGCTTAGTTCGCGTTGGCGTGACGTTCTGCCAATGCCCCGAGCCAGGGAACTTTGAAGTAGTCTCCCTGAAGCGCTTTCACGATTAGGACCAGCCAGAGGACGAACACGGCGATGGCAAACAAGCCCGCGGTCAGAACGACCACGAGCGGCCCTGCCACTGGCACCGCAGCGAGGAACACAGCGGCCAGCCGGAGCAGGGTCGCGGCGAGAGCCAGGGCTGCACTGGTCAGCAGGCATTGGGCGGAATGGAAGCGCACGAAGTGGTTTTGCTTGTATGGCTGGAGGACGAGAAAGAGGATCGCCGGAATCAAAGTCAGATAGGCGAGCGCACCGGCGATGTTTTCCGGGAAAACACCTACCTTCCCTTCGGCTCTTGCCGCACTGGGCATGGGCTGTCCGCAGCCCGGGCAAAAAGCAGCCGTGGCGGGCATTTTGGCAGCGCACAGCGGACACGCGAGCGGCATGGGAAGGGCAGGATCCATCGAAGCGCACCTTATCAAAACTCACGATCAAAAGCCACGCGTTGCGGCAAACGGCGCGGAACCGTCACATACATTGACGCGAAGCGGAGCGAAGAGTAGTGTTTCGTCAAATTTTCAACCCGAAGGCAGGTCATCGCTTCATAAGCGGAGCAAGAGATGGCACCATTTTGCGCGGCATGCGGCAATGCAATGGCGGACGGGGAACAGTTCTGCCGGGTCTGCGGGAGAGCGGCAGCGGCAGGGGCGCCGCAGGGCGGAACCATGCCGGCAGCGGCAGGACCTGCGCAAACCAGCAGCAAGGCGATCATCAGCCTGGTCTGCGGACTTCTGTTTTTCATCCCGCTGGCGTTCGTCGCCGCGATTGTCTTTGGCCACCTGGCTTATTCCGAGATTCGCAAAAGCGCTGGCAGATTGAAGGGCGAGGGCCTTGCCATCGCGGGATTGGTGCTCGGCTATATGTGGGTTGTGTCCATTCCAGTGATTCTGATCATGGCGGCGATCGCGATCCCCAACCTGCTGCGGGCGCGGATGGCGGCGAATGAATCGTCGGCGGTGGCGGGCGTGCGACAGTTGATTATGGCAGAAATTACTTATGCCGCTGACCATCCGGATGCGGGATTTACCTGCTCGCTGTCCGATCTGCGGGGCGGGAAGTCTATTTCCGGACCGCTGGGAACCGGACAGCGGGGCGGGTACGAGTTTGCCTTGCAGAATTGCAGCCCTGAGACTGCCGGTGGACCGAACGTGAAATTCCAGGTGGTGGCCCGTCCTTTGGTGCCTAATCAGACGGGAGTCCGGGCATTTTGCGCCGACGAATCGAATGTGATCAAGGTTGACTCGCGCGGCTCGGCGCAGAATTGCGTGGAGAACGGCGAAGTGTTGCAGTGATTTCCGGAATCATTCCCTCGGAGGGAAAAAGCCAATGTTCTGTACCCAATGCGGAGCAAATAACGCAGACAACGCAGCCGTGTGCGTGCAATGTGGAAAGAGTTTTCAGGCTGGCGCGCCGGCGGCCCCGCTGCCGGCTCAAGGTGTGGTCCTGCCGCCCGGCACCACCGTGCCCAATTACCTGGTATTTGCGATTCTGGCGACCGTGTTTTGCTGCCTGCCCACGGGGATTGCTGCGATCGTGTACGCGGCGCAGGTCAATGGCAAATTGCAGGCGGGCGATTTGGCGGGCGCACAAGTGGCGTCGAAAAACGCGAAAATGTGGTCGCTGATCTCGCTGGGCCTTGGGTTGGCGGTCTTTGTGCTCTATGGGCTTCTGATCATGGTCGGCGTAATGAGCGGCATTCATCGGCACTAGGGTGAGGTGTGTGGATGGGGCGAGTTTCCAAATACTGGCGACTGGCAGCGGTTCTGTTTTTCGCGGCGGCGGTTCTCATGCTGCGGACTTTCGATCCGGCAAGCTCGGGAGTCTTTCCGCCCTGTCCCGTGCATTATCTGACCGGATGGTATTGCCCGGGATGCGGCTCGCTGCGAGCGATTCACCAGTTGCTGCACGGGAACCTGCAGGCAGCGTGGGCGATGAATCCGCTGGCTATGTTGATGCTGCCTTTTGTGAGTTATGGTCTGGCGTCGCAGGCTCTGGTTCAGATTCGCGGGAAAGGGCTGCCTGGAGTATTCATTCCGGCGGTCTGGATACGGGCTTTGTGCGCAGTGATTGTTCTGTTTGGGATTCTGAGGAATCTTCCCCTGCGCCCGTTCGATCTGCTGGCGCCGGGGGCGATGCTGCACTTGTAGCCAGCAGAAGAGTCGGGCGACCTCAGGCGCTAAAGCGCATGCTAATTTCCATAACTTACGGCACAACTGAAGTCGTGCCTCTCCCCGAACCCAATCGAAGTTCTTCCGCAGTTTGCTATGGGCGGTCCTTCTTGCGGCAGTCCTCGCAGACCCCATAAATCTGAAACGTATGGCGGGTGGTGTCGTAGTGATACCGGCGTCCGATTTCCTGCTCGAGCTGCCCGACTTCCTGGGAAAAGAATTCGACAGAGCTGCCGCACTGGGTGCAGACCATGTGGTGGTGGCTGCGGCGGTTGTACTGGTGCTCGTATCGGGCGATGCCGTCGTGGAAGGCGACTTCGCTGGCCAGGCCGCACTCGGCCAGCAGTTTCAAGGTGCGATAAACGGTGGTGTAGCCGATGCGGGGGTCTTTCTTTTGCACCAGGCGGTGGAGTTCGTCGGTGGAGAGATGGTCGCGGGTGTCGAGGAAGGTGCGCAAGATGGTGTCGCGCTGTCCCGTCTGTTTGAGGCCGACGCGCTTGAGGTGACGGTGCAGAATGTCCTGAGCCTCGCGGACCATCTGGCGGGAGATGGTGGGTTGATCATCAATGCGCTTCTGCAGCATGGCGGGTGTGGCGGCAGCCAGAATACCATCCGGCATCTTGAAAATGAAATTCATAAACAAAGGGCACGAAGGTGCACGAAGGAAGACGCCATGCCGATTTTGTTCGTGTAGCTTATAGCCTCCGATAGTGAGAATGGCCGCCAGGGCACGACTTAGCTCGGTGGGCTACAATCAAAGTTCTTATGAGTAGCATCGCAGAAGTCGGTCTTCCTACTGCGCGCCGGTCCCCTGCCGGCCGCGTTCTCCTGGTGGTTTTGATCGTCGCACTTGTGGTGCTGGCGGGAGTTGTGGCCTACGGCTATTGGGTTGCCGAGTCGGCGCTTCCAGAACTCGACGGCCACCTGCAAGTCAGCGGGCTTTCGGCGCCGGTGACGGTCACGCGCGATGGCCACGGCGTTCCAACCATCGAAGCGGCGACGCTGGAGGATCTGTTCTTTGCCCAGGGATATGTCACGGCGCAGGATCGCCTCTGGCAGATGGATGTGATGCGCCGCTTTGGCGGAGGCGAGCTTTCGGAAATCCTGGGCGAAGACCTGCTGAAGATTGATCGCGAGCAGCGCATCCTGGGACTGCGGGCGGCATCCAGAAGGTCGCTGGAGATGGCCGACGCACGCGATCGCGGATATTTCGAGGCTTATACTCGCGGCGTGAATGCCTATATCAAGACTCGTGCCGACCGGTTGCCCATCGAGTTCCGGATTCTGCACTATTCGCCGAAGCCCTGGCTGGCGGAAGACTCGCTGGTCATCGCCAGTTCGATGGTGAAGGATCTGAACTATCATTACTTTTTCGACGCGCTCGAACGCGAGAGAATTCTGGCCAAGCTGGGACCGGAGCTGACGGCCGACCTGTTTGTGAACCGCTCGTGGCACGACCGTCCGCCCACGGTCATGCGGGAAGACCTGCAGCAGCCCGACAACAGCGCCGGCGAGTCCGACGATGAAGAAGACGACGCTCCTGACGACTCGGTGACGCGGCACTTCCCCGAGGGTTCGTCCTCCGAAGGCTTGCCGGTTAACGGATCGAACGACTGGGTAGTTTCCGGAGCGCACACGGTTACTGGGAAGCCGCTTCTCTCCAACGACATGCACCTCGGCCATCAGATGCCGAACCTGTGGTATGAGGCGCATCTGCACTCTGGGAGTTTTGATGTCGTCGGCGTCACTCTTCCCGGAATGCCCGCGGTGATCGTGGGGCACAATCAGCGGCTCGCCTGGGGATTCACCAACGTCGGGCCGACCGTAACCGACGTTTACATTGAAAACTTCAATCAGGATGGCGCCTATCAGACGCCAAAGGGATGGGTGCAGCCGGAGCATCGCGTGGAGGTCATTCACGTCAAGGGGAAACCTGACGTGACGGTGGACGTCAGGATTACGCGCCACGGGCCGATCATCAGCGACCTGGTTCCTGGTGAAACGCGGCAACTGGCGCTGCGTTGGACGCTCTACGACGGGCTTCGCATTCCATTCTTCGACGTCAATGCGGCACAGAACTGGGACGAATTCCAGAAAGCGTTTTCGGAGTTGGATGCGCCGGGGCAGAATGTGGTGTATGCGGATGTGGACGGAAATATTGGCTATCACACCACGGGCAAGGTTCCAATTCGCGCGGCCGGAGACGGCAGCCTGCCCGTCAGCGGCGCCGACGACGCGCATGAGTGGACGTCCTTCATTCCCTTTGAGAAACTCCCGAGCATCTACAATCCGCCGTCGGGCATTATCGCGACGGCCAATGGAAGGATCACGCCGGACAAGTATCCCAATTCCATCAGCATGGAATGGGAAGCGCCATCGCGCACGGAACGGATTTATCACGTGCTGGAATCGGGACGGCAATTTTCTGCTGCCGACATGCTGACGCTGGAGAACGATATTCACTCGGAGCCGGATTTGTTCGCAGCGGAAAGGTTCGTGTATGCCGTGGACCACGCCTCCAAGCCTTCCGCGCGAGTGAAGCAGGCCGCAGAACTGATGCGGGGCTGGGATGGGCGGATGCTGGCATCATCGGCGACGCCAACCATCGCGGAAAACTCGATCCGGCAGTTGCGCCGCCTGTTGCTGGAACCGAAATTGGGTCCTGCACCGGCGGATCGAAAGCTGGAAGACGAGGTCCTCAGTTGGGAGACTTACTCCTGGGAAAATCGCTCGGTGTGGCTAGAGAACATTCTGCTGCACCGGCCCAAGCGCTGGCTGCCGGAGAAATATCCGAACTACGATGAACTGCTGACCGCCGCGGTGGAAGCAGCCGTGGACGGCACAGATGTGCCCAAGGATCTGGCCACCTGGCGCTGGGGCAAGTTCAATGCGGTCGAGATTCAACATCCGATCCTGGGGAAGATCCCGCTGTTGAACCATTGGTCTGGGCCGGGCCTACAGGAGCAGTCCGGGAGCGGATATACGGTGAAGGCAGTGAGCCGGCACCATGGACCGTCGGAGCGTTTTACCGCGAATCTTGCGGATCTGGATCAATCCACGCTGAATATCGTCACCGGGCAGGGCGGAAACTTCCTGAGCCCCTATTACATGGATCAGTGGAAGAGCTGGTATGAGGGCTCGACTTTCATCCTGCCGTTCAGCGCCAACGCAGTCGAAGCGGCCAAGGCACACCGGTTGGTGTTGGAACCGGCCAAGTGAGGGTTAGAAGAAGTCAATGGCCTTGACGCCGCCCACATAGCCCACGATCGGCAAGGCTCCGGCGGGAACGAAATCGTTGATCAGCAGTGTGTCACGGGTGGTGTCGTACACCCACAGGGAGCCGTCCTCAGATACATACTCGACGTTGCGGGTGGTGAAACTCTGCAAGCCATTCACGTCGCCGTTCGTCGGTGGAACGACCACGGCGCCGGTCGTCGTGTTGTAGATGGAGAGGCAGCCGCGCACCTCGCCGCTGGGATAGTTGACGTTGCCGATATTGCTGCAATGGCGTGAACCGATGAACAACTGTCCATTGGCGCTCAGGTCTATCTGGTCATGATAGCCATCGGTGATGACAATGCCGGGCGCGGCCGTCAGGGAGTTGAGATCAATAATGTCGAGGCGGCCGCAAGTGGTGGCGGCGGTTGGCTGGGGCGGATTGCCCCACATCTGACCGGTACAGGCATTGTTAACTGAGGAGGGCGGGGTACCAGCCACGTAAAGGGTGGTTCCGCTGACTAGACCCATGGTTGCGGCATCCACCTGAATGTTGTTTGTAACGGTAAGGCTTCCCAGGTCGAGAACGGCAACGCTAGCCGGTTGCGTCCCTCCGCATTGCAGGCCACAGTTGAGAACGTATGCCGTGCTGCCGCTGATGACGGCATAGACCGGGCGGCTGAATTGCGAACCGGAAAGGATGGTACAGACGGTATTGGGCGCGCTCAGGCAACTAATATCCACCGGGGGTGAAGCCGTGGCGGGCGATAGGACGGTCACGTTATCGGAATCGTTGCTGAAGACCAGAAGCTGAGTGCCATCCGAGTTGGAGACCACGGTCTGTGCGTTGGGGACAGCAATGGTGGTGACCGTTCCGCCCGTCGTGAAATTCATCACATCCACAGCACCGACAAAGGAATAGCCGATCACGGCCGCAGTGGGAACCGCGGCATAGGCAATGGCGTTGGTTGTCGGAAGGACCATGCTCGAGGTGGCCCCCTGAAGTTGCACATTGCCCACCGGGCTTTCCTTGGTCGTGTCCAAGGCGTAGACGCTGTTGCTGGTGGCATCGAAGGCCACAACGATATTCCGGGAGGGCGTGATCGCCATCAGGCCCGGGCTAAAACCAGCGCCGAGGCTTTGGGCGCGGGCCAGGGTATCGTTCTGGCCATTTACGATGACCAGGCCGCCAAAAGTCTGCGTGGCGGTCACCCCCTGGGCTGCCAACACGCGATTGACCAAGTGGGTTTGGCCTAACCCTGAACCGCCGGATCCGCCACAAGAAACCAGGCTCGCCAAGGCCGACAACCCCAGAACCGTGATCAGGATGCATCTGTTCAAACGGCAGGCTCCTAACAACATGAAAAAGGGAGATTTACGTGTGAAATGGTGGATTATAGCAGACCCGAACGGTGCCGACACACCGACTGTATCTGGACGAGCCACGGCGCAAATTCTCATTGTGAAGATGCGCAAAGCCGCATTCATCTTGTATTCTCACCATACGTATGGCCGATTTTCTATCCAGGATCAAGCACTCTGCCGTGCTCTGCGACGGAGCCATGGGCACTCTGCTCTATTCCAAGGGCATCTTTATAAACCGATCTTATGACGAACTCAATCTGTCTCAGCCGGAGCTGATCCGGGGAATTCATCACGAATACCTGCAGTCCGGCGCCGAGATCATTGAAACCAACACGTTCGGAGCAAACTCTTTCCGCCTGGGCCGGCACAGCCTGGCCGACAAGGTGAAGGAGATCAACCGGGCGGGGGCGCGGGTGGCCCGCGAAGCCGCCAAGAGCTTCGATGTGTGGGTGGCCGGTTCGGTTGGCCCGCTGGGCACCAGAATCGAACCGCTGGGCAAGACGTCATTTGAGGAAGCCCGCCAAGCCTTTCGCGAGCAGATTGAAGCGCTGGTTGAGGGCGGAGTGGATCTGCTGATTCTGGAGACTTTCGGGTATCTCGAAGAGATTCACCAGGCCATGCTGGCGGCCAGGGACGTGAATCCGAAGCTTCCCGTCGTCGCCCAGGTGACCATTGACGAAGACGGAAACTGTCTGGATGGGTCGGACCCGGAGACGTTCGCACCACGACTGGCGGAATGGGGAGCCGACGTGATCGGCTGCAACTGCAGCGTTGGCCCAGTGGCTATGCTGGAAGCAGTAGAACGCATGCGGGCGGCGTCTTCGCTGCCGCTTTCCGCTCAGCCGAATGCCGGCATTCCACGTTCCGTTGAGGGCCGGAATATCTATCTGTGTTCGCCGGAATATATGGCGAGTTATGCACGGAAGTTCGTGGCCGCCGGAGTGAAGGTTGTTGGCGGATGCTGCGGGACTACGCCGGAGCATATCCGAGTTATGAAGTCGGCTCTGCGGGTGAGCGAGGCGCGGACCAAAGCCGCCTCCGCGCATGGTGGAGGTTCCGCGGCGCCGAAGGCGGTTCCTGCCATCCCTTTGCCCGATCGCTCCATTCTAGGATTGAAGCTGGCGCGGGCTGAATTCGTGACCATGGTAGAGATCGTGCCCCCGAAAGGAATCGATATCCGCAAAGAGCTGGAGGGGGCGCGTTTTCTGAAGTCTGTGGGAGTGGATGCGGTCAACATTCCGGACAGTCCACGGGCTTCGGCGCGCATGAGCAACCAGGCGCTGTCGCTGCTGATCCAGCGCGAGGTGGGGATGGATGCGATTCTGCATTACACCTGCCGCGACCGGAACGTGCTGTGCATCCAGAGCGATCTGCTGGGCGCGGCGGCGGTCGGAATCAAGAACCTGATCTGCATTACGGGGGACCCGCCGAAGATGGGGAATTATCCGGATGCTACGGCGGTTTTTGATGTGGACTCGATCGGTCTGGTTAACATCGTCCACAACCTGAATCGCGGGCTGGATCTGGGCGGGAACCCGATCGGGAGCGGCACGGGCTTTGTGATCGGAGTGGGCGCAAACCCCGGACTGACCGATCTGGATGAGGAGATCCGGCGGTTCGAATACAAAGTGGAAGCGGGAGCAGAGTATGCCGTCACCCAGCCCGTATTCGATCTTCGGCTGCTGGAAAACTTCGTGCGGAGAACCGAACATTGCCGCATTCCGGTGGTAGCAGGAATCTGGCCGCTGGTGAGCGTGCGGAATGCGGAGTTCATGAAAAATGAGCTGCGGGTTTCGGTACCCGACTCGATCCTGGAGCGCATGGCACGGGCTCAGACTCCGGAGGCGGCGCGGGAAGAAGGAATTTTTATCGCCCGGGAGATGCTGATGGCTGCCCGGCACATCGTGCAGGGCGCGCAGATTAGCGCTCCGCTGGGTCGCTACAGTTCAGCTGTGGACGTGCTGGAGGCATTGGGGACGCCGCGCCCGGCGGCCTCGGCGTGAACCTTACCCATCCTTTTTCCCGATGTGGGAGTCGTTCGCCTGTTCTTTTGCGTTTCTGTGCAAAAAACACTGGACACCCTGTCCGGAAAGTTGCATTAGAATAGAAGACAGGAGCAAATCCCTTTGGCGAAGTTTGAAGAGTGCCTCCAGCGACTGGAGAGAATTGTTCAGGAACTGGAAAAGGGAGAAGTTCCCCTGGAGAAATCCCTGACGCTGTTCGAAGAGGGGATGCAGCTTTCCTCGGCCTGCCGCAAGGAGTTGGAACAGGCCGAAGGGAAGGTGGAAATCCTGCTGAAGAAGAATGGGAAGCTCCAGGCGGAAGCGTTTGAGCCATTGGCCGAAAAGTCGCCCGCACGCCGGTGAAGGGCGGCCGCGGCCAGGGTTCGTGAGTAGAGCTGTCTGTGGAGTAGTGGTGTCCCAGCCCTCCCCGCAGCCTTAGTCCAACGTTAACGGCCGGCGTACTGCGGCCGCCGATCGGAGGATTCATGGCTCAGAGTGTTGCAGTTCTGGAGAGAAACCCGAAGGTAGCTCAGTATCTGGCCGGTGGGCTGCGTACTTACTTCAAAGTGGTATACCTGATTAATTCCCGCGAGGAATTGCGGGAGGAGATGGCCAGGGACCATCCCGAAGCGCTGGTGCTTGATATCGAGGACATGCGGCTAAGCGATGTCGAAACCTTGCACCACGACTTCCCGGAGCTGGCGATCGTGTGCACTCACCGCATTCCGGATGAAGAACTGTGGATGGCGGCGCTGGAGGCCGGCGCCAGCGACGTTTGCCCCACTGACGACGTAAACAGCGTGCTGAATTCGGTCTTACGCAGCATGGGGCTGGCAACCGCCGCCGCCTAGGCGAGTGGCCGCGAGCACAGGGACGCCTCAGGGCGTCCCGATTTATTTTCCTCCCGTTTATCTTCCTCCCAAGCGGTCTCGGAACTCGAGCTCTCGCAGGGCATTGCCGCCTTGTTATACTCACCCGTCATGCTGAAGGAGACGCTCGCACAAGGGCAGCAGCTCACCGACGCGGCGCTGGACCGGCTGATCCCCAAGGACACCCAGCACCCTTCTTCGATTCACAAGGCGATGCGGCACAGCGTGTTTGCCGGGGGTAAACGCCTCCGGCCGGTGCTTTGCATGGAGGCGGGGCGCATGGTGGCGGGGTCGCTGCCTGACGGAATCGAAGAACTCGGGGCAGCGCTGGAGATGCTGCATACCTATTCGCTAATTCACGACGACCTGCCTGCGCTCGACAATGACGATTTGCGCCGGGGGCGTCCGACTTGCCACAAAGTTTTTGGCGAGGCCGTTGCCATTCTTGCCGGGGACGCGCTGCAGACTCAGGCCTACGAAGTTCTGGCGCGGCTGAAATGCGCGGCTGCGGCACGGGTTCGCATCATTGAAGAGATTGCCCGCGGCACCGGCACGATGGATGGCATGATCGGCGGGCAGGTGGTGGACCTGGAAGCCGAACATACACAGCCCACGGCGGAAATGCTTGAGTACATACACCGCTCGAAGACCGCGGCGCTGATCACGGCAAGCCTGGTGAGCGGCGGACTCTATGCGGGAGGCAATGCGGAGCAGATCGCGCATCTGCGGGCCTTTGGGATGGCGATCGGCCTGGCGTTCCAGATTGTGGATGACGTGCTCGACGTTACCCAGACCTCCGAACAACTGGGAAAAACTGCCGGGAAGGATACTGCGTCGGAGAAGGCGACTTACCCGGCGCTGTTTGGGATTGAGGCGTCCGTACGCAAGGCGGATGAATTGGTGAACGATGCTTTCACGGAATTGGAAAGCTTCGGCGCGCGCACGGAAACGCTGAAAGAGCTGGCGCGGTTTCTGGTGGAGAGAACGAAGTAATTTGGCTGCACATTGAGAGGCGCTGTGAGCCTGCAAGACAGCAAAATATTCCAGTGCATGACCACAGGAGCAGAGCTCGTACGGGAGTCGGAGTGGGTCTTCATCTATGAGAAGAGCGGCCACAAATATCGGGTCTCCAAGTTTCTCGATGACAATTTCTAAGTGGATGCGGCTTCCTTTCGCAGACAATGGCCCGACATGAGCGCCGAAGCCCGGAGTGAGTTTTGCAGTGCATTCGATGCCAAAGCTACGTGGACAAGCAACGACACTGAAATACTCGATGTAATCCTTGCGGACGGAGATGACAACTTGTGGTGGTGGCTTTCCCTCACGCTACTCAAGCATCCCGATCGTGAGCGGATCGTGAGTTTCCTAATCGAGAGACTAAGTGATCCACAAATCCAGCATGGAGGTGGAACGCTAAATTACATTCAGGCGCTCGGAATATCAGGCGATCGCCGCGCAGCCGCTGCTATTAAGCCCTATTACGAAGAATTCAAGAACGCAGTCACAGCGGAAGCACAAACCGGCGTGCCTAAAGACGCCTTTTTCGGACTCATTCCATATCACGGTTATTTCTGCGCTGCAGGCGCAATGGTCAAGACGGATGGCTCCCCTGAATACGAGAACGAGATCAGAAAATATTTTGACCATCCCAGCGAACAAGTGCGTTATTGGGCAGAGGATGCTCTGGGGGTGGAAGGTCCGACCACAGCGAGGCGAAATGAAGAATACAAACGCCGGCTACAAAAATAATCCAGGACACTCTGCTCTCCCTGTGCCCTATGTGTTAGAAAATATGTGCGGCGATGGAGTTCGCCATTAACCGCCCGCCTGGTTTGCACGGCAGGCTGATAACTCCTACAGAATCGAATCTACTTTTGTAGGAGAGCCGCGTGAAGGACTTCTTTGCCATTTCCGTCGCCGCGATTATCGGCGCCAACCTGCGCTATGTTCTGAGCCGTCTTGCGGCGCGAGAGCTGGGCTCAGTATTCCCCTACGGGACGCTCGCCATCAACATCGTCGGGAGCTTCATCGTCGGCTTCTTCGTCATCTGGACGACTGAGCGCGTGCTGTTGGACCCGCGCTGGCGGCTGCTGGTGGTGATCGGGTTCTGCGGATCGTTTACGACTTTTTCCAGCTACGCGTTTGAGACGATGGCGTATTTTGAGCAGGGGCAGTGGGCGCTCATGCTGGCGAACATCTTGAGCAATAATCTGCTTTGCCTGGGCGGAGCGCTGGCCGGCATGGCGCTGGCGAGGGCTTTGTAGCATGAATACGACTCCCACGCTCGAAACCCAGCGACTGAAGCTGCGCCCATACAGCGAGGCCGACCTTGCGGAACTGGTGCCCCTGGTCGGCGCGCGTGAGGTCGCGGCCACGACGCTGCGCATTCCGCATCCCTATACGGAGCGGGATGCGCACGACTTCCTGACACTCCTGGAGGATCCGAACAAAATCTGGCTGGCGGTTACCCTGCGCAGCGACGGACGGCAGATCGGCGGAGTCGGCCTGAGTGTGGATCCGCAGCATCAGCACGCCGAACTCGGCTACTGGCTGGGCGTTCCGTACTGGAGACAGGGTTATGGCACCGAGGCAGCGCAGGAAATGTTGCGCTACGGGTTTCAGGATCTTGACCTGCATCGCATTTTTGCTTCGCATTTCAAGCACAATCCCGCCTCCGGACGGATTCTAAAGAAACTCGGGATGCGATACGAAGGCTGTCAGCGGGAGCATCTTCGCAAGTGGGACCAGTTCGTGGACTCGGAGTTGTACGGTATCCTGCGGCAGGAATGGCGGCGGGGCGAGTACAATGCCTGATGCCATGGCTGTGCAGGTCACCATTTATCTGAATGAAGCCGACCAATGGCATCACCGGCCGCTGCACATGGAGATTCTCAACTACTTGCGCAAGGAAAACGCGTATGCGGCCATAGCGATTCATGCCGTGGCGGGGTTTCTGGGGCGGCATCGGGTCGAAACCGCTCACCTTGTCGAAGCAGGCGGCAAGTTGCCGGTGGTCATCATTTTCGTGGACACCGACGAGCACGTGACCCGCGTGCTGCCCACGCTGAAAGAAATGGCGGCACACCGGCTGATTGTGCGGGAGAATGTGGTGCTCGAACAGGGAAACCTCGACTGAAATGACTTCCCTCCCCCTGAATGGTCCCCTCGATGTTCTTGCCATCGCCGCCCATCGCGACGACGTGGAACAAACCTGTGGCGGGACGCTGCTCAAAGCGGGACGGCGCGGGCAACGCACCGGGATTCTTGATCTGACGCAGGGCGAGATGGGCACGCGGGGCACGGCCGAAGACCGTGCACGAGAAGCAGACAACGCTGCAAAAATTCTGGGCGTGAGCTGGCGGAGGGCACTCGATCTCCCGGATGGGCGGGTCGAAAACACATGGGAGAACAGGCTGAAAGTGGCCTGCGCGATTCGCGAGACCCGGCCGGGAGTTGTGATCCTTCCCTATTGGAAGGGACGGCATCCGGATCACTACACGGCCTCGGTGCTGGGATACGAGGCTTGCTTTCTGGCGGGACTGGCGAAGTTAGGGGTCAGGGGCCAGGGGTCAGAGGCCAGTGCGAACAGCGGCGATTCCCTTCCGCCCCATCGGCCGTTCAAGATCGTTTACGCGACGCTGTATTACGACATACGACCGACGTTTGTGGTGGATATCAGCGAACAGTTCGAGGGGAAGTTTGCTTCCATCCTGGCTTATAAATCGCAGTTCAGCGATCAGGAGGCGGGCAAAGATCTGTTCCCTGCCCGCGAAGAGATTCGCTCCCGTGTAGAGACTATGGCGCGCTTCTATGGCCTGCTGGGCGGAGTGACCTACGCTGAGCCTTTCCTGCAAAAAGAAGTCGGGCTGGTGGATGACTTGCTGGCGATTCCGGTCAAGTCCATTTGAGCGCGGGCGCGATGCGCTGCTGACTCAGACAGCCGTGGTTCAATGCTCCAAGTTTCTTTTCTGTGTCATAAACCGGCTAGCCAACCGGGCAAACTCCAATTAACATAGGCTAACTTCACAAGACCTACAGGAGAACTTGTTTATGTCTCGTCTTTCTCTGACAATCATCGCTGCGCTGGCTATGGCGGTTGCGGCCGCAGGCCAAGCCGGCACCTGGAAGATGGACCCCATGCATTCGTCGGCCCAGTTTTCGGTGCGGCACCTGGGGGTTTCCACGGTGCGCGGAGCATTCACAAAAGTGAGCGGTTCGGCAAGTTATGATCCGGCCGATCCTTCCAAAACGTCTCTTGACGCCAGCATTGACGCGGCCTCGGTTGATACGCGGGTAGAAATGCGTGACAACGACCTGCGCAGCCCGAACTTCCTTGACGTGCAGAAGTATCCGACCATCACTTTCCATTCGAAGCAGGTGAAGGCAACGGGTGCCGGAAAGCTGCAGATCGCCGGCGATCTGACGATTCATGGCGTCACTAAGGAAGTGGTGCTCGATGTGGACGGGCCGTCGGCTGCGATGAAAGATCCGTGGGGTAACCAGCGCATCGGGGCTTCGGCGACGACGAAAATCAATCGCAAGGATTTCGGAGTCAACGGCTTGCCGGGAGTTGTGGGCGACGACATCGGAATCACCATTGACGTGGAACTGATTCAAGCGCCGGCAAAATAGCGGAGAGCATAGAAAGCCGGCCGCTGGAGGAGGAGTGGAAGCGCATGGAACGTAATGCGGTTCTACTGTTGGCGGGTGTTTGCGCGCTGGCCGGGCTGGTTGGTTGTGGGACGGGCAGCAGCGGAGGCAGTTCGCAGGCTATATCCGTCAGCGTAAGTCCTAAGCTCTCCGCGATCGCGGCCGGGGTTCAAACCCAACAGTTCACCGCGACGCTGCAGAACGACAAATCGAATGCGGGCGTGAACTGGAGTGTGGATGGAATTGCCGGTGGCAATGCCACCGTGGGCAACATCACCGGAGGCGGAAAATACTTCGCGCCGACCACCGGGGGACCGCACACCATCACCGCGACCAGCGCCGCCGATCCCACCAAGAGTGCGTCCGTCATGGTCGCGGTCACTGATCTTGCCGGCGTCTACACGTATCACAACAATCTGAACCGCGACGGCACAAATACCCAGGAATATGCCCTCAGTTCTTCTACGGTCACTACATCCACATTCGGCAAGCTTTTCTCCTGCCCGGTGGACGGGGCGGTCTACACGCAGCCGCTGTGGGTGCCCGGAGTGAACATCCCAAGCGGGCCCAATAGCGGGATTCACAACGTGATCTACGTGGCCACGCAGCATGACAGTGTGTACGCCTTCGATGCCGATACCAGTCCATGCGTCCAGCTCTGGCAAGTCAACCTGCTGGATACGGCACATGGCGGCACGGCGGGCGAGCAACCCGTCATCTGGAACGATGTCGGCAACTGCTTTGGCGATGTCTATCCGGAGGTGGGAGTGACGGGGACGCCGGTGATTGATCCGAACACTGACACCATCTACCTGGTGAGCGCGTCGGAGATCCCAGGCCCCAGCGGGTCGTCGGGACACTGTTCCGCGTCGGTGGGCACGTTCTATCACCGGCTACATGCTCTGGACATAACGACGGGGAATAAGAAGTTCCAGGCGCCCGTCACGATTGCGGCTCAGGTGGCGGGAAACGGGGACGGGTCTTCCGGGGGCATGGTGGCCTTCAACTCGCAGCTTCATCATCAAAGATCTGGACTGGCGCTGTCGAACAGCGGAACCGTCTACGTGGCATTTGCCGCGCACGAGGACGCTACGCCCTATCACGGCTGGCTGCTGGGCTACCACGCCAACAACGTGCAGCAACAACTCAGCGTTTTCAACACCACGCCGAACGGAGTGAGCGGCCCGAATGGCGGGGCGGACGGTGGGATTTGGGGCAGCGGCGGCGCTCCCGCCGTGGACATTGCAAATAATGTTTACGTGGCCACGGGGAACGGCGTATTCGACCAGGGCACGGGCATGGCCATGCTGAATGATTATGGCGACAGCGTTCTCAGTCTCAGTCCTCCTGTCGCCCACAGCACGTCCATGAACGTGAACGGCTGGTTTAGCCCCGATGACGAGCTCGCGCTCGAGCAGGGCGATGTGGATCTTGGTTCGGGAGCGCCGGTGCTGCTTCCGGATCAAACCGTCGGCCCGCTGCATCTGCTGGTCCAACTCGGCAAAGACGGCGTTGTCTATTTAATTGACCGCGACAGCATGGGGTTCTTCGACCCAGTCACCAACCATGTGGTGCAGTCCTTCCCGGCAACAACTGGCCCGTTCTTTGGAACCCCGGCGTTCTGGCAGAATAGTCTCTACTTCGCGGGCGCAGGCGATTTCCTGAAGCAGTTCTCTTTCACCGCGGGCACGGGATTCAACACCACCGCTGCTTCGCACTCCATGCAGGTTTATGGTTTTCCGGATGCTTCGCCTTCGATTTCGTCGCAAGGAGGGGCGAACGGCATCGTGTGGGCCATTGACGCCAGCCTGTATGGCTACGCCAGTCCGAATGCCAATGGGACGAATTGCAGCGTTGTCCCAGTACCGGCGGCATGCTCCGGCCCGGCGATTTTGCACGCCTACAACGCTACCAATCTGGCAGTTGAATACTGGAATAGCACGCAGGCAGCCAACAACCGCGATCAGGCGGGCAATGCCGTGAAGTTTGTACCGCCAACGGTCGCCAACGGGAAAGTGTACGTGAGCACCCGCACGGAAATTGACGTGTACGGGCTTCTGCCGAACTAGTTACTTCTTCAGGGCCACCGCCAGTCCGTCGCGGATCGGCAGGATCGTAGTGAAGAAGTCCGGGGCGTCGCAGAGCTTGCGGTTAAATTCGAGGATGGCTTTCGTTCTCGGATCCGATGGATTTTTTTCCGCCACCCGCCCGCTCCAGAGCACATTGTCGGTGATGAACAGCCCGCCTTTGCGCAGCCGGGGCGCGACCAGGCGCAGCACGCGCGGGTAATCTTCTTTATCTACGTCATTGAAGATGATGTCGAATTCTTCTTTCTGCTCGGAGAGGAACTCCAGCGCGTCACCGGTGTGGATGGAAATGCGGCTTGAGACTCCGGCGCGGGCGAAATATCCGCGGGCGCGCTCGGCATTCTTCTTGTCGCCGTCGGTGTAGGTGACGCGGCCTTTCTCGCCCACCGCTTGCGCCCACCAAATGGTGGAGTACCCGATGGCCGATCCCAGTTCGAAGACGGTGCGGGCTTTGATCATGAGTGCCAACTGCTGGAGCACGCGGGCCACGGCTGGGCCGACGATGGGGACGTTGTGCTCGGTGGCGTACTGCTCCATTTCCGCGAGCACTTCGTCGCGCTTGGGCAACATGGAGTAGAGGTAGTCGTCCACCGGACCCGCGGTGGTGAAGTTGTAGTGGCGCCAATTGGGCCTGGTTGATCTCTTGTCAGTCACAAAACCTCCAGCTCAAGCCGAGCTTTGCTCGGCTGGACAGCCGCTTCTCCTCTCAGGGCGGGCGAGGGCGGCTATCCCCACACAAATCTCTTCACATTCTCTACGAGACCGTGACTCCCGGTTTCATCTCGACCACTTCGACACCGGGGACAAGCGTCTGCAACTGGTTCGGCCTCCCGGTCAGCACAGGAAACGTTCCAAAGTGCATGGGGATCACGGTTTTGGGCTGGACGAGACTGCACGCGTAGGCAGCTTCGCGCGGGCCCATGGTGTAGTGATCGCCGATGGGGAGCATTACGATCTCAGGGCTATACAGATCGCGGATGATCCTCATGTCGCCAAACACATTCGTGTCGCCGGCGTGATAAATCTTCACGCCGTTCGAAAACTCGACGACATATCCGCAAGCTTCGCCGCCGTAAATGAACTCGTCGCCATCCTGGATGCCGCAGGAATGATCAGCGTGCACCATGGTGACCTTGATGTCGCCGACGGTTTGGGTACCGCCTTTGTTCATCTCGGCTAAGTTCTTGGCGCCTTTTTTCCCGAGCCATCGGGCTAACTCAGGGATTCCGACCGCGATGGGGTTGTGCTGCTTGATGATTTCGACGGCGTCTCCGATGTGATCCCCGTGACCGTGGGTGCAAAGGAGAACGTCCACCTTCTTGACGGTCTTTTCTGGCTCCGGGCACATGGGATTGCCCATGATCCAGGGATCAATGATGACGGTCTTTCCGCCGGGTGTCTCGATGCGGAACGTGGCGTGGCCCAACCAGGTAAGTTTGATGCCGTTGAGATTCATGGTGTCCTAGCTTCTAGCTACTAGCTTTTCCATTCTCTGGCCACCTAGTTTAATATGAAACGCCATGACGGACCTCAAGGTGCTGATTCCGCGAACAGAGATCATGAAGCGAGTGGCCGAGATGGGGGCACAGATCACCCGGGACTTCGCCGGGCAATCCATCATTTTTGTGGGCGTGCTGAAGGGTGCCGCCATTTTCTTGTCGGATCTGGCAAGGAACGTAGATCTCGATGCCACCTTTGACTTCATTGGCGTGTCGAGCTACGGGAACCGGCCAAGCCCCAGCCAGGAACTCAAGAGTGGATGGGACTCAACCGGCGAGGTGAAGCTGACCAAGGATGTAGACCAGTCCATGCAGGGCAAGAACGTGATCGTAGTGGAAGACATTCTCGACACCGGATTGACGCTGACCGTCCTGAAAAAGCTGCTGCTGGCTCACCAACCACGGACGCTGAAGATTGCGGCGCTGCTCGACAAGCCGTCGCGGCGAAAACTTCCCTTAGAAGGCGATTATGTCGGCTTCAAGATTCCAGACGAGTTCGTGGTTGGCTATGGCCTCGACTACGCCGAGAAATATCGCAACCTGGCCGACATTTGCATTGTGCCGCGAGAATAATTCCAAACAGGCGAGCTTTTCGCGCAGCCCGCCAGTTGGCAAAAGCCCGGAACGCGGCTGTTATCATACAAACGATGGGTTCTGTCCTAACTAAATCGGAGCACTTGCCGGTTGAGTCGCTGCTGCTCGACGTGGCCGACGTGCTGGCCACCTCGCTCGACCTGGATACCACCGTGCGCCGGGTCGCTGAAGTCGTGCGCAAGGTGATTGATTATGAAATCTTCGCCATCCTGCTGCTCAACGAAAAGACGCAGGAAATGCGTTTCCGTTTTCAAGTGGGCTATCCCGCTGACTTTGCCGATCGCAGCCGGATCAAGGTCGGCAAGGGCGTGACTGGGCTGGCCGCCCAACTGCGTCAGGCGATATTGATTGACGACGTCACCAAGGACCCGCGCTACATTGCGGCGGTACCCAACGTGCGCTCGGAGCTGGCCGTTCCGCTTATCACCAAGAACCGCGTCATTGGCGTGATTGATATCGAGGCGCGTGAGCCGGGATATTTCACCGAGGAACACCGGCGGTTGTTGACGCTGGTGGCCTCGCGCATGGCGGCCGGAATCGAAAATGCACAGCTCTATACCCGAACGACCAAACAGGCGCGAATCCTGCTGCTGATGAATGAGATCGCGCGCGAGCTGACGTCCATCCTCAACCTGGACGAACTGCTGGGGCGAATCGCCGAGCTGGTGCGGCGGCTGATTGACTACCAGATGTTCAGCATTCTTCTGCTGGATTCCGCCGGGGAGAAGCTGCAGCATCGCTTCTCGCTGCGTTTCAACGAGAATATTCATCTGAAGCACGAGATTGCACTGGGTCGCGGACTGGTGGGCACTGCCGCCCAAAGTAAGAGCGCCGTGCTGGTTCCGGACGTGAGCAAGGATCCGCGGTATGTCGAAGCGAATCCTGAGACCCGCTCCGAGCTGGCGGTTCCGCTCATTTACAAGGACAAAGTAATCGGCGTGCTGGACCTGGAGCACACGCGGCGGGGGTTCTTTACCGAAGAGCATCAGCGGACGATGACCACGCTGGCTGCCCAGATCGCGATTGCGCTGGAAAATGCACGGCTGTATGAAGAAATCGAGCGGCAGGAGCGGCGCCTGGAGCGCGATCTGGCGCTGGCGCGGGAACTGCAGGTGCGGCTTTTGCCGCAGGCGAGACCAAAGCTTTCCCACCTGGATGTGGCCGCCAAGTTTGTGCCCGCGCGAGCGATCGGCGGCGACCTGTACGATTTCATTCCTTATTCCTTGTCCCGGCTGGGCATTGCGATTGGCGATGTGAGCGGCAAGGGAGCGCCGGCAGCCATCTATGCGGCACTGGTAAGCGGCATCCTGCGCTCGCATGCGCCCATTGAACCGGGTTCAGCGGAAATGTTGTCTGCGGTGAACCTGTCGCTGGCGGAACGGCGTATTGAGGCGCAGTTCGTTTCGCTCATCTATGCTGTTTGGGATGATGAGCACCGCACGCTCACCGTTGCGAATTCCGGACTTCCCCGCCCAATTTACGTCCACGGCGGCAAAAACGAAATTATTGAAGCTACCGGCCTGCCGCTCGGGCTTTTTGATGAGGCGGAATATGAAGAGTTCAAGTTCCGCATGAAGCCGGGCGACATGTTCGTGTTTTTCAGCGACGGCATTCTCGATGCCCGCAACAGCAAGGGGGACATGTTCGGGCGGGGACGAGTGGAGAAAATCATTGCCAGCTGTGCGGAAAAGTCGGCGGACTGCGTGGTTGATTCCCTATTCAAAGCCGTCACCGAGCACGCTGCGGGTGTGGAAACCTTCGACGATCAAACTGTGGTCGCCATTCGCGTGCGCGCTGAGGCACCGGCCCCTGCCAAGAAGAAATGACCCCGCCCCGCAAGAGTACGGCCATGGCTCGCCGAGGCTTTCCCTACCACAAGACCCGCCGCGGACAGCTTGCGTTGCATGTCGAAGGCCTTGACCTGCCGAGACTGGGGGCGCGCTTCGGAACTCCGCTGTATGTGTATTCCACTGAAGTGATTCAAACGCGCCTGGACGCGCTGGATGGGGCGTTTCGCAGGGTGCCGCACACACTGTGCTATTCGGTGAAGGCTAATTCGAATTTGAGCATCCTGCGCCTGCTGGCTAAACGGGGATGCGGGTTTGATGTTGTCTCCGGCGGCGAACTGGAGCGCGTGCTTACCGTGGACCGCAGGGCGGCAAAGAAGGTCGTCTTCTCCGGTGTCGGCAAGACTCGAGAAGAGTTCGTGGCGGCTCTGAAAGCTGGCATTCTGCTTTTCAATGTCGAAAGCGAATCGGAACTGTCGGCCCTGGCGGAGTGTGCCGGGCGCTTGCGGAAGCCGGCGCCGGTGGCGCTGCGGGTGAATCCTGATGTTGCGGCTGAAACGCATCCCTATATTTCGACTGGAATGCACAAGCACAAGTTCGGGGTTCCGATCAGCCAGGCGCGAGCGCTCTACGGGAACGCAGGGGGCATGAAATATCTCGAGGTCCGCGGGGTGAGCGTTCACATCGGCTCGCAGATTACCGATGTGGCTCCATTCGGCGAGGCGATGGCGCGTGTGGCGGAACTGGTGCGCGACCTTCGCCGCGGCGGTCACCGCATTGATTATGTTGACGCTGGGGGCGGGCTGGGAATCTCGTATGAAAAGCCGGATGCGGCTGAGTTTGCGGCCTACGTTGCAGCGTATGCGCGGGCGATTACTTCGCCCTTGAAGGGACTCGGCCTTCATCTTCTGCTGGAGCCGGGGCGCTCGATCGTCGGGCCAGCGGGAGTTCTGGTTACATCTGTGATTTACCGCAAAGTCAATGACGGCAAGCGATTCCTGGTGGTAGATGCTGCCATGAACGACCTGATCCGGCCGGCGCTGTATGGCGCGTATCACGAGATTGTTCCAGTTGTGAGGGCAATGGGCTCAAAAGCGGCGCTGGAAGTTGTGGACGTCGTTGGTCCGGTGTGCGAGACGGGGGACTTTTTCGCGCGCGACCGCGAACTCCCCGCGGTTCGCGAGGGCGACCTGCTGGCTCTGCTGGATGCCGGCGCTTACGGCATGGTGCTGGCGTCGAACTACAATACGCGCCCGCGGCCGGCGGAGGTGCTGGTGGCGGGCAAGGCGGCGAAGGTGATCCGGAAACGTGAGAAGGTGGCGGACCTGCTCCGGGCTGAAAGTGACCACTGACCGCAACTCGCAGGCCGCGCCGATCTAGCTCTGCCGCTCCCCCCACTTCAGCTTGGTGCGGAGCGCCTGAAAGAAATCCGAGCCGGAGCGGAACAGCGTGACGTGATGTTCGGAGCGGCGACAGCGCACGCGGTCGCCGTCGCGCAGATCGAGGCCCGGCTGGCCGTCGAGACTGAGATAAGCGACTTCCTCTTCGGTTCGCAGCAGAATCTCAATCTCGGCCGAATCGGGCACCACCAGCGGACGGTGGGTGAGCGAGTGCGGCGCGACCGGCGTGATCACGAAGGCGTTGACGGTCGGCATCAATACCGGCCCTCCCGCGGAGAGAGAATATGCCGTGGAACCGGTGGGCGTGGCGACGATCATGCCGTCGGCCCGGTAGCGGGAGACAAACACACCTCCAATGTAGAGATCGTAGTCGTTGAGGCGGGCCAGGGTGGTCTTGTTGACCACGGCGTCATTGAAGACGAGATAGCTGCCGCGGACCTGCTCCCCGCGCAACAGTTCGCACTGCATGAGCGAACGGCGTTCGACGGCAGCACGTCCTTGCGCGATGGCTTCAAGCATGGGATAGAGCGACTGCAGCGGTACTTCGGTGAGAAATCCCAGAGAGCCGAGATTTACCCCGAGGAGGGGAACATCAATGGCGGCCGTAACCCGGGCTGCCGAGAGCAGGGTTCCGTCGCCGCCGAGAACGACCACGAGGTCCAGAGGTTTCAACGCCATTTTCGAGCGCGGCACTACTTCCTGGCCGGGGGCATAAGTGGCGATTTCGGCGTCCACGAGGACGTGGTAGTGGTGCTCTTTGAACCACTGGAGGAGCCCTGGAACAATCTGTGCGAGTTCGGGACGATCCGGCCGCGAGATTATCGCTGCGGTCTTCTGGGATGATTTCGGCTTCGCCATGGCGATAGGCTGAGACAGAAAGAAAGATTGTACAGAATTCCAGGAACGAACCACAGAGGACACAGATACACAGAGGGCTAGAAGACGCCATACAGCAGGAATTCGCGATTGCCTTCGGCCCCCAGAATGGGAGACTCGATCACGTCCGTGCGCACAGCACCGAGATTTTGCACTGCCGCCCTGACTTTTTCAACTGCTGCCTGCTGCGCGTGCTCGTCGCGAACGATGCCGCCCTTGCCGACTGCTTCCCTGCCCGCTTCGAATTGCGGCTTCACCAGCACCACGATTTGCCGGCCGCCACGGTCAGGGGGTTCGGGAAAGGCCGCGCCGAGGACCGCTGGAAGAACGAGAGTTGCCGAGATGAACGAGACGTCCATCACGATGAGGTCGGTGGGTTCGCAGATGACTTCGCGTGTCAGGTAGCGGGCGTTGGTCTTTTCCAACAGGCGAACGCGCGGGTCTTGCCGAAGCTTGAAGTCCATTTGACCGTAGCCGGTGTCCACCGCGATCACGCGCGCCGCGCCGTGCTGGAGCAGACAGTCGGTGAACCCTCCGGTGGAAGCACCCACATCGAGGCAGACTTTGTCCGCGACGTCAATCTGCCAGTGATCGAGGGCGCGCTCGAGTTTCAGACCGCCACGGCTGACATACTTGAGATCTTCTCCGAGCAGGCGGATAGTCGAATCTTGGTCCACCTGCGCGCCTGCTTTTTCCAGCTTCTGATCAGCGACCAGCACCTTGCCGGCAAGGATCAGCGCCTGAGCGCGCTCGCGCGAGGTGACGAGGCCACGATCTACGAGAAGTTTGTCGAGTCTGACTTTCACGAGAAGATTTTGCGGGTGCGCTGCGCCACCAAAGTGCCAGCACCCGCTTCAGTGCAAAATGCTGAAACATCTCTGGGTGAATCACTTACGGAGATACTGTGCCCCTTTTCCACAGAATTTTCCACGCAGATGTTGAAAACTGATGCAACCAGAACGAATCTTGCAAAATAAAAGCCGCCCGTGATGGGCGGCTCATCATTAGATGTTGGTCGCAACTCAACTCGCCGCGACTAGCCAGCGACTTCTTCGAGCAGCTTCTGATCAATGTCGAAGTTGGCGTGCACGTTCTGCACGTCGTCGTGCTCTTCGAGTGCCTCCATCAGGCGGATCATGGTATTGGCAGCGGCGCCTTCCAGTTTGATGTAGTTCTGCGGAATGAACGCCACGCTGGACGAAGCAGGCGTGATGCCGGCCTTTTTTACGGCTTCCAGAACGGCTTCGTAGGCATGGGGCTCGGTCAGGATTTCCCAGTTGTCGCCGTCGTCGTTCAGGTCTTCTCCGCCGGATTCAAGGACGAGGTTCATGAGGTCGTCTTCTTTTGCGGCGCTCTTCGGAATGATGATGTCGCCTTTCTTGTGGAACATCCAGGAGACGGCACCGGCTTCGGCCATGTTGCCGCCGTTCTTGCCGAAAACGTGACGGATTTCGCTGACCGTGCGGTTGCGGTTATCGGTATTGATGTCGAGCAGGATGGCGACGCCGCCGGGGCCGTATCCCTCGAGCGAGAATTCTTCATAGGTGGCGCCGGGCAGCTCGCCCGTGCCGCGCTGAATGGCCCGCTTGATGTTGTCGGCGGGCATGTTTTCGGCCTTGGCAGCCACGATGGCGCCGCGCAGGCGCGGGTTGGAATCGGGATCGCCGCCGCCGTTCTTGGCGGCGATGCTGATTTCCTTGATCAGGCGCGTGAAGATCTTGCCGCGCTTGGCGTCGAGCGCGCCCTTCTTGTGCTTAATTGTGGCCCATTTTGAGTGGCCGGACATGGTTGGACCTCGTATTCTAAAGAACTTGGATGGCGCAGGATTCGCCTTCAGAGGAGATCACAGGATTGCCTCGATATAATGCAGGCGAAGTCGAATTATATCATGGGGATGGGGAAACGCAGAACGAGTACGGCAACCTGGACTAGCGCGCTGCCATGGCGCCGACCAGTGACTGAAACACCTTCAGCCCATCGGTGCAGCCCAGTTCTGGCTCGGCGGAACGCTCAGGGTGCGGCATCATGCCGACCACGTTGCCGCCCGGGCTGCAGATGCCGGCGACGTTGTCGAGCGACCCATTGGGATTGGCGGCCGAAGTGATTTCTCCTGAAGGCGAGCAATAGCGAAAGACAATGCGGTTGGCCCGGCGCAACTCTTCGAACGTGTCGGGATCACAGAAGTAATTCCCTTCCATATGTCCGATGGGGATGGTGAGCGCCTCTCCCCGGGCACAGGTGTTGGTGAACGGGGTCTGGTTGTTTTCCACGCGCACCTGGACCGGCTTGCAGACGTACTTCAGACCGACGTTGCGCATCAGGGCACCGGGCAGAAGGCCGGATTCGCAGAGAATCTGGAATCCGTTGCAGATGCCGAGCACGAGGCCTCCGCCATCGGCGAACCTGCGCACTGACTCCATCACGGGCGAGAACTTGGCAATCGCACCGGTGCGGAGGTAGTCGCCATAGGCGAAGCCTCCGGGGACGATGATGGCGTCGCAGTTTTCCAGGTCATGCGATTCGTGCCAGAGGAAAGTGACCGGCTGATGGAGGACGTGCTCGACCGTCCAGTAGGCATCGTGATCGCAGTTCGAACCGGGGAAAATGATGACGCCGAATTTCATTGGGCCTCGGTTGTGGGAGTTGTGGCTAGTCTAGCACGGGCAGCCCGGCTTGATGTCTTCCGCCCACAGGTAGCGCCTCAGTTTGGATCTCATCACTCTCGGAAGGCGTCATCCCGATGCCCCGCGCCTTCACCAGCGGGGCGAGGGATCTCGTGAGGCATGGCTGGGTGTTGGTGGAGATCCTTCGCTCCGCCTGAGAACCGGCTCCGCTCAGCATGACGCCCACCAAAGATGACTTCGGGCAGACTACTTTGGGTTTTGCGGCGAGGCGGCGGGTAAATCTTCCAACAAAGAAGCCGGCGGCGAGGCGATGCGGTTCGACGGCGCGTCATTAACCCTTGCGCTTTGCGCGGTCGCAGGCAGATAGCCATGCGGAGGATATCCCTTGGCCTGGACGAGCGCCCAATGCCACTCTTCGCCGGGAGCCAAGTCGAGATTTAGCGGAGCGCTGAAGACGGTGGTCTCGGATGGAGACGCTCCCGCGCGCATGCGGTAGATTACGGTGACGTCGGGCTTCTTCTCAGGACGGATCTCGGATTCCTGCTCGCTTGCGGCCACGGCTGGAACTAACTTTGCCATACTGTACGCCAGAGCCGCGTCATTGTGCGTGGGCTTCCTCACGATAGTCAGCGCAACGGCAACCTCGCTCACATGCCAGTCGGTCCCGTTGAACACGGAAACGGTGAGCGCATCTCCTTCGATAGTGGCTGGACCTTCGAGCTTGCGCAGTTCCGCGGCCGGAAGGTCCATCTGGGAGTACTGGCTGGAGAGCAGCGATTTCGCGTTCGCGCTGAATGACAGGCTGCAGGTAGCGTCGGGTGTGGCCACACGAAAACTCTTGCTGTCTCCGGCCATCAGAAACTTCAGGGCTGAGCCGACGGTGTGGTGGCTTTCGGCCTGCTGCATGACCTTCGGGAGATTGTCGTTGTCAATGATCTCCTGAGTCTGGGCCGGTTGCTTGCGCATATTGCGGGCGACATCGCCGAGCGGGACGTCGTTGGGATCATCCTGGGCGAATGCCAACTGCGCCAGCAGCGCGACGGCGAAAGCCGCCACAATGCCGTGCAACCAGCGACCCTTGCAAGTTTCTGCCATCCACCGCATGAAAGCAACCTGAGGTAATCCCGGCGTAGCCGAAAGCACTTGGGCGAAAGATTCGCCTGACTAAATTGTATGGAGAGAACCAGGAAAGGCGGAGATAACGAAGGGCAACCGTTAGTACTAGCACTTCTGCGGAAGGAAGCGCTGGGCGCGCGAAGACGAAATGGAGGCGCAACGGGTGCGCGCGCCCAAGCTCGGGAAATCCTTATTACAAAAGGCCCTGCGACCGGAACCTGATGACCGGGTCTACGACTGGCACTGCTTGCCGCCGGAATATCCAGCGGGCCACCGCAAAGCCAATTGCCGCATAGCACAGATGCATCATTCGCATAAACCACCCCCTGGATCGGCCAGTGGATCCCTTAGGGGAGAACATCTAACCTATCGGCACAATAGCAACGGAGGAGAAGTGGGACAAGGCACAAGCGTGCCATCGTCGTGGCACCGAAGTAATAGTGGAATCGAAGGAGTAACAGCCCGGGGGCTAAAGCCCCTCGCGAATGACAGCGTTAACGCGCCGTTAAGACGCCACTCTTCCACCGGGAGAAACCCGGTTCTCGGCGGGCTATTTCGCCCGCCGAGAGGTGAGAGAAAATCAGTGAGCTGGAACCGGCTCCTCGGCGCCGCGCCCAGCTGGCGGCACAATCACGGTCGAAAGACTGCCTTGGGCGGTAAGCTTCTGGAAGTCGGCCAGATCGTGGCTCTGCAGCGCCTCCCAGCGGCCGAGCAACTCAGTATTCTGGGCTTTCAGCTTCTCGAATTGGCGCTGTTCGGCCTCGGTTGGGGCTGAATCGGCGCTGGCCGTATCCTGGGCGAGGTAAGCCCACTGGGCGTCCAACTGCGGAGGATAAGCCAGAGAGTCTTCGTTGGCGCTGATGGTGAGGTTGATGAGATCGTCGCGAACAGAGATGAGCTTCCTCTCCAACTGTTCGGCGGCCGCCACAATCGGCTTGGAGTTGTCGTTGTCAGGCAGCCGCTTCGTCAGACCGGAAACCTGCGAACGCACGTCCTGGATCTGGTTTACGGCATCGTAGACGTGGTTCAGTTCGTCCCGCACCTGAATGAGGAAACTAAATTGCTGTTCCATATCTGCCTGGCTGACGTTCACACGCGGATCCAGCTTCAAGTCGAAGGGGGCGGTCTGGCTTTGACCGCCTACGGTGAGCCGAACCTGATAGTGTCCGGGCACCGCGACCGGGCCGCGTGCGCCGCCACCGTACTCCCAGAGATAGTAGCCGGGAACACGACGCGCGTCCTCGTAACGCAGATCCCAGACGAAGCGATTTAATCCGGCTTCCGGCTTGATTTGTTTTTCCGGCCGCTTGTCGTCGGGATCGAGCGGCTCGCGGGGCACGTTGAGTTCCGCGCTGGAATACTTGCGGACCACTTTGCCGGACGCATCCAGGATTTCGATTTTCGTTTCAACCTCCGCCCTCGGCGCGTCTTTCAGGAAGTAATAAATCACCGCCCCGGAAGGTGGATTCTGGCCGGTCCGCCTGGAAGGACGATTTCCGAAACCGCCGCCCTCTCCCGCCTGAATTCGGTAGGCGGTCGCGGGGGTGTAGAGGAAAGCATCCTTCTGGGCAATCGCGTCGGTGTACTGTCGAAGCGGTGTGACGTCGTCGAGAATCCAGAACGCGCGGCCGTGCGTGGCCACCACCAGATCGTTGTCTTTCACCGCGAGATCGTGAACTGGGGTGGTCGGCAGGTTCAGCTTCAACGGACGCCAATTCGCTCCATCGTTGAAGGAGATGAAGACACCCTGCTCGGTACCGGCATAGAGCAGGCCGCGCTTCCTGGGATCCTCGCGCACGACACGCACGAACGTGGTGTCGGGAATTCCCTGTGTGATCTTGGTCCAGGTCTTTCCGTAATCGCTGGTTTTGTAGACGTAGGGACGAAGATCGTCGAACTGGTGGCGTTCGGCGGCTACGTAGACGGCGCCGGCATCGTGAGGCGACGCTTCGATCTGGCTGATGCGGCTCCACTCGGGCATTTCCTTGGGAGTCACGTTCGTCCAGGTCTTGCCTTCATCCTGCGTAAGCTGGACCAGACCATCGTCGGTGCCAACCCACAGCAGTCCCTTTTTCAGAGGCGACTCGGCGAGGGCGAAAATCGTGTCGTAGTATTCGGTTCCGGTGTCGTCGAGGGTGATATCGCCGCCGGAAGGCTTCTGCTTGGTCTTGTCATTGCGAGTGAGGTCGGGACTGATCGCCTGCCAGTGCACGCCGCCATCGGTGGTCTTAAACAGAACCTCGCCGCCGTGGTAGAGCGTGTTAGGATCGTGCGGAGAAATCATCACTGGCGCCGTCCACTGGAAGCGGTGTTCCAAGTAAGCCGCACCATGGGCATCGGAAAGCGCGGGCTGCTCCGTGATCTCCTTAATCTGACCGGTGTGCTTGTCGAAGCGGGTGATGTTGCCCTGGTAATCGGCGGCAAAGACGATGTTCGGGTCCGGAGGGTAGGGAGCGATGTATCCGGCTTCGCCGCCGCCGACGGCGTACCAGTCCCGGACATCAATCGAGCCATTGTCGCTGCGGCTGGCGATGCCGACGGTGCTGTTGTCCTGCTGCGCACCATAGACGCGATAGGGCGTCGCGCCGTCAGTGATGACGTGGTAGAACTGCGCCGTCGGCTGGTTGTCCTGCGGAGTCCAGTTCTTGCCGCCGTCGAGCGTTACGGTGGCTCCGCCGTCATTGGAAGCGATCATGCGCTTGGTGTTTAGCGGATCAATCCACAATCCGTGGTTGTCGCCGTGCGGCAGGTGAACCCGGTTGAACAGATGGCCGCCGTCGGTGGATTTGTAGGCCTCGACGTTCATGATGTAGAGCACGTTTTCGTCGCGCGGGTCGGCGATCACGTGCATGTAGTACCAGGGACGCTGCCAGAGGCTATGGCTGGGATTGATCAGCCGCCACGATTCTCCGCCGTCGTCGGAACGATAAAGGCCGCCGTCCGGGTTGTGGGCTTCGATCAGGGCATAAACGCGGTCCGAGTTGGCGGCGACGGCCACACCGATCCTGCCGAATGGCCCTTTGGGCAGGCCGTGCTCTTCGAGATTCTTCCAGGTCGTGCCTCCGTCGGTGGAGCGGTAGAGGCCGCTGCCCGGACCGCCGTCGTTCAGATTCCACGCCGTGCGGCGCGCCTGCCATAAGGCGGCAAACAAAATGTTGGGATTGTGATCGAAGGCCACGTCAATCCCGCCGGTGTTTTCGTCTTTGTAGAGAACTTTCTCCCAGGTCTTGCCGCCGTCAAGGGTGCGGAAGATGCCGCGCTCCGGGTTGGGGCCGAACGGATGACCGAGGGCGGCAACGAATACGACGTCAGGATTGAGCGGGTTGATAATGATCTTGCCGATGGCGCGCGAGTCGCGCAGGCCCACGTTTTTCCACGTCTTGCCCCCATCCAGCGATTTGTACACGCCGTCTCCGTGAGAGATGTTGCCGCGAATGCAGGCCTCGCCCGTACCCACGTAGACCACGTTGGGATTGGTATTCGCCACGGCAAGGCTGCCGATGGCGGCGGTGCCCTCTTTGTCAAACACCGGAGACCAGGTCATAGCGCCATCAGTGGATTTCCAGACGCCGCCCCCGGTGCTACCGAAAAAGTAAGTCGTGGGATCACCGGGAACGCCCGCAGCGGTCAGCGAGCGGCCGCCTCGAAACGGGCCAATGAGGCGATAATGCATGCCTTTGAACAGCTTGTCTTCCTTCTTGGCCGAATCGGATGAGTCGGAATCGTTCTCCGGCGAAGCTGTAGCTTGAGCCGTAGGGGCTGGCTGCGCCGTCTTCTCTGATTTCGCCGGGCGTTCAGGATTGGCCTGAGCAGAGCCCAAGGCGGCGAAAGATAAGCACAGTACGACGGTGAGAAACCACCGGGACGCGAGTGAACCGTTGTTACGACGATTGAAGCGGGCCATGTTCGGGAGCATCTCCGTGGAAAGAAGTGAACGAACGGTTATGGTAACTCGACAGTCGCCCGAAGCAAAGGGCTGCCGGCGACTTGGCCGAGGCGAAAGGCAGTCAGTATCGCAGAATCATTGCTTCATCAGCGATTTCCTCGCCGCCTCAAGCTCCTTGCGCTTCGCCTCGTCCACCTTGGGATAGTCAAGATTAAGTGATTCGAGCGTCTCCATGATCACGGTGGATACAACCAATCGCGTGAACCATTTATTGTCCGCCGGCACAACGTACCAGGGCGCGTGCGCGCTTGCCGTATTGGCGATCATGTCTTCGTAGGCTTTCTGGTAGTTGTCCCAGAACTGGCGTTCGCGAATATCGGCAGCGGAGAACTTCCAGTTCTTCTCTGGCTCTTGCAGCCGTGCCAGAAAGCGCCGCTTCTGCTCTTTCTTCGAAACATGCAGAAAGAACTTGCGGATGACCGTCCCGCCGCGCGCCACGTGTCGCTCGAAACCGCGAATGTCTTCGAAGCGCTCTTCCCAGATGTGTTTGCCGGTCAGCGATTCCGGTGTCTTCTGGCTCTTCAAGATTTCAGGATGAACCCGCACCACGAGCACTTCTTCGTAATACGACCGGTTAAAGATGCCAATGTGTCCGCGCTCGGGCAGGCAGCGGGTTGTGCGCCAGAGGAAGTCGTGCTGTAGTTCCAGGTCCGAGGGCGCTTTGAAGGAATACACCTGGCAGCCTTGCGGATTCACTCCGGACATGACGTGCTTGATGATGCCGTCTTTGCCGGCGGCATCCATCGCCTGAAAGATCAGAAGCAACGCCCAGCGATCCTGCGCGTAGAGCCTGTCCTGGAGTTCGGCAGTGCGGGCAATTCCCTGCTGCAGGGCCTGCTCGGCATGTTCCTTTGAGTGCCAGTGTCCTGTGTCGGCGGGATCGAAGTCTTTCAGGCGGAAGGGTTTGTTATTGTCAACGCGGAAACTCTTGGCAAGTCCATGGATCTTCATACGATTGCTCCCTCTCGGGACCGCACACCGCAAGCTCAATCTTACTGCTTTCTTGCAAGTGAAGAATTGATGCGGGCACACAGGTGGCGGGAGAACTCTGGGCTAGTGGTTATCTCACGCCATTGTTGCAGGTCATTTTCAGCAGGTATCGGGCAGTCGCTGCGATTCTGGAAATTAACCCAGTCCCGAGGATCAGGCTCCAGCCGCTTTCTCGCTTAGAACCGGCAGCTTGGCCTGCTGCCAGGCGTCAACTCCACCCCATCACATTGGTGACGTTTCCAAATCCAGCCCGCTGCAGGTGGCTGAAGGCGATCATGCTGCGATATCCGCTCTTACGAAGGCGATCCGAGCGAGAGGCAGAATCAGGGTGGGCTATGAGGGCAGGGGCGCAATGAACTCAAGTCCGAAACAGAATCCGTTGCGCGAACGAACGATGGCGGGCACCCGGGACTGAAATGGCATGTCGAATTCGAGTTCGAGGAGATCGCCCGGGTTCACCAGAATTCCGGCGTACAGAACCATGCCACCCTGGCTCAGCTCGGTGCCGCGCCCGGCGACCACGGTGGTAGAAAAACCCTTCGAGGTCACGACGCGCACCGGCAGGTCTACAGGGAGGCGACTCCAACGGCGGGAATTTACCGGCGTCGGCATTGGCGTTCATCTTCGCGCCGGGGACCGGTTCGCTCAAATTACCAAGGGGAAACCGCAGTGTGGGCGCGGGTACATGGCAAAGGCAGCCAATCCGCCACGGGTTCCCTGCGAGGCCAGCATGGCCTTCAGTGTAGATGGCACGATGATCTAAACGCGCAGAATCATGACTTCTGTGGCCTTGATGAGCGCGGCTGCAGACTGTCCCGCCTTCAACTGCATCTCGCGGGCCGAGCGCGCTGTGATGATCGAAGTGATGATCTGATTGCCAATGGACAAGGTCACTTCGGCCATGAGACCGCTGATGCGAACTTCTTCGATTCTGCCCACCAACTGATTCCGGCCGCTGACGCGGCGGAAAATGTCTTCCCGCTCCGGAGCGGTTCTTGCGCGTGTGCGGAACAGGAACCGATCCACTTCGCTCTGGGGAATCCGGTGATGCCCTCCCGCCGTCTTAGCGCTGCGAATCTTCCCGGCGTAGATCCATTGTTTGATGGTGGGAAAGCTGATTCTGAGCTGCAAAGCGGCCTCGCGTGGACGTAAGAGTTCTTCCGCACGCGGGGACCGCCTGAGAATTTTGCCTTTCATTAAGCCTCCCTGGTGAAGCAGATCATCACGTGCCAGATCCAAATGCTATCAACTCATATTAAATCGTATCGTATTTGACCTATTATTTAATGTGTCTATACACTACAAACCATTTCATCCTTTGCTGAGGTCTGAATGAACAAGTTGCGTTTCTGCCTCGCCGCTGTTGTGCTCTATCTGGCTCCAGTTCTTGCCTCCGCTCAGGACGGCTATTTCGCTAACTGGTTTGCCCGAGTGGACAAGACCAAAGAGGAACAGCCCCACTGGATCACGCCGCTGGCCACAACCACAGCTCGTCTGGAAGAGGAATATCGCTACGACCAGCTGTGGCAGACCAATTCCGCCGGAATCACCACAAACAACTACGACGGCGGAAAAGGTCTGGAACTCATTCCATCAGACAAGATCGAAGTGATTTGTAATGCGCCGCCCTACCTGGTGCACAACGATCCCAAGGTGGTCAACGGATTGGGCGACGTGGCCTTGCTGGTCAAATACCGCATCCTCTCGTCCCCGGAAAAAGAGGGGAACTACATTCTTACGGCATTTATGGGCTGGAGTCTGGCAACGGGTGACCACAAAAACGGGGCGCTGCGGGCCATTATCACTCCTACGCTTGCCTACGGGAAAGGCTACGGCGACTTCGATGTGCAAGGCACCTTTGGCACCACCATCCCTACCGCAGATACGTTCGTCATTGGCAGAACCTATATTTGGAACAACACCCTGCAATACCGGCTCTTCAAGAAGCTCTGGCCGGAGGTTGAGTTGAATACAACATTCTTCCAGGGCGGCAAAAACGACGGCAATAAACAGAATTTCTTGACTCCGGGCCTAGTTCTGGGGCGATTCCGGCTGTGGGGACGAGTTGGCATCGCGGTAGGCGGCGGCTTCCAGGTCGCGACCACGCACTTTCATAGCAGCAACCATAACGGCATCTTCTCCTTGCGCTTTCCGTTTTAGATTCTCTTTCCCCGGCTGGTAGAAAACTTCCTGGTGTATCCCGAACCGGAGGTAAGTACTAGCCTGGCGGAGAACTCCATGCGTCCGGTAGCTCTTGGTCGAAAGAATTGGTTGCACATCGGCAGCCATTTTCGCCTGACGGTTCGCAGCGCATCCTGATAGCCACCCAGCAGAACGCGCCGCTGGACAACAACACTAGTCTGGTTTTGAAAGGAGATGTTCTTTGTACAGCCAATTTCGGCTTCACCCACGCGAAACCCGAGGAAGCGGACCGCACGGTGGTCTGCATGAAGGGTTTCCCCCTTCCGAAATAATCGGATTTATCGAAGAGTAGCCGGCCAACCATCCCGATTCGCTGTGTTGATGCAGATCTTCAGCGCAGGGACCCGGCTGATGGCCAGGATAGTCACGCGGCCGATCGCAACAACGCTCAAACGTACTGTTCGGCCAACATCTGGGCAGCACTTTCGTCCAACTGTTCAGCGCGCCGCACCTCTTCGAAGCGTGCCAGCAAGTCGTCGGGCCGCAGTCGCCTTTTTGAGGCGCCTTGAAAATCGTGGATGATCTGGCCACGGTGCATCATGATGAGGCGGTCTCCCAAACTGGCTGCCTGGTGCATGGAGTGCGTCACCATCAAGGTCGTAAGTTTGTCGCGCGCAATAACCTGCTCGGTCAGCGCAATAACCAGGTCTGCGCTTTTGGGATCAAGGGCCGCGGTGTGCTCATCCAACAAAAGCAGGTCAGGGCGCAGCCAAGTGGCCATGAGTAGCGTAAGGGCCTGCCGCTGTCCCCCGGAGAGGCTACCGATGGCATTCTCCAGTCGGTCCTCGAGGCCCATATTCAACCGGCCGACCTCGTCGCGCATTCTTGCCACCAGCGATGCTTCCAGTCCCCAGCCCAGTCCACGGCCACAGCCGCGGCGCGCAGCAAGACTGAGATTCTCGCGGATGGTGAGGCTTGGTGATGTGCCGCTGAATGGATTCTGGAAGACGCGCCCGATCAGTGCGGCACGCTCATGCTCGGGCCATCGCGTCACGTCACGTCCCGCCAGTCGGATCTTACCGTCGTCTACCAGAAACGTTCCCGCGACTGCATTCAGCAGAGTGGATTTCCCCGAACCGTTGGTTCCGATGATGATTACCCAGGAACCCTCGGCCAGTTCGAGGTCCACGCCGCGCAGCGAACGCACCTCATTCGGAGTGCCCGGATGGAAAGTCTTCGAAACCCCTCGCACCTCAAGCATGCGCGCTCCCCAATTTCTTCTTCCGCAGGAATTGCGGCACGATGAGAGCGCAGAAAACGAAGCCTGCGGTAATCAGCTTGAGGTCGTTCGGACTGAGCCCCCAGCGCAATGCCACTGCGACCAGTAACCGGAAGAGCACGGAACCCATCACTGCGCCGATGATTGTCATCCCCAGTTGGTTCGTCCCAACCAGCGCTTCCCCGATGATAACGCTGGCCAGTCCCCACACCACCATCCCGATACCCATTCCGACGTCTGCGAACCCCTGGTATTGCGCCAGCAATGCTCCCGCAAGCGCCACCATGCCATTGGAAATCGCCAGCCCGAACACGATCATGTTGGCGTCGTTGACCCCCAGAGCCCGAATCATCTGTACGTTGTCTCCGGTGGCTCGCATGGCCATGCCCAGGTTGGTACGCAAGAACAAATAGAGCAGCAACCCGGTGACCACCACCGCCAGAGCGACCGCGCCTAACACGGATGCGTCGCGCACCGTGACGTTCCATCCTGCAAGATTGAAGCTGGTGGCTCCTCGCATGATCTTCGCCCCAATCTGCTCGGATTGTGTTGCCAGCGTGTTCACCGACAGCAGGGGGACGTTGCTCTTGCCCATAACGTGAAGGTTCACGGAATAGAGGGCCGTCATGACCAGAATTCCCGAAAGGAGCGGGTTGATCTTGAAACGGGTATGCAGAGTGCCGGTGCAAGCGCCTGCGAGCGTTCCAGCGAGGAAGCCAGCTAATGAGGCAAGTGGCGGGCTCACACCGTGAATCAGCAGCGTCGCGGCGACGGACGCGCCCAACGTGACCGATCCATCGGCCGTGATATCCGGAAACGCGAAGATCCTAAAACTGATAAACACTCCCAGGGCCAGCAGCGACAGGATGCATCCGATCGTGAATGTGCCAATCAGTAGACTCATGCATGTTCTCTTTTCATCGGATCTCCGACACTGGGGCGATCCAGCACGCGCCCCGGACAAACTCGCTCTCCTGCGGTCCCCCTGCCTCGCGGGTATCACTCAGCAGGTGGAGTACGCCCTGCAAAGTCTCTGTTTCGAATAGAGTCGTGACCGTCGTGTTCAGGTCGATGCTGCCCTTCTTCAAGGGGCGATAGGAAAATGCCGCAGCATGAAAATGTCCCGCAGGCCACGCTTCAGTTCCCAGCGGCCGAAGCATGGGAGTCAATGAAGCGCATTCGGAATTGGCAGCTATTCCTGAGACCAGAGCCAGCGACCGCGAGTATAGCCGCTCCGTGGAGAACGACAGCCAGGAGCGCACCTCGGGGTAGTTGAACGGAGCGTCAGTAGCTCCGGCAACTGCGGCCGGAGAGCGGCGAAGAGCGGCTCCAACCAGTCCAGCCGATTCTGCCACCATCACGATCCCGATCAGCGGAGCGTCCGAAATCTCCAATGCTGTTCGCACGATCCTTGAGAGCAAAATGGGACCGTCCGCATCGGCAGTATCAAATCGGATCAAGTGTGCGAACCCGCCTTCGCATCGCAGACCGTAGAGGACGTTCATTTCCGGAACCAGTTCGCCACTGGAAACCATGAAGTCCGGCACACTGGTTCCATCCGTGGGGAGATAAGCCGCTGAACCACCCACGGCCAGGAATTCGCCAAAGCGCGTTTGGGCATCTTCGAAACCGTCGCCGAAAGCTCCCAGGCCGAGACCTAGCGAGGCGGGCGGAAACGCAACCGTTCGGCAATCGCCGGGACCAAAACGGCAGCTCTTCAACAAGTCCGGATTGCCAATCCGCTGGCAGATCAGCGCCTTTTGCGGAGCACACTCCGTGAGTTCGAACGAGGCTTCGGCAGTCGAAAAGCGACGTGCCTCCGCTTTGTATACAGGGGGCGCAACCGGAACTTTCTCCGCCAGCAAGATCGGCGAAAGCCGGCAGAGATCCAATACTTGCTTCACCCGCTCCGAAGGGTTCGTAATGACCAGGCTTCCGCCGATGCCTTTCAGTTGGGTGTGAAACTTCACCAGCAATCCGACACCCGCGGAGCTGAGAAACGAGATGCCGGCAAGGTTCAGAAGAATGCCGTGCGCGCCTTCCCGGATGACTTCCTCTAGGTTGCGCCGCAGGTGTTCCGTCCAATAATTATCAAGGCGGCCCTTCACCTTGACTTCGAGTGCATCTCCGAGCTGCTGGGTGACAATTTCCATGTAGAGGCTGTTACGGGCGAATTTTCTCCAAGTATTCCGATGGAATGGCGATACCCAGTCGCTGGGCGTTGCTGCGGCTGATGCCGATCTCTTCCACCACGACTTCCTCCAGGGGAACGTTCTTCGGATTCTCACCGTGAAGAACCCGCGCGGCCAATTTTCCAGCAGCCAGCGAGGAATACTTCATTCCAACACCCAGGCAGGCCAAACCGCCGCGCGACAGGGTAATGCATGCATTGGTAAACAGCGGCAAACGAGCATCCTGCGAGCCCTTTACTGCGCCCTCATATCCCTGAATCACGGTGTTGTCGCCGGGCGCCCACACCACCTGAATGTCCCGTCCAGCGAGGATCTGCACCGCCTGCAAGACTTCACTCGATCCGGAAATGGCGATCTGTTCAAGCCTGATGCCGCGACTCCGATATACTTCGCGAGCCACTGCCTGCTCCCGCACGGAGTTGGCCTCCGCCGGGTTGTACATGGTTCCCACCCCGCGCAATCCGGGGATCAGCTTCTGCATCAGGTCCAGCATGTGGCTGACGGGCGGAAAGCTGCCGACACCGGTGACAAACGGCAAATGCTCGGCGCGACTCTTACCGGCTCCGGCAGCAATGGGGTCGCTCACACAGGTGAAGACCACCTTCTTGTGCTTGGCGTTGTTGCACGCTCCAGCCAGGCATGGCGTGCTGATAGTCATGATGAGATCAACGTCGGAGTTGTCGTAGTTCTGGAGGATGGCGGGAATGTTCATCATGTCGGCTTGGGCATCGGCCTTGCGAACTTCGAGATTTTTTCCTTCCTCGAAGCCACTCTCCTTCAAGCCGTCAATCAGTCCCTGCACACACTCTTCAGTAGCAATGCCGGGAGCATAGTAGACGATCGCCGCCTTCATGGTTCGAGTCGCGGCTCCAGCTTGAGGACCGCTGTCCGTATAGGACTCTGACGCTCTTTCCCTATGGCCTAAATCAGAAAGGAGCAGGATCGCCGAGAACAGAGCGATCAAACTCATCCCGAGAACCAAACGGTTCAGCGCGGCAGATACTCCTGTTTTCTTGATCAAGCCCATAAAAGCCTGCAGCGGGCCCCTTCGTGAGGCGCCATTATACAGTCCATACTGAAGCGTTGCGGGAAGAGCCAGCGGTTGGAGACTCTGCGAATTATCGAGGTAGTCCGGCGATCAGGTTGCCCGTACCGCTCTTGGCTTCAGATACCGGGCAGGCTCACTGTCTGTGAAGCCTGTTGATCTCAATAGGATTGTGCGCGAGTCACGGGCAAACTCGAACTAATCCCAAGATAAGGTTGGCCGACTACACACGCCGAATCGTCGCCTCCGGCGTGCACGTGCTGCGCAGGCTATATTTGCGCCCACGGATGGCCCTCACTTCTGGCACGAAATTCGGTCCCTACGAAATCCAGTCTCCGCCGGGCGCGGGCGGCGTGTGCGAGGTGTATCGCGCGCGCGATACGCGGTTGGAACGAACCGTGGCGGTAAGAGTTCTGGCTTCGCATCTTTCTTCTTCGTCGGAGCTGAAACAGCGCAAAGACTGACCGCCTGACAATTTGCTGGCCAAGAGGTCAGGCGTCGGCGAAGTCGCGCTGGCTGCGGATTCAATCTGTCAACCGTGTGTTTGCACTGACACTTACAGCATGTTTGCGCCCTCAGCAACTTTTAGAGCCTCTTTCCGGCTCTCTAGAATCTCGATGAGTTTCATCGCCGCCTGACTTCTGAATAACCAGTTCGGTCATCTCAAAAGCGCCTCCCGTTTTCATCGCCATCACTTGGACCCGAAGATGTGAACTCCGCATTAACCACTCTCGCCGACCAAGCGTGAAGCGCAGGGTCGGGTGGCCAGCATGATCCTGCGGAAGAGAGGTTGAAGTGGGATGGTTCCTATCGGACAGATTTGGACAGTTGCGATGGGAGCCATCTTTCGCTAAGTGCCTGAAAAGATGGCGGGGACGACGGGACTCGAACCCGCGGCCTCTGCCGTGACAGGGCAGCGTTCTAACCAACTGAACTACGTCCCCGGTTTCTGAACGGAATGCCGAATGGTGGGCAGTGCAGGACTCGAACCTGCGACCTCCTGCTTGTAAGGCAGGCGCTCTAACCAGCTGAGCTAACCGCCCCTCACACCTTGACGCGACCAGACCAGCCGCGCCGGTCGGAACTCGATTGGAGGGGCATCCGCGCGAACCGCGCCTGCTTGAGTATACGCGAGCGGCAAAAAGACGGTCAAATCGGAACTGAACTGCGATTGTTGGTCGTTGATTGAAAACCACATCCGCCCAGATTTCTGGGCGTTTCATCAATCGCCCTCCAGAAACTCGTGGGCACCGGGGAATCGAGAACTATTACTCGTCCGTCCTGCTACACTTCACCGGTGCGGCGGCTGATCGTCAATGCGGATGATTTTGGTTTCACGGCTGGGGTAAACCGCGCCATCGTCGAAGCCCACATTCACGGCATTGTAACCTCGTCCACGCTGATGGCGAACGGTACGGCCTTTGACGAGGCGGTCAAAGTGGCAAAAACTCTTCCCGGACTGAGCGTTGGCTGTCATGTGGTGCTGATTGATGGGGAGCCTGTGTTGAGCGTCGGGCAAATCCCTTCCTTGGCTGCTAAGCCGACAACGCCCGCCGCCCACTTCCGCGACGGACTGAAGATTTTTGCTGTGCGCGCCCTTGCCGGCCGCATGAGCGCGGATGAAATCGCCGCCGAAGCCACGGCACAAATTCGCAAAATTCAAGCCGCCGGAATCGATGTCTCGCACATTGATACTCACAAGCACACTCATCTCTTCCCCAGCATTGTGCGGCCCCTGCTGCGGGCAGCGGCGGCGTGCGGTGTCCGCGCGGTGCGCAATCCGTTTGGACCTCGGCTGCCGCTGCGATCCAGCCGTCTGCTTGCCCGGCCCGACCTTTGGACGCGTGTCGCAGAGGTTCGCGTTCTGCGGAGCTTTGCCGGCCGGTTCCGCAACGCGGTCGAGGGCGAAGGTTTCGCCACGCCCGATGGCACCCTGGGGATCGAGGTCACTGGGGCACTCGACGAGTCGCTTTTCCAGGCGATTGCACAGAGTATCCCAGACGGCACCTGGGAATTCGTTTGCCATCCCGGCTACAACGATGCGGATCTGAAAGCGGCACGGACGAGACTGCGGGAATCGCGGGAAGTGGAACTGCGCGTTCTAACCCTGCCAGCAGCGCGCGCAACGCTGTCGGAGCATGGAATTGAGCTGATTTCGTATGCGGATCTAAGCTCGTAACCTTTGTCGGAGTTGAAAGCCGGGATCCTGCCAATCTGGGGCAAGCGAAAACGGCGAGACGGGAGCGCGTCAGCGGCCCAGAGCTTCGGAATCGCGGTACTAAGGTAATCTGCCCGATTCACGCAGCGAACATAGAATAGTTTACAATTCAGCGACTTTTTCGAGGCGGGAGGCTTTCTCGTTCATGTCGGCTCAAGGCTCAGCGCCGCGCGCCACTCTTGATCTGAAGGTGCGCGTGTGGGGAATGGGCGCCAACAACCAGCCCTTCTTCCAGAGCGCGGTGGCCCAGAACGTAAGCGCGACCGGTGCATGCATCTACGGCATTGAATCCGAGTTGAAAGTGGGCGACGTGATCGGTGTGCAGTACGAGGCGAAGAAGGCGCGCTGCAGAGTGATCTGGGTTGTGGATGCAGGAGCGCTAAAGAAGGTCCAGGTCGGCGTGCAGTTGGTTGCCGATCAGGAGTGCCCCTGGACGGCTGCGCTTCCCGCGGATATGAAATCAGAGGAGCGGACGCAGCAGACCCACGACAACCGCAGAAAGTTCCTGCGCCATAAGATTTCCTTTCCGGTCGAACTGCGCGACGAACGGGTGAATACACCGCTGCGGGTGAACGCCACCGACATCAGCGGCAACGGCTGTTATGTTGAAACCGTGATGCCGCTCGCCGTAGGGACGGCACTGCGGGTCGATTTCTGGATGGGCGAGGAGCGGTTGTCGCCCAGCGCAGTGGTGCGCACGCGCGACCCCGGAGTCGGCATGGGGATCGAGTTCACGGGCTTGCCGGACGACAGCAAGAAACGGTTTCAGGCGCACCTGGATAAGCTCGACCCCGGCCTTTCCCTCGGGTCCAAGAGCAGCGCCTAGCTCCCTATCCTGATATCAGCCGCTCTGGCTAGTGTAAAATCTGCAACCACTGCGCGTTTCAGCCATCGAAACTCAGGAACCTGCGAAACCGGGTCTATCGAATGAAGATTGGAATCACGTGTTATCCGACCTATGGCGGGAGCGGCGTTGTGGCCACGGAACTGGGCCTGGAACTGGCCGAGCGCGGTCATGAAATCCACTTCATTTCTTATGCACAGCCGATCCGGCTGCGCGGCTCCGAGCCCAATATCCACTACCACGAAGTGGAGGTCTCGCGGTATCCGCTGTTCGACTATCCCCCGTATGATCTGGCGCTGGCAACCCGCATGGCGGAAGTCGCACAACTCTACGATCTCGACCTGCTGCACGTGCATTACGCAATCCCGCATTCGGTAAGCGCGTTGTTGGCCAGGCAAATGCTGGCTGCGGGGCCACGAGGGCGCCGCCTGCCTTTTGTCACGACCCTGCACGGAACGGATATCACGCTGGTCGGCCTGGATCGCTCGTATCTTCCGATCACACGCTACTCGATTGAGCAGAGTGATGGTGTCACCGCGATTTCCAACTACTTGCGCGACCGTACCCTGCGCGTCTTCGACGTAAAGAACAGCATTGAAGTGATCTATAACTCGGTCAACTGTGACGTGTACTATCGCAACCCCGAAGCGGTTGCGCGAATGCGAGCCGAGTACGCACCCAACAACGAACGCGTGTTGGTGCATCTTTCCAATTTTCGTCCGGTGAAACGGCTCACCGACGTGATCGAAATCTTCGATCGCGTCCACAAACAGATTCCTTCGAAGCTGATCCTGATCGGGGACGGTCCGGACCGCTCGGTCGCCGAGTGGTCGGCCGTACAAAAAGGGATTCACGACGACGTGCTGTTTCTGGGCAAGCAGGACCAGATCTACGACAAGCTGGCGGTCGCGGACCTCATGCTGATGCCCAGCGAACTGGAGTCGTTCGGCCTGGCGGCGCTAGAAGCCATGGCTTGCGAAGTGGTTCCCATTGCCACGCGGGCGGGCGGCGTTCCCGAGGTTATTGAACACGGCAAGACCGGCTACCTGGCGGATGTGGGTGACGTGGAAACCATGGCACGATATGCGCTGGAATTGCTCCGCAATGAAGAACAAATGCGCCAAATCGCGAAGCAAGCTCGCGCCGCAGCACAGGAGCGGTTCTGCTCCACGAAAATCGTCAAGCAGTACGAAGATTACTACCGCCGCGTGCTCGAGCGTTCGGCGTAGAAACCTTCTGGGACCGAGCTCGATCCTTCAACCAGCGGCAATCGAATCCTGATCAGCGTTCCCTTCCCTTCATGACTATCAATGGTCATGCGAGCCGTGTCGCCGTAAAGCACCTGCAGGCGTTCGGAAATGTTGGCCATGCCGATGCCGGTCCCCGACCAGTTGCGGCTCACTTCGAGCTGAGCACTGCCCATACCGACACCATCATCTTCGACCTCGATGATGAGCTTGGAATCGGCGAGCCGGCTGCGCAGGTAAATGCTGCCGCCCTCTACTTTCGGAGCGAGTCCGTGTTTGATGGAGTTTTCCACCAGGGGCTGCAGCAGCATGCTGGGCACGACGATGTCTAAGGACGCGGGATCCAGTTCCTTGACCACACGCAGCTTGTCTCGTCCGAACCGCACCACTTCGATATCCAGATAGTTGTCAATAAATTCGAATTCCTCGCGCAGGGGCGCGAAGGCCTCGCCGCTGTTGAGCAGGCGGCGCAGGATTGTGGCCAGCTTGAAAATCACGTCCCGCGCCATGTCCGGATCGAAGCGCACCAGCGACGAGATCGAGTTCAACGTGTTGAACAGGAAATGCGGGTTGATCTGGTTCTGCAGCGCCTCCATGCGCGCATGCAGCAGGAGGCGTTCCTGTTCTTCGAGTTTAATCTGAATCCGGACGCTGTTGAAGATCTTCAGCTCGATCCCGATGGCCGCTACCGAAGCGGCATAGACTACGGCGTAAACCCAGTAGTTGTCGGGACTCTCAATGCTGAACATCCGCTGCGGGAAGTGCTGTGCCAATTCCGTTTGCACGAAACGTAAACCGATCACAGTCCAGAAAAACATAATCTGCCAGTCGAACAGGCGTGGACGCGGCAGATTGCGTCGAATGAGGCGAAAGATACTTTGATCAATGAACGGCGAGAACGACCAGATGTCGTCCTTGTCGCCAGCCAGGGTGCGCAGTTGGCCGGCGAGAAAACCAGCCAGCACATCAAACGGCATCGCAGCCCACTCGCCATGCAGGAGCGCCGGTATGGCCATCAGGATGCCGCCCAGCGATCCGGCCCAGCGTCCGCCGATCACGCCCAGCAGCAGCGCGGTTTCAAAACTGATGTCGCCCGCGGCAAAGCTTTTCTGTGAAATTCGAGTCCAGACGCCGACCATGATCGGCAGACCAAACCAAAGCACCAGGTACACTTTCTGGCGGAATGTGCGCTCTTCGCGAAACAACAATAGCTTGAATTCCTTGGAACGCACCAAACTGCTGGACACGGCCGCGGCGACGCCCAGCTTGAACAGCAAATTGAGCAGAATGAGCCGCGGTTCCATGAGGTTTAACGTCCTGTGAAAGTGCCGGAAGAATCAAGGGACGAGAAAACTGTAGCACGAAGCCGGCACTCAATAGCCCTTCTGCTTGTCCACCACGCACCGCAGCGCCTGCCCGGCAAGGTAGCGGCGAAGGTTTTCTGAAAAATGTTCGTAATGGCGATGCCAGAGCTTCTCGGTCAGGCCGGCGGTGTGCGGCGTTATCAGCAGATTCTCTGCCTGCCACAGGGGCGAGTCGGCGGGCAGCGGTTCCCGATCAAAGACATCAAGCGCGGCGCCAGCGATCCGGTGCGAGCGGAGAGCTTCGACCAGCGCCGCATCCTCCACCTGAGGGCCTCGCCCGACGTTAATGAGGCACGCGGAGGATTTCATGACGGAGAGCCGCTGCGCATTGATCAGACCTTGCGTTTCTGCCAGTAAGTGAGCTGCGATCACGATGTAGTCCGACTGCTTGAGCACCTCGTCAAGCTCTGAGGGCGCAAACACGACGGCCACTCCTGCGGGCTTTCCCTTCTCCAGATGCTCTCGCACGGCGATCACGCGCATACCCAAACCCGAGGCCATCCGCGCCACACGCCGCCCAATGCTTCCAACACCAATCAATCCCAGAGTCGAACCTGCAATCTCGCGCGGAGGCAGGCCCTCCTTCCACATGCCGTCCTGTCCCCACACGCCGTGCCGTTGAAATCGCACGGCCTGCGGGATTTTCCGAGCCAAGGCAAAAATCAGGGCGATCACATGCTCGGCGACCACCGGCCCATGCACCTCGCTGGAATTCGTGCCGAGGACGCCGCTTTTTACGATTTCCGGAAACAGCAGTTGATGCACGGCCGCGGTCGGGGCATGAATCCAGCGTAATTTCTGCGCGAGAGCAAACTGCTCCGGCCGCAAGGAGATGGTGAAGATGACCTCCGCGTCGCGCAGGTGCTCTTCCACACCTTCATAGCTGTCGCGTTGAACGATCTGTAGCTGAGTAAACTCCTCCGCCAGCTTGGCGCCAAACCAGGCGGGAACGTTCCACAGCTCGAACCGGTGGTGCACGACGATCAGCAGCTTCATGGCTGTGTTTGATTTAACCACAGGGGCCCGCGCGTGAAGGGCAGTGTCAGGAACCTGGGTGCTCCCCGCGGGGTCTAGAACTGTAGAATCAGTAGGTGGCACGCGGAGGAGGATTTCTATGCGCTTGGATCGCTTGATTCTCTTGGCGGTGATGCTGGCGGGTTGTATCAGTCTCCACGCGCAGACTTCGGCGCCTCCACCCCAAACGGCGCGCCAGGCGCTGATTGAGATGTTCCTCAGCAAGAATCCGGAAGACTTCGCCAAGCATCTTCCCGATGCCGCGCGGCAGAGTCTGATTCATAAAGGGGAGACCGCGGAATCGTCTCTTGTGCTGCGCATTTCGCAGGTCGGGCGCCAGATGACGTCGTCTCGCGAGCATGTTGAAACCTTTGACACCGGTCCAAACATTCTGGTGAGCGAGCAGAACGATGGCCACGAGCGGGTCGAGATCGCAGTGGAGCATGACAGCCTGCTGGGTGAAGAAGACGAGATCGATCTTTCCCTTCATTTTTACAAGGACGGACAACTGGAGTCGCTCCCGGTTCTTCCCAGGCTGACCTTCACCCTGAAGCAGGAAAAAGAAATCTGGAAGCTGACCGAGGTGACGGCGGCGGCGCACGTGCCGCTGACCGATCCCGAGTACCTGAAGGGACTGCGCAAACTGCAGGATGAAACGAACGAGTCGGCAGCACAAATGAAGGTCAACATGATCGCCGCTGCAGAGACTGGCTACGCGGCCAAGCACGCAGATCAGGGCTTCACCTGCTCCCTTGCATCCTTGTTCGCCCGCGACCCGATGGGTGCATCCGGGGAAGGAGGGGGCTTATACGACCCGGGACAAGGCAGCGAGGAGTGGAACGGCTACCGCTTCACCCTTTCCGGTTGCGAGGGGACACCGGCGTCGAAGTACCGTATCCTTGCCGAACCCGCGGACCCTGGGGCCGAAACGAAGACCTTTTGCTCGGATCAGTCCGGCACGTTGAAATCCATCTCCGGCGGAAAAGGAACGAGTTGCTTCAGTCACGGACAAGTCGTAAACACGCAGGCTTCTGGAGGCACGGCAGTGGATTAAACCGGCGTTTTCCGCGGAACACTGCCCTACCCATAAGCCAGTTCCTTGGCGCGCTGGGCTGCCTTGACCACGGCCTTGATCAGCGTGACGCGAAGTTTGCCCTCTTCCAGCTCCATGATCGCGTCAATGGTGCAACCGGCCGGGGTGGTCACGGCGTCCTTGAGCAACGCCGGGTGGTCTCCGGTCTCGAGCACGACTTTCGCCGCGCCCAGCGTCGTTTGAGCAGCCAGCAGCGTGGCCACATCTCGCGGCAGGCCTACTTTCACTCCAGCTTCGGCCAGCGATTCCAGAATGATGTAGATGTAGGCCGGCCCGCTGGCCGAGAGGGCCGTCACCGCGTCCATGTGCTTTTCATCCACAACGACGGTTCTTCCCACAACATCAAACATGTGGCAGGTTAGAGCCACGTCCGCGGCGCTGGCGTGCTTGCCTTTGCAGATGGCGGTCATCCCGGCGCCCATGAGGCAGGGCGTGTTGGGCATAGCCCGGATCACCGGCACATTCGGCGGCAATTCCTTTTCAATCATGGCGGTCGGAACTGACGCCGCCACCGACACGATCAGCTGCTTCGGTGTGATGTGGCCGCTGATTTCGCGTACAACCTCTTCAACCACCTGCGGTTTCACTCCGATCACGATGATGTCGGCGCCTTTCACCGCGTCGGCATTGTTCGTACCCACATTGACCTTCAACTTCGCCGCCAGGGCCTTGGCGCGCTCTTCATGCGCAACCGTGGCGCAAGTGGATTTGGCCGTGAGCAAGCCATTTTTCAGCAACGCCTGCAGAATGATGCCGCCCATCTTGCCCGCGCCCAGAAACGCAACTTTCTTTCCCGCCAGATCGTTGGCCATAATCTCCCTCAAAACAAAACCTTAACCAGAGGACACAGGGTTCCACGGAGGAGACCACCATCCAGAACTCCTTTTGGCCCTCGTAATGAACGCTTGGCTATCGTACGGTGGCTTCCCGACGCTTTTCCATCCAATTCCAGGCGGTTGCAACCACATCGCGCAGTCCCCGCGCCGCCTTCCAGTTGAGCAAGGCCTGCGCCTTGGCCGGATTGGCGACCAGTGCCGGCGGATCTCCAGGACGGCGCGAGCCGATCTTGTGCGGCACTCGCTTGCCGGTAACTTCTTCCACCGCCGATAGGATCTGCCGCACAGTGTATCCACTCCCCGTACCGAGGTTCACCGCAAAACTGTCCCTGCCAGCCGCTAGGTGTTCCAGCGCCTTGACGTGCGCACTGGCCAGATCGTTGACGTGGATGTAATCGCGAATGCAGGTTCCGTCCGGCGTCGGATAGTCCGAGCCGAAGACGTTCAGCTCTGGTCCGACCCCAGCCGCTGCGCTTAGGGCCAGAGGAATCAGATGCGTTTCGGGGTCGTGCAGTTCGCCGATTTCTCCGCTATCATCCGCACCCGCCGCGTTGAAATAACGCAAGCTGGCAAAACGAAAACCGTAGGCCCGGTCATACGCCTCCAGAGCTTGCTCGAAGAACAACTTGGAAACACCGTAGGGATTAACCGGCTGCCGCGGCGTGTTTTCCTCGATGGGTACCTTCGCGGGTTCCCCGTACACCGCGCAGGTCGAAGAGAAAATTACTTTCTTCACGCCAGCGGCCAAGGCCTCATTCAGCAGAGAAAGGCCGCCCTCGACATTGTTGCGGAAATACTTCTTCGGATTCGTTACTGACTCGCCCACATAGGCATGTGCCGCGAAGTGCATGATCGCATCTGCGCGCGCCAGTGCGGGCGCCAACGCGGCGGCATCGAGCACATCGCCTTTCACCAACTCAAGGCCGGCAGCCAGGAATTCGTAGCCGGTGCTGAGGTTGTCAAAGACGATCACTTCATGCCCAGCACGCTTCAGCGCGCGGGCGGTGTGACTGCCGATGTATCCCGCACCACCGATGACCAGGACGACCACGTACTTCCTTTCCGACAGCTAGACTGTTCCCTCGTAACAGCACACCAGACACGAAGACTGCCCATGGCGTCTGTAGCTTCAGCTGTTGGGCAAATCCCGGAATCGGGAGGGAGGAGCGCTTCATTGTACACAAGATAGAGTCGGCAACTGTTTCAGGAAAATCAACAGGTTGCGAGACTGAAAAGTTGCAAAAACATGCACATTGTCACACTGCTCCTGATCTTGATAATCTACTGCCACGTCTGGGCTTTGCCTTATTCCTCCCCGCGCCTGGATGACCCCTTCGAGCCAGTAAGAAATTATAGCGGTTGGTGCAAGCCGCTCACGGTCAGCGAACATAACTCGCCCCAAGCGCCAGAAACCCGAGTTTGAGAACGAGACCGAAGACGAGGTCCCAGATGCATCTACAGAAGTCGTTTCTCCGCTTGATTATGGTAGTTACCCTGATTTGTATGGCCGGCAGTCTGATCCTGCGCGCCGCTCGCAGCGCCACTTCGCTTCCACCGGTATCCTTTGCCGCTCCGCAGGATTACAAGGTTGGCACGCTACCGTTCGCCAATGCAACCGCCGACTTCAACGGTGACCACATCCTTGACCTAGCGGTGGTCAACTACAGCAGCAATAACGTCACTGTGCTGCTGGGTAAAGGGGACGGGACCTTCGGTCCCGGCGTGAACTACGCCGTCGGCACCGAGCCTTCCGCGATCACCGCGGTTGACCTGAATGGCGACGGAGTGCCCGACCTTGCCATCGCTGACGAAATCGGCAAGACCGTGGCGGTTCTGATTAACAAGGCCGATGGGTCTGGCAGGTTCAAGCCCGCGGTGCTCTATCCTGCAGGACAAGCTCCGCGAGGCATCGCCGCTGGAGATCTGCGCGGCAGCGGCATCATAGATCTGGTCGTCGCCAACAACCTGGGCGGAGACGTCACAGTCTTCCTGGGCAACGGTGACGGCACGTTCAAGCCGGGGGTCAATTACGCCGCGCACACCAATCCCAAGTCAGTCGTTCTGGGATACTTCAGCAACAACAATGTCCTCGACATCGCGGTCGCCAATCACAACACCAACGACGTCAGCGTCCTGATGGGCAACGGTGACGGGACTTTCCAGGCGCCGGTGAATAACCCGGTCGGCACTGATCCTCGCCACGTTGTTGCCTTCGACTTTAACAAAGATGGCTACGTTGACCTGGCCACGGCCAACGGCGGAGAGTCCACCGTCAGCATCCTCTACGGCAATGGCGATGGAACGTTCCAACCGCAGGTCAAGTACACGGCAAACGCCTCGCCGCGGTGGCTTGCGGTAGCCGACTACAACAACGATGGTTTCCTCGACATCGCAACGTCCAACTACGACGCCAGGGGCGTAAGCGTGCTGCTGGGGACAGGTAGTTCGGTTGCGGGCGAGGCCTTCACCGCACCGACCAACTACGTTGTGGGCAATAATCTCACCGGACTGGTGGCTGGCGATTTCAACGGTGACGGGCTGCCCGACATTGCGGTGGCTATTGGTGGCTTACCGGCGTCACCCAACACGGCGATGGCCATTCTGCTTAATGATCCAGCCATGGTGTCACCCACCTCGGTGAAGTTCCCGATACAGGTGCTGGGGACTGCGAGCGCAGTTCAATCCGTGACGCTCAGCAACGCCGCGCCCAACTCCCTGGCCATTTCCGCAATCGCATTCAGTGGATCGGGAGCCGGCGATTACTCGCAGATAAATACCTGCGGAATGACCCTGTCGGGTAATTCGAGCTGCACGATCACCATCACGTTCACGCCCAAGGGCATCAACAACCGCAATGCCACTTTGACCATTACCGACAGCGCGCCTGGCAAAACGCAGACGATTGCGGTCAGTGGCGTTGGAACCGCCGCCTCGTTCTCGCCCAATAGCCTTACGTTTGCTGCACAGAACGTTGGAACGTCCAGTGGCCCGCACAGCATCACCATGACCAATGTCAGTACCAGCACGGCGATCAGCCTTACTGGCATTTCCATTTCCGGAGCGAATGCGTCGGATTTCGCTCAGACCCATAGCTGCGCTGGTACACTCGGCCCGAACAAGAGTTGCACCATCAATGTGAGTTTCAAACCCTCAGCGACGGGAACGCGAACCGCGGCACTGTCGGTAACAGATAACGCCGGCGGCGGCCCGCAGCCGATTCCGTTGTCGGGAACTGGACAGTAGCCGCGGAAGATAGTTGGGAGCCAAAAGTACGAAGGGCGCCTATTCTCACTTTGCGCGCCCTTGATTTTCTTTACCGCACGGAACAAACACTAACCAAATTCTCTATACAGCCCGTTCGGGAGCATCGTACACTGCGTGCGCCTCTGGCATCGCAAGCCAGTGCCGTTGTTGCTTCGAAATCTTGCCCCTCCCTCGCAGGACAATTGAGTATGCCACTTCGCCACCCTTATCACGCCCGTCTGAGTACAGCCTTCGCAGCCTCGCTGATTGTGTATTGTGCGGGTGCCGTAGGCCAGACCCCTATCAGCACCTACCACTACGACAACTACCGAACCGGTTGGAATCAGCAGGAGACTGTTCTGACTCCGGCCAACGTAAGCAGTTCGTCTTTCGGGCTGCTGCAGACGGTTGCGCTCGACGATCAAGTGGACGGCCAGCCTCTGGTGGCGCCCGGCGTGGATATCACCGCCGGCAACTATAAGGGCAAACACGACGTCGTGTATGTCGCAACCGAGGGGAACACGGTCTACGCCATGGACGCCATGAGTGGCACGGTGCTGCTGAGCACGAACCTGGGCAAACCGGTCCGCTATCCTCTCGGCTGCAACAACAATGGACCAAACGTCGGGATCAATTCCACCCCGGTGATTGACACCAGCAGCAACACTCTTTACGTGATGGTTTATACGCACGACGCAACTGGCCCTGCGTACCGCATTCACGCGCTCGATCTCGGCAGTCTGACCGACAAGGTAGCTCCGCAGGTGGTCGCCGCCTCGCACACGCTCACGGACGGCACAACGTTCAAATTTAACGCGACCTACCAGAGGCAGCGGTCAGCGCTGCTGCTTGCCAACGGCAACGTCTACGCGGGATTCGGCAGCTTCTGCGACATCGGAGCCAATCTCTCCCGCGGCTGGTTGCTGGGCTGGTCCGCGGGATCGCTAACGCCCATGCCTGCCAATCAGGTCCTGGATATTCAGGCAACCTCGCCCTTTGATTTCTTTCTCTCCTCGGTCTGGATGTCGGGCTATGGCCCGGCCGTGGATGACTCCGGCAATATCGTTTTCGTCACCGGCAACTCGGACGTCTCCGGCACCACCTACGATGGCGTAACCAACCTGCAGGAGAGTGTGGTCAAGGTGTCGCCCAATCTGACCACGGTGCTCGATATCTTTACGCCGAGCAATCAGGCCGCCCTCGATGCTGCTGACACCGACTTCGGTTCCGGCGGAGTGATGGTCCTGCCCGATCAAGCCGGCTCGATTCCGCATCTCGCGGTAGCCGCTGGCAAGAACGGCAGCATGTTCTTCATGAACGAAGATCATCTGGGCGGATACTCGACGATCAAGAACAATGTGCTGGGAACGTATCAGGCGGGCGGGTGCTGGTGCGGACCATCCTATTTTGTCGGTCCCGGAGGTCCGCAGGTGGTTTCGAGCGGCGGCCACACCGTAAAAGTCTGGAGAGTCGCAACTTCGCCAAGCCCATCCCTGGTGCCTGTGGCCAGTTCGCCTTCCATTGGCGGAGGGCAGCATCCCGGCTTCTTCACGACCATCTCGTCAAACGGAACTTCAAACGCGATTGTGTGGGCCTTGTCGCACCCGGTCTCAAGGGCTCAGCCCAGCATCTATCTGTATGCCTTCAACCCGAACTCCGGCAAAACCATGACCCAACTCTTCAAAGGAGCCTCCGGAACCTGGCCTGCTTATAACGGCAACTCGAATCTGGTTCCCGTGGTCGCCAATGGAAGGGTTTTTGTGGCGAGCAGTAAACAGTTGCAGATTTTTGGGCTGAAGACCCCGAGGTTAAGCAACTAGCCACAGCATCGCCGGATGAGGCTTCAGGCAAAAGGCCGTCGAACGGCGGCCTTCGTGCCTGGTCCCTTTCGATCTCAGCGGACAAACAGCGAGACTGTGACTGTGTGCGTGGTGTTGCCCAGGTTTCCGAGGATAGTGATTGGATAAGTTCCCGCCGGGGTCGAGGGGCTCGCCGTTAAGGTCAGTACGGCGTTACCCGTGACCGGAATAGCGGCTGCGCTCATGCTGGCCTTGAGGCCGGGAACCGCAGTGACTCCATCCAGCGTGAGATTGACGTTTCCGGAGATCCCACCCAGTCCAAATGTTGCGATGTTGATGGTGGCTTGCCGGCTTGAGTTGGTCGTCGCGCCCGCGTAGGTGCTGCTGGTAACCCAAAAGTCTTTCGACTGGGCAGCGACGTTGCAGGCGGACGGCGCCGAGGTCGAGGTCCAGGTGGAACTCTTGTCCTGGCCAGTCTGGCTCTGCCAACTGCCCAGATTGATGTTGGTGCCCGCGCGTGGAGTCGGGACGACGAAGGCGTTACTGCTGGACCCGTCCCAGAAGGTATTACTGTTCGACTTCACGGTGGAGACGAAAGCGCTCCAGTCCGATCCGCCGAGATAACTGTCCGTGAACACGGCAGAGGTGCCACTCACGACATTCGAGGACGAGGTGAACTTCTCGGTGATCAGGTTATAGCTCTGTCCCGTCTCCCAGTTGCTAATCACAATGCCGCCGGACTGGCCCACGATCACGAACTGGCTTAGAAGACTACCGTAGAGCGAGGTTCCGGTGACGGACACCTGCTCCGAATTGCGCAGCGCGATGCCGCCGCGCGCCCCGACGTTCAACAGATTGTCATAACAGACAGAGCTGCCGGCAACGGAAAACGGGCCTTGGGCTTTTTCGATCTGGATCCCATTGACCAGATTCATTGCCGAGACGCCGGAGGTAAGCGTCACATTTTCGTTGTCAGTATCCCAGAACAAGCCGTTGGCCTGATTAAAGGTGGAGACTATGTTCTTGTAGGTGCCGTTGTGGTCCCACATCCATTTCGCGCCGCCGGTGTCCCAGGTGTAGAAAGCGCCTTGTGCCCCGCGCCAGTTGTTGTAGTTGGCGGTATTGTTCTGCCAGAGGGAATTCTTGACTTCATGCGAGGCAAACCCTACCTGCCCGTTGTAGTTGGCCGTGCTGTTCTGTACGGTAAATTGTTCGACGGTGGTGAAATGAATGCCCATGGCGTTGTTCCAGAGGATGGTGTCGGTGTCGAACAGAATGTTGGTGGCGTTTCCGCCCACCAACACCGCGGCATTCTGCGGACAACTGTTGGCGTACTGAAAGGTCAAGCCCCGAACCACCACATTCGACTGTCCTCCGATCTGCCAAACGAAGGGGCGCGCGGCCGCTTCCACTGTGGCCGTCGTCACGTTGGTGCCAGCCGGCGGATACATGTAGACGAGCGCATGTGCATTGTCCACGTAGAAGGTGCCGGGCAACATCGAACTGAAGGTCAGCACCTGAGTGAGAGGCATTCCGTTGACGACCAGCATTTCCGTATGCAGCGAAATCTGTTGCTGCGCCGGAGCGGGGGCGGCCTGCGCCGGACAGACAGCGAAGTTGTACGGCCAACTGGCCTCGTAGATCGAGGAACTGCCTTTGTAAGCGGTCCAGCCGGTAATCGGGTCAGCCCCAGACACGATGACCGTGCCGTTGGTCGCGGCCTGAAAGGTGATGGGCAAACTGGTGCTTTTTCTGTTGCCCTGGATCACCACCGCTTCGCGGTACGTCCCCGGATTGATGATGACGCGGCTGCCAATACTGGCATCATTGTTGGCTATCGCCAAGGTCACAGCCGCTCCGATGGTCTTCAGCGGAGACGTTTTTGATCCATTGTTGTGGTCGCTTCCGTTGGTGGCGTCTACGTAGATCGGCGCAGTTTCCAGCCCTTCGTTCACGTTCGCCTGGGCCCGGAGAGGTCGAGAAATGCCTAATACAAGAAGGCACAACAAAGAAAGGGTAGCGGCGCTCCAGTGGCGGTGAAACCTGAAGTTGCGCATGGGGGAGATGCTCCTCATCCAGTCGAGTTTGAACTGATCCCGTAACCTAAAGCTCCCGGAATCTGCGGCTTGCACCGCACACATTCAGTTCTTAGTAGACGAGCGGCGCGTAACTAGTACGGAGTAGGGTCAGTATAGGGTTTGCTTTCCTGAGGAAACAGACACGGAAGTACATGGCGGCCCGTTGTCCTCCGCTCAGCAACCGGGCCTGCTAAGATAGCGCATTCCAAGCCGGGGGAGTTGTGGATACGGAACTACCGCCTGAACCCGCGCCGGAAACAGCCGCACAAGCGCCTGCAGCGGTGCCCGCTGTTCCGCCTGCGCCCATTGCTGATTCTGCTGCCGTCGCTCCTGCGGCGCCGCTACCGGCGCCTGCGCCCTACCGGGATCGCAGCACCGGGCTTACCATTTTCGGCGTTTTCCAGATCATCCTGGGCCTGCTCGCAGCGCTGATGGTACCGCTAGTGGCCTTGAGCGCTTTCCTGGCTCGGCTGGCGCCGGGAGGAGCCTTGCGCCCGAGCCAGTATGTTGCTTCGAGCGCGACCTACGCTTTCCTGGCCACCGCACTCATCACGCTGGGCATTGGTTCGGTGCGAATGAGGCGTTGGGCACGCGCCCTCACGCTGGTCACGTCATGGTATTGGCTGATCATGGGGGCACTGATCACCGTGCTGCTTACCGCGATGCTCCCGGTTGTCATGCGCAGCGCAATGGCACAGGCTCAGCTAAGATCCGGGGGAGGCCCGTCGCCCGACATCTCCAACGGAGTGATGGCGGTCATCCTGACGCTGATCATCGTGTTCGCGGCTTTCTTTCTCGTAGTGGTCCCAATCGCCTTTGTGGTGTTCTATGGCCGGCAGGACGTCGCGGAAACCTGCCGGCGGCGTGATCCGGTGGAACGCTGGACCGACCGCACGCCGCTGCCCGTGCTCGGGGCCAGCGTGATCTACCTCACGGGAGCACTTTATCTGCTAGTCATGGGTGCTACGACGCCGCTGTTCCCATTCTTCGGAAGATATCTCCACGGGTTCGCGGGCGCGGCTGGTTTTCTGACCGTGGCCGCGCTCGATTTCTATCTCGCTTTCGCCATCTTCCGCCTGAAAACAGCGGGCTGGTGGGTCGCGGTTCTTAGCGCCCCGATCAGACTGGCATCCATGGTCCTCACCTACGCCCGCGCAGACTTGATGCAGGCATACTCAAAAATGGGATTCTCCGATGAGCAGCTGAGGATGTTAAATTCCAATCCCATGCTCCGCAGCCATGTGATTCTGTGGTGGAGTCTGCTGTCGCTGCTGATATTCTTTGGATATCTTCTGTGGCTGAGGCGCTATTTCAATGCGCCGGCAGCGAATCCGGCACTCCCAGCCGCAGACTCTCTGGGGTGATTCATGTCCGAACAACTTGCCGACAAGAAATGCGTGCCCTGCCGCGGTGGTGTGCCTCCGCTCAAAGGAGTTGAGCTCGAAAAACTGCACCGCGTCGTACCCAAGTGGACGGTAACCAACGAACATCACATCCAACGCGAGTACGGCTTCCCCGACTTCAAACAGGCGCTCGATTTCGTGAACCGCGTCGGGGGGCTGGCCGAGGAGCAGGGCCATCACCCCGACATCCTCCTGGCGTGGGGTAAGGCTCAGATCACGCTGTGGACCCACAAGGTGGATGGACTCACCGAGAGCGACTTCATCATGGCTGCCAAGATTGACCGACTGCGCGGCGAATAGGACGTGTGGTCCGGACCTGATTGACCGGTGACGACGCGGCAACAGGCTTCTCCGCTAACGCCCGGCGCGGAGGCTGTCCACCGCCGCAGTTTCCTGGCCCGCAGCGCTACAGGGTTGCGTTGACTCACGCCAGCCCGGTGACCTACGATGCGAGCGCTGATTCCAGTCAAAGATCGCTCACCTATGCCCGGTGGCAAGCTCTGGCTTCGGCAGGAGGCCTCCATGAAGTACTTCTCGCGTCTGCTGGCGTTGCTGGTGTTGTCGGTTGCAGCGTTCGCGCAGAGTGATGAGATTGTCCCCAACGAAAACCTGCTCGCCGAGGGGATCCCTAAGATTCCCGCTTCCCTGGCGGAGTCCGTTGGCCGTTACAGCGAATTTCGGTCCGCATTTTTTGAAAGCTGGCACCCGACCCGGCGCGAAATGCTGATCACTACTCGCTTTGCCGACACGAATCAGATCCACGCCGTGAAGTTTCCAGGGGCCGCACGCACCCAGCTCACGTTTTTCCCAGACCGGGTCGGCGAAGCCGCTTATGAACCAGTGCACGGCGACTCCTTCCTGTTCACGAAGGACATTGGCGGCGGTGAATTCTTCCAGATTTATCTCTATGACCTTAGAACCGGCAACATCAAGCTCCTCACCGATGGTAAGTCACGCAACACCGGCCCGCACTGGTCATACCAGGGCGACCGCATCGCGTACGGTTCGACGAAGCGGACCGGTAACGACGTGGACATCTGGGTGGTCAGCCCTGCGGATCCCTCCAACGCGCGCATGGTCGCGCAAATGGAGGGCGGCGGATGGGGCGTCGAAGACTGGTCCACCGATGGCAAGCAACTACTGCTTGTAAACGATATTTCTGCCGCGGAATCTTACATCTGGCTGCTGGATGTAGCCTCGGGCAAGAAGGAACTGCTGACCCCGAAGACCGGATCGGAAACCGTGGCACACGGCATCGCCCAGTTCGCCAAAGATGATAGAGGTGTGTACCTAACCAGCGATGAGAACTCCGAGTTCAAGCGGTTGGTCTATCTGAACCTAGGCAGCCACAAGACTACCGTCCTGACGCCGAACCTGCAGTGGGATGTGGGCGAGATCGAGATTTCGAAGGACGGCCGCTGGCTTGCCTTTGACGCCAATGAAGACGGCGTCAGCGTGCTGCACGTGCTCGACACGAAGTCTGGAAAAGAAGTCGCGGTGCCGAAACTGCCGGTTGGCGTCATTGGCGGCCTCACGTGGCGCGATCACAGCCGTGAGTTGGCTCTCAGTTTGAGCCGGGCCACCCAACCTTCCGACGCGTACTCTGTAGACCTGGACTCCGGCAAGGTCGAGCGGTGGACGTTCAGCGAAACCGGCGGCCTGAACACCTCAGAGTTCTCCGACCCGCAACTGATTCACTGGAAGTCCTGGGACGCGCGCTCTATCTCCGGCTTTCTTTACAAGCCGCCGGCGAAATTTTCCGCCAAGCGCCCTGTGATCATTGACATTCATGGCGGACCCGAGGGCCAGTCCCGCCCTGATTTCGGCGGCCGCGACTTTTACTACATCAACGAACTGGGCGTGGCCATGATCTTTCCCAACGTGCGCGGCTCGACCGGGTACGGCAAGACTTTCCAGAAGCTCGACAACGGCTTCCTGCGCGAAGGCTCTTACAAAGACATCAACACGCTGCTTGACTGGATTCAGACCCAGCCCGATCTGGACGCGAATAAAGTCATGATCACCGGCGGCAGCTATGGCGGCTTCATGACCCTGGCCGTCGCGACCAACTACAACGAGCGCATCTGCTGCTCGGTGGACGTCGTCGGGCCTTCGAATCTCGTGACTTTCCTCGAACATACCTCGGGATATCGCAAAGACCTGCGCCGCGTGGAGTACGGCGACGAGCGCGATCCCAAGATGCGGGAGTTCCTGGAGTCCATTGCGCCGGCTAATAAGGCGAAGAATATTACGAAGCCACTCTTCGTAATCGCGGGAGCGAACGATCCGCGCGTTCCGGCCAGCGAGTCTTCACAGATGGTCGCGGTCGTGCGCAAGAACAGCACACCGGTCTGGTGGCTGCTGGCCAAAGACGAAGGCCACGGCTTTGCGAAGAAGAAGAACCGGGACTTTCAGTTCTATTCAACCGTGGAGTTTGTGAAGGAGTATTTGCTGAAATAGCCGCGACTGAGGCAGTGCTTTTCAACAGGCGCAGCGTCGCAACTACGGCTTTAGCTTCACCTTCAGGTCGGCTGCGATCTGGCGGCCGTGGAAGCGTCCGTTTTCGATGAAGATTTCGTTGGTGCGGTCTCCGGCAACGATGACGCCTGCTACATAGATTCCCTTCACGTTGCTTTCCAGCGACACCGGGTCGCACACAGGCCGATTCTGCTGCGGTGAAAGCTCGATGCCCATGCTGCGCAGAAAGTCGTAGTCGGGGTGGTAGCCGATCATGGCCAGCACGAAGTCGTTCTTGATGCGGGCGGGACCGCGCGGCGTGTTGATCACGACGTGGTCAATGCCGATCTCCTGCACCCAGCTGTTGTAATAAGCTTCGATTTCTCCGTTCTTGATGCGGTTTTCGAGGTCCGGCTTGATCCAGTACTTTACGTGGTGATGGAGTTGCGCCTCGCGATGCACCAGCGTGACCCGCGCTCCGTGCCGCCACAAATCGAGGGCCGCGATGGCCGCCGAATTCTTCCCTCCGATAACCAGCACGTCCGTGTCGTAGTAGGGATGCGGCTCGCCATAGTAATGCGAGACCTTAGGCAGTTCCTCACCGGGCACTCCGAGTTTGTTCGAAAGATCGTAGTACCCGGTCGAAACGACGACTTTCTTGCAGCAGTAGTCATGCGGGCGGCCGGCGCGGTCCGTCGCGGTGATGGTGAAATCTGCATCCTCGCCCATCACCGTTTTCACCCACTCATACTGGCGCACATCCAGATGGTAATGCTCCGAAACTTTGCGGTAATACTCCAGCGCTTCTTCCCGCGTCGGCTTCTGCTGCGCCGTGGTGAATGGGATGTCGCCAATTTCGAGCAGTTCCGGCGTAGTGAAGAAAACCATGTTCGCCGGATAGTGGAACAGCGAGTTCACCAAGCATCCCTTGTCGAGGACGATGACCGAAAGCCCGATCCTCTGCGCTTCGATGGCACATGCTAACCCCGTCGGCCCGGCGCCGATCACCAGGACGTCGGCCCGCATTCCTTGGCGGGGCACTTCCTTGGCCTTGGGCAGAGTGTCCAACTCTTCGTCGGTGAATAAGTCAGGCATGGAGCGGAGTCAGCCGAGAGGGCGGCGGGAGCCGGCGCGCAACTCGGAAACGGATGATTCTAGCACGCGGCCTGGGACGCACCGATGTCTTTCCATCCCGGCGTATAATCTCCGGTTGCATTCATCTCTAAGCTCGCTCAGGAGCCGTCATGTCTGCTCTTACTGAACCTGCCACGCACGCCCGCATTGAATCCGACAGCATGGGGAAGATCGAAGTTCCCTCCAACGTGTACTGGGGCGCGCAGACGCAGCGCTCTCTGTTGCATTTCAACATTGGCCGCGACACCATGCCCCCCGAATTGATCCGCGCCTTCGGCATCCTCAAGAAAGCCTGCGCTCTGGTCAATCAGGATCTCGGCAAACTCCCCGCTGACAAGGCCGGGCTGATCGTGCAGGCAGCTGACGAAGTGATCGCCGGCAAACTCAACGACCAGTTCCCGCTGCGGATTTGGCAGACCGGCAGCGGCACCCAGACCAACATGAACGTGAACGAAGTCATCTCGAACCGCGCCATCGAGATCGCGGGCGGCGAAATGGGATCGAAGAAGCCGGTACATCCGAACGACCATGTGAACATGTCGCAGTCGTCGAATGACACGTTTCCCGCGGCCATGCACATTGCTGCCGCCGAGCGTGTAAAGAGCGCTCTCATTCCGGCGATCAAGACCGTCCGCGACGCGATCGCCGCCAAGGCCAAAGAATTCGACAGCGTGGTCAAGATCGGCCGCACGCACCTGCAGGACGCCGTGCCCCTCACCATCGGCCAGGAATTCGGCGGCTGGGCGAGTCTGCTCGATCGCGACATCAGACGCCTCGAGCAGGTTCTCGAAGGACTCTACGACCTCGCGATTGGCGGAACCGCCGTGGGCACGGGCCTGAACACGCATCCCGAATTTGCCGAACGCGCCGCGAAAAAGATCGCCGAGCTCACCGGGCTTCCCTTCCGGTCGCACCCGAACAAGTTCGCGGCTCTTTCCGCTCACGACGAGATTGTGTTTGCGCAGGGCGCCATGGAAACACTGGCCGCATCGTTCATGAAGATTTCGAACGATATTCGCTGGCTGGCTTCCGGTCCGCGCTGCGGATTGGGGGAACTGTCCATCCCGGAGAACGAACCCGGCTCTTCGATCATGCCGGGCAAAGTGAATCCGACCCAGTGCGAGGCCATGACCATGGTCTGCGTGCAGGTTCATGGAGCGACCGCGGCCGTCGGCTTCGGCGGATCGCAAGGCAATTTCGAACTGAACGTATTCAAGCCGGTGATCATCTACAACTTCCTGCACTCGGTCACGCTGATCACCGATGCCTGCCACGGCTACGTCGAGTTCATGATCAATGGCATCGAGGTGGACCGGGCCAAGGTAGACTGGTACGTGAAGAATTCGCTCATGCTGGTCACCGCGCTCGCGCCTAAAGTCGGATACGACAAGGCCGCCCAGATCGCGCACACGGCGCACGTCGAGCACTCCAGCCTGCGCGAAGCCGCCCTCAAGCTGGGATATTTAACGGGCGAGGAGTTTGATCAGTTAGTCAAGCCTGAGAAAATGACGCATCCATAGATAGGGTGGCCCAAGCGGGACTGGAGGCGTGGCAGAGATTCTCAGGAGGTTATTTCTTGATCAGGCTGGTATGGCTGGCGACGCACTGCCACCTGCCCGCTTGCAGCACCCACGTGTCAGTGAAGCGTCCAAAGTGATCGTAGGGACGGCCCTGATAGGTGCCCTTGGTGTGGTAGTTGCCAATGATGACCGCAGTGTCACCGTAGAAACTGACTTTGAGGTCTTGAATGGTCACACTGCTGGGCTTAAAGAGCGGGTCTCGAATGTCGGCCAGGAATCTGGTCTTGTCGCTGACTTCGCCATCCCATTCGGTATTGACGAAGCGTTCCGCAACCAGGGCGTCAAGCGCTGCTGCGTCGCGGTTCACTTGCGCCTCATTCCACAGGCGCTCGAGGACCAGCAGCTTGCCTTCTAGCGGATCGGCCTGTTGGGCCGCCGTTGGGATTGATCCAAGAGCCAGTAGCAAACCGCAGACGAGATTGCGAATCATTGTCGTGCAAATCCGGCTCAATCCTCACGTGAGTCGGACGTCGCGGAAAGATAGCAGTTCCGCTACATTCCTCGCCACGGAAAATACTTCTCTGGGAGTTACGAACGTCACGGAGAGCGCTCCTCGTATCTCGGACGCCAACCTTGGACCTGGAGAATCAGCGGATTGAAGTCTGAATTCTGAGTTCCGTAGGTCTGCCTTTAGAACGCCCAGCGCAGCAGGGTCGCACCCACAGTAAAACCGGCTCCCACGGAAGCCAGCATCACCAGGCTTCCCTTCTTCAGTTTGCCATCTTCCAGGGCGGTGTTCATGGCGAGTGGAATGGTTCCGGCCGTGGTGTTGCCATAGCGCTCGATGTTGACGATCACCGCCTCCGGCCGCAGACGCAGCCGATCGGCGGTTGCGTTGATGATGCGCAGGTTGGCCTGATGCGGAATGAAAGCGTCAATGTCGGAGCCTTTCAGCCCGTTGCGGGCGAGCAGCTTCTCGCAGGCCTCGGTCTGTTTGCGCACGGCAAACTTGAAGACCTGCTGGCCATCCTGGTGAACGTAGTGCATCTTCTTGGCGATCGTCTCTTTGGTTGACGGATTCAGGCTGCCGCCGCCGGGCATGAAAAGAAATTCCCCGCCTGATCCATCCACTTCGTGAATGTAGTCGATGAGTCCGACAGAATCGTCTTCCGCCGGCTCCAGGATTACGGCGCCGGCGCCGTCGCCGAAGATCACGCAGGTGGCGCGGTCGGTGTAATCAATGATGGACGACATCACGTCGGAGCCGATCACCAGCACCCGCTTATGCGCGCCGGTCCCGATAAACTGCGCCCCCGCCTGCAGCGAATAGAGAAACGCGGAGCAAGCGCCGGACAGATCGAAGCCCCATGCACCCTTGGCTCCTAGTTTTTTCTGCACCAGGCAAGCGGTCGAGGGGAAGAACATGTCAGGGGTCACAGTACCGACGATGATGGCTTCAATGTCCGTGGGAGCCAGTCCGCGCTGGGCCAGGGCCTTCCTTGCCGCCTCGACGGCCAGATCGCTGGTGGCGACGCCCCTGTCCACAATGTGGCGCTCTCGAATACCTACGCGTTCCATGATCCAGTCGTTGGTCGTATCCACCATTTTTTCGAGGTCGGCGTTGGTGAGCAGACGAGTCGGCACATAAGTGCCGAGAGCGCTGATTTTGGCGCGGATCGGTTTAGTCAATGAAGGCTCCTGGGAATCTTCCTGGATGAAACTCAGTATTTTGAAGGATTGGAGACAGAAAGTCTAACCCTGGCTACGTAGCGAGAGCCGGCGCGGCTGTCCGCACGGGCGAAACTAAGCAGTCAGCTCACAGATTTGCAGTCGGCGTCTAAAACAAAGCCAGGCACCGGGGACTCACTGCACACGCAAGAGCCCGTTACCGTTGCTTCCTTCCGGACCTGGCGGGGTTGGCGGGAGTACGTCGCGTAAGACCGATGCCTGACCGTTCATTTTAGCATTCCATTCTTCACGCGCTTACTTGGGTAAGCATTTGGGACTCTCACTCAGAACCATGTGACTTTCGGTGCAAGAATCCTGCCACCAGGCCTTCCTTTCTGGTGGCGATTGTCGAACAATAGAAGTTCGTGCCCCCCCCGATATCCATGGAATTGAAGCCCGCACAACCCGGCGTAGCTCCACTCCAGCAAGCCATTGACTATTACTTTGAAGTGTCGCTGTATTTGCTTGTTTTAACTGGGTTTGGAACGCTGGCCAGCACCGGAGGACTGGATCTGCCGTCCACTCTGCTGACGGGCGGAGCGCTGGCCGTGCGCGGCTATCTGCTGGGCAAGCGGCGCAAGGTAGTCATCTCGGAACGCTGGACCACGCCGCTGACCGTCGCTTACTTTGTCTTTTTTGCCGCCGACTACTTCGTCGTTTCGCACAGCTTTCTGCCGGCCACCGTACACCTGGCGCTGTTCGGCGTGGTGGTCCGCATGTTTTCGCTCCGGCGCGAGCGCGACTACGTCATGCTGGCGATCCTTGCCTTCCTCATGGTGCTGGCCTCGGCGGTGCTGACGGTGGATAGCGTCTTTCTGCTGTCATTCGCCGCGTTCATGCTGATGGCGGTGGCGACATTTGTGCTGATGGAGATGCAGCGTTCCGGTCACGCCGCCACAATCCTGGCGCGCCATTCCAATGATCCGCAAGAACACCGGCATCTAGGCTTCTGGTTGGCGCGGGTAGCGCCGGCGATTATGCTGATGATCCTGCTCGGAGCCGCAGGCGTGTTCTTCCTCCTGCCGCGCATGTCGGCCGGATACCTTGGCGGATACTCCTTCGGCACCGACTTCTCGTCCGGCTTCAGCGACCACGTGCAGTTGGGCCAGATCGGACAGATCCAGCAATCGAATTCCGTCGTGATGCACATTCAAATTGACGGCGACTCTCTCGGCCGGTATGACCTACACTGGCGCGGCGTGGCCCTATCGGAGTTCGACGGGCACACCTGGTCGAAGCCGCGGGATCAATTTGTGCTGCAACGGGGGCCGCAGAATACTTTCCCGGTGCCACGTTTTGAAAACGCGGTACTGAAGTCTTCCCTGCTGCCTGTCCTGTCCCGCGCGCAGATCATCCATTACCGCGTGCTGATGGAGCCGATCGGCACCAACGTCTTTTTCCTTGCGCCGTGGGCGCGCAATATCAGCGGAACCTATCGGCTGCTCGCCGCCGATTCGGGCGGCGCCATCTATAACTTTGACGTACAGCGCGCCACCAGCAGCTATGAAGCGGATTCAGACATTGCAACCCCTTCCGACGCTGAACTGCGGCAGGCCGGACGACAGTACCCGCGGCAGATTGCCGCAACTTACCTCCGACTGCCGGCAACCGATCCGCGAGTGGCCCCGCTCGCCGCGCAGATCACAGCCGCCGCCGGGAACGACTACGACAAGGCTGCGGCCATCGAGAATTACCTTCGGACGCGCTTCGGCTACACGCTTGAGCTGCCGCGCAGCGTGCCGGCGGATCCTATTGCCAACTTTCTGTTTGAGCGCAAACAGGGGCACTGCGAATATTTCGCTTCGTCTATGGCGGTCATGTTGCGCACCCTGGGAATTCCTTCCCGCGTGGTCAACGGATTCCGCAGCGACGAATTCAACGACCTGACTGGGAACTACGTGGTGCGCGCCAAGGATGCCCACGCCTGGGTCGAGGCATACTTCCCCGGCTACGGCTGGCATACGTTCGATCCAACGCCGGGAGGCGCCGCGACGACCCGGCAAGGATGGAACCGGCTGGCGCTCTACCTGGATGCCATGGCTTCGTTCTGGCGGGAGTGGATCGTCAGCTACGACAGTTCTCACCAATATGTTCTGGGACAAACGGCGGTCGGCGGCGCGCGCAGCCTGTGGCAGGGCACACAGGCCTGGGCGCGATCCCTCTACGATTCCATGCTGCGGTGGGCGGGCCACTCGCAGGATCGAGTGGAGCACTCGCCCGTAAAGTGGGCGGTAATAGGCCTTAGTACGGTGCTCGCACTTCTGTTGCTGGCAAATCTGGGAAGGTTCGCCCGCCGGTTGCATGAAAAATGGCTGCAGGCCCATCCCGAACGTTCACCGGAACAAGCTGCCACCATGTGGTATGAGCGCATGGCGCAGGCAATGGCTCGCAGAGGCGTGGACAAACCCGCGGCGCAGACTCCGCAGGAGTTCGTGCACAAGATTGCGGACGTCCGCCTCAGAGAACCTGTGGCGCAGTTTACCGATGCTTATGAGTCAGCCAGGTTCGGACACTCCGCAGAGGACGTGCAGCGCCTGCCGGAGTTGTACGAAGAAGTGGAAACGGCTCTGAGCGAACGCTAAGAAAGTTTGGATGGGATGGGTCAACCCGGCGGACCGCCCGCCTAGAACCGCCAGAAGAGTCCGCCACCTACAAAGAAATTGTGCTGGCGGCTCTTTCCGGTCGGGGCCAGAGGGAAATCCGGTTCACCCGACCAGAAATCCCGTACTTCGCCCCTGGCGCTCAGATGTTTCCAGACGCGGACGTCCAGGCCTAATCCGCCCTCGATCACGGCTCCGGTGGTGGACTTGCCGGTATTGGTCCCGCCGTATATCAGGTTGCTGCTTTCGCTGAAGCGACCGAAACCGGCGCCCAGACTGATCCACGGGGAGACGGCAGTAGTGGGAAAAAGGTTCACGCGCGCCGCCGGCGTCACGAAGAATGATTTCAGGTCGGAAGGCACTACCGAGTGTCCATACTCACCCGCGTTCAAATCAATATCGCGGTTGTAATCTGCCACGACTTCGCCCGATACGGAGTAGATAGGAGTCACAAAGAAACGGTAGGCGTACTCCCCTTCAAAACTCAGGCTCTTGCCGAAATGGATGGTAGGATCGAAATAGGTCGCGCCCCGGATGCCCTGGTCGCTGGTGAAAACGCGCCCGATCATGCCGCCGACTTCGTTTTTCGTGTCGTCCTGAGCAAAGGCAGCTGCAGCCAGCACCATCACCCACAGCGCAGCCATACAGAATCGCTTCCCAGACATGTCTTCCTCCTGAGAGGGTGGTTCCTTCAAGATAACGGCGGTAAGGCCTAGCCTAGCACGAGCGAAGCCGTTTTCAATCCACAGGCACCATAATTTTCTGCCGCTGCAGCCCGCCCGCTCTGAGTTCGGGATGCCAAAAACGGGTGCTAGAATAAAGGGATCGCATGCCCTCCAAGCACCGCACTGTCACCGCTCAGACCGGGAAATCCCAGCCGAATCCGCAGGCTCCAGGACCCCCGAAAGTAGGGTTCGTCAGCCTCGGCTGTCCGAAAAACCTGGTGGATAGCGAAGTCATGATGGGCCTGCTGGCCCGCGCAGGCGCTGAACTCACGCCCCGCGCCGAAGATGCCGACGTGATTGTGGTCAATACCTGCTCATTCATCGAGAGCGCCCAGCAGGAGTCGGTCAACACCATTCTGGAGATGGCAGGCCACAAGGCGGGCGGCAAGGCGAAGAAACTGGTGGTCGCGGGGTGTTTGGTGGAGCGCTTCCGCGATCAGATACGCAAAGACATTCCGGAAGTGGATGCAGTCGTTGGCACCGGTGAACTGGGAAACATTCTTGCCGCGACCGGCGTGGCTCCTGCGCCAGCCAACGGCGATTCGCCATTCAAGATCTTGAGTTCGCGTCCGGAAGGCGACGCTCGCGCCGCGCAGGGCCGTTTTTCGCGCGAGTCGTGGAACGGAGCCGTCAGTGACCTGCCTAACTATCTTTACGACGACGCCACACCGCGCATTCTAGCTACGCCGCGCCACATGGCCTACATCAAGATCGCCGAGGGCTGCGATCATCCCTGCACGTTTTGCATCATTCCCCAGTTGCGGGGTCAATTCCGCTCGCGGCGCTTCGAATCGGTCGTGGCCGAGGCGGAGCGACTGGCGCAGTCGGGCGTCCGCGAAATTACCCTGATCGGGCAAGACACGACGTGCTACGGGGAGGACTTCGACCTGAACGATGGGTTGGCCCTGTTGCTCGAAAAGCTCGCCGCCATTGAAGACCTGCGCTGGATCCGGTTTCTCTACGCTTATCCCAACAAGATTACGGGGCGGCTGTTGGACACAATCGCCCGCCACGAGAAAATCTGCTCCTACATGGACGTGCCACTGCAGCACGCCTCGGCGTCAGTTTTGAAGCGTATGAAACGCGGTGGAGGGGCGGATGTTTTCCTCCGTTCGATCGCCAAAATGCGTCGCGCCGTGCCGGATTTGACCCTGCGCACGTCGTTCATCGTGGGCTTCCCCGGCGAGACCGAGAGCGAGTTCGAAGAGTTGTGCGATTTTGTCCGTGAAGTGCGGTTTGACTGGATGGGCACGTTTGCTTACTCGGATCAGGCAGGCGCATCTGCATTCGGCCTAGGGAAAAAGCTCTCGCCGCGCGAAATCGAACGCCGGCGCAAGCATCTGATGGGCATCCAGCGCCTGATCAGCAAGAAGAAAAAGAACGCGCTAGTCGGGCGGGAATTCGACCTGCTAATGGAAGGCGAAGCGGAAGAAAGCGACCTGCTGCTGGAAGGCCGGACGGCGATGCACGCGCCCGAAATTGACGGCAAAGTCTTTGTCAACGATTTCCCCCAGGATGCGCCACCGCAGCCGGGCCAGTTCTACCGCTCCCGGATCACGGAAGCATACGACTATGACCTGGTGGCCAGGATTCTCTAGAGGTATCCCATTTCCGGCAAAGCTGTGTGCGCGGGAAGCGGAGTTTTCCCTCCAAAACCGAATTTCAATCTGCATCTGAATTCTTCCTTCTACAATAAGAAGCCGTATGCCGCAAAAGCGCTCCCTCAAACTGCATTGCCCGATCTGCAAGAAGGCCGTGAAGAGCACGGACGCGGAGTTTCCCTTCTGTAGCGGGCGCTGCCGGACGATCGATCTGGGAAAGTGGGCCAGCGGAGCGTACGTCATCTCGTCGCCCGTAAACGATGCGGACGAGGCCATCCGCGAAAGCAACCCCGAAGACGTCGAGGATGACGCATGACGTCTGGATCCGAGGTTGAGTCCCGCGCACCGCTTTGGGCCAGATTGATCGCAACCTCCTTCGGGGTCGGCCGGCTGCACCCCGGTCCGGGGACGTGGGGATCGGCGGCGGCCGTTCTGCTCTGGGCGGCGATAGCTCACGCTGTCAGCCCTTCGCTGAGAACAATCTTCGTCATTACGCTGGCCGTACTTATCACACTGATCGGGATTCCCGCTGCTACCCGCGTGGCACGCGCTACGGGCGGCAAAGATCCACAAGTCGTCGTCATTGACGAAGTGGCGGGACAACTGATCGCCCTCATCGGAGTTCCCCTCGAATGGAAAACTTTTCTTGTGGGTTTTATACTTTTCAGAGTGTTTGATATCGTCAAGCCGCCACCGGTGCGGCAACTGGAACAGCTTCCGGAGGGCGTCGGGATTGTGCTTGACGACGTTGCAGCCGGTATGTACGCGCTGGTCGTGATGCAACTTCTTCTGCACTCTGGTCTACTAAAGTAGTGGCGAGTTGCGAGACGGAGTGCCGAGTGATGTCACTCGAAACTTCTCTCGGTACTCGGTACGGGTACTCCTGAATGGGATTTTCCGACCGCATCCTCGGCAGAAAGACCGTCAACGGCGGGCCGCGCATCGAAGCGGTCACTCCGGTCTCGGCGCTCGCCGGCGGTGAGATTCGCATTTCCGGGTCAGGGCTTCGCCCCCAGGATCTGCAACGGCCAAAAGTCCGATTTGGCGATGTGGAAGGATCGGTCGTCGTCAGTTCGGATGCTTTCCTGGTCGCGCGGGTGCCCGACGGCGCGTCGTCCGGCCCGGTGGTGGTGTCCACCAATGGCGACGTCAGCAATGCCCACAGCGTCAACGTGGCCGTGCCCATTGCCGACAATCTTCATCCGGTCACCAATCCGGCTCTTGACGCCGAAGGCAATATTTACTCCACTTTCTCCGGCTCGCGCGGCCAGAAAGTTCCAGTAGCCGTTTTCAAGATTGACACGAATTACAACCTCAAACCATTCGTAGCCGAGATGATGAATGCTACGTCCATCGCCTTTGACCGGCAGGGCCAGATGTACGTTTCGTCGCGTTACGATGGGGCGGTTTATCGCGTCACGCCAAACGGGACCATGACCACCTATGCCGAAAGCATGGGCGTGGCCACCGGCATCGCATTCGACCGGGAGCAGAATCTCTACGTCGGCGACCGCAGCGGCACCATATTCAAAATCGCCCGCGATCAGCAGGTCTTTGTCTTCGCCACCCTCGAACCGAGTGTGTCGGCTTATCACTTAGCGTTCGGTCCGAAGGGCGACCTTTTTGTCACCGGGCCGACGACGTCAAGTTTTGACAGCGTTCACAAGATTGATCCCAAGGGCAATGTCAGCACGTTCTACAAGGGATTGGGTCGGCCGCAAGGCCTGGCGTTTGACGTCGAGGGCAATCTCTACGTCGCTGCGTCACTCACGGGAAAGCGCGGTATCGTCAAGATTTCTCCGGCAGGCAACGCGAGCCTTGAAGTGGCCGGCCATGGACTGGTCGGACTCGCCTTTGCCCCCGGCCGCTCGGTTGTTCTCGCAACCACCAACGCGATTCACCGTCTGGCGTGGAACATCCAAGGCTTGCCACTTCTGCCGGAATGATTCTTCTGTCCTCCCCAGTGCCATTTGTGGTTTGAGGTTTTCATTTAGACTTCTAGTCTGTGAATGCCGAGATCATCGCGGTGGGTTCTGAACTCCTCACGCCTTACCGCATGGACACCAACTCCCTCTACCTGACCGAGCAACTCAACTTGCTCGGCGTCCATGTCATTTTTAAGAGCGTGGTGGGCGACGATCTCAGACAGTTGGTCGCCGCCGCGCAACATGGCCTGTTCCGCTCCGACATTCTCATTTTCAGCGGCGGCCTTGGTCCTACGGAAGACGATCTCACGCGCGAGGCCGTGGCCGAGGCTCTCGGCTTGCAACTGTACCGTGACCCGGAGATTCTCAAGCAACTTGAAGAACGTTTCGCGACCCGCGGCTGGAAAATGGCCGCCAACAACGCCAAGCAGGCCGACATTCTCAGCGGCGCGACCGTGCTGCCGAATCCCAATGGCACCGCACCCGGCCAATGGATCGCCGGGCTGTTTGACGGACGCGAGCACATCATCGTGCTCCTGCCCGGGCCCCCGTTTGAGCTGAAAGCGCTGTTTGAGAGCGAAGTCCGCGAGCGCCTGCGGGCGAAGGTCCCTGAGGCCTTCCTGGCGACTCGCACCTTGAAAGTTGCTATGCTGGGTGAATCCCATGTGGACGCACGCGTTGCACCCATCTACAAACGCTACCCAGACGTCGAGACGACCATCCTGGCCGGAGCGGGCGAGGTCGAATTGCACTTTAAGACTCGCGCCGAGGCCCAAGATGTCGCGCAGCAGCGGGTGGACGAGGTTGCCGGCTTAGTCGAGGACGAGCTCGACGATGCCGTTTACTCGCGTGACGGCCAGTCTCTGGAGCAAATCGTCGGCTACTGGCTGCAGATGCGCAACGCTACGCTGGCCGTGGCGGAATCGTGCACGGGAGGATTGCTCGCCGAGCGTATCACCTCCGTGGGCGGCAGCTCGCGCTACTTCCTTGGCGGCGCTATCGTGTATTCGAATCACTTGAAGACTGAACTCGCCGGCGTTCCCGCCGAGATGATTGAGCGCCACGGCGCGGTTAGTCGCGAAGTGGCCGCGGCGCTGGCCGAAGGCATCCGCTATCGCTGTGAGTCCTCCTTGGGCGTGGGCATCACCGGCGTCGCGGGCCCCACCGGAGGCACCGCGGAAAAGCCTGTGGGACTCGTATGTCACGCGGTCGCGAGCAGCAGCGGGACGGAGGTCGTTCAGCGCAATTTCCCCGGCGACCGCAAACGCATTCGCCGCTTCGCCACGACCATGGCGCTGGATATGGTGAGAAGGAAGCTGATGTGAAGACGCTCTTGGCTCTTGGCTTTTAGCTCTTGGCGGCCGCGTTCGTCACGAATTCGACGGCCAGCGATGAAGTTTTCGGCCAAGTAGTTCAAGCGAAAAGCTAAGAGCCAAAGCCTAGAGCCGTTATGCGCCTCTTCGTCGCTCTCGATATCGCCGACGCCACCCGCGAGCGCATCGCCCGGTTCGCACACGGAGTGCAGGGCTTCGCTCCCGACGCGCGCTGGGCCAAACCTGAGTCGCTGCACGTGACGTTGAAGTTCATCGGCGAGCGGCCTGATCCCGTGGTCGGGCAGATCAAGCAGGTGCTGGCCGCCGTTCACATGGAACCGACGGAGATTCAATTCCGAGGCTACGGATTCTTCCCTACCGCCAAATCGGCTCGCGTCTTCTGGATCGGCATGGAAGCCGGCCCCCAACTGGCAGCGTTGGCCGCGGCTGTGGACGAGCAGACCGCGACCCTGGGCATTCCGACGGAAGAACGCGCTTTCAGCCCGCACCTGACGCTGGCCCGCGGGCCCGGCGGTTCTGGTTCGCCACGCTGGCGCGAGGGCGACAGGCCGAATCGCGCGTTCCAGCGATTGCAGGAGAAACTCGCCGCCTTGCCCGTACCCGAGTTTGGTACCATGACGGCCCACGAGTTCTTTTTGTACCAAAGTCAGTTGTCGCCGAAAGGATCCAAGTACACCAAGCTGGCGCGCTTTGGGTTCCAGTAGCGCTACGATTCGAAGACATGTTGAGCTTCTGCCTCATCGCCGCCGGCAGCTACCTGCTTGGGTCTATTCCGTTCGGCTATCTTCTCGTCCGCATCTTCCGTGGCGAAGACGTGCGGCTCAGCGGCAGCGGCAACATCGGTGCGACCAATGTCTCCCGGAAATCGCCCGCGCTGGGAGTGTTCACTCTTCTCCTCGATGCGCTCAAGGGTTCTGCGGCGGTCTTTCTGGCCGCTTTGCTCGCGCGCCGCACGGGAGCAACCGCGCCCTATGCCGAGATGTCCGCTGCCGCCTTGTTCGCTGTAACCGGCCACATATTCCCGGTGTGGCTGAAGTTCCGTGGCGGCAAAGGAGTCGCCACCGGCCTGGGCTCCTTTGTGATGATCGCGCCCAAGGCGGTGCTGGTGGCTGCGGGCATTTTCGTTGCTCTGGTGCTGGCGTTCCGATACATCTCTCTAGGATCCATCGTTTCGGTAATGGCGTTTCCCCTGCTCGCCTGGTTGCTGAACGAGTTCGGCAATGCATGGCTTGCGCTCGGCTTCATGGCTCTGGCCTCAGTGTTGATCGTTGTGAAACATCATGCCAACATAGGGCGCTTGCTGGCGGGCACGGAAAGCCGCTTCGGAGCAAAACCCCGATGAGCCAGATCGCGGTCATCGGCGCAGGGGCGTGGGGTACGGGCATTGCGATCGTCCTCGGGCGCAAAGACACGCACCGTGTGCGCCTTTGGGCGCATGAGGCCGACGTCTGCCAGTCAATCACCGCCCGGCGCGTCAATGAGAAGTTCCTTCCTGGCTGCGTGATCCCGTCTTCCGTTTCGGCGACAAACGATCTCGCCGGCGCTCTCGATGGTGCGCATACCGTCGTCAGCGTCATGCCGTCGCAGCATTGCCGGGGGCTTTTCGAACGAATGAGACCACTGATTTCACCGCAAACCCTCATCGTCAGCGCGACCAAGGGCCTCGAAGAAGGCTCTCTGCTCCGCATGACGGAGGTGATTTCGCACGTCCTCAAACGCGACGAGGGGTCGGCGATCGGGGCCCTCAGCGGGCCGTCGTTCGCGGCAGAGGTGGCCCGTGGAGACCCTACGGCGATCACCGTGGCTTCGAAAGACGCGGCACTCCTTCGCACCGTTCAGAAAGAATTCAGCGACCCGAGGTTCCGCATCTACACCAACAGCGACGTGGTCGGCGTCGAACTCGGCGGCGCGCTGAAGAATGTCGTCGCCATTGCCGCTGGCATCTGCGACGGTCTCGGTCTGGGACATAATTCTGTCGCGGCCCTGATCACGCGCGGCCTGGCGGAGATGACACGTCTGGTCGTGGCCTGCGGTGGCCGTGCCGAAACCATGGCTGGACTCGCCGGCCTTGGCGACCTCGTGCTTACCTGCACCGGAGGCCTCTCGCGCAACCGCAGCGTCGGCGTGGAACTGGGCCGGGGCCGCAAGTTGCCCGAGATTCTCTCCGGCATGCACGGCATGGTTGCCGAAGGCATCTTCACCACGACTGCCGCCGTCGGCCTGGCCCACGCTCGCGGCGTGGAGATGCCAATCACCGGGCAAATGCACGCCATCCTGCACCACGGCAAATCGCCCCACGAGGCTATGCACGATCTGATGACCCGCAGCGGGAAGAGTGAGGCCTAGCCCCTTTCGACCTCCGATTTCAGCCGTCAGATATTGGCCCTCGACTCCCTCAATTCTTCGCAGGTTCACCGCCGGCTACGGTCTGACGTCCGCTTTCCCCTGCAAAAGTCCGCACCAGAAGGCACTTCCCGAGGGTACTTCGGTAACGCAGAGATGCTCCCCATTCCAAATTAGAATTTCAAAGATACTTTTGAAAACCGCCGCCATGTTGCACCCGGCGAACGCGCATTGACTTAAGGGAGAGACTTGTCCTCCACCACCTCCAGCCACGCCCGCATCCCGATTCTGTATGTCATCCTCGGTGTGCTTCTGGTGATCAGCATCGTGCCGATGTACTTTTACTCGGCGCAGGTCGAGTCTATCAATCGCGACCGGCTGAAGACCAACGAAATGCTGCTGCAGAATACGGTGACGCGGTCGCTGGCCGACGATCTTTCGCAGCACGAGCGCTCGCTGCGCATGATGCTGGCCAACCTCTCGTCCGCAATTCAGGTCGCCAGCGGCGGCAACATCGGCGGCAAAAACATCGAGGCTCCCGAACTGCGCGCGCTGCTCGAAAACTTCGTCTCTTCTTCCGACGAGATCGCCTATGCCACGCTGCTTAACTCCGAAGCCAAAGGTATCTCCGCCGGGCGCATCGCTCCGGACGCGTTCCTGCAGCGCGAGCTTGAGCGCGCCTATGCTGCCGCCCGCGACGGACGGGCATACAACGGCCAAGCTCTGGTGGTAGGCGAAGGAAAAGCCGCCCACACTGTCTTCCTGGTCAGCACTCCGGTAAAGTATGGGCCGCGGTTCCTGGGGACGATTGCCGCGGTGGTGGATCTGCAGTTTCTCATCCGGCGCCTGCAGGAAGTCAGCGGCGGCGGACTCACCCCCTACGTAGTAGATGCGCAAGGCCGTCTGGTGGCTGCCGCCACGCCCGAATACGCCACCGGCCAGGACATGAAAAACCTGGAGATCGTGCGCAACTTTGTCGAGGGCGGCAACAAAGCGCTGTTGGATGCGACCACGGAATTCACCATCCACAACGGCTCCGAGCACGTCGAGATGCTGGGCACCTACAGCCCGGTCATGTCGCTCGACTGGGCCGTTGTCGTGCAGAAGCCGCGCCGCGAGGCCTATCGTGGAGTCTATGAAATGCAGCGCAATGCCCGCCTGCTAGCCCTGGCCGCCGTGCTGTTGAGCATCGGTGTCAGCATTTTTGCTGCCCGCCGCATTACCAACCCGCTCTCCGTGCTGACGGAGACGAGCCGAGCCCTAGCAAAGGGCGATTTCTCCCAGCGCGTTCACCTCTGGAGCCGCACCGAAATTGGCGAGCTTGCCCAGACCTTCAACACCATGTCGGACGAACTCGAACGCTTCGTCGAAGATCTCAAGCGCGCGGCCGAAGAGAATCGCGCCCTGTTCATGGGTTCCATCCAGATGCTGGCCGGCGCCGTTGACGAAAAGGATCCCTATACCCGCGGCCACTCCGACCGCGTGACGCGCTATTCCCTGCTCGTTGCCAAGGAAATGAACCTTCCCGCACCGTTCCTGGAGGCGCTACAGATTTCCGCGCAGCTGCACGACGTGGGCAAGATCGGCATTGAAGATCACATCCTGAAAAAACCGGGAGCTCTGACCGAAGAAGAATTCGAGGTCATGAAGACCCACACCACCAAGGGAGCCAACATTCTGCGTCCGGTCACGCAGCTGGCGGAGATGCTCCCCGGCATCGAGTTGCATCACGAAGCTCTCGACGGCCGCGGATATCCTTACGGCCTGCATGGCGACCAGATTCCGCTACTGGCCCGCATTATCGCCGTAGCCGACACCTTTGACGCGCTGACCACCACTCGCCCCTACCAGCGCGCCCACACGCCCGAAGAGACGCTGCAGATCATCCGCAACCTGGCCGGCAAACGCCTCGATCCCGACGCCGTGGCTGCCCTGCTTGCCGTCTACGCCCGCGGCGAAATTCGTATTCAGCGCTTCACCATCAAACGCCCGGTCAGCTCCAGTCCCCCTGCCTCGGTCACCATGGAAACCACCGTACCAGCCCCCGCCGCTCTGGCCGCGGAGACCGCCGCCATCGAGCGCACTCGCGTCTAATGCTTACTTCGGGGTAGGTCCTGTAATCACTGATTGCGAGTTAACAGCTTCTGCAAGTCCCGCTCTCGATCATTCAAAACAAGGCAGGTATTTCTCGGGCACCCAGAGCGGGACGAGCCTTCCATTGATCACCTGCCACTGGTTGTCGCGGAGAACTATGGCGGCTTGCGCGAGCTCGAATGAATATGTCTTCCGCACTTCCGCTCGCTCGATCAACAGGGTCATGGTAGCCGGCTTCGGACTGCTGAACAGAGACTCAAGCTCCGTCACAGACCTGCCACGCGGGTCCACGCTGTCAACCCCTAAGATTCGGTCGCCCCAGCGAACGCCGGCCTTCGATGCCGGTCCATCCTCGATCCCGCCAACCGTCACCTGGTTGCCGTTATCCCAGATGAACACTTCGAAGCCCGGATAATAAAGCTGCTTATTTGCAGGATAGTGGCCGGGAAAGAGTGTCGTTGCGTACTTTTCGTTCTCAAGCGCCTTCTCGACACCATGCTGGTACTGGATTTCGGCAGCGGTCGCATCGGATGGCACCAATTCGCGGTTCGGCAGGAGCTTCCAACCATCTCTTTGTAAGACCGTTGATGCGCCCTCGGACTCGACTTTCACTGTATAGGTCGTCTCGCCTCTCGCCAATTGCAAAGTCACGGGCTTTGGACCTGTGGACACGATCCGTTGAACCGCATCTTGCAAGCCTGTTAGGGCGCTTCCGTCTACAGCAATGAGGCGGTCGCCGGGCTTTATGCCGGCCTTGGCCGCAGGCGAGTTCTTACTCACGCCACCGACGAAAACGGGGCAGGACGCCTTATGGCCGCCCAAGAGCTTAACTCCGATCACATACCTCTGTTGTGTCTCTTGGGAACTCGACCGGATACAAAGCACGCACAGAAGAACAAGCACAAAGAAGTTCTTCACTTCTCGCTCCCCTCATGAATCGGGATTGGCTCCGCCATCCGCTCCCCTATCCATTCAACTCCTCACAGCGCCGCCACCCTCCGCTGCACCAGCAGAAAGTATCCCGCCACCAGAACCAGCAGCACGCCGTTCACTCCCAGCACGATCGGCGCGGTGAACATCGGAACCAGCCATCCCGAGACCAGGTTCCCCATCGGCATGCCGCCGCGGAAGGCGCAGTTGTAAACGCTCATCACGCGTCCACGCATTTCGTTGGTCGTAATCAACTGCACCAGCGATGTCACCGTGGCGAACACCGCCATCATCGAAGCGCCCACCAGCACCAGCATGGAATAGCTCAGCGGCAGCGATTTCGACACCGAAAATCCTGCAATCCCTGCGCCCAGGCAGATGAGCATCATCAGCGCGAACCGTCCCTTGCTGCGCATGTTGCCTACCCAAGCCATCGCCAGCGATCCGCAGATCGAACCCACTCCCATCAGCGAAAGCAGGTTTCCGTAAGTCTCCGGACCGCGATGAAAAATATCTTTGACAAAGACGGGAATATAAGTCCGCATGGGCATGGCCAGCGCGGTCATGCAGAAGGCAAGCACGATCAGCGCCTCCATGGATTCCTGGCGCCGCACAAACCTGATGCCCTGCTTCAGGCTGCTGAAAATAGACTCGGTGGATTTCTCCGGCAGGTATCGCGCCGCGATCATCGAGAGCGAAATGACCGGCGCCAGAAACGAGACCGCATTCAGCCCGAAGCACCACTTCTCCCCGAACCTCGCCAGCGTGATTCCCGCCAGCGCGGGTCCCACCGTCACCGCCAGGTTGAACTGAATCGAATTCAGCGCGATGGCGTTGGGCATGTCCTCGCGATCTACGAGAGTCGGGATCAGGGCCGAGTACGCCGGCCCGCCAAACGCCTGCGCCAGGCCGGAGACAAACGACAGACACAGGATGTGCCAGACGTGCACCGCTCCGGCCGTCACTAGCACCGTGAGGATCCCGGCGCTCGCCATCTGTATGTACTGCGAGATCAGCAGAATCTTCCTCCGCTCCGTGCGGTCGGCCACTACCCCGCCGATCAGCGAGAAAAGGAAGATGGGAAAACCGCCGAGAAACTGGTCCAGCGCCAGCAGGAACGCCGAGTGGCTCAGCCGGTAAATGAGCCATCCCTGCGCCACGATCTGCATCCATGTGCCGATACTCGACGTACAGGCGCCGATCCACATCAGGCGGAAATCCCGGTAGTGAAATGCTTTGAATACTCTGCGCAGCGATAAGGTTGGCATGTGCTCCGAGCGGTTCTGACGACAGCAGTCTATCTTCGCATGGACGCGGGCCACCCGCCTTCGTTAGCCAGTCTACAGGTTGCTGTTGGCGGTTCGGGCACGAATCACTTCGAAGTTGGATTCCGCCCGCCCGGCAAACGGCTCGCAAAGAAAATGCGGCTTTGTTCAGAATCTTTCGCCCATCTGAATTTTACGGTCTCCCGGTCCAACCCCTGCTGCAGTCCGCCGCCCAACTACCCGTATAATCAATGTTGTCCAACTTATGATTCAGACCCTGTTTGGCAGCCTCGAGGAAGAGAAGAAGACGAGCTTTCTCGCCCGCATGAAGCAGGCGGTCACGCGGACTCGCGAGAATCTAGCTGACCGCATCGAAGCGGTCGTCTCCATCGGCAAGGAGATTGACCGCAATACGCTGGACGACCTAGAGGCAACCCTCATCGGCGCCGATCTCGGCACGACGACTACCCAGGAAGTCCTCGCTAAGCTGCGGGACAAAGCCGACCGCAAGCAGATCAAAGACGTGCAGGAACTGAAGCGCCTGCTGAAAGAAGAACTGCTGGCGATACTGGCCTCCGCCAATACCCGGCCCGTCCAAAGAGTGGATGGCACACCCGAGGTAATTCTCGTGGTCGGCGTTAACGGGACCGGCAAGACCACTACGATCGGCAAGCTGTCGCAGAATTTCCGCTCCCAGGGCAAGAACGTTCTGCTCTGCGCCGCTGACACCTTCCGCGCTGCCGCCATTGAGCAGCTCGAAATCTGGGGACAGCGCACTGGCACCGAGGTCATCAAAACCAAGCCCGGCGGTGATCCCGCGGCGGTGTTATTCGACGCCCTGCAGGCCGCCGTCGCCCGCAAAACCGATTACGTTGTGGTGGATACAGCCGGCCGACTGCACACCAAGACCAGCCTCATGTCGGAACTCGAAAAAATGCGTCGTACCGCCCAGCGCATCATTCCCGGAGCACCCCACGAGACGTTGCTCGTAATGGACGCCACGACCGGGCAAAATGGCCTGCAGCAGGCGCGCATGTTCACGGAATCGGCGGGCGTAACGGGAATTGTCCTCACCAAGCTTGACGGTACCGCGAAAGGCGGCGTGGTGGTCGCGATTTCACGCGAACTGGGACTTCCGGTTCGCTTTGTCGGCGTGGGCGAGAAGGCCGGCGATCTGCTGCCCTTCGACCCGAAGGAGTTTGTAGATTCCTTGTTCGAATGATGCTCGTGGTAGATTTTTCCGAATGCTCTTTTACTCGACAGCCGAACAATTTCTTCACCAGGCTCACGAACTGGCGCGCCAGGGCATCGGTTTGGCTTCACCCAATCCCTGTGTAGGGGCAGTCATCGCTGACCCGCACGGCAACGTTGTCGGTACCGGAACCTACACCTACGCGGGCGTGAAACACGCCGAGATTCTCGCTCTCGAAGCCGCGGGCCCCAAAGCCCGCGGGGGTACGCTGTACATCAACCTCGAACCGCACGCCCATCAAGGCCGCACGCCACCCTGCACAGACGCGTTGATCAAGGCGGGTATTCATCGCGTTGTGGCCTCCATGCCCGATCCCAATCCCAAGGTCAGCGGGCAGGGATTCGACAAGCTTCGCGCTGCCGGCGTGCACGTCATCGTGGGACGCCTGGAAGAGCAAGCCCGCCGCTTGAACGAGGCTTTCGCCCGCTACATCCGCCATGCCATGCCGCTGGTCACGCTGAAGTCGGCGATGACACTGGATGGCAAGATCGCCCCAGCCGCGGCTGATGTGGCCGCGAGCCGGGACGCCAAGAATGATTTTTCCGGTCACTGGATCACTGGGGAATCAGCACGCGCCCATGCGCACGAACTTCGCCATCAGCAGGATGCGATTCTGGTCGGCGTGGGGACTATTCTCGCGGACAACCCGTTGCTCACCGACCGCAGCGGGCGCGCCCGCCGCCGCCCGCTGCTGCGCGTGATCCTCGACTCACGCTTACGGCTGCCTCTCGAATCGCGCTTGGTCGAAAGTGCGGCCAAAGAGAGGACGGACGATGTCCTCGTTTTCTGCACCTCGACCAATGCGCAGAAGAAGTCCCAACTGGAACAGCTCGGCATTCGCGTCGAGGTGCTTCCGACAGGTCCTAATCACCGGCCTGACTTGTCCGCCGTTCTCCGCGGTCTTGGCCAGATGGAGATCACGAGCGTGCTGATCGAAGGCGGGTCAACGATCAACTGGACCGCCCTCGCCGCGAACCTGGTGGACAAGGTGTTTCTGTATTACGCCCCAAAGATCTGCGCCGGCACTGGGATTCCCTTTGCGGCAGGCACAGGTTCCCATCAACTGCCCGTATCGCAGTTGCTGCACGCCCACGTTCACCGCTTCGGCGAAGATTTTGCCGTCGAAGGCTATTTGCGCGATCCTTACGGGGAATAAGCGGCGCCGAAGACTGGTGGATTATGATGTTGTGTTCGTCCCGGAGGTTCTCATGTTCACCGGCATCATCGAAGAAGTCGGACGCATCACCCGCATCGAGCAGCGCGGCGAAAACCGCCGCATTACCATCGCCGCCGAACGTGCTCCCAAAGAACTCGGCACAGGCAACAGCATCGCCGTCAGCGGAGTGTGCCTCACTGCGCTCGACATCAGGCCCGGATCGTTTTGCGCCGATCTTGCGCCCGAAACCTGGGTGCGAACGTCGTTCTCGCGCATTCACGAAGGCGCGCTGGTCAATCTGGAACTACCCATGAAAGCAGACGGGCGCTTCGGCGGTCACATCGTGCAGGGCCACGTGGATGGCGTCGGCAAACTGATCGCCTTCGAGCGCATCGCCGACTCGGAAAACTGGTGGCTGCACATCGAACTGCCGGACGATGTCGAGAAATACACTGTCTTCAAGGGTTCGATCTCGATTGAAGGTATCAGCCTGACGGTGGCGAAACTGGAAAAGAACCGCTGCACCATCGCCATCATCCCGCACACCGTGGAGATGACGAACCTGCATTCGCTCAAGCCCGGCGATCCCGTCAACCTGGAAGCCGATCTGATCGCGAAATACGTCGAGAAGATGATGAGGGGAGAATCGTCGGAGAGTTTCCTGACGATCGAAGACCTGGTCGAACAGGGATTTTGAGGTACCGGCCTGATGGACCGCAACTATTCTGACGCGCCGTAATATCCTTTCTTCGCATACAAGCGCAGTCCGCTCTTTGGCGCCTGCTCCGAAAGACGAATCGTGAGCTTACGCCACTTGCCGTCCCGCTTCTGGTTGCTCGGATAGTAGCCGAGGACATACACATTGCGCAGCTCCTGGCTGATTTGAGCCGCGGCGCGGCTCATCGCGGCCGGGTCACCGGCTTCCAGCAGTCGGCCGCCGGTTGCCGATGCCACTCTGCCGAGTTCCAGCGGCCCTCGTTTTTCTTCGGGCCGGAACGGGCGTGGGCTGAATATGCCCATTGCGTACACTTCGACATCGGATTCTTTCAGCAACGACCGCAATTCGGACTCCGAATAACGGCTGTGGTTGTCGCCGCCGTCGGAGATCACAACCATGGCCTTCCTCCGGTAACGAGCATGGCTCAGCTCTTTCATGCCGAGATACATACCGTCCCATAGTGCGGTGGCACCCGCGGGCTGTATCGCCTCCGCTAAACCCTCTATATCCCCGGTGGGGGCATCGAAGTCGAGAACAATGTGGGGCTCGTCCTGAACGACGATCAATCCAATCTCATCCTCCCGGTTCGAGCCGGCAATCAGTTCCTTTACCGCCCGGCGCACTTGCTCGATCTTGGCGGCCATGCTGGCGCTGGCGTCCAGAACCACCACCAGAGATATGGGCTGGTCCAGATTGGAAAGGTACCGCACTGTTTGCCGAATTTTGCCGTCCAGCACGGTGAAGTCCGAGGGAGTCAGCCCCGACACGGCCTGGCCAGAGCGATCCAAAACCGTAACCTCTACAAGCACCAGGTCCACACTGGCGCGCAGCTCATGGCTCAAGGAATGGGAGGAATCAAGCGGCTTACGCGGCAGCACATGGGCTGTATTCGTATCTAGCTGAGCAGAGCTACAGGGGCAGATCCCTGCCGGCAGAATTGCCCATACCAGCATTGTTCGCAGAACCGTCGAAATCGAACGCAATCCGCTAGCGCGCCCAAAAGCCATTAGCCCCCCAAGAGCAGACTCTGCGAAAAGTGTACTTGTTGGGGAATAAGGAAGGACTAAACAGGACGTAAAGAAAGCATAGAGACAGGGCATCGAGTCGAGTGGCGATACCTCAAGCTTCGAGCTTCATCTCATCCAACTCCAGAAATTCCTGCACGATGGGCACGCTGGATTTTTCCATTTCTTCGTATCTGCCAAAGAAGATTGCCCTGCCCTCGTGCAGGAACATGACTCGGTCGGCAAGTTTCTTGGCCAGGCGCATATCGTGGGTCACAACTATGCTGGTGAGGTTGAGCTGAATCTTCAGCCGCTTGATCAGATCGCCGAGCAGTTGCGCCATCAGCGGATCCACCTGCGTGGTGGGTTCGTCATACAGTACGCATTCCGGCCGCGCCGCCAGCGCGCGCGCAATCGCTACCGAGCGCTTCATGCCGGTGGAAAGATCCGGGGGCAGCAGGTCGCGCATTTCCTGTACACCCACCATTTGCAGCAGGCCGTCCACGATCTGGTAGATCTGCTCTTCGTTCAGGTCGCGTGTTTCGCGCAACGGGAAGGCCACGTTCTCACCCACCGTGAGCGAATCAAACAGCGCCCCGTTCTGAAATACCATTGTCACTTTCTTGCGAATCTCTTCCAGTTGCTCCTCGGTGTAATCGGTAATGTCCTGCCCGGCAACGATCACGCGCCCCGAGTCGGGTTTGAGAAATCCCATGATGTGATGCAGCGATACAGACTTGCCCACGCCGCTGCGCCCCAGAATGCAGACCGTTTCCGCCGGCATCACGTTGAAGCTCACGTGGTCGAGGACAACGTTGTCTCCGAACGCTTTGCAGACGTCGCGGAACTCTATGTACGGCGCCGGTTTTGGGTCGTCTGGCATAGATAAGCTTCTAGCTGCTAGCTCTTGGCTCTTGGCTCTTGGCTTTTTAGGCTCGTCGCGCCAGCGTCTCGGTCGCCGCCGCCAGTTCTTCCGGCGTGTTCAGGTTGCGAAACATCTCTGCAGAAAACCCGGCGGCTTGCAACTCCTTCTCTTCCACGGCCCGCACTTGCCCCTGAGTAAACAGCGCGTCAATCTTATACCGACCCTGCTGTAGGGCTTTCTCCGCGACGCCCGCAAACTCCCGCCGATAGACCGCACAGAGCGGCTGCCATCCGCCTCCTGCGTGGGCAACCGTTACAGTGGCCTTCTCGCTCCGGGTCCGTCCCAGCAAATACTGCAACAGTTCCTTGGTCACGAAAGGCAAATCCACGGCAAGAATGAGATTCAATTCCCTCTGCGAGGCACACAAGGCCGCATGGATGCCCGCCAACGGCCCGCACCCGCGAAACGCATCCTCCACTACTGGCGCAAACTCTTGAAACTTTTTCGTCTCGCCCACGATGCAAACCTCGTCCGTGACCGCTCGCGCAACTCCCAGCGCCCGCTCCAGCAGGGTTTGGCCGCCAAGCAGAAGGAAGGCCTTTTCTGCACCCATGCGCGTACTTTTGCCCCCAGCCAGGATGTAAGCGGTCACATCCGCCGCAGTTCTATCCATGACGCCGATCATACACGGAGGCCAGGCGCCTTTCCGGCCCCAAAGAAGTCGCGTCCCACGCCGTTCCACAGCCTAACCGCATGCAGCCAAACCATTTGCGCTCGTGAACGCAATCTCCCCTACACGAACGTAACCTACCCAAACGCTCCGCTTCGGGCGATGATGTCGGTGCGTCCGAGGCGTTATGACCCGGAAGTAACCATCATGTCCCAGAAAAAGATCATGGATGTGCTTATGCTAGGGCGCTGCTCCCACGAGTTCTCCTGGCCGCGGCGCGCCGCCGACGGCGAGTACTACCAGGTCTGCCTGCTTTGCGCCGCCGAATACAAATACGACTGGACGACGATGCGACGAACGGAGCGGGTGGAGCACAAGCCGGAAACCGGCATTCGCCGCAGCCATCCGCGAGAGAAAAAGCCGTCCTGGGTGCCCCGTGCGCGCCGGCTCAAGCTCGAGATCGCACTGCGCTACCGGGTGAACCGCACCAGCACGTGGTATGAAGGAACGATCGAGAACATCAGCCAAAGCGGCGTCCTGTTTCACGGTCCACAGCAGCTTCCGGTCAACGCCCTGGTCGAAATGGTGTTCGAGATGCCAGAGGAAATCTCCGGGCGAAAGAACAGCAACGTCGTGTGCCAGGGACGTGTCATGCGCCTTAATGAGGAGACCGAAGGGGAGGAAGGCGCAGTCGCGCTCGCCGCCTCCATCGTGGACTACAAGTTCATTCATTAAGAGCCCGTCTCCGAGATAACCGTGGCTGCAAACAGCTTGTCTTTCTGGAGTCTCTCCGCCTCCGATTTTCCATCTGCAAATCTGCTCGCCAGCATCTAAACTGTACTGAGGGGATGCCGGGGCACACCGGCCCCGCTCAGGAGTCGCTTATGAAGAAGTCTACCGTGCTGTTTCCCTGCGTTCTCGCCATAATTCTATCGCTGGGCTTGGGCTGCGCCAGGAAACCTGACGACACCAAGATTTCCGGCGACGTGCAAAGCAAGTTCAGCCAGGATTCCGGCCTCTCGAGCAAGCAACTGTCCGTGCAGTCAGCCAATGGCGTGGTCACACTCAGCGGCACCGTTGACAACGACGCGCAGCGCGACGCCGCCAGCCGCCAGGCCTCGACGGTCCCGGGCGTAAAGGAGGTCGTTAACAACCTTGTGGTAGGCAACGCCGCCGCTGCCGCGCCGCCAGCGGAAACTGAGAAGACAGCTGTCGAATCTCCAGTGCAGGCGCCGCCGTCCAGCAAAGCCAAACCGGCCGCAGGCAGGGCGGCGGAGAAAAAATCAGCGAGAGTGAAGACCCCAGAGCCGCCGGCGAGCGAGCTTACCAATCCAGCCCCTAGCCAGATGATGGCTGAGGCCGCGCCTCCGTCAGCACGTCCCGCAGACAACACGCCACCCCCTCCCCCGCCCGCGCCGAAGAAATACATCATTGACCAGGGCACGCAGCTCACGGTTCGTCTGATCGATCCCATTGACAGCGAGAAGAACCAGACCGGCGAAACCTTCCGCGCCACGCTCAACGCTCCCATCACTTCCGACGGAGAGGAGGCTGTGCCTTCCGGCGTGGAGCTTACCGGACATCTGGTCTCGGTAAAGAGCGCCGGCAAGTTCGCGGGGCAGTCAGAAGTCGTGCTGCAGCTTGACAGCTTCTCTTCTGGTGGCAAGACCTACAACATCCAGACCGATCAATACCGTAAACAGGGCAGCTCGCGGGGCAAGAACACCGCCGAGAAAGTCGGCGGCGGGGCGGCCCTTGGCGCTATTATCGGAGCGATCGCGGGAGGGGGAAAGGGCGCGGCCATCGGCGCCGCCGCCGGTGCAGGCGTAGGCGGGGGAGTACAGGCGGCCACGAAGAGCCAGCAGATCAAGCTGCCTTCTGAGACCGTGCTGAACTTCACCCTGCAGGCGCCAGTGACCGTCATGCAGGCCCCGAAGCCGGATGCGAACCGGCAGAAGTTGACCGATTCAAAATAACACTCAGTGATTTCGGTGAGACGCAGCTTCGCTGCGCCTCCATTCCTCTCAGCACATCGCGTACACTCTCTCACGCGGCCATTTGACGATGCCCTCGATCACCGCAGTGCTGCACACTCACAACGACGCCGGCCGGCTGGGCCGCTGCCTGGAGACACTGTACCCCTGTGACCACATCCTTGTCGTTGACCACGGATCGCGCGACCGGACGCTCGACATTGCCCGTGACTATGCCGCATACATCGTCAACTCCGTTCCGGAGGCCTCGCCTTGCCACTACCTTCGCATTACGAGCCCCAGTTGGGTTCTTTGCCTCAACCCGACCGAGTCCCTGAGCGAAAGCCTGGCGGCCAGCCTCTATGAATGGAAGCTGGCTCCCGGCGGCCCCATCTCTGCCTTCTCGGTCTTCCTGCGCGAGGAAACCCCTGACGGGTGGGTGGAATTCTCAACTGCCCACACACGTCTGGTTCCTCCTGGCTGGAGCACTTGGAATGACAGATTGCCCGCCGATGCCGCCAACACTGTGTCCTTGGATGGCCCCCTCCTGCGCTTTGCTTTCCCCTAAAGGCACCGGCACATTCGAACAGGCAAGAGGTACATCTTTCCTGAGCTGTGTCTGGGACTTGGCCCATGGGATCCAACGAGATCACGGCAAACCGGTCACACCCACTTGTGATCGTCATCACATTTCACATATGATCCCGTGTCTACACTGAAACGTCGTGGAAGTTTGGGTGCGGGAAGACACAGGAGGAAGACCATGCGTGTAACAAAATTCATCAGTATTGCCGTAGTTCCGGTGATGATCTCTGCCCTGGCCATGGCGCAGGACAGCGCGACTCAGGCGGCTCCGACGGTAAAGCACGTCCCCATTACCAGCGCCCCGTCGAATTCAGGCAAGGAAATGTTCAACAGCTACTGCGCGGTATGTCACGGAAAAGACGGCAAGGGAAGCGGTCCGGCCGCCCCAGCGATGAAGACTCCGCCGACCGATCTGACAACGTTGGCTCAGAAGAATGGCGGCAAGTATCCGGCGGCGCACGTGGCAGCCGTCATCCGCGGGCAGAACGCTACGCCTTCGCATGGTAGCCAGGATATGCCCATGTGGGGCCCGCTTTTCTCCAGCATCAGCCAGGGTCACGAGGCCCAGGTCCAGCAGAGAGTTGCCAACCTGGTGAAGTACATCGAAACCCTGCAGGCAAAGTAGCGGATTCCGTCTTGCGGTTGCGCGGCGGGTGGAGTCACCCGCCGCTCTCTCCTTGCAAAACATCAGTACCAGGAGCATACCCTCCCGGCGATATCTGTCCTTAGGGACGCAACCGTTTGCCAGTCAATACCTTGCGACCGGCTTGCCGCGCACTGGCCGTTCGGGCAGTGACTTCAGTACCTTAGTCCTCGCCCGGATTGTCGCCTTATAATCCTTTTCAGAAAAAGAAAATAGAGCAAAAGCCAGGAGATTGGTGCGTTCCTGAGGAGAAGTTCGCGCCCGGGAATCGGGCTGCGTCTTCCGGCAGGATCGTCTATAAGACGTGGATCCGATTGTTGCCATCTTGATTTTCGCCACCGGGCTGGCTTTCGGCAGCTTTCTGAATGTGTGTATCTACCGGCTGCCGCGCGAGCTCTCGGTGGTGACGCCACGTTCGGCTTGCCCTCAGTGCAAGGAACCCATCGCCTCTTACGACAATATCCCGGTGCTGAGCTGGATTCTGCTCGTCGGCCGCTGCCGCCGCTGCAAAGCCCCGATCTCGCCCAGGTATCTATGGATCGAGTTGCTCACCGGCGCGCTGTTCCTTGCATGCTATTGGTATTTCGGGCTGACGCTTTCGCTGCTTAAGTACTGCACGTTTGCTTTCTTGCTCCTCGGCTTGATCTTTACGGACGCCGAAACCAAGCTGCTGCCCGACAAGCTGACTCTGCCCGGAATTGCGCTGGGCATGGCGTTCAGCCTGCTCGTTCCGGTCAACGACCTCGCTTCCCAATTTCTTTCCGGGACCGCCAACCTGCCGTTCAGCGGCGAAATTACGGCACGGCTGCTTTCCTTGCTTGATTCCGTGCTGGGAGCGGCGCTGGGCGCTTCGTTCATCTATGGAGTTGGCGCTATCTATCTGCGCTGGCGCGGCATGGAAGGCATGGGCTTCGGCGACGTCAAACTGATGGGCATGGTGGGCGCGTTCCTGGGAATGAAGCTGACGATCTTCACCATCTTCGCCGCCTCGGTGGCCGGGTCGCTGTTTGGCTTGACTACGGTGCTGATCGTCTGGCTGAAGCGCACGCAGCGGTTCATGCGGCGGCTCGCCAACGCGAAGGCAGCGCGGCGCCGCGGATGGCAATCGGCGCAGATGGTCTATCGCTACTATCAGATGCCCTTCGGAGTCTTTCTCGGCAGCATGGCGATGTTTGCTTTCTTCTTCGGCAACCGGTTTCTCGGCTGGTACCGGGAACTGTACAGGGGGCTATGGTAAGACTGCTGTCCAATCCGATCGTGCTGCGCGCAGTAGTTGTGCTGATCTGCGCGGCCGTCGCCCTGCTGGTCGGGCTGATCCTGATCCGGCGGCTGCGGAAGAACATCGCTCAAGAAGCGGACTTCTCCGAGGTTTCCTCGTCGCTTGAAACCCTGCCGTTGCACCTGTACAGCAACGTGATCCAGCAGCTCAAGCAGCAGAAACACGAGCTGCGGGTGCAGTCCCAAACCGAGCAGCATCGCGCCCGCATCACGGAGACCTTCAGCCAGACCGTGCTGTCCAACCTGTGCAGCGGCGTTCTCGTCTTCGGACGCAACGGACTGGTCAAAACCTGCAATCCGGCAGCGAAAGAGATCCTCGGTTTCGCCTCTGCCACCGGAATGAGCGCCGAGGACATCTTCCGTGGCGCGGTGATTCGCAGCCGCGGCCTGGCCCGTAACCGCGCCCAGATATTTCCCGACGAAACCCAGGACGAACCGGTGCGCCTGGCCGAAGAGGTGGAAGCGGTGCTGCACGGGGGCAGCCGTCGCCGCCAGGCGGAGGCGGACTACGAAACTCCCGGAGGACAACAGCGCTTCTTGTCCGTGACCGTGTCGGCCGTTCCCGGTGCGGATGGCGGCCTCCTCGGTGTGGCCTGCCTGATCAACGACTTGAGCGAGCTCGAGCGCATCCGCCGCGAGCAGGAGTTGCACGGTGAGATCTCGGCGGAGATGGCACTCCGGTTGCGCACGTCGCTGACCACCATCGCCGGATATGCTCAGCAGTTGGCCAATAGCCGTGATCCCGAACTGGCCCGTCAACTGGCTACCGACATCGCCCAGGAAGCGGCGCAGTTGGACCGCAATATTGGAGGATTTCTGACCGAAAAGCGCGCTCTGCAGAGCGCGGCCGCAACCGCGACGTCTTCGGGCGGGCTGGAATGAGGCAGCGGCAGGTTCCCCCGAACACGAGATTGGAGATACACGAGAGGCGCAGATGGTGAAACCTATGAAACCGACAACTTACGCTCGCATTGGACTCGCACTGCTGCTCGGCCTTCCCGCCGCGGCGCAGAATCAGGCTCCGTCGAACTCGCAAAGCACTCCACCGGATTCCTCGCTGGGGAGTTACGCCCGCCAGCTTCACAAGGATACCGGGGCGAAGAACAAGCCCAGAGTGTTCGACAACGAAAACCTGCCCAAGGACGACAAGCTCTCAATCGTCGGAACGACGCCGGAGTCCGACGCCGGAACGTCCACGGCGCAGGAGGCCCCTTCTGCGACCACGAGTCCGGAAGGTAAAGGAGCCTCCGCGACTAAGTCGGAGAGCAAGGCCGAGACGAAGCCAGCCGCCGCCCCTCAGGCTCCCGGCCAGGTTCAGGCACCGCCCACGGAGGCCAAGTCTACCGAAAGTGCCCCGAAGACCCCGGAGGACGAACAAGCGGCCAAAGAGGCGCAGTGGAGGAACTGGAACGACAAGCTCGACACCCAGCGCGAGCAGATTAATCTGCTAGGCCGGGAACTCGACGTGCTGCAACGCGAGTACCAATTGCGCGCCGCCGCCATGTATGGCGATGCCGGCAACCGCATGCGCAACGAAGCCGACTGGGACAAGCAGGACGCTCAATACAAGCAACAGCTCGCCGACAAGCAGAAGGCGCTGGACGAAGCCAAGCAGAAGCTGGATGACATGCAGGAAGACGCCCGCAAAGCCGGCGTCCCGGCCTCCATGCGCGAGCCGCAGTAGATTCGTCAGGCAAGGAACCGAACGCCCGGCGAGCGGCGCTCTCTTTGTTTCAGCCCAGGTTTTGCCGCAAGCGTTCGATCTGGCGCAGGTGATGGAGCCCGTGTACCAGATGGAACTTCCTCCACTGCGCCCCGGTGAGTGGGCCGAGAACGGGGTGGTTCAGCAACTTTCCCCGGCCGATTTTTGCTTCACATCGGCAGATCACTGCGTCCATCTCATCAATTTTCAGGAGGATCTCAGCCAGCACTTTCTCCGGCGGCAGGCCACGGGGGCGGGCCACGGGCGGCGCCGCCCTGCCTCCGGGCATGTATCCCAGACCCACCACGACGAGCGTGCGACCGCGCTGACGCCAAGTTGGGACCGTCGCCGAAGAGCGGCCGGATTCCTGGACTCGTTCGAAGCCCTTGATAGTTCCCGTATAGGTCAGATAGAGATGCTCCAGGGTCTCTGCCGCGCTCCATTTCCCGGGACGGCGCCAGGCCAACTTCTCAGCCGACAATCCAGCGGTAGTCGCCGCGATCTTGTGGCGAAGTTTTTCGAGTCCACGGTCCAACGGGGTTCCCTTTTCCTCCGCTTCGGTTAGAATGTTGCGCGGCAATTAAACCAACCTAGAGTTATATCAGGAAGGACGTCATGAAAACGGCCAGCTTGGCTCCTCAACTCCCGGCATGGGTATCGCGGGTTGTGTCTTCGCGCAATGAGAACCGTAAAGGAATTGTGCTTGGGACAATGTACGCGTGGTTTTCCGCCGTCCTCTTAGTTCTCTTCCTCTCGCTTCTCACCGCCTGCTCTTCGGAACCGAGCAAGCCCGCCGAAACTGCCAAGCCCGAAATCAAAGGTCCCGAGTTGATCACCGCCCGTTCTGCGTTCCAGAAGCTCTACGTAGCGGCGCGCGGCTGGAACCAGGACGCAAAACCGTATCGTCTGGAGGCTATTGTGAGCAGCGACGGCAACGGGCACGACGGCAAGTGGGCGATGTGGCGTGGCAGTTTCGCTTCCGCCAATATGCGCTCGGAGAAGTCCTACACCTGGTCGGGCAGCGCTGCCCAAGGAGCGCCCGAACGCGGCGTGAATCCCGGGATCGAAGACAGCTACAGTCCTTCCAACTCATCCACGCAAGTTTTCGATATGGCTTTTCTCAAGATTGACTCCGATCAGGCTTTCGCAGCCGCGCAAAAGCATGGCGGCGATAAGATTCTGGAGAAAGCTCCTGACACGCCCGTGATTTACGCCTGCGACTGGAACAAGAACACCAATGAACTGACCTGGCATGTGATCTATGGCGCGAGCCGGGACACCGCGAAGTTGACGGTCGCAGTGAACGCTTCGACCGGCGAATTTATCCGCGTGGAGAAGTGATCCAACCGAATCTCCGTCCACCCGCATCAGAGAAACCCATGGACGCCGCTTGTACAACGGCGTCCGTCAGGGTACAGCGTTATATACATGGTTGAAATAATGGCGGTCTTTCGGAGCTCCTTTGCCCCGTCAACCTGATCCCGGTCTGGAACAGCGCATCCTCGAAGCGGCATCCCGGCTCTGGGCCCGCGGCGGCGAGAAGTCGCTCACGATGCGGGCTGTGGCGAAAGCCGCCGGCACCACCACTCCCACTGTCTATGAGCGGTATCGGGACCGCGACGATATTCTCCGTGCCATCCGTATCGAAACGCGCCGCGAGATGTTCGCCGCCCTCAGCCGCACCCGCACCCTGGACCAGGCCGTGCGACGCCAGATCGAGTTCGCCCTGGAACACCGCTATGCGTACGAAGTGCTTTTTGACGGAGTCGGCCAGCCCCCCTCCCTGCACGAAGCCTGGCCTACCTTTAACCTATTTCGCGAGCGAATCGCGCAGCGCCTGGGCGGCCGTGCGCGCCAGCATACTCGACTGATGCTCTCGCTGTGGTCGTTGATGCACGGCACCGCCATGCTGATCATTCGTGGCCGGTTCGAGGGCGCGTTGCGTGCCCAAGCCACTCACGCCTGCCTTGACGCATTTGAGTCCATCCTCCGGGCTGCTGAGCGGCCTGGAGGCATCGCGCACTCCGGCCCCAACTGGCCTGGAACCCTGATTCTCGGTGAGGGGTGCGAGAGCCGCCTCGGTGTTGGAAATGGCCGCAATGGCAAGCAGCGCTCAGGGGACAGAAAGCGGAACTGACCTCACGCATTCCAGTGCACGTCCGGGATACCTCACTCTTGGCGCTCCTCGGGCCGCCATTCTCAGACGGGAGTCCAAGAGGGAGACACTACTTGGTGTCGGCGGCCGTCTTTAACCGTTCGAGCGCCTTCCTGGCGTGTTCCGCCTCCGGACCGTTCGGAAGAATCCTCAGATAAGCTTCGTATTCCTTCTGGGCCTCGTTGGGCCGTTCCATCTTCTCGAGACACACGGCAAGGCGAAAGATTGCAATCGCATCGTTGTCCTTAAACAACAGCGCCTCGCGATAGCGGCTTTCCGCGGCGCCATAGTTCTTGCGTTTGAAGTAGAAGTCACCAACTTCTACATCTTTGGCCGCTCTGTGCGGATCCCAAGGATGGAATTCGCCTACGTCCATGCCGTTGGCGGTCATCTCCGCGTCGGTAACGGCATCGGAACTCTTGGGATGTGCGCGGGCGTCGTCTTCTGGTGGACTCAGATCAATTTGCGTGTCTTTGCTGGAGCTTTCGCCCGGCTCATTGCCGAGCGCGTCGGCGTTAACCCGGTCCGAATGGGGCGGCGACAGGTCGGGAGTATGGCGAGCCGCTTTGGCGGTGGCCGGGGACGAATCTGCCGCCGGTTTCGCTGGACTGGACTGGGCTGGAGGGGAGGCACTCTGCGCCCACCCCGGCAGCGCGAAACCAAGTAGAACTGCGAGAAAACAACTGCGCATACCAGACATTCTAACGCCACAAAGCTCTGAACTGCGAGCTAATGGCCAGGAGATCACGGGACTGCCGCTCAACCTCAGGGCTCACGGTTCGGCGCAAAAAAACAGGCCGCTCAGGGGGAGGTTTTGAGCGGCCTGGTTGGCGAAGTCCTCCGGGGAGGAGGCAAAGCCTGCTTACATGGACGACGGGGTCGCGGGCGCCGGAGCGCTCCCGCCGACCGTGTTGGTCATCAACCGCACATCCACGCGGCGATTGTCGGCCCGGCCAGTCGCGGTCTTGTTCGACTCCACCGGCTTATCCTTGCCGAGTCCAATCACATAAATCTTGTGCGCGGGCACGTTGTATTTCGACGCCAGATACTGAATCACCGAGTTGGCCCGGCGCTGGCTCAGATCGTAGTTATAGTCGGCTGAGCCGACCGAGTCGCATCCACCTTCGAGGGCGATTATGTAGCCCTTGGTCGAGGCGATGCTGCCCGCCAGTTGGTCGAGCGCTTCCTTGGCCTTCGGCGTCAGGACGTCCTTGTTGAAGCCGAACTTCACCGAGGTCTCGGC
>JBBIPV010000002.1:0-339047 GCA_037442635.1 Terriglobales bacterium | reverse complement strand
CGGAGGCCCCAAGCCTAACTAACTTCCGTGTCCAGTTCTACAGGGGTGCACTACATTACTATCTGTCTCGACTCCGCAAAACTGCCCAAAAAATAGAAAAACATCGCCCACATCCACTCCTTCGTTCTCCAACTCTCTCTGTGCTTTTTCGCTCTGTCCGAAGATTCCGCGCCAACCCACATCTCGACTAATCGACTTAGAATCGAGGTCTGGATCAAGATGAACGCAGCAAGAATCCGATAACCGATACCTTGTCAGATGTTCAACAATCTCGCCTAAATGACGGAATCCCATCATCGGACTCGTAATCTGACCATAGTTCAGTTGCGATTTCCTCGGGATTGGCAGGCTCACCATCGTTCCGTCTGGAAAGATCGGGCTGGGCACACCACCGTTCTCGCCGTCGAAGCCTTTGCGACTAAAAATAATTTTCACACCATCTCCGATGCTGTAAGAATGACTTAGTGATTATATTCACGCCGATTTTGTAGGTGGTGTACAGGAGACCATTTCAATCGTTCTTGAATTCCAGAACTTCAAAAGGTTAAACGTGATTGCAGTCCCCGACTGGCAGGAGGGAACTTTCGCTTATAGATCGCCTGATAGAGGGCGTCGAGAGTATCAATTATCGCTTGGCAAGCACTTCGCACAGCACCCTCGCTAATCGCGGGAATTTCTCTGGCATGAGTCAGTTGATTTCGAAGATTGGTTGCCGTGTTAAGTTGCCCCCACCAAGAGGACGACCGATCTACGGGCCTTCCAGAGAATTTCGTGTGCAAGAATTCAATGCGGTCCTCTAGCTTCGCCATTTTGAGACTCGGTTTTATGCGAAACTCCCCATCTTCCAGCCTCACATCCCGTTCTAACAGGATGCCTTTTTCATGGGCCGACAGGTTGGCCTGACCCGCGAAGTCCTCCCCGATAGCATTAATGTGTGCCTCTAAGGCACAAAACGACAGCATTAGGGCCGCGTGCAAGTTTGCCGCTTCCGCCGTGGGGTCTGATCGCTCTTTGGCTTTTTCCAGAAATCGTTTCGCTTCTTCCAACAGTTGGTTAGCGAAGAGATCAATCTGAGCCACTATTTTCCCCTTGCTCTGATGACTTCGAGCTGTGCCTGTTTTGCGTGATACTGCTTTATAGCGATATCAATAGATGACGGTGTAATTCCTCCCCCGTCTTCGGCTTGGAGGTTGAACAGTTCGACAAATCGCCCCCGCTCTCGCGGGTCAGTTCTGTATCCCAAACCACGATAGTTGTCGGCGTCCGTTTTGTGCCGTCCTTTCGCAAGTGCGGCCGCGTTCAATGGGTCCTTCCTGGCAGTCTTGCGTAGCTCAAAATGACGTTTAAGTCGGGTCGGGTTCGCGTGGAGCATTCCAGCGATATAGGCCCATGCTGACATCACCGCCACATTAAAGGCCTTCTCTGGATAATCTGGTTTCGGTTTCGGCTTAACAGTTTTTTGGAAGGCATCCCGTTGTGCCTTCACAAGACCGGCGAATTCTTTAGCTGCCTCCAAAAGTGTTGTATTGGCCCAAAGCTTTGGGTTATCGGCCTTCAATTTCTCCCATTCTGGATCAGGTCCACCACTCGGGCAAACCACTGGTGTCGTGTCGCTCAGATCGAATTTCTTGGCGTCGACAGTCATTCCCTTGAAGTAATTCGTGATAAAAGTTCGAGCCATCCTCACTGAGATCGTGCCGCCTCTTTCGTAGCTATCAGCGAAATCCTCACCGCCTTCGAGCAACCCAGCACTCTGACACCAATCCCGCAAGTGCGGGCCTTGGAACGTTTCTTGCAGTCGGTCAAACAGGTCGCCTGAGATCGCGATGTTGGTGTTCGAAATTAGTTGGACGTCGAGCCTTTGCTTTATGTCCAACCCGAGGTAAACCTTGACGCCGTGATACTCATCTACTCCGACACCAAGAGCCTCACGTATAGCCTCAAACCTATGCTGTCCGCCAATGATCTTGAGCGGGTGATCAGCGTCAAATTCCTTCGTGTATTCCGCAACAATATTGCTGAACGACCGCTTTTGCTTTGCGTCTTCCCTCATGGTCTTAAACGCAGAATTGTTTAGAACGATTTCACGGTTAGCTCGATAATCGGGCTGTTCTTCGGGATCAAGAGGGACGTCAATTGTCCCCAAGGCGATGAGCTTGTTTCCCTTAATGTGGCACTCGCAATACCGAGCAGCTGTTCTCGAATCAGTAAGCTCGATAAGTTGATCCTGCGTCTCAAGGGGCTGAAATTCCTTCGCAAACGCTTGCAACAATCCTTTCACCCGCCCGTTGCTTAGCTGAGAGTCTGGCACGACGTTTTCCTCTATCGGTATTGGTTTTTCGGTCGTGATAACTTTATACCCCTTCTACGAAAACAGTTGGTTCTGAATCTCTACGAGTTTAATGGGTGCGGAACATTCTTCATCGTCGTTCGCCACGTGGTTGACCCAAGTGCTCACTGGGTACCACCGCACGAGCCGGGCATCGCATGGCTTCAATAGCTCGGACACCGCCGTCACGTCCTTCATCCCCGGATCGAGCCAAAGGTCGTAGCTGTCCGGGTCGAGGATGACTGGCATACGGTTATGAACGGCCGCAGCGAGGACGTTGGCAGCCGTCGTAAGGATCGAGCACGTCTCCAGCCACTTGCCGCTTGCGTCCTTCCAGCGATCCCACAGCCCGGCAAACGCGAATAGCTCTCCGTTGTTCACTTCGAAGCAGAACGGTTGCTTCGCTTTTACCGTGCGCTTCCACTCGTAGAAACCGTCTGCCGGGATCAAGCACCGCCGATACTTCAAAGGATCGCGGAACGCAGGCTTTTCGGCGGCTGTTTCCGACCTAGTGTTGATCATCCTCGCTGCGCCAGATGCGTCCTTAGCCCAATGCGGAATCAAGCCCCATCGCACCAGCGACAGTTCGCGGACAGGCTCCTTCGGGTTCTGGCGGATCACAGGGATCGGCTGGGTCGGGGCGATGTTGTAGCGCGGCGACCAATCGTCATCCCAAGCCTGAGTGTCGAAATGTTCCTCGATGATCTGCTTCCGCCGCGACAGCCTGTATCGACCGCACATGGGGTATCGTCTTCCCTTCCTGTATCTATTTCAATGTTCCTTCTCGCTTTGGCTCATCATTGACCGCGCCTAGTAATTTCTCGCGAAGGCTGTCGTATCTCTGAACCAAATAGCTTGCGTGGTGCCGCCGCTCTTTGCTGCCCTTCCGCCCCTTGAGCCAGCGGACGAGGTTCCGGTAGGAATCGTCCCCGGCATCGTCGGCCTTGCCGTTCACCACGCAGGAGGAGAGCGCCTTTAGCGCGAGTTCCACGCCCTCCCGTCCAAGGCGGTGCGAGGCCGCGGCCGCCGTTGGCGATTCCACAACGCCGTGGTTCGGTTGCGCCGTTCTTGGATTCCTGCGCCTTCCCGGCTTGCGACCGTGCGGGAACCGACGGAGTATCTCGCTCAGCTTCGCGGGGGAGATGCCAAGCCGCACGGCCAGCGCCCGGTGGCTCTGAGTTGGGAACCTCGAAACATACCGATACACCGCCGAGTCGAGTTCCGACCTTACGGCGTGCAACGCCTCGCTTAGCTGCTTCTTGTAGCTGAACTGGGGCCGCGTCACCAAGCCGTCAAACGCGCCCTCGAACTCATCCCCTCTCATTATCCGATTTTGCCACGCAAATGTTCACGGAACGTGAACAATGCTGGTTCCCCCCAAGCGCCCGCCCGCAAGCTGTTGGAAACAGGCCCAATAGAGCCGCGCCCCGAACCAGACCAATTCCCAAAGCCGCCTGTACACTCCGGCTGGAGGCCCGAGCAGCACAAGCCCTCTGGGTTTCTGTGGTGGGAAATCCGACAGGGGGACAATATGACGCAAAGGACCGAGGTGCCCGAATCAGCGACCTTGTCTCAGGTGGGACAAGGTGACATATACGCGATGTCGTTCAGGGAGCTTGACGCCTTCGTCGACGCGGGCGTGCGGCGCATCGCGCTCCGTCAGGCGGAAATCAAGAAGGCACGCAAGGCTATGCTGCCCGCGATCCTGCGCGTGCACGACGCGCTGTCCTGTCAGGGCAGGCGGACGGACCTGCTCGACGCCCCCGCGAAGCTGACATTCGACGCGTGGGTCAGGAGCAAGGAGCACCTCGGCTCGCGTGCGACGATCTACCGCCTGCTCGCCGAAGCGGGCATGCCGCAGAAGAAGCGGCTTGAGGAGGGCGCGAAGGTCAAGGGCAAGGTCGAGGGGAAGCGCAAGGCGGGCGTCGTCAAGCGCGTGCACGAGGCGGACGGCGGCCCGCCAATGGCGGACGTGCTGTTCGAGGGCGAGAAGAAGGCCGTGGCCTGCGTCGCGGAGAAACTCGTCAGGGTTAGCGTCCGCAGGATCGCGGTCGGCGACCTTCTCGTCTTCGGGGACACGGGAGCCGAGTACCGCTACGAGGGCGGCAACAGGATCGCGCCCACGGCGGCCACCACGAAGGCGGGGCGGAGGAAGCCGTGCGGGACGGCGAAGGCGGAGCACAGGAAGGCAGCGGCAGCGGCGGCGGGGAGGGGCGTATGAGGAACCGCGTGTACTACAACGAGCACGACCTTGCGGCCTGCGGATGGCTGAGGGAACTAATGGACAAGGGGCTTATCCCAGAGGGGGACATAGATGAGCGAAGCATCGAAGACGTGCGGCCAGACGATCTCAGACGTTACACCCAGTGCCACTTCTTCGCGGGGATCGGCGGATGGCCCCTCGCCCTGCGGCTCGCGGGGGCGCAGGACCTCGAATGCTGGACGGGGTCGTGCCCGTGCCAGCCGTTCTCAGCGGCGGGGCAGAAGAAGGGTACGGACGACGAGCGCCACCTCTGGCCCGTATGGGAGCCGCTCATCCGCGAGTGCCGCCCTCCAGTCGTCCTTGGTGAGCAGGTTGAGGCGGCGGTTGCCCACGGATGGCTCGACCTTGTTTCGTCAGGGCTGGAGGCGGCGGGCTACGCCTTCGGGGCGGTGGCTATGGGAGCACACAGCGTCGGCGCTTTCCACATCAGGCAGCGGCTCTACTGGGGAGGCGTCTTGGGGGACGCCCAACACGATGGACCACCTGAAATCCGCGAACTGGGCGGGACGGAGGGAGCGGGGCGGCTGCGCGAACCTGAAGGACCAAGTGACCCTCTTGGAAGAGGCGCATCTCGCAGGTTGGGGGACGCCCACGGCGGGCGACAAGGGCGCGAAGGACGGCGACGACCCGAAGGGCAGGCTGGGCAACCAAGCGCGGCTGGCGGGATGGCCGACCCCGATTGCGGGGGACTGGAAGGGTCAAGTGCGTGCTCAGGGGAAGGGCGAGGCTCAGATGCTTTGCGCGAAGGCGCTCTTGGCGGGTTCTGGTCCGAGTGCGACTGGCTCCCCTGCCGCGACGGGAAGGCGAGGCCAACTGAACCCGGAACTTTCCCGCTGGCTGATGGGGTTTCCCAAAGGGTGGTCCTGCTCAGCGGCTACGGCAACGCGGTCGTCCCGCAGGTCGCGGCGGAGTTCGTCAAGGCGCTGATCGGCTAGGGTTCGCGGACTCCCCCGTCCGCGGTGCCCCACCCGTGCGTTTAGAAATTGCCGTCCGCCGCGTGCTTACACCACCCACCACGAGAAGTTCCATCAGGCCGGAAGATATACTTGTGCCGCAGCGGGTGCGACGCGCATGGGACTCGACCTCAAGGCCTACCTCAAGCGGTTCCACGAAACGGGCGAACGCCGCCACGACTTTTCGGCAATCGAGAAAAGGTTCGCCCCTCTCCGAGAGGGAAAGAAGTGGCTCGCCGCAGACGACGTCCTGTGGGTGCTTCATCCCGACAACGCGCCCTTCGGGGACTACTGGCCCGTGCCCAGCAAGAAGCACCTCGACCAGCTATCCAAGAAGCGGCTGCGCCTCGGCTTGGACTCGCAGAGTAAGGAAAATCTCGTAAGGAAGCTGCTGGGGGTGCTCCACAACACCGGGGTCGTTTCCATTATCCTGCGCTGCACCCACCCCGAGTGCTTCGGGGTGTTCAGCACCCCGGTGCTGAACGTGCTCCAGTTGAGCCGCAACTCCACGGTGGAGATTTACCTCGCGTACTGCGACGAACTCGCCGAATGGAAATCGCATTTCCGTCTGTCGTCCGTCGCCGAAGCCGAGATGGCGATCACGGCGCTCGAACAGGTCATCAAGCATGGCGGCAAGGAGTCGGAGGCCGCCCAGAACGAATTTCAAGAAGACCTTTGGGTCCAGCGGAGGCGGGCCGCGAATGTCGTCCGTCCGTTTCTGAAGGAGTTCGGGCCGCTGCCCTTGGCGCGAATCCTTGTCGATGAGCACCCAAGAATCGCCGGAATGATCGCGGGCGCGGAATACGAACGGCTTCTGGGAGTCGCATCCAAGCGGTTCCTAGAGCGGGAACTCGGTTCCGAAGACGGGGCGAACGCTGTGCTGCTCGGCGAACTCCAGCATTGGGGCAAGGTTTCAAGAGGGGAGAGGGCAAAGCTCAACGACGTGTGGGAAATCAGGAACAAGGCGGTTCACGGACGCGAAATGCCGCCCCCGGCGACCGCAGTCAGTCGGATGATCGACAACATCGAGAAAATCTGCGTACCTTGGGAGCAAGGCGAGACTTCTCGATAAAGGCTGAGTCGAGGCACAGGGAGTTCGGTGTGCAGCAAAACATGAAGAGGCCGCGATACAACCGCATCACCACGACAATCGAGCGCGAGTGGCTCGCGCAGATCATCGCGGGAACAAAGAAGATCGAATACCGTCAGATCAAGCCGTACTGGACAAAGCGCTTCGCGAAGGTTTCCGTGCCCTTCGAACTGCGGCTCTTGAACGGCATGAATCCTCCAGTGCCCGAAGTCACGGTGCTCGTCCACCAGATCACGAAAGATCGGCGTGCTGGCGAATACCGGCTTCACATCAAGAAGGTATTGAGCTATCGACATTGGGACAAGCGGGGGCGGAAGCCGAGGCGGTGAGGGCCTTATCCGATATGTTTCCCCACTGCTGCCACGAGCGCGGCACGGTCTAGGAACTCTCCCGCCTGAAACACCTGAAGGCGGTAGCGTTCGTAGCTTGGATCGCCTAATAGCCTGTGTATGTCAGAGTTGTTGCTTAGCCAATGTTCTTTCGGAAGGTTCCGGCCCGACTCCCGCTCGCGTTTCAGGAAAGCCCCCAAGCACTCTACTTCGGTTCCGTACAGGGCAAGCGCTCGTATCCCGCCATCTTCCAGAGCAGTGAGTTGGTGAGCGGTGAACACAACGCGACCGGGAAAAGTCAGAATCGCTCCACGAGCCGCGCTGGCTGAGACTCGTGCCCGGATGGTAGTCGCGATTGCGCCGGCTTGGGAAGCATTCCAGAACTCGTCCCATTCTGCGCGAAGGTCGGCAAGGTCGATTCCATCGCCCTCGGGCCAGCGATCTATTTCGATCCAGAGGAAATCTCGGTCTTCTGCGAACCACTGACCAAGGGTGGTTTTCCCAACGCCAGAAGGGCCTAGCACAAAAAGAATTGGCATCTTGTCCGTCACATCAAATTCTATGCCCATACATCAACGAGTTGTGGTCCGTGAGCCGCCTAGTGGAGTCGTTACGGATGCGGTCGTTGCTGATTGTGATGTAGCCGATCGTGAAGAGCGTGATGCACGTTGGCTTTTTCTCCGAACGGCCGCACGCTTGCACCACTGCGAGCAGATGCATTCCGTGCCACCGATTCGGCAGGGCTGAGTGTCGGCGACTGGCGGAGTAATAGACTCACTGGGCTTCCATAAACGCGTCTGGACCCACAGCCACGACCTGTCATGGAAGATGTAGTAGGTTCCGCGCCTAGTGATGACATGCGTGAAGCTACTCCAGAGGGCACCGTCCACCAGCCGCGAGTACCCTTTTCCGTCTCCGAAGCGGATGGCCTCCCCAGTCATACTAGCGAAGTGCTCCGCTATGGTTTTCGGGTTCTTACTTTTGCCTGCCCTGCGTCTTACTGACATAATCCATCCTCCAAAACCCGGCTTGCGACGGTCGTGTCGCGCCGAGGCAAACTCCGAAGGGCGTCAGGTTTTCCTGAATGAATCGCCCTTCGGTGTCTAATACTGCAAGCGGCGAAAAAGCATCGGTTGATCGGCCCGTACCTCGGATTGGATTGTCTTCGACTTGCTCATACTCATCCTCACGCTAGTCGCAGTCGTAGCCGTCATCCTCGTCGCACCAATCGTCTTCTGGTTCGTCCTCGTAGCCGGTAAGGTCGTCGTCATAGCCGTCCAGATCGCCGTCTGGTTCGCCGTCGATGGCGTAGTGCTCACTGCGCTCTGGTTTTCCGCCGTGATCCTCGAAATGCCATTCCGTGTCGTCTGGGTCTTCTAGCAGGGCGTCGCACTTGGAGCAGTACACCCCGCGTCCGCGTCCGTCCTCGCGGGATTCGCGAATCTCTTCCCGCTTGGCTTCCCAGCGTTCCTTGCGCTCCGGCGTGTGCTCCACGAACTTCGGCTTGAACTCCTCGGTTCCTAGCTTCACCGGGCAGACATGGTTTTCGTTGGGGTCTAGGCGGGCATCGCACCGATTGCAGTGCGGCAGCTTCATGCCGGAGACCCAGCCCTTGAACGCCGTCTCGGCGTAGCAGATACGGTTGGGCACCCCGGCGGCCTGCCGTTCAGCTTTCCGGGCGGCAGCCCGTTCAGCTTTGGCAGCGAGGATGGCCTTAGCCTCTTCCCACAGCGCCCCAGAGGGTTCGGTTTGGCAATACACCGCTACGCCCTTAGCTCTGAGTCTTGGGTTCATGGCTCCGCGCCCCTAAAGGGGTTGTCTTTCTTTTTGAGATCGACGCAGCAGACCGCTAGTACGCGGCGGCACGCCGCCTACTAGGTGCTCCACGCTCTGAAGGACGAAATCCAAAAACGATGAGGGGAACGGTGTGAAAGAACGTACTGAACGGTCATCTGAACCGTGGCTCACGGCTGAGTTGCCCTGTGCTAACGGCTCAGGTGCCCTGTGCTCACGGCTCAGGCGTCCTGTGGTGACGGCTGAGTTGCCCTGTGCTAACGGCTCAGTTGCCCTGTGCTCATTCATCGTCTTCCTCCATGATGGCGCGGCGTTGGGCCGTCCGACCGGGCTGGTTGGCAGTGCTGAAGCTACCCTTGTTGCCCTTGCGCTTCTGGCTGTAGCGCGGCGGGCGCTGTACCCCCGGCTTCTGGCTGGGGCGTTGGAACGCATCGAGCACCTTCTCGTTGATCTTGTACTCCGAGTGATTGGTGCCGTTGTCGTCCGTCCATGCGCGGTACAGGATCACTCCGTCCTTACGGAACTGGGCGATCCAGCGCCTCACAGTGCGTTCATCTGCGCCGATGCGCAGACCCAACTGGAACTGGGACATCCAGCACCAGTCTTTTTTGTCGGCTTTGTTTTTCTCCGGCGCGTCGTCCGGGTAGTTGGAGTCTTCGGCCATCCTGAGGGTGGCGATCTCTCTCAGCAGGAATCGTGCCGTGGGCTTCCAGTCATACAGGCTGGACTCGGCGATCTTGCGGGCTAGGCTCTTTTCAACGACGAACTGTTCTTGTGCTGTTTGTGCTGCTGTGTTGCCCATAATAGCCTCTGTTTGCCTAGCCTCTGTTGCCTGCGCCCTGTCGGGGAGCGCATCGGGTTGCCGCTGTGGGGAAGGCAAGAGGCTAGTCAGCCTTCCCCCCGGCAAAATCATCCTTGCGGACGACCCGACTTACTGAAATACGCGGTTCGGCGGAAATTCTGAGATTTGCGTTGTTGACGCGTGATCAGATGAGTCCCAGCCTGACGCGGCAATCTGACTGCCTGCCGTCTAAAGAAGGAACTGCAAAGTCACAATTCCTACTGGGATTGGTCGGGAACCGCAAGAATTCCCAATGTTGTTGAGGTTTTCAGACTCTGCAAGATCGCAGAAAACTTGCGAACTGAATACGCGATCCCTCTTTAGAGAGCCATGAGTCGTTACCGGAACATCAAGAACGCAACCGCTGAAGTGGTTGGCGTTCGGTTTGTAAAGAAGACGAGCACAGTGAAGGCCCACGAGGCGATCCGTGACCTGATAGTCGCCAACCCCACACGCTCGTACCAGCAGATCGCGGACCTACTCGGATGCTCCCGCTGGCTCGTTTACCGGGTCGCGGTGGAGTTCGGAGTCAGACGCCCCAGAGGCGCGGGCAGTCCGGCTCGACGACACATATAAGGGAGGCGTGCTGAATGGGAAAACCGCGCTGCGAGAGAAAAGGAACCGTGCCGCATCCTGCCGCCTACGCGGTTACGTGGGACTTGCTGTCCGGTCGCGTCACGAAGTTCTTCTGCGCCGAGCACGCGAAGACCGCCTTCCCTCGGCCAGACTACGTCTCCAGATTGATTGACTGGGAACCAGACCTCGCGGACGCGCAGTCCGTGGAGGGGGATGGCGCGTCTGGCAGCGTGGCCTGACGCGATGGCCGCTGAGCATCGCTTCCTCTTAGTAGTCTTTCTGCGATTCGTCGCGGTAGACGATTTCCAGTTTGCCGTCGCCCTTGCCCCCGGTGGTTCCCTGAAATTTGCTCATATTGTCTGGCCTCATCCGTTAATACCGCCGCCGTGAACATTTCGGAGAATTCCACCGCCTGAACTTGGACGCGGCCTTTCACGCGACCATCTAATTGATGGTTTTCTAGGGCACCGTTCTGTAATTCGAGTCTTTCTGAGTCTCAGTTGTGCGGACTGCCAACTTGTGAGCTTCAATAACGTGGTTTTTGACCACGGAGCGGTATTTCTCTGCTAGAGGGCTGTGGCAGGCATGCCCCCAGAACTAGACACCTCGAATGGCAGAACGATTGAAGCAGGTTCAGATTTCTAACTCAGTAGCTATCGGCATATTGCTCACTGCCGCGACTCTCTTGGCGAGTCCGGGAGACAGTTGCCCGTCCGCAATTCCTTCCTCGGTCCGCAGCTATCAACCCGTCGTATTGCAATTCCCGGCGAGTGATATTAAGGTCGGTGCCGCGACACCAGTGAAGCGGAGAGGAAAGTCAATGTCCCGCCGAACTGGTCAGGACGGCCACATTGAACCAAGTGGCAAGTGGTGGGTTGTACGTTGGTGGCAGGATGTACCGGGTCAATACGAGAGAAGGCACCTGCGAGCGAAGATTTGCCCAATCTCAGGCCCCGGCAGCCTGTCAAAATCTGAACGTCAACGCCGGGCTCGCGAAGTCATCGCACAAAGCGGTGCTGACACAGCCGAGCATTTCAACAAAGTTGTACAGCCTCAAAAAGTCGGAGTCGTCACGTTCAAGGAGCAGGCGTCACGCTGGCTTGAACACACACGAACCCGGAAACGTAAACCTGTTGCTCCCGGAACAATCGCAGACTGGGAGCGAACTCTGAACAAGTGGATAAACCCCAATATCGGAGCTTGTCCTGTTTCGGAAGTTGGCAACGGCGTGCTGAAGAGCTTGGTGGCTAAAATGGCGGAGAAAGGATTGTCGGGAAAGACCATCGAGAACTATGTGCAGATTCCCAAGATGGTCGTTGCATCTGTAATGGACAACGAAGGCAATCAAGTCTACCCGCGCAAATGGAACCACGAGTTCATGGATATGCCCATGGTCGAAGAATTGAAGCAGAACAGACCATCGTTCTCTTCTACCATCATGGCAGGGCTGGCAAAATACGAAAGGCCAAAAGAACGGATGCTGTTCATCCTTGGCGGTGCGGCTGGGTTCAGAATCAGCGAGATGCTTGGTATCGAAATAGACAAGCACATTTCGGCTGATTTCCTGACCATTACGGTCAACCAGCAGGCACGTCATTGCAAGGTGGAGAAACGGGTCAAGACCCCAGCCGCCATGCGCGAGGTTGATCTGCATCCTACTATTGCCGGGCTGCTGAAGGATTTCGTTGGGGACCGTAAGTCTGGATTCCTCTTCTCTTCTCGGAATGGGAAACCACTCTCGTCGTCGAATGTCATCCGTCGCCATCTGCACCCTGCGCTGAAGAAACTCAACTACGTAAATCCCCACACCGGAACCCATAAGGCTGGAAACCATGCCTTGCGGCGTTTTCGGAACACATATCTGAAGAATTACACAGCTTGCCCCAAAGGGCTGTACGACTACTGGTTGGGGCACGCCGGAAAAGATATGGCCGACCTCTATGACAAGATCAGAGAGGACGTTCCGTTCCGCAAAATGTGGGCTGAAAAGAGCGGTTTTGGTTTTGAACTGCCCTCAGTTGTACCGAATGTACCGAAAATCACCGAAAAAAACTGAAGCAGCAAAAGCCGCCTAACATGCTGAGACTGCGAGAGAAAGTTTGGTCGGGGAGAGAGGATTTGAACCTCCGACCCCCTGGTCCCGAACCAGGTGCTCTACCAGGCTGAGCCACTCCCCGACGGCGTGCAGCGGCGCTGAAGGAACTGCCGGCGCCTTTGCGAGTGAATTCGCGGTGTTACGGTCGAATTATAACATTCTGCCTGGCAAATCGAACGGCTGGATCGGATTCCTGGTTTCCACGACACTGAGCGGCTTCGTACGGCCCGGCTGCTTGGTGAACCACGAAAGCACACGAAGCCAGAGTGTGTTGTATTTGGTCTTGCAGCGAAGCGACGGCGCGGTCACGCAGGTTGGCTAGAGTCTCACTTTGGCGACATCAGGGGCTGAAGCCTGAAGAAAGGAAAGGCCGTACGGAGCGCTTGAACCGCTGCGCTACCGCAAAGAGCGAGTTTCTTGGCAGACCGCATGATGGCCTTGGAGTTGTCCCAAACCCGGCATACGGCTAGGATTAGGCTTCACGAGCGAGAGTCGTAGCTTCATAAAATCAGACCGTCATGAAAACTGTATTCACCGCTGGCCGCCTTTATTCTCCGGCCGAGGAGATTGCCAATCCGCTGCTTTCCGTCGAGGATGGGCGGATCACAGAGGTTTCCGCGCGCCGTGACAAAGACGTGCCTGGGACTGCGCAGATGGTGGACTTCGGCGATGCCGTGCTGGCACCAAGCTTTCTGGATATTCACCTGCATGGAGGAGGGGGGGTGGACGTCATGCGGGCGGCGGCGTCTGAGCTGCCGCGACTGGGCAAGTTCCTGGCTTCCCACGGCGTCACCGGCTATTTCCCGACAACTGTGGCCGCTCCGCTTGATGCGACCTGCACGGCACTGGAGCGATTGGCTGACGCAATCGAGGGCGGCGGTAATGGCGACTGTGCGCAGGCCCGCCCGCTCGGCGTTCATCTTGAAGGGCCGTTTCTGAGCCATAAACGCCGGGGCGTACATCCGCCGGAGAACCTGATTGAGCCGACACTTGAGGTGTTCGATCGTCTGTGGCAGGCGGCGCGCGGGCACGTTCGCATGCTGACCATTGCCCCGGAAATTCCGGGCGCGATGGCTGTCATCGCCGAGGCAGCGCGGCGGAAGGTCTGCGTCAGCCTCGGGCACTCCGACGCGCGGATGCCGATAGCGCAGGCCGCGGTGGATGCGGGAGCGCGCCATGCCACACATACATTCAACGCGATGCGCCCCCTGGATCATCGCGACCCGGGGATCATCGGCCAGGTACTCACCGATGACCGGCTGAGCGCGGACATCATTGCCGACGGAATCCATGTCGCGCCTGCAGTCGTGCAGCTTTTCCTGCGGGCGAAGGGAATTGAGCATGCGGTGCTCATCACCGACTCGATTTCCGCGACCGGCATGCCGGACGGCCGCTATCAGTTGGGACCGATCCAGGTGGACGTCAAAGACGGCAGGTGTAGCTGCAACGGCAGTCTGGCCGGCAGCGTGTTGACCATGGACCGGGCGGTGCGTAACGTCATGGAGTTTGCGCACTGGAGCCTGCAAGACGCGGTCCGCGCCGCGACGTTGAATCCGGCACGCACCGCCGGATTGGTCGGACACGGAGTTCTCGAGAAGGGATCGGAAGCTAATTTTGTTGTGCTGAGCGCTCAGGGCGAAGTGCTCAAGACCGTCGTCGGTGGCCGCGGATTCTAAGCGAGTGGGGGCTCAAGCTAGTTCGGCTTGCGTTGCTTGCCTTGGGCCAGGTGGTGCAGGAGGACGAGTTCATCGGCGCGGGAGAGTTGGTCGAGGAACGAACTTTCCAGCTTCTCCGGATCTACACTAGTAGCTTTCACAGGACCCGCTTGCCGCAGTTTGTCTCCCAATTCCGGATCGTTGTCCATCACTTGCGAGTAGAACCAGAGGAAATGGCGCATCTGGTCGAGGACGGAGCGGAGCGTTTCGATGGGCTCGGTTTCCGACAGAGAGTTGAGCGTCTCCATGAGTTCGGGATCGCTGGGCGCCTGCATGGCGGCGCAGTTGAGTTCCCGCTGGATGGTGCGCAAATCTTCAGTGACTCGAGCGATGCGCAGGTGGAGATCGTCCATGTCTTCTCTGGCCATTCTTTGATTGATTTCAACATCTCATCGGCGTGCCCGAGCGAACAGATGTCCCACGGGCATAGGCTTTGGTAATTCGCTGATTACTTTGGACTTAGAAAAGGTTACTGCGGCGAATGCCTTGCTGGACAAGGCTTTTCAGGCGCGCACGCGAGCGGATTGTAGGAACGGCCACAACTCGTCTCCCCAGGCTGTGTGTTTAGCCGCAAACGTTAGTGCAGTAATCATCTGTCCCAAGGTCACCAGAACCGCAGGAAGAAGGCGCACCGGCGTGCCCTGCTAAAGCGCGGCGAGGGTGACGTATCCATCGAGACGATGCGATGACTCTAAGGGTGCTGGTGTTCCATCTCCAGCAAGGCCTTCTTTCGCTCGATTCCCCAACGATAGCCGCCCATGCTGCCGTCCTGACGAACGACGCGATGGCAGGGGATCGCGACAGCCACCGGATTGGCGGCGCAGGCGCGGGCTACGGCGCGGACGGCGCGTGGCCGGCCGATTCCTTTGGCAACCAGGCTGTAGGACTTGGTCCCGCCAAATGGAATGGACTGCAGGTAAGCCCATACGCGCCGCTGAAAGGCCGTGGCTCGAATGTCGAGCGGAAGCCTGGAATCCAGTTCGCGGCCGTGCATGCGGCTCAGCAGCGCTTTCACCCAGGTCTGCAGGTTGCCATCATCGGGCTTGCGGGCGGCGAAGGGAAATTCCCGCTTCAAGCCTTCGAGCAGTTCGCCGTCGGACGCGGCGAACTGAATCGCACAGATGCCCCGGTCAGAGGCGGCGATCAGCATCCGCCCCAGAGGAGAATCGGCGCAGGTGTATCGGATCGGCGCAGCAATGGCGCCGCGGCGGTACTTGTCCGGAGTCATGCCAAGTTGCGAGGCAGTGCGCTCGTAGAGCCGGCTGCTGGAGCCATATCCGGCGTCATACATCGCGCGGGTAACCGAATCTCCGGCCTGCAGGTTGCGCTTGAGCAGCCGCAAGCGGCAGGAGTCGGCATATTCGCGCGGCGTGATGCCCAGAACCGCCTTGAAACGGCGCTGCAGGTGAAACGGGCTTTGGCGGAATTCCTTGCCGAGACGGCCGAGGGTAACAGGTTCGTCCAGATGCCCCTCGATGAAGCGGCAAATCGCCTTGACCGAATCGGACTGGTGGTTTCCGCTCAGGGATTTCGGGCAGCAACGCAGGCAGGCGCGATATCCGGCCTGTTCAGCGTGCTCAGGCCACGGGAAGAACTCAACGTTTTCGCGGCGCGGCCGGCGCGCAGCGCACGACGGCCGGCAATACACACCGGTCGTCGAGACCGCGAACACGAACTCGCCGTCGTGGGAAGCATCGCGGGTAAGCACGGCTCGCCACCGCAGGTCGTCGGACATGGCGGTTGAGCGCGCGGCCACGGGGTTGGGGTTAGGGGCGGGCATAGCCGGCAACGTTTCTTCAGCGAGTATGGCATTGGTGGTCATGGCAAGGAAAGCGTACGTCGTTACCCCTGAAGCGGACTATCCGAATCTTGCGGGCAAAGTGAAAATCGTGAACCACGAAGGTTCACGATGCAAAACCATGTGCGCCTTCGTCAACTTCGTGTCCTTTGTGGTTGATGATTCTGACGACCTCACTCGATTTGCGCCGGAACACTGGAAGGGTTACAGTTCCGGTGAACGCTTCTTTCACTCTCTCATTCCAAGGAACGACTTATGAAGAACTTCCGTGTGGCTCTAGCCAGTTTGATGTTGATTTTGGCAACCGCGTCGGTGGCGCAACAGGCAATGAAACACGTTCTCAGCGCCGAGGAAACGAAGAAGGCAGTTCCCACCGAATATTTTTTCCGTGGGCAAAAAGCGCCGGTCCAGCTGCGCAATGCGGTGGGATTCCAGCTAGCCAATGGGAAAATGGGCCTGGCCGCTCTGGTGGACGCTTCCGGCTACTCGACCGCGATCCAGCAGAAGTATCAGGGGCTGCTGATCACCGAAGCGAAGCTCAACATTGGCGGAGTGGAACTGGCGCCGGGCCAATACGGTTTCGGCTTCATTGCCGAGGGCAAGTTTGTGGTGATGGACGTGGCCAACAACGATGTGCTGAGCGCCCCGTCGCAGACCGACGCGGACCTGAAGCATGCCGTGCCGCTGAAGCTGGTCGAGGATGGCGACGGCTACAAGCTGTACGCCGGCAAGAAATGGGTCAGCATCAAGCCGTAGTAGGCAGGCCTTAGTGCGGCAACGGCTGGAACGGTCCGAGCAGCGAACTCATTCCGGCGCGCTTCCGCAATTCATTCAGCAGAGCGCTGGCCGCGTTCTGATACGTCTTGCTCGGGTCGGAGGAGTCGGCCCAGACAGCGTCGTAGATGATCTGCGCAGCCTCCTTCAATTCCAGATGCAGGGCCGCTTCGAGGACGTCTACGCGCTGCTCGAGGCGTTCGTGGCACGCCTTGCAGACCTCGGCCTTCGCCGGTTCACCGATGTGGTGCTCTCCAAGAGCACAGAAGGCTATTGGTGCGTTTACGACTTCGGAGTGGACCTCCAGGAGTTGCGATTTGAACTGGCGAAGGAACTCTTCGCGCTCCTGCTCGACGGTGGCGCTGTCCGGAACGGGAGCGGGGACGGTGTGAGTGACCTTGGGTGGCAGTCTTGGCACGACGGGTGAAACCCGCTCCTTGTGATGGCAGGTCGGGCAGATGTCAAGATCGGCGGGATAATAGAGCCGGCACTTCGCACAGGGCAGCCCGTAACCGGCTGGCTTGCGGGGTGATTCCGCCGGAGCCCCGGGATTTGCCGGGTCCAACCGGCGGACGGTAGGTTCTTGCGCCATCACCGCACGGGCGCCTGTTGCGATGGGTGCTGACTGCTGAGGTCTTACTCCGTTGATCGCCATTGCCTTCTGGTCCTCGAAACTGCGTGATCTCGACTTCAGTTTAGGTAGGGCGAATTGCTTCGCCCACACACGTTAGGACAGGGCCGGTGATGTCCAGTTGGCCCTCATCGGTTCGCCCGCCCCGTCTCTTTCATGAGCTTGATCAGCTCTTCGCGCCGCGCCCGATAAAGCGGCTGTCCCGGGTCGAGCCGGGAGGCGATTTCGATCTCGCCCAGGGCTTCGTCGTAGCGGTCCATGCTCATCAGGCAAGCGGCCAGCGAGAAGTGATTGTCGGCGGAAGCCTTCAGGCGGAGAGCCTCGCGAAATTCCTTCTCGGCACCCGGCAATTGCTGTTGTTCGAACAGCGCGGTGGCCAGCGCGTGATGAGCGACGTCGGAATCTGGATTGAGAGAAACAGCAAGACGCAGCTCGCGCAAAGCCTCTTCGGGTTGATGGTTAAGCAGCAACGCCTGCCCCAGAATGCGGTGTTCGGCAGATCCCGTGGGATTCTGACGCACCGCCAGCCGCAACTCTTCGACCGCGCCGTCATAGTCTTTCTTCACCATGTAGGCGCTGGCCAGGCAGGCATGTCCCTGCTGCCACTCCGGATGCTGTCGGTAGAGTTCTTTCAATTCGGCTATGGCGGCATCGAAGTTTCCCTGATCGCAATAGGTATTGCCGAGATTGTTGCGAACCGAAGCTTCGGCCGGCTCAATGCGCTTGGCCTCGCGATATTCCGCCGCAGCCTTCTCCAGTTCGCCCTGCTCATGGAGGACCAGGCCGAGGTTGGAGTGCGCCTCCCAGAATGAGGGGCGCAGGCCGATCGCGTGTTCATAAGCGGCGATAGCGGCGGGCAGTTGATCCGCAGCGTGCAGGGCAATGCCCATGTCGTAGTACGTGTCGGCGTTCTTGGGATCCCGAGCCAGCGATTCGGCATAGGCATGAACCGCCGCCTCGAATTGTCCGTTGGCGTAGAGACCGAGGCCGAGGTACTGGAACGCTTCCGAGTTCTTCGGATCAATGCTCAGCGCCGTCCGCGCCTCGGCGATCGCATTGGGACCATCATCGGAGCGATAGAAGATGTAGGCCAGGGCAGAGTGGTTTTCGGCCAGATCGGGCATCAGGCGCGTGGCCTCTGTAATCTCGTCGAAGGCGCCGTCCCATTGCTCCTGCTGGCGGAGCATCGTCCCGAGGGCGAAGTGCAGCGCCGAATTCTGCGGGTCGGCGCCCAACGTCTCGCGCAGTTGCAGTTCAGCCTCGTGATATTGCTGGTGGCGCGCGTAAATGGCGGCTTTGACCAGCGCTGATGGAATGCCAGGTACGGCGTGCTGGGCAATGGCAGCGCCCAGAATGTTCAGGAGGGCTTTGTCGGCGCCGGCAGCCTCAAGTTGGTGAAGGTCCTCTTTCGTTGGCAGGGCGGTCAGCCCCCGCTCCTCGACCAGGCGGACCAGACGGTCGCTGGACACTCCTCCGGTCAGCCAGGCGGCGAGTTGAGTCGTATCCACCGGGCGAGTGTCGCTGGAAGATGCCCGGGAGACCGCAACGGCCAGGAGTAGCAGGAATGGCAAAACCTTGACTTTCACCGGACTCCCCAACACCTGAATTGGCCTGCCAGTGGCGGCTTTTGAGGCGGTCAGACCCTCGGAAACCACCTCTGAAAACATAGCGGTTCCCCGAGCCTACGGTAAGGTCACCGAGGTAACCCTGGGAACCGCAACTTGGCCACTTGTACACACGTTGGGTGGCACCACGGACACCCGGCCTAAACTGCGGGTATGGTTTGACTTCTGTCTGGGCGTCCCTTACTCTGAAAGGTAGCACTGGTAGAAGTATGAGTCCGGGAGGTCCTTGTGGGAGAGTTCTCACCGTGGCATTGGCTGCTCGTGGCGTTTATTGCGCTGCTGTTGTTCGGCCCCAAGAAGTTGCCGGAACTCGGGAAAAGTCTAGCCGAGGGCATTCGAGGCTTTAAAGAAGGCATGAAGGATCAGCCCCCAGCCCCAACTTCCAACGAGCAGAACAAGAGTACCGAAACCAAGAGCTGAAGAGTCCGCAGAGCTCACGACAGCGCGATCTTAAGTAGCTTCATCCTTGGATTTTGGTTCTGCCGCTCTGTCCCAGTTTCTGGTTCCCAGCATCAAAGGTAATTCCAAGATCACAATTGCAGCTAACTACAAACTCTGAAAGCCGGAGGTAGGCCGTGTTGCGTAAGCTCGAGGTTTTCGCCTTTATTTCGTTTCTTGGACTTTCGTCTGCCCTGTTCGCCGATCAGATCACACTGAAGAACGGCGATCGCCTTACCGGCAGTGTCGTGAAGTCCGACGGCAAGACTATGGTTCTTCACACCGATGCCCTCGGCGATGTCAGCATTCAGTACGTCGCCATTCAGGAAATCAAGACCGACCAGGAACTGCACGTGAGCCTGAAGGACGGCAAGACGGCGGTCGGGCTGGTCAGCACTACCGACGGCAAACTCGAAGTTGCCTCCAGGACCTCGGGCACCGTTTATGCCGCAAAGGACGACGTGACCCTGATCCGCAACGACGCCGAGCAGACCGCGTACGACAAGTCGCTGCATCCCCCCCTGTCGCACAACTGGACCGGCGGAGCGAACGTGGGCTTCTCCGTGGCTCGCGGCAACAGCCAGACTGAGAATCTGGCGCTGGCCTTCACCGCCGCCCGCACCACGCTGCACGACAAAATCACGCTCTATACCAGTTCGATTTACACGAAGAACGATCTGGCAAGTCCGACTACCGTCGCCAACCTGGAGCAGGGCGGACTGCGCTACGACCGCAATCTGAACCCGCGACTGTTTGTCTTTGGGGCCGCTGATTTCATGAGCAACGCCCTGCAGGCACTGGATCTGCGCGCGGTTTATAGCGGCGGCTTCGGGTTCCACGCGATCAAAACCGATACCACGACTCTGAACTTCCTGGGCGGCCTCAACTACACCCACGAGACCTATTCGAACGGCGCCCAGATCATACCCGTCACCACTCCGCCAACCTTTCAGTCCTACGGTGTCACTCACCGATTCGCCGCCCTTACTCTGGGCGAGGAACTCGCCCAAAAGGCGGGGAAATCCACGGTAATCACGCAGAGTTTCTACTTCTATCCGAACCTGCAGGACACGAGCCAGTACCGTGGCACCTTTAACTTTGGCACGGTCACCAAGATCAGCAAATGGTTCGGCTGGCAGAACCAGTTCACCGATATCTATGTCTCGAACCCGCCGACCGGGACCAAGAAGAACGACATCATCCTGACCACCGGCCTCAACTTCTCCTTCACTGACTAAGAGCAAGCTGAAAAATGAGAGGGCCGCCGCCTACGACGGCTCTCTGTTCGTTCAGGGAGGGGGACTTCAGGGGCCTCTGGCCTCCGGTTCCTGAGAATCGATCCCGCAAGGCTCCCAGCCCCCAGCACGGCACTCCCTCAGTCAACTTTTCGTTGCTAACGAATACTTGGCAACCTCGTCCCTAACACAGTAGAGTACTGTTTCTTGTTTTCCCAGGTCCCAAAGTCCCATTTACAACAGGAGCTTGCCCCATGCGTCACGCAGTGATTGTGGTGGCTGTGGCGTGCCTGAGCGCGCTCGCGCTGGCACAAACCGCCGAGGAGTTGGTCGCCAAGAACATCGAGGCCAGAGGCGGAATAGACAAAATCAAGGCGATTAAGTCGGTGCGCATGAAAGGAAAGCTGGATGAGGGCGGAGGTTTCACCGCCATCGCCAGCCGGGAAAACCTGCGCCCGAACCTGGTGCGGCAGACGTTCTCGCTCCAGGGCATGACCGCCGTCATGGCCTACGATGGTTCGGCGGGCTGGCAGATTCAGCCCTTTGGCGGCCATAAAGATCCCGAAATGATGGGCGAAGACGAGTTGCGGGGCATGATCCGCACCGCCGACTTCGACGGTCCGCTGGTGGATTCCAAAGAAAAGGGCAATACCGTCGAGTACCTGGGCCACGACATCGTGGACGGCGATGACGCGCTGCGCCTCAAGGTAACGCTCAAGAACGGGGACATTGTCTACTGTTACCTCGACCCCGACACGTTCCTGGAGATCCGTGAGGAGGTACAGGAGTTCATTCGCGGAGCCATCCATGAGACCGTCACCGACATGGGGTCGTACAAGCCAGTGGCGGGCGTGATGTATCCGTACTGGATGTCCCAGGGATCGAAGGCAGAACCGGACCGGGAAACGATCACCGTCAACAGCATTGAGGTGAACGTGCCCGTGGATCCGGCGAGTATTGCTTTGCCTGCGTCGCTGAAGCAGGCCGCCAAAGCAGACACTGCGAAAAAGTAACGAACTGTTCGTTGTGCATGGCGCGTCAACCGCACCGCCAAAGACTTCCAGAGAAAAGGACCGCTACCATGAATGCTCGCGCTGCGTATCGGAATTCGGGTTGGAATTCTGTCGTGAAGTTGATCTGCTGGTCAGGAATCGTTGTGCTCAGTGGGGCGCTGGCTTTCGGCCAGGGCAGCTACAAGTTTGATGCGGCGACGGTGTCGGGAATCCCGGCCCGCAACATCGGTTCGGCCACGATGAGCGGACGCATTGCCGCCGTGGACGCCGTTGACCAGGACGGGCGCATCACGGTTTTCGTGGGGGCGGCCAGCGGAGGCGTCTGGAAATCCGTCAATGGCGGCACCACCTACCGGCCGGTTTTCGACCGGGAGAGCGCGCAGTCTATCGGCGCGGTGGCCATTGATCCGTCGAACCCAAAGACGGTCTGGGTAGGAACCGGCGAAGCTTGGATGCGCAACAGCGTGTCGGTCGGCGACGGCGTTTATAAGTCCATCGACGGCGGCGAGAACTGGATCAACGTCGGCTTGAAAGACAGCGAGCACATCGCCAAGATTCTGGTAGACCCGACCGACGGCAACAACGTGCTCGTGTGTGCTGCCGGACACCTCTGGGATGACAACGACGAACGCGGCGTCTACCGGACCACCGACGGCGGCAAGTCGTGGAAGAAAGTTCTGGCGGGCGCCAATGGAGCTTCGGGATGCGCTCTGCTCGCCATGAGCCGCCAGGAGTCAAAAACGGTCTATGCTTCGATGTGGGATTTCCGCCGCCAAGGCTGGACGTTCCGCTCGGGCGGACCGGGTAGCGGCCTTTTCAAATCCACTGACGGCGGCGAACATTGGACGGAAATCAACGACAGCAACGCCAAGGGCCTGCCTCCGAAACCGTGGGGCCGCGTGGCAATCGCCGTGGCGCCCTCGAAGCCGCAGGTGGTTTATGCCAACGTTGAGGCGGAAAAAGGCCGGGGCCTGTACCGTTCCGATGACGGCGGAGCGAACTGGAACAAACTCGATGCCAGCAACTACATGGTCTGGCGGCCGTTCTACTTCGGCAACCTGATCGTTGACCCGAAGGACGAAAACAAGCTCTTCAAACCTGATCTCATCCTTCTCTACAGCACCGATGGCGGCAAGAGTTTCAACGCCGTCTCTGGCGGAGTCCATGGCGATTTCCACGACGTATGGATTGACCCGAAGAATCCGAGCATCGTGATTGCCGGCGACGACGGCGGCCTGTGGCGCAGCGAGGACGGTGGCAGCCGCTGGAAGCACCAGATGAACCTGCCGGTTTCGCAGTTCTACCACGTCAGCACCGACAATGCCGACCCTTATCACGTTTACGGCGGCTTGCAGGATAACAGTTCCTGGGTGGGCGATTCTTCCTACCCGGGCGGGGTCAGCAATTCCCGCTGGGAAAACATGTTTGGCGGCGATGGCTTCTGGATGTTCGAGGACACTGCCGACCCGAATTACATTTACGCGGAAGCGCAGGGCGGCGAGATCGGCAGAGTCAACCGCTATACGCATGAAGGCCGCAGCATCAAGCCCCTGCCCAACTATGGCGAGAAGAAACTGCGCTTCAACTGGAACACGCCGATTCACATGAGCCCCAACGAGAAGGGGACGATCTACATCGGCGCGCAGTACCTGTTCCGTTCGCGCGACCACGGCCAGTCGTGGGACCGCATTTCGCCCGATCTCACGACGAATGATCCGGAGAAACAGAAACAGGAAGAGTCGGGCGGCGTGACCGTTGACAATTCGTCTGCCGAAGAACACACCACGATCTATTCGATTTCGGAGTCGCCTAAGAACGGGCAGGTAATCTGGGTTGGTACGGATGACGGCAACGTACAGATCACCCGCGATGGCGGCAAGACATGGACGAACGTCGTGGGCAACATCGCCGGACTGGGAAAGAATTCCTGGGTCTCAACGGTAGCGGCAAGCCGGTTTGACGAGGCCACGGCGTACGCAACCTTCGATCGCCATACCTTCGGCGACGTGAAACCCTATGCTTACAAAACCACGGACTATGGCAAGACCTGGACTGCCCTTCCGCTGAAGGAAAGCGGCGCGCGCGGATATGCCCACGTCATCGCGGAAGATACCGTCAACCGGAACCTGCTGTTTGTGGGAACGGAGTTCGGACTGTGGATCTCGGTGGATGGCGGCCAGCATTGGGCTCAGTACAAAGGCAGCAACTTCCCTGCCGCGGCCGTGCGCGACATCGTGGTGCAGCCACGTGAGAGCGATTTAGTTCTGGCAACTCATGGCCGCGGCATCTGGATCATTGACGATATCTCAGCTTGGCGCGCTCTCACGCCCCAACTGATGTCGTCCGAAGCCGCGTTAATTCCGGGCCGCGCGGTCCAGTACTTCGAGACCTTTGGAGGCTGGTCGGAGGGCAATGAGACCTTCAACGGCCCCAGCCGCCCCAACGAAGCGCAAATCACTTACTATCAGCGCGGACGGCACATCTTTGGCGACCTGAAGATCGAGATTCTGGACTCGAACGGAAAGGTGGTAGACACCGTTGCCGGAAGCAAGCACCGCGGACTGAATCGCGCAAACTGGTCCATGCATATTAAAGCGCCGGCGGTTCCTCCAGCGGCGACCGCTCTGTTCGAGGCCGCACAAGGGCCGCGCGTCCTTCCCGGCACTTACACAGTGAAGATGACCAAGGGCGACAAAGTCTACACCGAGCAGCTCAACGTGGTGTTCGATCCTCGGGCCAAGTTCTCTCTCGAAGACCGCAAAGCGCAGTTCGACACGACCATGAAGGTGTACCAGACCATCGAGCACATGACGTGGGCGGTATCCGCGATCGAGGGAGTACGCGACGCTGCCACCAACCGCGCAGCCAAGCTGCCGGAGAAAGACCCGCTGCGCAAGCGGTTGCAGGATCTCGCCGCGAAGAGCGACGCCCTGCGTTCGAAGATCGTAGCCACCAAGGAAGGCGGCATGATCACTGGCGAAGAGCGCATTCGCGAACTTCTCGGCCAGCTCTACGGCAGCGTGAACGGCTACGAAGGACGTCCTGCCGACTACCAGGTGTCGCGCGCCGATTCACTGGCTCACGAACTGGAGGACGTCATCGGCGACTTCCAGAAGCTCACGCAAAGCGAGCTTCCCGGCGTCAACGCCGACTTGAAGAAGAGGAAAGCGGATGCGATCTCCGTGCTCAGCGAGGCCGATTGGCGCAAGAAGCAGGATTCCGAGGGAGGAGCAGGATCCAACTCCGCTGTGCGGCTGCTCAGCCAGGGACCGCGGGAGATGGATTAAAGACCTCCCTCCCCAAACTATGCGTCTGGTAGTGTCCCATTGCCCAAGTGAGGCACTACCACACACCCCTCAGATTGATTCCGAGCCAGAGTGCGAGTAGATTGGGGTGTCTCAAATCTGCTGATGAAAACCATCCGGGAGATTCTTATGCTGAAGCAATTCATGGTGTGTCTTGTTACGCTTGTGGGCTTGGTAACGCTCTCTTTCGCGGCGGAAGAAAATGTTTGCAAGGGCGATCCCAACAAATGGCAGCAGCTTTTTAACGGAAAAGATCTGACCGGCTGGAAGCACGTCGGCCCTGGCGGCGATACGGTGGAAGACGGCTTGATCCGTACCCATGGCGGCATGGGCCTGCTCTACTGGACAGGCGGCAAGATCGGCAACTGCGAAATCCACGTCGTTTTCAAGATGCGCGACGAAAACGACAATTCCGGCGTCTTCATTCGCATTCCCATCGAGCCCCGCGAAGAGTGGATGCCCGTGCACTACGGCTACGAGGTGCAGATTGACAACCACCCCGAAACCTCGAACGAAGACGAATACCACGAGACGGCCATGCTGTATTCTCTGACAAAACCGCTGGTCAAGCACGCGTGGAAGCCTGGCCCCGAGTGGAACACGATGGACATTACCCTCGACGGGCCAAACACGATCGTGCTGCTGAATGGCGTGAAAGTCACCGACTACAAAGAGGGCGATCCGGTTCCTGAGAAAAAGTTCGACTTCGAGCCGCAGCGCGGCCCGCGGCCCATGTTCGGCTGGTTCGGCCTGCAGAATCACAGCGACAACGACATCGTGTTCTTCAAGGAAGTCGCCATCAAGCCCCTCAAGAAGTAGCTTGATCTGGCGGATCAGATCGCAGTCCATTTCATTTGGAGGGATTCGTATGAGACGTCCTCTTTCCAGACGAGCGTTCCTCAGGGGAAGCGCGGTTGCCGCCGGCGGTGCCCTGATTTCAAAGACCATCCTCCTCGAAGCCCAGCCATTGCCGGTCATGGTGGCCCCCAGCGACCGGGTGCGCTTCGGCATGATCGGAATCGGCATGCAGGGCTCTGGATTGCTGAGCGGAGCGATCACTCTGCCTGGCATCGAATGCGTCGGCGCAGCCGACTTGTATGACGGTCGTCACACGCTAGCCCGCGAAATCACGGCGAACGCCAGCTTGCCTGTCACCCGGCACTATCAGGAACTGCTCGATCGCAAGGACATTGACTGCATCATCGCCGCGGTACCCGACCACTGGCACAAGCGAGTCGTAGTGGACGCCTGCAATGCAGGCAAGGACATCTACTGCGAAAAACCGATGTCCCATACCGTGGCCGACGGATTCGCCATGGTCGAGGCGGCGCAAAAGAACCATCGCATCGTGCAGATCGGCTCGCAGCGCGTGAGTTCCATGCTCTGCGCCACCGCCCGCGAACTCTACCATGGCGGCGCCATCGGCGACGTCGAAATGGTGGAACTCACTCTCGGCCGCAACGACCCGACGGGCGCCTGGGAATATCCGCCGCCGTTTGATCTTTCGCCGCAGACGCTCGATTGGGACACTTGGCTGAATGACGCTCCCAAGATTCCCTTCAATGCGAATCATTTCGCGCGCTGGCGCTGCTGGAAGGCCTACGGCACTGGCGTGGCCGGCGACCTCATGGTGCACCTTATCAGCGGCATGATGGCCACGCTGGGCTGGAACGAAGTGCCTCGCTCGGCCACCGCGCTCGGCGGCATTTTTCGCTTCAACGATGGGCGTGACATGCCGGACTTCCATACCGTGCTGTTCGACTATCATGGCATTCCGGTTTACGTGCGCCTCGACCTGGGCTGCGAAACGCCGGAACTGGCGCGCTTCATGGGCCCAAAAGGTCTGCTTGACGCGGGCGAGTACGATCTGCGGCACTCACCGCAGAGCGGTGTGGACACCGATCCCAGCTATTACAGCGCGGGATTCCCGGCCAAGATGCGGGAAGAGTATTTCAAGCAGTGGCACGCTGAGCACGATCCGGTTCTGGGCAAAGAACCGGTGCGCGAAGACACGCTCTACCGCGGACACGACTGGGACGATATGCGTCCGCACTTGCAGGTGTTCTTCGAGTCGGTACGCTCGCGCAAGCCAGTGACCGAGGACGCGGTTTTCGGCAACAACGCGGCCATCGCCTGCCACATGGCCAACGAATCGTATTTCCGCAAGAAGCCCGTAACTTGGGACGAGGCATCGAAAACTATCAAGTCGTAGAACTTTGGAGGAATCATGGACCGCCTTTCAGCCGGGAGGAACTGGAGGCTCATTCCAGCGCTTCTCGGCTTTCTTATTCTCAGCATCGCGGCATTCGCTCAGGACCTTCCCACCGCCAAGCCGGAGTCGGTCGGGCTTTCAGCGGAGCGACTGGAGCGCATCGGAACGGCGGTGCAGCGCAATATGGACGACAAGCGCATTGCCGGCGCCGTCACGCTCGTCGTACGGCGCGGCCAGGTGGCGTGGTTCAAGGCGCAAGGCATGATGGACCGCGAAGCCGGCAAGCCGATGCGGAACGATGCCATGTTCCGCATCTGCTCGATGACCAAGCCCATCACCAGTGTTGCCGTCATGATGCTCTACGAGGAGGGCAAGTTCCTGCTCGACGATCCCGTGTCAAAATACCTTCCCGAGTTCAAGAATCCCAAGGTACTGGTCAAGCCGGCGTCCGGCGAGCCCTACACGATTCCCGCCACGAAAGAAATTACGATTCGCGATCTGCTGCGCCACACCTCAGGCCTGACCTACAACTGGCAGGACGATCTGGGCCCCATGTACGAACAAGCCAATGTGGCGAGTGGCCTGATCCAGTACGACGGCACCATTGGCGACAGCGTAAAACGCCTGGCCGCCCTTCCGCTGCTGTTCAATCCGGGTGAGCGCTTCGAATACAGTCTCGGCGTGGATGTGCTCGGGCGCCTGGTCGAAGTGGTCTCCGGCAAGCCGCTCGACGAATTCTTCCGCACCCGCATCTTCGAGCCGCTGGGCATGAAGGATACGTACTTTTATGTGCCCGACAACAAAGTGGACCGCCTGGCCACGACCTACACCTACTACGAGGGCAAAGGCCTGAACCGCTTCCCGGACGCTCCGATCAAGGAGGGGCCATTTTCTTACTCGGCTGACTACCCGTACCGCGGGCCGAAGAAGCTGTTTTCCGGCGGTGCGGGACTGGTTTCCACCGCGATGGATTATGCGCGTTTTTGCCAGATGATGCTCGACAACGGCAAAGTGGGCAGCGTGCGCTTGCTGAGCCGCAAGGCGGTCGAACTGATGAGCCATGACTCCCTGGGAAAGATCAGCCCCGATCAGGGCTTTGGGCTTGGCTTCGGCATTCAAGGCGTGAAGACGCCGCTGTCGGAACTTGGATCGCCGGGCGAGTACAACTGGGGAGGATTTTTCTATACCAGTTTTTCTATCGATCCGAACGAGCAGATGATCGTCATCTTCATGGCGCAATTGCATCCCGAAGGCGGATTGACGCTGAACCGGCAGGTTCACGAGCTGGCGTATCAGGCCATCAACGACTGAGTCGAGCTTCTCGTCGGCTTGCGGCGCTGCGCTACTTAGCGGCGGGCTGCAAGGCGCTCTGGTTCTCCTCGACTCTCGCTAGTTCTTCTCCCGGATCAAGGACCCGCTGCATGAGTAGCGCAGCCACCAGCATGAAACATCCGCCAGCTACGACCGCTGTCAGCCGGTTGTTGTTGAGCAGATGGTTCATCACCCATCCGAAGAACAGCGACGCGATGATCTCAGGCGTCACGATGAAGAAATTAAAGATGCCCATGTAGACGCCCGTCTTTTCTTTGGGCAGGGAACCGGCCAACACCGAGTACGGCATGGAGAGCGTGCTGGCCCACGCGATGCCAACTCCGACCATCGTCAACAGCAAGACATACTTGTTATGGATGAATGCGACTGAGATCAGCCCGGTCCCGCCGGCGACGAGGCAGAGACTGTGCGTGTGTTTGCGCCCGAGTACCCGAGCAATCGCCGGTAAGAAAAAAGCGAAGGCGAAGCACACGGCCGAGTACACACCGAAACAGACACCGCCCCACTCGACGCCCGCCGAATACAGTGGCGACACGGTGTCAGGGGCGCCAAAAACATTGCGCGCGACTGCAACCGGGAAATAGAGCCACATGCAGAACAGGCCAAGCCAGGTGAGAACCTGCACCGGGGCAAGCTGGCGCATAGTCTCCGGCATCCTGGCGATGGAATCGAAAATCTCCGCGGCATTCGTGCCCAATCCGCGCTTTTCGGCTTTCATGCGGCGGAAGGCGTCCATGTCGTCGGGTGGATATTCCTTGGTGGTCACAATCGTCCACAACACTGCGACAAAGAAAACCGCTGCGCCCATGTAGAACGAGAGGCGAACGGTCAGTGGAATCGCATGTCCGGCGACCTCTGCCCCGAGGTGGAACCAGTTGGTCAGCATCCATGGCATCGACGAGGCGATCACCGCCCCCAGCCCAATGAACAGGCTCTGCATGGCGAAGCCGCGAGTGCGTTGCCGTTCGGGCAGCAGGTCGGCGACGAAGGCGCGAAACGGCTCCATGCTGACGTTGATCGAGGCATCGAGAATCCAGAGAAGCCCCGCCGCCATCCAGAGCATCGAGGAGCGCGGCATCATGATCAGCGCGAAGGAACTGAGAATTGCCCCAGTCAGGAAGTAGGGACGGCGGCGGCCCAGGCGTCCCCAGGTGTGGTCGCTGGCGTGGCCGATGACGGGCTGAACAATCAGTCCGGTCAGCGGAGCGGCCAGCCACAGGATCGGAATCTGGTCGGCGCGCGCTCCAAGATATTCGTAGATGGCGCTCATATTAGCCATCTGCAGGCCCCAGCCAAACTGGATGCCGAAGAATCCGAAACTCATGTTCCAGATCTGCCAGAACGATTTGTTGGGCTTTTCCATATGCCGTGTGCCGCCCTTCAGCGATCGTACAGGTTGACCATTTCCTTGAGCCGTCCTGCAATTTCTGCCGTGGCCACGCCGGGCTCCATGCGCCACTTCCAGTAACCGCTAGGCATACCAGGCAGATTCATGCGAGCCTCGCTACCCAGGCCCAGCACGTCCTGCATAGGGACAATGGCGGTATTCGCAACGGATGCCATGATTCCCCGGATCAGGACCCACTGAATCGGCCCGTCCTTGAATCCAAGATACGCTCGCGTGTACGCGTGCTCTCTGGCGATGTCTTCTGGAGTGCGCGTGCTGTCGCCACCGGCGCTGGCCCACCAGCCGGCCACGGTATCGTTGTCGTGCGTACCCGTGTAGGCAACCAGATCGCGCGAGTAGTTGTGGGGCTTGAACGTGGGCGCCTGCGGATCGTTGCCAAACGCGAACTGCAGAATGGCCATGCCGGGAAACCCGAATTCGTGGCGGATGGCCTCGACCTCGGGAGTAATCACACCGAGATTCTCGGCGATGATGGGAAGGTCGCCAAGTTCCTTGCGCAGCACTGAGAATAATTCCGCGCCGGGTCCTTTAATCCATTGTCCGTTAACCGCGGTCGTCTCGCCTCCGGGAATTTCCCAGTACGCCTCGAAGCCGCGGAAGTGATCAATGCGCACGAAGTCGTAAAGGCGCAGTGCGGACCGCAAGCGCTCGATCCACCACCGGTAGCCGGTTTGCTTTAGCAAGGCCCAGTTGTAGATCGGATTGCCCCAGCACTGCCCGGTCACGCTGAAGTAATCGGGTGGCACGCCGGAGATCTTTGTCGGCAGGCCCTGATCGTTTAGAAGAAAGAATTGGCGATTCGACCACACGTCGGCGCTGTCGTGCGCGACATAGATCGGGATGTCTCCGATGATACGGATGCCCCGCGCCAGTCCGTACGCGCGCAGTTCCTGCCACTGCCGGAAAAACTCGTACTGGAGAAATTTATGAGCCCGAACCACAATGGCCTGCGTTTCCGCCCAGCGCGTCATGGCCCCCGGCTCACGAGCCGAAATGTCCGCCGGCCACCGCGTCCAGGCCGCCAGGTCGTTCGCTTCCTTCACTGCCATGAATAACGCGAAATCGTCGAGCCATGCAGCATTGGCCCGGCAGAACTCCTTGAACTTGGGTTGGTCTTCGCCAAAGCTTCCGCGGAAAAAGTTCCACGCCGCCTTTTTCAGCAGGGGCATCTTGAAACGAATGACGGCACCGTAGTCCGCGGTTTCGGCGGGAAATTTCGGAACGTGGCGCAAATCTTCATTACTGAGCAATCCCTGGTCGGCAAGCCGATTGAGACTGATCAAGAGCGGGTTCCCCGCGCTGGCGGAGAAGCACTGAAAAGGCGAGTCCGCATATCCGGTCGGATTCAGCGGAAGTACTTGCCACAGCTTCTGTCCGGCGGAATGCAGGAAATCTACGAAGCGGTAGGCCTCGGGGCCGAAGTCGCCCACCCCGTGCAACCCGGGGAGCGATGTGGGATGAAGCAGAATCCCGCTGGAACGCGGAAAATTCATGCGAGCACCATAAATGCTGGCAACGAACAGCGCAAGCGAACTCGGGCACTGCGGGCGGCTAACGAACCTTGCGATAGATACGGCTTTCCCAGGCGCCAAGAGCAAGCGCCGGTAAGGTAACTTGCTTCCGGGCAGCTTCATCTCGTCCGGGGGTTTCATCCACGTATTCGCCGTTGGGAATTGCCGCCATTCCAGCGTAGGGCTGGTTCGTGAGGTTGATGGCGACGAAGTACTCCTCTCCGCCTCCGCGGCGCATGAAGGTGAGCACACGGTCCGGGGCAACGTTCTGCACCCATTCCGTTTCGCCTTGCCGCAACGCGGGATGCGCGCGGCGGAGCGCAATCAGTTCCTTGTAGAACGGGAGGAAGTTCGGGCGGCGTTCCGCGATGGCCCAGAAAACCGGCATGTTCTCAAAGAGAGCAGGCGCGGTGGATTCGGTGGTGTCGCCGACTTCCATGCCGTTGTACAGCAGCGGCACGCCGTCGGTGGTAAAGACCAGCGCAGAAGCGGCCAACGCGCCACGCTCGCCAAATCGGGCAACGGCGCGCTTTTCGTCGTGGTCGTCGGAAAGCCGCATTTCCAGCGCGCCTTTCGGATAGCGCTCGTGCTCGCTGCTCCAGTTGGCAATGATTTCGCGCGCAGACGCGCCGTTTTCCATCACGTTGGTCATGGTGGAGTGAAACGGCCACGCATAATCCAGATCAAACGCTTTCACCAGGAGTTCGGGCTTGTTGGCTTCCGCGATCATGATGATCTCGGGCTTGATCTTGTTCAGTTCCGCGCGGGCGTTCTCCCAGAAATCGGTCGGCACATCTCCGGCCACGTCGCAACGGAATCCATCCAGATCAAACTCTTTGAGCCAGTACTTCAACATGTCGGTCATGTACACGCGGAGCTGCGGATTCCGGTAATCGAGGCCGGCGACGTCGGTCCAGTCAGGATTAGGGGAGATGATGTGGCCCTGAGCATCTTTCTTGTACCAGTCAGGATGCTTCATCAGCACGCTGTCCCAGGCGGTGTGGTTGGCGACGATGTCAATGATGACCTTCAGCCCGCGCTGGTGCGCTTCGCTGACAAGTCGCTTGAAATCGTCTTTCGTGCCATACGCCGGGTTGATGGCGTAGTAGTCCTCGACCGCGTAGGCGCTGCCCAGGGTGCCCTTCTTCTTCAGCTGCCCGGAGGGGTGGATCGGCATGATCCAGATCACGGTGACCCCGAGGTTTTTCAGGTAATCGAGCCGTTGCTCGATGCCGCGAAAATCGCCGGTCGCGGAAAACGTCCGCGTATTGAGCTCATAGATGACGGCTGACTTGATCCAGTCGGCAACCGGATGCGCCAGCGGCTGCTCCGCCAGGGCAGGCAGGGACAGGGCGAGGGTAAGGAAAATGATCAGAAACCGGCGAGCAATCTTCATGGACGGCCTTTCGACACGGTGCGAACATTGTAAATGCAGGAAGGGACGGCACAGAATTTCGTCAGGTCCTTCCTGGCAAAGCTATACTCGTCTAACGCTGACTATGCCGGCCGGAAGTCAAGACGTTTCCCACGCCTTAACCTTGGCACAACGCGTGTCAAACCTGTTCGCCGCCGTGCCCGAAGTGGAAGCCGTGGCGCTGGCAGGATCTGTCACGTCGCGGTTTGCCGATGAGCACTCCGACATTGATCTGTACGTGTATGCCAGCGAGATTGTCCCGTTAGCGACCCGTGCCCAATTGGCGCGGCACGCGAAGCGCTCCGAAATCGGCAACTCTTTCTGGGAACCGGGCGACGAGTGGATAGACAGCGAGACCGGCATCAGCGTTGACGTGATGTTCCGCACCACGCGCTGGGTCGAAGACCAGATGGACCGCGTCCTGCAACGCCATGAAGCGTCTGTCGGATACTCCACCTGCTTCTGGTACAACATCCGCAATTCGCGCGCGCTGTTTGATCGCTCAGGCTGGTTCAGGGAACTCCACCAAAGAGCGAGTGTTCCTTATCCGGAAGAACTCAAGCGCGCCATTATCGCGAAGAATCATCCGATTTTGCGCGCGAACATGTCGTCCTACCTGCATCAGATTGAATTAGCCTTCGAGCGGCATGACCCGGTCAGCATGAATCACCGGGTCACGGCGCTGCTGGCCAGCTATTTTGACATCGTGTTCGCGGTGAATGGGCAGCCTCACCCGGGAGAAAAGCGACTGCTGCAGTTCGCCCAGCAGTTGTGCCCCAACTTGCCCACCGGAATGGCAGAGCGTGTGCCCGCACTGTTATCGGCGTTGCTCGATGATCCGGTTCTTCCGGAGCGTATAAACGCTCTATTGGATGGCCTGGACGATTTGTTGCACAGCACAGGCTTCCTCTAGATCCACGGCGGCCGACTCGTTCATACCCGCAAGGGTTACGGCTTCTCGTTCCACCACCACATCGGGGCCAGCGGCTTCTCGACCGGCCAGATCTGGTTGAGCGTGTCTCCTTCGAAAAGCTCCCCATCTTTCATGACGTAGCGGATGGTGTTGGTGTTGTGGATGTCGTCTAGCGGATTCTTGTTGAGCACGATCAGATCCGCCAGTTTGCCAGCCTCGATGCTGCCCAAGTCTTGCGCGAGCCCAATGGCTTCGGCGCCATGGATGGTGGCCGAGCGCAGCACCTCCATGTTGCCCATCCCGCCGGAAGCGAGCGCCCACATCTCCCAGTGGTAGCCCAGCCCCTGGAACTCGCCATGACTGCCGATCAGAACTTTGCCGCCGGCCTTGATGATCTTCGCGTCTTGTGCAGCCAGACGCGGAAAGACCTGCTCGTCGTTGCGGAACCATCCCTCGCGGCGCCGCGTCTTGGCGTCCACCAGGTTATGGGGCATGAAGTGGCGCACCTTGGAATCGTCGTGCACTTCCGTGTTTTCGAAGAAATAGTTCTCCGCCCATGGCCCGCCGTAAGCCACGATCAGCGTCGGCGTGTAGTTGATGCCGGAGCGGGAAACGAATTCGACCACATCCTTGTAAAGCGGCGTAATCGGCAGGCTGTGTTCGTTTCCGCTGAAACCGTCAATGACGTGGGTAAGATTCAGCTTCAGGTCGAGTCCGCCCTCGGTGGTGGGCATGACGTGATTGGCCAGGCATGCCTGCACCATCCACTGCCGCTGTTTGCGGTTGCCCACCAGGTAGGATTTGAGATGATCGGTCCGGTAGAACTTCTTGTAGCGCGCGACCACGTCATTGGCGTCGTCGAGCGACTTGAAGTCCGTGTCAGGGAAAACGCCAGGCCCGGTGGAGTAGGCGCGCGGCCCGAGAATCTCTCCCGTGTCCACCAGGTCCTGGTAAATAAACATGTCGTCCGTATCTGTCTGGGGATCGCGGCCGGCCGTCACGCCATAAGCCAGATTCATCAGGAAGGACCAGTTCTCGAGATCCAGAACCGTGCGGCGAATTTCAAGCCAATGCGGATGCAGGTCCACAAATCCAGGAATGATCGTCGTCCCTGAAAGATCCACAACTTTTGCGCCATCCGGCACTCTGACCGATCCGCGCTGGCCGACAGCTGCGATGCGGTTGTCTTTGATCACAATGTCGGCGTCATTCAGGATTTCGTCGCCGTGCATGGTGATAACACGCGCGCCGCGCAGAACCGCGGTGCCGGCCGGCTTGTGACGCGGCACTTCGACCTTGACGGCAATCTCCTCGATCGGCAGCTTCGGCGGTTTCTTTTCTTCTTTCTTGTCGTCTTTGGCGTCGGTCTTCTTGTCGTCATCTTTCTTTTCGTCGTCCTTCTTGGGCATCTCGAAGACGACCTTGTCGAGCGGCAACCGGAAGAACGTCGAGCCCACAGCCCAGGTGATTATCCTGCCGCCGTCGGCCCAGTCCTGATAGTTGGCGCCCACGTCGCTTAACTTGCGCAGCGGGAGAGGCGCCTTGTCCAGGTTGATGATCGGCGCTTCGCCGCCCATATGAGGAACAGGAAAGACATACAGTTGCCCGCTGATTCGCGTCAGCCCCCACTGCCCGTCCGGACTCAGGCGGATTTCTTCCGCAGGCTCGCCATCGGTCTTGCCGGGGTCGGGGAACCAGACTTTCCCTGTGGCTTTGATCAGCGTCCGGCGGTCCGTACCGTCATAGCGAATCGAGAAAAGACCGCCTTCCGAGTAGGCGTACACGCGGTCCTTCTCCGGTCCGAAATGCGGATGCAACGCACCCCGGGCCGGAACGATCACGCTCAAATCGCCGCCCTCGGACGGCAGCCATACCAGATCGAAAGTCCCGCTGTGGCCGAATTCGTCGAATTCCTCCAAATGCGCGGTGCGGGACGTGCGAAGCGCGACAATCCGCTGCCCGTCGGGCGACCAGGCCGGATCGCGATAATAGGCCGCGACCTTGGTAAGCTGCTGCGGCATACCCGAACCGTCCGCCCGAGTCTTCCAGATATGTCCGCCTTCCTCGGACCAGGTGACATACGCCAGCCATTGTCCGTCAGGCGACCACACAGGTTCGAACTCTCGTGCGGCGGTGCCGGTCACCCGCCGGGGCGTGCCCTGCGGCAGGTCCATGGAGTAGATATGCGTTAAAGCCGAGAATGCGACATGCTTCCCGTCCGGGGACTGCACCGGACTTTGAATGATCCGGGCCACAACCGGGCCGTCCTCCACCCGCGCTGGAAAGCTCAACTGCGGTCCGAGCTGGCGCGAAACCCTGGCCAAGAACGGAATGTCGCGCACCTCGCCGGTCGCAATTGATATGCGATGAATCTTGCCGTCCCAGGTAACGATCAGCTCTTTGCCATCCGGGGTAAAAGCGTAATTGGGGAGGAAATCGCGAGTGTAAAGCGATTCCTGGTCATCGCGTTGAATCGGATACTTCAGCCAATGTTCGTCCCCCGTGGCGATGTCGCGGATGCGCAGACCCGTCTCCGTCTCATAGCGAGTACCGTAAACCAGCTTGGTGCCGTCGGGCGACACGGCGGGCCGAAAAGCGCTCTCGGGAGCGTCGGTGATCGTATCTTCTTCTCCCGTCATGCGGTTGCGCCGCACGATTTGCGAAAGTGGGAATTGCGCGTTATAGGCGAGCCCCTTTTTCCGGGAGGCATAGTAGAGATATTTTCCATCGTTGGAGAGCGCGGGCCCTACCGCATGTAACCACTCACGCGGCGTGGCGTCCGGCTTCCCCTTGCCTTTGGTGAGTTGGATGCCGGCGCCGCCCTTGATGTGGTACATCCAGATTTCATAGTTCTCCCAGGGAAACTGGCTTTCCCGGCTCACGACCACGTATTGCCCGTCCGGGGTAAATACCGGCGAAGTGAACTCCACCTGCTCGTCGTGACTGATTTGCTTCGGATTGCTGCCGTCAACGTTCGATATCCAGACGTTTTCCCCTCCGCTGCGATCGCTGACGAAAGTGATCAATTTGCCGTCTGGCGAGTAGCGCGGCTGACTGGAAAAGGCCATGCCGGAGGTAATCTTCTTGGCCTCGCCCCCGGCGATGGGCACGGTATACAGATCCCCGAGAAGCTCGAAAATGATGGTCTGTCCGTCAGGAGAAACATCGAGTGAAATCCAGGAGCCTTCATCCGTGCTGAACTCGATGGTGCGCGTGGGCACGAGAGGAAGATCCTTCTTTTCCTTGTCGCCGGAATCAGCGGTCGTGGCGGCCGGCTTCTTGGGCTGGTCTTTACTGCCGGCTACGGCGAACGGAATCAGCAGCAGGGACAAGAAGACAGCAAGAAGAATGGGACGCATTTGCGGAGTGCTCCTTGCGAAGATTTCTACTGTGTCGGCGGCTAATGCTAGGCGGTAGGGCGGGGGCGAGTCAACTGTAAGCAGAGGGGGAGGGTGCAGGGGCGAACAGCCGTGGCTATTGCGGCTTGAAGACGGCATCAACCGTGGCCGCGATATCCTCCATCGCACCGTCAATGTCCATGGTGAGCCGTGCCAGGTCCATGCTGGCCAGCGTGGGATGATGTTGCGCCAGGATGGCCCACGCCTCTTCGCGGGCCAGGTCCACCCCTATGGCTTCGTAATATCCATAGCCGAGATCGCGCAACCGGCACAACAGATCGCTAAGGTGTACCAGCGACACCAGTGGCGCGGCGACCGGCGCCGATCCGGGCCGGTGGTGATACTCGACGACCGCGGCCAGATCGGCGGAGAACTTCCATTGGTCCGCCAGGATTTTCCCGCTCTGGCAATGCGTGAAACCGAGATTCTCCGCTTCACTCTGATGCAGGGCCACGTGCGTCTCGCGGGCAATATGGATGCATTCGCGATACTCCGCCAAACAGGCGACCGTGTTGACGAGGATTCCAAGATCGTGCAGCAATCCGGCAAGATACGCCTTTTCCGGGTCCGGATACCCGATCAGCTTCGCCATCCTGCTGCTGACCAGGGCGCAGCCCAGGGAGTGCCGCCAGAAAATGACCGCATCGAAAGCCCACTTGTCCGGAGGGACTATCCTGTTCAGCGAACAGCCCATCAGGATGGCCTGAATCCGCTTCAGGCCGAGCGCGACAATCGCGCTCCTTACCGTCTCGGTGTTGCGCCGCCCGAACAAGGGCGAGTTCGCCATGCGCAGACAATGGGCGGCGATGGTGGAGTCATACGAGACGAGTTGCACCACTCTCTCCACTCTGACTTGATCCGGCGGCAACTGGAGCAGCTCTACCAGAGGCCGCACGATGGTTGGAACGGCCGGCATGGCGTCCATGGCTTTAATTCTCGGAATCAGGTTCTGCAGCCGGAGCTTTTTCATGGCTTCCCCCCGCCCCTATACCCCGTCGGCGGCTTCCAGTACCCAATGGCGCCCGGAAAATGCACCAGGTGAAACCGGTCATCCACCTGGTAGAGAGACTCCGCGTGACCGAGGAACAGATAACCGCCGGGCAGCAGGTTGGAATAGAAGTGCTGCATGACCTTGCGCTTGGAACTCAGGTCGAAATAGATCAGGACGTTGCAGCAAAAGATGACGTCCATACCTTTCATGAAGATCATCTTGCTGTCGTCATTCAGGTTCACCCGTTCAAACCGGATCAGGGACTTCAACCGGTCGGTGGCTTGCAGTCGCTTGTCGTCGTAGGGCTGGAAGTACTTGTTCCGCAGCGCGTCAGAGGTGCTGCGCAGGGCGTATTCCCCATAAATTCCCGCCTCGGCCGCCGTCAGCGAGTTGTCATTGAGGTCAGTCGCCAGGATGTCAATGTTCCAACCCGCCATCATTTTCTCGCGTTCCTCCAGCAGAAACATCGCCAGCGTGTAAGGCTCTTCGCCCGTCGAACAGCCGGCGCTCCAGAGATGCAAGCGCTTCAATCCCATCGCGCCCTTGGTCGCCAGAATCTGCGGCAGAACTACGTTGCGCAGTGCCTCCAGTTGCGGCGGGCTGCGAAACATGTAAGATTCGCCGATGGTGATCTCGTTCAGAAGCAGCCGCAACTCCGCCCCGCGATCTCCGCGGAGGGTGAGATGCTCCAGGTATTCAGCCGGCGTGTTCGCCTTCACCGCACGCATTCTCCGCGCGCACCGCGAAGCCAGCAGATAGAGTTTTTCGTCCGACTGGTAGATGCCCGAAATCTGGTAGATCGCATCCCGGATTTTCAAGTACGCGGGATCGCGCAGATCCTCTGCTTCGCCCCCCGAACCCGCTGTTGCCGCCCCTGTTTCCATAGTTTGTAGCCCAATTTGGCCGGGAACGATTGCGCGAGGTTAGTGGCCCCGGGTGGCGACGCCGGCAGCGTGCCTTCGGCTTGCCGCGACCCGCCAGACTACTTCCAGGCTGATCTCCGCCAATGGGCAAATCTTGTCCGCCGCTCCTGCGCTCACCACTGCGCCAGGCATGCCCCACACCACCGACGAAGCTTGATCCTGTACCAGGATTTCTCCGCCGGCTTCCCGGATGCGGGCCGCGCCACGCGCCCCGTCTGTGCCCATGCCGGTCATCACCACACCCAGCACGCCGGGACCATAGGTTTCGGCGACCGACCGAAACAGCACGTCCACTGCCGGACGACACGAGTTTTCCGCAGGATCCTGATTCAGATTCACCACCACGCCGGGCCCCTTGCGCTCTACCGTCATGTGATAGTCGCCGGGCGCAATCCAGACTTGCCCCGGCTCCAGCGTCCTGCCGCCCTCGGCCTCCCGCACCGCCAGTTCCGACTGGGAATTCAGACGATCCGCCAGCAGACGCGTAAAAAGTGGCGGCATGTGCTGCACCACCACCACCGGGACGGGGAAATCCGCGGGCAAGTGGGGAAGCACTTCAGCCAAAGCATTGGGCCCCCCGGTGGAGCTGCCGATGGCCAGGATTTCAATTGGTTGCGCGACAGGCTCTGCCCTGGGTCGCAAGATCGGCGCTGAAGGCGCAGCCCGTCTGCGGTCGCGGCCAGCCAGCGAAACAATCTTCGCGATCAACTCTCGCCTCACCTGTTCCATCGCGCCGGCCAGGCTCTCGCTGTTGCTCGGCTTCGTCAGATAATCGGACGCGCCCAGCGACAACGCCTCCAGCGTGATCGCAGCTCCCCGCTCCGTGAGCGTGCTAAACATGATCACCGGCACCCTGGGATACAGCTTGCGGATCTTTGTCAGCGTCTGAATCCCGTTCAGGCCGGGCATTTCAATGTCCAGGGTGATGACGTCCGGGTTCAATTGCGGGATCTTGGCCAGGGCGATCGCTCCATTCGAAGCCGTCCCGGCCACCTGCACTTCGGTGCTCGAAGCCAGACTCTCGGACAACAGCTTCCGCACCACCACGGAATCGTCCACGATCAACACTCGGACCGGCAGCATAAGACACTCATTCATCATGAACGCAGGCGGCACCAGGTGCAGCGTGCACGCGTCTTCTTTCCCCGTTTCTGACCTCGCGGCCAAAGCAGTCCGATTCCCTACTTGCTGCTGAGCCGTTGCACCAAACTCCGCAGGTCGGCCGACATCTTCGTCAACGCCTCAGCCGCCTTGAGCGCATCGTTGGCTCCGTGCGTCGTGCTCTTGGCCGCGTCGGCCACGCCGGCGATGTTCCGCGTAATCTCGCCCGATCCTCTCGCCGCCTCGCCCACGTTGCGCGCCATCTCGTTGGTGGTCGCGTTCTGCTCCTCCACCGCCGTCGCGATGGTGTTGGAAATGTCATTCACCTGCCGGATCACCGCGCTGATCTGCCCAATCGCCGATACCGCGCTCTTGGTATCCCCCTGGATCGCTTCGATCTTCCGGCTGATGTCTTCCGTCGCCTTGGCCGTCTGCTTGGCCAGTTCCTTGACCTCGTTGGCCACCACCGCAAAGCCCTTGCCCGCTTCCCCCGCCCGCGCCGCCTCGATCGTCGCATTCAGCGCCAGCAGGTTGGTCTGCTGCGCTATCGAAGTGATCACCTTGATCACCTGCCCGATCTCGGTCGAGGAATCCCCCAGCTTGCTCACGATCTGGTTGGTGTCTTCCGCCACCTTGACTGCCCCGGTGGCCACCTTGGCCGATTCATGCGCATTCTTGGCGATGGCCTTGATGCTGGTGCTCATCTCCTCGGTGCCCGTGGCCACCGTCTGCAGGTTCCGGTTGACCTGTTCGGCCCCCGCCGACACCACGTTGGCCTGGGCCGAAGTTTCTTCCGCATTGGCGCTCATCCGCAGGCTGGTTGCCGCCAGTTCCTCGGAGGCACTGGCCAGACTCTCCGAGATTCTTTCGACTGCCTTCGCCGTCTTTACTCGCTCGGTCGCCTCAGTGGCATACTCGACCACTTTGAAAGGCTTGCCGTTCAAATCGAGGATCGGGTTGTAGGAGGTCTGAAGCCAGACTTCCTTCCCGCCTTTGCCGATCCGCTTGCTCTCGCCCGTCACGTACTCGCCCCGCGTCAGCCTTGCCCAGAACTCGTTGTATTCCGGGCGGCGCCGGTAGTCCTCGTCCACAAAGATGCTGTGATGTTTCCCCTTGATCTCGTCCAGCGTGTAGCCCATGGAGTTCAGGAACTTTTCGTTCGCGTCGACGATCGTGCCGTCCATTTGGAACTCGATTACCGCTTGCGACCGGTTGATGGCCGCGATCTGCCCGGCGTAATCGTTATCCCGCAGCTTGCGCTCGGTAATATCGGTCATGAACTGCATCACCCGATAAATGTTCCCGTCGATGTCGGGGATCGGATAGTAGGTGCAAGCGACCCAGATCTCTCTCTGGTCCTTGCCTAGACGCCTGAATTCACCAGAGTGCGCGACCCCAGCCTCGAACTTTGGCCAGAGCGTCGCATTCTCGGGCAGATGGCGGTCGGATTCGCGCACGAAGATTCTGTGGTTCTTGCCGCGGATTTCCTCGATCGTGTAGCCCGTGAGCCCCAAGAAAAAGTCGTTGGCACGAACGACACTGCCCTCGATGTCGAACTCCACGCAGGGCCGTGAATGGTAGATGGCCTGCATCGCCTGCTCCAGTCGGTATTGCTCGGTGATGATGGCCCAGGCCACGGCGTAACCGACCACAGCACCTTGTTCGTCGGCAACCGCGTGCACGGTCAGTTCAATCTTCTCCGGTCCCAGCCGGAAGTGTGTATGGTGCGGCAGATTCTTTTCGTTGGCCAGCACGCGTCTCACGCGGGCCGGATCCTTGTGGAAAATGTCAATGGACCTGCCGAGGATCTCGTCCACCTTGCAGGGAAGCAGCTTTTCAATCTTCGCCAGCGTGTTCCTGGACGCCTGGTTCATGTATCGAATGACCAGATCCGTGTCCGCATAAAGCAAGTTGCACGGCGGCAGAAGTTTAAAGACCTGTTTCAGATAGTGCGGATGTTCCGTGAGATCTGGGACTGCTGTCTTCATTTCTGTTCTTCCTCCTCCGCCGACTTCCGGCGCGGCAGCCACCAGACTCCCTTCGTGGCCGGACCACGCCGCTCTAGAAACCGGCTCCGGCCCGCATGGCCGGCCCCGGCGATGCCGCGACACTGTCGGCCTCTGTCCGCTCCAGCCTGAATTTTCCGACCAGTCCGCGCAGTTGGTTGGAAATCTCTGCCAGCAATTGCGCCGCCTTGAGCGCATCGTTGGCTCCGTGCGTCGTGCTCTTGGCCGCGTCGGCCACGCCGGCGATGTTCCGCGTAATCTCGCCCGATCCTCTCGCCGCCTCGCCCACGTTGCGCGCCATCTCGTTGGTGGTCGCGTTCTGCTCCTCCACCGCCGTCGCGATGGTGTTGGAAATGTCATTCACCTGCCGGATCACCGCGCTGATCTGCCCAATCGCCGATACCGCGCTCTTGGTATCCCCCTGGATCGCTTCGATCTTCCGGCTGATGTCTTCCGTCGCCTTGGCCGTCTGCTTGGCCAGTTCCTTGACCTCGTTGGCCACCACCGCAAAGCCCTTGCCCGCTTCCCCCGCCCGCGCCGCCTCGATCGTCGCATTCAGCGCCAGCAGGTTGGTCTGCTGCGCTATCGAAGTGATCACCTTGATCACCTGCCCGATCTCGGTCGAGGAATCCCCCAGCTTGCTCACGATCTGGTTGGTGTCTTCCGCCACCTTGACTGCCCCGGTGGCCACCTTGGCCGATTCATGCGCATTCTTGGCGATGGCCTTGATGCTGGTGCTCATCTCCTCGGTGCCCGTGGCCACCGTCTGCAGGTTCCGGTTGACCTGTTCGGCCCCCGCCGACACCACGTTGGCCTGGGCCGAAGTTTCTTCCGCGTTGGCGCTCATCTGCTGGCTGTTCGAGGACAGTTCTTCCGAGGCGTTGGCCAGCGACTGCGCCGTCGTGGCAATGCCCAATATGCTTTGGCGCAAGTCTATGAAGAAACTGGCCAGCCCTTCGCCCATCTGCCCGATCCCGTCCTGCCCGCTGACGCTGATGTCGTGGGTCAGGTCGCCGGCCGCGGCCGCGGACACGACCTGCAGGATGCTGTCCACTTTCTGCTTCAGCTCTTCCGCCGCTCGCTTCTGCGGCGTCACGTCGGCCGCGTACTTAACGACCTTGAACGGTTTGCCGTTGAGATCGAAAATCGGGTTGTACGAGGCCTGAATCCAGACTTCCTTCCCGCTCCTGCTGACCCGCTTGAACTCGCCGGCTACGTACTCGCCCCGGTTCAGTTTGGCCCAGAATTCTCGGTAGTCCGCGCTCTGCCGGTCGGCTTGGTCCACAAACATGCCGTGGTGCTTGCCTTTGACTTCGTCGAGGCTGTAGCCCATGGTCTTGAGGAAGTTCTCGTTGGCACCGATGATGGTGCCGTCGAGATGGAACTCGACCACCGCCTGGGACTTGCCGATGGCGGCGATCTGGCCGGCGTAGTCGGCGTTGGTCGCCTCGATGACGAGGTTCTTGGTCACAACCGACCAGGTGGACAGGTAGCCGATGTGGTTCTTTTCCGCGTCGTACACCGCATCGGCCGTGAGTTCGATCGTTTCCGGGCCGAGCGCGAACCGCGCCTTGTGGGGCAGACTCTTCACATCGCTCAGGATGCGCCGGACCTTCGCCGGATCCTTGTGGAAAGCGTCGATGGACTGCCCGATCATCTGCGCGGGGCGGACCGGCAGGTACTTTTCCAGTGTCACCAGGGTGTTCAACGAGGCGGCGTTCATGTACTGGATGTTCAGGTCGCGGTCGGCGAACATAAGGTTGACGGAGGTCGTGTCGGCCAGCCCGACCATGCGCGACGTGGCCGCGTCTTTTTCCTGCAGGCTGGCCTTCATCCGGTTCAGCGCCCGCCCCAGATCGGTGAACTCATCGTGCCCGCTGATCCGGATGTCGTCTTGCGTCAGCTTGCCGGCCGCGATGGCCTCGGCAAAATGCAGCGCCGACGCTGTGCCGGAAGAAATGCTGCGGCTCACGAAAATGGCCAGAAAGATCCCGATGCCCAGTGCCACGAACGTCGTCACCGCCGTGGTCACGCGAAGCGAGCGGTTCTCGGCATGCAACTGCTCCTTGTTTTCGTCCATCAAGGAGACAAACGCACCCGCCATGTTTCCGACCGATTTCTTGATGGCTTCGGCGGAAGCGTTCGCCCGGTCGGCGAATTCGTTGCCCGCCTTGACCACCCCGTCGCGTCCGCCGCTTTTGGCATGCGCCATCGCCGCTTCCTGCGCGGCACGCAGCAGGGGAAGCTCCTGCTTGACCTCCGCCAGCCGGTCCCGGTTCTCCTGAAGCTGCCATTTGGGGGCCAGGTCGTCCATCCCGGCGATGTCGGCGTCGATGTTGTCCCAGGCCTGATCGAACAGCGTCTTCGCTTCCTCTCGCCTCTCCGGTTCCGCCGCTGCCAGAATGAACTGGCGGCCCTTGCTTTGCGTCTGATTCAAATCCCGTTGCAGCGCCTGCGCCGCTTCGAGTGACGGGACCCGCTCCTCGATCAACCTGTCCTGGGTGTTCTTGATGGCGGCCGACTTTAGGTAGCTGATTCCGGTACCGAGAGCCGTCAGTGCGAGAATCACACCAAAACCCAGTCCCAGCTTCTTCCCGAGTGTCAGTTTCATGTTTTCTTCCCCATCCGACCCTGGTCGCCTTCCCGCCGGAAGACTACTTCACGCCCAGCGTCTTGACTCCCTCCGCGCTGGTGCCGGCGCTGATATAACCGATCGCGCCCTTGGTCTTCGCTACATAGGCCACGACGTCGGCATCGGAGACGACCGACTTGGGCATCGAGGCTTTGCCGGTGAATACAAGATTGCGGTAGTAACTCTGCAAATCGGACTCGGATTTCCCGAGATACTCCCGGACAAACTCTTCGTGCGCCGGCCCACCCTTTTCGAGCACTGGCTCCACGTGCGAACCGTCGCGCAGCGAACTGGTCTCTTCCAGAAAAACGCTTCTCAGCTCGTCGGCCGAAATCGAATCCGCTTTGACGCTGGAGTTGGCGACGATCTTGACGTTACCTGCCGAGGCACTGGCCGAGGCGAGAATGACCATCGCGGCCGCGATGACAACGAGGTGGAATCGAAATGGTTTCATGATCGTTCTCCTTGGCATGGTCTTCACCTCCCCTCAGAAGTTGAAGCCGGTCTTGAGGACCAGGGCGTTAATGCTGGGTTTTAGGGAAGAACACAGATTTCCTGCGCACGGACCTGCCTGGTTCACCTGGGGATAGAACCCGTCCGGATACTGGAAGCCGGCGTAGCCGTCCATGAAGTGGCCTTCGACCTTCGCATACCAGTAGGTCTTTAGATCGAAGCGAGCGGCGACAACTTTGTCGTAGAGGTGGCGGTCGGGGGAGCTCTCGCTGGGGGCCTCGACCTGGTTCGGAACGGTCACCACCCAGTTGATGATGAAGTGCGAGTAGTAGCCGCCCAGCGCGAGTCGCTTCGTGAGCCGATAGTCCGCCGCAGTGTACCAAGACTTGGGAGCAGCCTGTGCTTCGAACTGCCCGTTGAAGATCGTGAAATCACGCCAGTAACGCCGGTATTCCGCATCGATTTTCAGCTTGCCGATCACGTACTCACCGTAGAACTGCTGCACAAATTCCTTCCGGGACTTCTCCCAATAGGGCACCGTCACGTCGGGCCCGCCGAGGGCGACCGATGGGTTCAAAAGCCCGGTGTTGGTGAGGTCGTTGTTTTCGTAGGAGGCCCCGACGAGCAGTCCCTTCGCCGGAGTCATCCAGCGCAGGTCGCCTCCCCAGGTGGGTCCGCTTGAGTGGTTGATGTAGATGCCGTGGATTTGCAGCAGATACGGGTATCCGCCGTCGGTGCTCTCGATGTGATCGCCCCCATAGACCGTATACGAGAACTTGCCAAGGGGTTTTGCCAGGGAAAAAGTGCCGTACGCGTCGCCGCCAACGTGGGAGAGCGTGGCATCGCGCATGTCGGTGGCATAAACGCCCTGAGGGAGAAGAGCAAAGGTACGCAGAAAATCCAGATCCTGGGTGTCGTTGTATAAGCCCAAGACGGTCTTTACCTTGCCAGCTCGGAATCCGAGCCAGGATCTGAATTTGAAATCGGCGTAGGCCCAGTCCAGTTCGGGATGCCAGTTTCCCAAGTGCCCGACGTTTCGGTCATAGATCTGCGCGCCGACCCGGAACCTGTCGGTGATCTGGGTTGAGGCATTGGCGCCAAAATCGGTGAACTCGCCGCTTCCGACCCTGGATGTGTACATCGTCAGCCAGTTGTTTTGGTCGGTGTGCACAAACCCCTGCGACGCGAACCCGTGCACCTGCACGGTGCGGTCGAAGACCTTAAACTCCTGCGCCAGCAGATGGGCTGGGGCAGCGCACAGGCAGGCAAAGAGAAAGTAAAGGACTGCTTTACGCATGTTCTTCTCCTCACTTGAACTTTTGGAACCCTCGTTCGATCTTCCTATCGGCCGGGCCGAAGGTTTCGGTTAGTTACCGGTGGACGATCGAACCCGCAAAGCCGCACCGCCCGCTGGCAAACGCTCTCCCGGCCTTTCCCCGGCCGCGCTTCAGAGCGAGGCCGCACCCCAGTCCTCGCCGGCCGGAGAGGCGAGGGCGCGCCCCACGTCGAGTTCGAGCAGCAACTGGCCGGTCAGCTTGTACACTCCCCGCACCAGTTCGCGGGCTGGACCGTGCAGCGTCTCGGGCGGAGGCTCGAAGCAGTCTTGGTCCACTTCCAGCACGTCGCCAATCTCATCCACCAGAAAGCTCACCGCTCCATCGTCGGTGCGCACCACCACATTCATCGGCAGTTGCGATTCGGCCCGGTCGTCCATGCCGAAACGGCGCCTCAGATCCACCGCCATCACGATCTGCCCGCGCAGGTTGATCAGACCGCGGATCACCTGGGGCACCAGCGGCACCCGGGTCATTTCCTGATACCGGATGACCTCCTGCACCTGCTGCACCGGCACGCCGAAAAATTGCTCCTTCAGAAAAAACGTGCAGAACTGCTGGGTATTGGCCATCGCCTCTGCTCTCCTGCTGCCATTCACATCGCCCGCTCAACATTGGCCGCTCAACCGCGCCCGCTCAGCCGCGCCCGCTCCCCCCGCGCCCACCCTAGGCGTGCGCTCCGGCGGCCAGCCGGCCGACGCCGGCCGACAGGATCAATCCCGGCACGTCCAGCAGGTCGGTGACGCGTTTCTGGATCACCGCCGAGCCCAATACTCCCGGGCGCCCGGTCTGGCGCTCGACCAAAAAGGATTCCTCGACGATGTCCAGAATGCGGTCCACCACCAGACCTACGCTGCGCCCCTGGTCGGCGTAGACCACCACGTGCAGTGACTCCTGGCCAGCTTCCGCCCCCTTCACGCGATGGCTCTCGAGCACTTCGGAAACTCGCACCAGCGGCATGATCTGCCCGCGGTACTGCACCACTTCGTGGCCGCCGGCCCGCTCGACCGAGTCGCCGGGAAACTCCTCGAGGCGCGCCACCAGCGATAGGTCGACGGCCATTCTCCGGTTCTCCCCGTACTCAAACAGCAGCACGGCATTGCGCTGGCTCCCGCCGGCCGCCCCAAGCGCCTGCTTCGCCTCTTTCTCCGTCATGGCCCGGTCCCGCACTTCGCTGACTACGTTGGCGCGCTGCGCCAGTCCGAGCACATCGAGAATCAGCGCCACCCTTCCGTCGCCCATGATGGTGGCCCCGGCGTAGGTGTTGACGCTCTTCAGCTGCTTGCCGACCGGCTTGACCACGATTTCCTCGGTGTCGTTGATCTCGTCCACCACCAGGCCAAACTGCCGGTCGTCGGCCTGCAACACCACGATGTTGATGTTCTCGGATTCGAGAATCTTCTGTTCCACGCTGGTTGTCAGCTCCATGATGCGGCGGGAAGTGCGCTCGACCGTATTCAGTTCCTGGTGAGCCAGACTTCCCTCGCCCTGGCTCCTGAGCAGAAGAACGTTGCGGACCGCGTGGTGGAAATCTTTGTGCACCTTCTCCAGCACGTGCATGTCGTCAATCGCGCCGTGTTCTTTCACGCCCGTCGCGTAGATCCACTTTCCCAGGGCGCAGGTTTCGTGGGATCCCGCCTCCTGCGCCGTCAGGCTGCCATTCCCGTTCAGAACGTGTTGCAGGCGGTCGATCCATTGCCGGTGCTGGTCGCGTACCGCGGAAAAATCCGGATCGCCCGCTCTTGCCTTCCGGTTTGTCCCCGCCCCTTCTTGCTGGCCGTCCACTTTCAGTTCCACGTTCAAATACACCAGCGGGAGAAGTTTGCCGCGCAGCCGGTAGACCGGAGCGCCGTTGACCTGCTCGATGGCCTTGCGCGACTGTTCTCCTTCGAGCCGCACCAGTTCGAGCAGGCTGACCTGCGGAATGGCGTACCGGTCTCCGGCCGCGGTGACGATCAGGGCCGGAATGATGGCCAGGGTCAAGGGAATCTTCATGCGCACGGTCGAACCCAGCCCCGGCCTCGACTGCACGTCCACTGTGCCGCCGATCTTTTCGATGTTGGTCTTGACCACGTCCATGCCTACGCCGCGGCCGGAAACGTTGGTGACTTTCTCCGCCGTGGAAAATCCCGGCAGCCAGATGAGGTTGGCGATCTCACGCTCGGTCATGCGTGCCGCCTGGTCGGCGCTGACCAGGGCCTTCTCAACGGCCTTGTCGCGGATCTTCTCGTAGTCGAGCCCGGCGCCGTCGTCGGTGATCTCGATATTGACCTGGCCGCCTTCGTGAAAAGCACGCAGCAATAACCGGCCTTCGGCGGGCTTGCCGGCCGCCCGCCGCACCTCCGGCACCTCGATGCCATGGTCCACCGCATTGCGCACCAGATGAGTCAGAGGATCCTTGATGGCCTCGATGATGGTCTTGTCGAGTTCGGTCTCCTTGCCTTCCATCTCGATGCCCACCTGCTTGCCACAGCCCAGCGCCACGTCGCGCACGGTGCGCGGGAACTTGCTCCAGATGTTGCCGATCGGCTGCATGCGCGTTTTCATCACGCTTTCCTGCAGCTCGGTCGTGAGCAGGCTCAGCCGCTGGCTGGTGCCCTGCAGGGCGCTGTCTTCGGCCGAATTGGTGAACTGCACGATCTGGTTGCGCAGCAGCACCAGCTCGCCCACCCGGTTCATGAGCCGGTCGAGCAGGCCGACATCCACGCGGATGGTGCTGTCGCTGGCGCTCGGCCCGCGGCCAGGTTGCTGCGCATGCAGCGCGTCGAGCACGTCTTGCGGCTTGACCGCCCCCTTTTCGACCAGGATCTCGCCGATGCGCCGCGGATCGCCCGCCTGCTGCTGCTCGACGGCTTCCCAGACCTGGCTGACTCGGGCTTTGCCCGCCTTCATCAGGATGTCGCCCACGTTCGGCGCCGACGCCGGAGAAGGTTCAGCTGGCGCACCTGGCTTCTCCGGCGCACTTGGCTTCTCCGGCACCGGCACGGCGCCCGGGACTTTCTCCTCCCCTTGCAGCCGCGTCAGCGTGGCAATGAGTTCCCCATCGTTGCGTTCCCCCTCGCTTCCTGTGGCTTCAATGCTGGCCAGCATCTGGCGCACCGCGTCCACCATAGACAGCAAGGCGGTAGTGATCTCCGGGTTGAGCGCGAGCAAGCCATCGCGCAGGCGCGCCAGCAGGCTCTCTCCCGCATGGGTAAGCGCCTCCAGCTGGTTGAAGGCCAGGAATCCTGACGTACCCTTAATCGTGTGGATCGTCCGAAAGACGCTGGCCAGGGTTTCCTGGCTGCCAGGATCCTGTTCCAGCGTGATCACGTCCCGGTCGAGCCGGTCCAGATTCTCGTGACTCTCGATCAGGAACTCTTTTACGATCTCTGTGTCGCTCATCCGCGAGCCCCTTCGTCACCCACCGGACGCATCCGGTTCCCGCCCCACGCCGCTCCGGGACTTAGCTCCTATCGGCAAGAGTTGGCGCGACCTTAAGGCTCACCCTCCTCCGGCGGTTCCCAGCCCTTGCCAGCCGCATTTAAGAAGGAGCTAACCGCGGGAGAAGACCTGCGCCACCCCTCCCGGGCACATGCCTACCCTTAGCCAACGATGAAGTACTTCGGTCGGGGGACGAGTACCTTGGGGATTGTTCCAAAGGGGATACGGAACCCAACGCAAACGGGTATGACACCCACCCTTCAAACCCGCTCCGGGGGGCCCGACGACCAATGGATCGGTTGGTTCAGGTTGTACAACCGGCCTTTTCGGATTGCCGTCATTGACAGTTCCTGCGGTCTCCGATTCAATAGCTGTGGCGGTTGCCTGGCTTCGTGACGTGGGCTCTATGAATTTGGCAGCCGCGACTTTTTCCTGCCGTTAAAAGGAGCAAAGCATGTCCGCACCCAGCCGCCGGCCCGAGATTCGCCGGCGACGCACCCGCAAAGCTAAAGTCGTCCAGTTGCGCAAGCGTTTGGCCGCCGCCAAAACCGACGCCGACCGCACCCGCCTCACCGCCAAGCTGCACAAGCTCGCCATCGCGTCGCCCGGCCAGCCGCTGCTGAAATAGGTACTTCCCGAAGCAACAGGAGCGTTTCCGATTTGTGTGTGAGGATGCCGCCGGGTCCGGCGCGGCATTCAGTCAGCGGCGCTCTGAGTTGGCAACACCGGGCGTCGGAGCGCGGTCTCGCGGTACGCGGCCAGAATCCGCTGCACCGATGCCTCCCAGGAAAATTTCGCCACCTGCTGGTAGCCGCGTTCTTTCATGCGTTCGCGCAGCGCCTGATCGGTCAGCACGCGGTGCACGGCCCGCATGATCTCGAACACATTCTCGGGATTCACCAGCACCGCCGCGTTCCCCACCACCTCCGGCAGCGAGGAAACGTTCGAGGTCACCACCGGAGTCCCATGCGCCATGGCCTCGAGCGGAGGGAGCCCGAAACCCTCGTACAGCGACGGGAACACGAAGATTTTCGCCTCGTCATAGAAAATGCGCAGTACCTCAATCGGCACAAATCCGAGAAAGCGCACGTCGTTCTGCACCCCGCTGCGCACCACGGTGCGGCGCAAGCCCGGATTGCCCGACAGATCATCGCCGATGATGATCAGCTTGAGGTCGGGGAAGAGATGATCTCTTTCCAACTCGGTCTTGAGCGCGGAAAAGGCCTCGATCATGCGTGTCACGTTCTTGTGCGGGCTGACGCGGCCGGCATACAGCAGGAAAGGATAGGTCACCTGGTAGCGCTTGGCGATCAATTCGCGATCGGCGGCGCTGGCGTGGCCACGCAGAAAGCGCTCGTCAATGGCGTTGTAGACCACCTCAATCCGCTCCGCGGGCACGCCAAACAGTTTCTCGATTTCGTTGCGGGTGAAGTTCGACACGGCGAAGATTCGCGCCGCTCCCGTCAGCACCCGCCGCGTCAGCTGGAAATGCAGGGAGCGCCAGAACCCGCTCTGCTCGCGGGCCCGCGACATGTGCTCCAGCATGTCGTGCACGGTCATGATGTAAGGGCAGGGCAGCGCCCGCGGGATCGAGAAGAGGTTGGGAATGTGAACCAGATCGCAATTCAGGCGCTTCAGCGCTGTGCGGAACTCGCGGTATCCCTGCACCGATCGCTCAGGCGCGAGCAGCGGAACCGTGTGGAAATTGGCCGGCAGCGCGCCGATTTCCTGCACCTTGGCCGGATTGCCGATCAGCAGGTATTTATTCTCGCGGTCGAGCCGGCCCAGCGTGCGCACCACATTGCGGATGTAGGTGCCGACGCCAAACTCGGTCATCCGCCGGATGTCTATGGCGATCTTCACCGATGGCATTTAACCACAGAGATGGACCTTCGGCTAGGCTCAGAGCAAGCTCGTTCCGGTCATGACGATGTTGCGCCCATCATTGTTCCGAAATGTCTCTTCCCTTGGGCCATCGCGTCGCTTCATTGACTTGCCCTTCTCACTCACGTAGGATTCCCGCTCGCCTTCCGTTGAACCGCGGCCTAATCCTAGGCACAAGGAGTAGTTAATGAGAAAGTTCATGTTGTGTTTGTGTCTGGTTCTGACGCTTCTGGCGGCGGCTACACCACTGGTCGCACAAAATCCCCACTACAATAACGGCCCGGTTTGGCGCGTCGTCTACGTACACGTCAAGACGGGAATGGGCGACCAGTATTGGAACGACGTCAGCCAGAATTTCAGGCCGATTTATGACGAATACAAGAAGCAGGGTTGGATCGTTGACTACAAGTTCTATACCAACCCGGTTTTGGAGCATCCAGAGGATTGGGATGTCGCCATAGCCATCGAATACAAGAACTGGGCAACCCTCGATGAGCTGGGCGAGAAAGCCACAACTCTTGTCGAAAAGCACTACGGCAGTCACCAGGCGATGGTGGATGCTGCCAAGAAACGCGCCGAATACTCCACAACCGTCAGGAGTTCACTGGCCCGCGAAGTAACCCTGAAATAGGGAGAGCAAAGACAACGCTTGACGACAAGGCCCGCCCGCTGTCCGGGCGGCTTTTCTTTTGGCAACGTCCGTTTGCCGCAATGCCCTCTCAGGCTGGCTCCACGCCACCAAACTAGGCCCGCACTTCCGCCTGCGCCTTCGCCCGCCGCTCCGCATATAGCGGGAAGGTCTCGCACAGCCCAAGCACCTGCTTGCGGACCTTCGCCAGCACCGCCGCGTCCGTGCGGTGATAGAGCGCCTCGGCGATCCAGCGCCCGATCTGGCGCATCTCGCCTTCCTTCATCCCGCGCGTGGTCAGTGCCGGCGTGCCGATGCGGATGCCGCTGGGCTTCATCGGCGGGTTGGTATCGAACGGAATCGCGTTCTTGTTGACCGTGATGCCGGCCTGGTCCAGCGCCTTCTCAGCTTCGCTGCCCAGCATGCCCTTCGAGAACACATCCACCAGCATGAGGTGCGTGTCGGTGCCTCCGGAAATGATGCGGAAGCCTTCGTCGGCGAGCGTCTGCGCCAGCACCTTCGCGTTGGCCACGATCTGCCGCGCGTAGTCGCGGAACTCCGGCTGCATGGCTTCGTGGAAGCACACCGCCTTGGCCGCCATGATGTGCACCAGCGGCCCGCCCTGCATGCCCGGAAAAACGACTTTGTCAATCGCCTGCGCGAATTCGGCTTTCGAAAGAATCATTCCCGAACGCGGCCCGCGCAGCGTCTTATGAGTGGTCGAAGTAACAATCTGCGCGTGCGGCACCGGCGAAGGATGTGCGCCGCCCGCCACCAGTCCGGCGAAGTGCGCCATGTCCACCAGGTAGAGCGCGCCGACCTTGTCGGCAATTTGGCGCATGCGCGCAAAATCAATGATGCGCGGATACGCGCTGCCGCCACCAATGATCAGCTTCGGCCGTTCTTTCTCAGCAAGCTTTTCGAGCTCATCGTAGTCAATGGTCTCGGTTTCCTTGGTGACGCCATATGGAATGATCTTGTACGTCTTGCCGGAAAAATTCAGATGATGGCCGTGGGTGAGGTGCCCGCCGTGGGCCAGGTTCAGGCCGAGGATGGTGTCGCCCGGCTGCAGCACAGCGGCATAGGCCTCCATGTTGGCCTGCGATCCGGCATGAGGCTGCACATTGGCGTGCTCGGCGCCGAACAACTGCTTGGCGCGGTCGCGCGCCAGGTTCTCAACCACGTCGGTAAACTCGCAGCCGCCGTAGTAGCGCTTGCCGGGATATCCCTCGGCATACTTGTTCGTGAAGACCGACCCGGCGGCCTCGAGCACGGCTTCGCTGACGAAATTTTCCGAGGCAATCAGCTCCAGGCCTTCGTGCTGGCGCCGGGTTTCGTTGTCAATGGCCGCGGCAATCTCGGGATCAGTTTCGCACAGCGGGCGGTACATTTTGGCAGAGTTTGTCATGTCATTTTCCTGGAATGTTTCGCAAAGGCAGTCTGCGCTGACTGCTTGTCTTCTATTCTAACGTGAAGGTTCGTGTCCTTCGTGGTGATGCTGGCGCTTTTTCTTAAAACGCCGTCCGCAGAAATGACGCCAACTGCCAGCCGTCCATGTATTTGTAGGGCGTCTCGCCGGTTGTATAGTGGCCGCAGGGAAGCACGGCGACTTTGTGATCCAGCCCATGCCGCTCAAATTCCTCGACCACCTGCCGCGAGAACTCCGGCAGGAATGTCAGGTCATACTCGGCATAGACGATCAGCGACTTCTTCGGCCACCGCGAATACTGGTTGAAAAACGACATCGGACTGATTGCCAGCCACGCCCGCCGCAGTTCCTCCAGATCAATCTTCTCCTCAATTCCCTGCCGGATGTGGCGCGTGGACTGCCCGTGCCAGACGACATCAGCGAAATACGTCGAAGCATGGTTGAACGCCGCTACCCGAATGCGCGAGTCATGCGCCGCCGCAATGAACGCGTAGCACGACCCGAGGCTCGTGCCCACGATGCCGAGCCGCGAGTAGCCCTGCTGTTCGAGCCAGTCGAGGCAACAGCGAATGTCAATGACGCCCTGGCGCGTGGCGTCGAGCGTGCGCCCGATGTTGGCTGACACCGCATAGTCGGCGCGCCCAATCTCGGCGGGCATGCGGATGTCGTGGTACGGCATGCTTAGCCGCAGCACGGCAATGCCGAGCAGATTGAAGACGCGGCACAGGCTGACGTACGAAATCGCGTCGGAGTTCCAGTGGGGCAGCAACACAATGGCGCGCCTTCCCTGCACCGGAAACCAGCGCGCGTTCGCCAGATTGTTTTCCGGATACGGCGTGCGCACCGGCGAAGTAAACCTCAGAAACTCGGCGAACGTACCCTTCACTTTGGTTTCAAGCTTCGGGTCAGGCACGGCCCGCGTCGAGTGCACCCGCACCTCCCGCCGCTCCAGCCGGTAGTCGGTCGGACGCACATACGAATAAAACTCGTCGCTGGCCTCCACGATATGGCGGTTGTAGTCCAGAAAGAATTTCTCGGGATTTTCCGGAGCCTGCCCCAAACGGTAGCCATTGCGGCAAGGCCAGTCGCGCGCCCATTCCACTCCCCACTCCAGCGGGCGCACCACACGATTGTCGTCCACCGACGTGAGCCGGTGCTCCCAGTCATACATCCACTGCGCGTAGCGGGAAGGCATGGTGAATCTTCTAGTCTAACAAGCAGGAAGGCGCTAGATCACGCACCGGCATGCAATGGTCGCATTTGGCAGTTAGCGGTTGGCATTTGGCCAGCGAGCGGGGCCTGAGGTCTGAGGTCTGAGGTCTGAGGTCCGACGTCGGTTGCGCTAGCTCACATACCGTCTGGGCACGCGCTTCGAAATATTGCAGAGGATTTCATAGGGAGAGCTGTTGGCGAGCCGCGCGTGGTCGAGTGCGTCCACGGTCATTCCGTCGAGGGTACCGAGCAGGATGACTTCATCCCCCACGGCAACGCCCGGAATTCCCGTTACGTCCGCCAGGGTCAGGTCCATCGAAATGCTGCCCACGATCGGCGCGTAGTGTTCGCGCACAATCACGCGCCCGCGATTCGAGAGCTGGCGGTTGAATCCGTCGGCATAGCCCACCGGCAGCACCGCAACATGCGCTGGAGCCTTGGTCACGTAAGTTCCGCCGTAGCCCAGAGGATAATTTGCTCCAAAGTCGCGCAGAGAGAGAATGCGTGTCTTCCAGGTGAGCACCGGCTTGACCGGCAAACGCAGCGTGCCGCCGCTCACTTCGCGTCCGGCGCGCTGAAAGGGCAGGTAGTATCCGTAGAGCGCGACTCCCGGACGCACCATGCTCTTCTTGCCTTCGCTAGCCCATCTCTCGTTCGCCCACGTCTCGCGCCGTGAAATCACCGCGCCAGTATTCGCCAGGTGTATAAATGTCGGCTCGACGCCCGCCTCGCGCACCAGCCGGCGCGCCACTTCGAAGCTACGTTCCTGCTCAGCGACTGACGGCGCGTCCATGATTTCCGACGACGCCAGGTGGGTCGAAAGCCCTTCCAGCGCGAGATGCTTGGCCGATTTCAGAGCCGCCAGGACTTCGCCAAGCTGATCCACAGCGACGCCCAACCGTCCCATGCCCGTGTCCACTTTCAAGTGCACCGGATGCCGCGCCACGCCCAGCGCCGCTGCCGCCGTCTCGAGCGCCTCGATCTGCCAGCGCTCCCACACCGTCGGAGTGAGCTTGAGACGCACAATCTCCGTCTCTTCTCCCCGCCAGAATCCGGTCATCAGCAGAATGTTCGCCTGAATCCCGGCCTCGCGCAGCGGGATGGCTTCATCGAGCGAGGTCACACCCAGCCAGCGCGCGCCTTCCGCTTCCAGCGCGCGCGAACACTCGACCGCGCCATGGCCGTAGGCATCGGCCTTTACGACGGCGCATACCGTCACACTCGCTCCCACATGCTTCTGCACGGTGCGGAAATTTTGCCGCAAGGTGGCGAGCGAAACTTCGGCCCAGGTCGGGCGGGTCGCCGTGCGGTTCAGGATTTCTACACTGGTAGCCACTTTCCGGATTATAGCGGTAGCAGCCCGGCCCGCTGACGTTACGCCGGGGCTACTCCCGCCTGTATCCAAAACTGCGCGCATGCTTCCGTTCTTGTCATCCTGAGCGAAGCGAAGGACCTATGCACCTTGCGAGCGCCGAGGAAATGCACATGTCCTTCGGCGCCAAACGACGGCGCCTCGAGGATGACAAGCGGTAGCAATATCCAAGAACGAACGCTAGTCCCCTGCCAGCGTGAAGTTCACCGTGATCCGTGTCTCCACCTCAATCGGCTCTCCATTCAGGATGTACGGCTTGTAGTGCCACTGGCTGACCGCCTCGATCGCCGCTCCGGCCAGCAACGGATGCCCCGATACCAACTGCAAGTTTTCAATCCGACCGTCCTTGCTGATGATCGCCGCCAGCACCACCACGCCCTGCACATGAGTGATTTTCGCCGGATACGGATACGTGGGCAGCACGCGATGAATCAGGCTGCCCTCCAGAATGGTTGACGAGCGGAACTGACGCGTCACCAGCCCAGGCGCGGCAGGCACAGCCACCGGGTAGTTCCCTGAGGTGATGGCCAGGGGAGGGCCATTCCCGGCACCATCGCCGATTCCGTCCAGACCGGGAATCTCGCTGGGCGGCGCGCTTGCAACCTCATCAGGACCGGTCACAACCTGCGGCGGTATATGGCCTGGAGCCACGAACCGCGCGACCGTTGTGCTGCTTTGTGCCGACGCCGGCTGCGCACTGCGCGTCGGTTCGGCCGAGCGATGCCCGAGAATCACAGGTGTCGAAACGGTTCGGGACGCCGGCAGACCCACCGTCTTCCACAACGGCAGCAACAGCAGCAGGCCCAGCACCACCGCCTCCATCCCGAACGAAGTCAGGGTCGTCCAGCCACGGCGGGTGCGTTGGGCCCAGGATGTTTCAAGCAGACTGTCACCAAACATCTTCTCGGCAAACATTCCTTCGGCAGACTTTGTCTCGGCAGACCTTCTTTCCGCACCCATAGCGTCCTCCAGCGAGATCTGTTTGCTGGTATGGACACCGAAGAAGATCGCGCCAGCCGCGCCAACGCAAAAGAAAAAGGCCGCGTTTTCACGTGGCCTTTTGGAACTTTTCAGACACCAGAGGTGTCCGCCGACTTCGGCGAACTATTTCGGCGGCTCAGCCGGCTTGGGAGCCGCAGGCTTGGCCGTTCCCGTCCCGGTTGCTGGCTTGGCAGCAGCCGGTTTCCCAGCAGCGCCAGTAGCAGCCGGCGCAGGCACGCCCGACTGCACGTTATAGGCATCTACCACCGCTTTGGTGATGTCCGACGCCTCGCCCCACCACAGGACCGGGCTCTGCGGCCACGGCTTCGATGTATCCACGATGACGCCGAAACCATTCTCCTGCGAATACTTCACGATCATGGGCGCCATCTTCTGCAGGATGCGGGTGGCGATCTCCTGTTGCTGGTTGCCGCCTTCCTCCTGGAAATCCTGCACAGCGCGATCGAAAGACTTCTGCTTGCCCTCAATCTGCTTCTTCAGATTGTTGAGCGCATCCTCGTTCAGCTTGTCCTGCTGGGTGCTCAATTGCTTCTTCAGAGCCTCCAGTTCGTCACTCTGGTTCTTGAGTTCGGCCTGCTTGGGCTCAAACTTCTTCTGCAACGCCTGCATGTCGCGCTGGCCTTCGTTGCTGCCGAAGATCGCGTCGTTGATGTTGATGGTGCCCACCTTGGTACCGCCGGCCGTGGCTGCCGGCGTCGAAGGCGCGGGGCTGGCGGGAGCGGCGGCCGCGACCGACGGTGTGGCGCCAGCGGTTTGGGCCGCCGCGGAAATCGCCAGGACTGCCGCAACGGCCAGAAAGATTCGCAAGAACTTGCTTGTCATTGGTTCGCTTGAACTCCTTGAAAAATGGTTCGTCAGAGCATGGCTCCGGGAATGAACTTCGCTCGTACTCTCAGATTGCGTCTCTTGTAACGCCGGGCCGCGCTGCCGGAGGTCTCCGCCCAGGTAACGGCCGCCGTCGGAAAGGGCGCACTAGATTGCCAGCGTTCGCACGCCGCGTCTGCGGGCGTGCCGTCCACCGCCTCACAGCCTCCTGGATGGCGTAGATCACTCCTAGTATAGAGACCTCTTCCAGACGCGTCAAACCCATGCCGGGTCCTATCCTCAGAACGTCGTCGCCACCGTGAAGCGGAACGTCTTGCGCGGCTCCCGCAGCAGAAAGTTCGGAGAGTAAGTCTGCACCGCCTGGGCGAACGTGTAATCGCCCTCTGCGCCCACCGGGAACATGCTCCTTGTGACCGGAATCGGCGGCTTGGCCGGATTGTCGAGCCGTATCGGGTTGTAGGCCCAGTAAATTCGGAACGGCGCGTTCACCACCGGCAGGAACATCTGCAACTCCAGACCCGTGGACATGCGCGGCCGCCAGTTGGTCGAGCCCAGCACCTGCAGATACTGCGAGGGCAGCGGATTCAGCCGGCTGCCCTGCACGCAACCATTCGGCTGCGTGGAATCCAGCGCCGGACAGCCAAAGTACGTGCTGACGACGCCGCTGTATTGCTGTTGGGCGATCTGCAACTGCGAGCGCCGCACGATGGGATCAATCCCGGTGTCGAGAAACGGAGCGATCGCCACCGGCCCGGCAATGGTAATGCGGTATTCCAGGTTGGTAGAAACACTGAGATCCCCGCCGGGGAACACGATCTGGTCCACCGGGATGGGCACGGTCACGCAATTCGACAGTGGCGAAGGCAACGCCGTGTTGCACGGCAGGGCGCTGTTCACCGGGACCGGCTTGTTGTCGTGGTTTCTCAGGATGATGGACCCCGCGCTGGGCAGAAACGCGATCGGCGATACCGTCCGAATGTCGAACCCGCGGATGTCGTACTCGCCGCCCATGTAAAAGCGCTGGAACGGCGGCGCTACCAGGCCGCCGAAGCCGCTGATGTACGATCCCTGCACATTCAAACCGATCGCATTCCGCCGGTTCTGCACCGGAATGAACCGCTTGTACTGAATAATCGGGCGGATCGAGTGGACGGTACCGCCGATGCCTGCGAATTCGGCTCCCAGCGTCATCTGGTGCCCGCTGTGCGGCGAGATTCCGCTGTCCAGCGTATTGAACGAGAAGTTCGGGAAAATCTTGCTGGTGATGATCCCGTTCACCGCGTTCGGCCCAGAAATCCCACGGAAGGCGATAAACTCGAACAGGTTCTTGGAAGCCGAACTCAGCGGCAGCAGCGTCGAGCGGTCAAACGAGTAGGTGATCCCCAACCGCTTGAAGGACCGGCGTAACGGATAACTCAACGACGTGGAGAATCCCACCGACGATTGCGAGTAATTCTGCAGGTTCTGCAGCACGGCGTTGGGCAGGTTGTTCACGTTCTGTCCGCTGAAAATCGAAAGCTGGCGGGCCTGGTTGAAGTTGATCTTGTTACCGAACACGTTGAACCCGAACTGCAGCGGCCGGTCAAACATGTAGGGCTGGGAATATCCAAAAAGCACGCTGCGCGCCAGGTTCCCCAGGCTGACCTGCACCTGTAACGTCTCGCCACGCCCCAGGAAGTTATTGGTCGAGTAGTTGATCCCGATGAAGGCCCCTTCCAGCCCGCTGACGCCGCCGTTGAGTCCAATGCTGTTCTTGCCCTTTTCATGGACCTTGAGCGTCAGGTCCACGTACCCGTTCTTCTCGTCCAGCTTCTTGTCCGTGACGTTGGGGTCTTCCGGCTTCAACTGGTCGAAGTACGAGAGCTGATTCAACCGCAGCAGGCTGAGTTCCCACAGCCGTGAGTTGTAGACGCCGCCTTCTTCCAGGGCCAGCTCCCGCCGGATGACTTTGTCGCGAGTAGTCGTGTTGCCCTGAAACTCGATGCGGCGCACGTAGAACTGCTTGCCTTCGTCCACGTCAATCTCGATGTTGACCAGCTTTTTGTCTTCGTCAAAGCTCGTGTTCGGAACAGGAGTGAAGTTGATGTAGCCGTACTCGCCGTAAGCCTTGCGCAAGGCTTCAAGGCCCTTGGCAACTTTTTCGCGGCTGAAAACGTCTCCGTCTTTCAGCGGTATCAACCCGCGCAACCCGGCGCTGTTGGTCAGGGCCTTGTTGCCCTTGAAGGTGATCTTGCCCAGCAGGTACTTGTCGCCTTCATCAATCGGCATGGTGATGTCCACCGCCTTGCCGGGTCCAGCTTGAATCAGCGGGATGTGCGCGCCCTTGTGCCCGGTGTCGTGGATTTCCGTCTTGGGATCGCTCACCACTACCTTGAAATAGCCGCGATTCTGGTACTCCCCCCGCACCCGCTCGGTGTCTTCTTCCAGCTTGGTCGCGTCGTAGGTCTTGGCCAGGATGTTCTCCAGGAAGATCGAGTGGGGCACGCCGACCGGCCGCAGATTCTTCATCGCCGCGCGCAGAATGCGCGTCTTGATGTTCTTGTTGCCGACAAAGCGGATCTTGCCGACTTTCACCTTCGGCCCTTCCTTGACCACGAAGGTGACGCTCACCGCCGCCGGCGGAATCTGCCGCACTTCCGTCCGGATGGTGGCGAACTGCCGGCCATGCTCCGACAGCAGTTCCTTGATCGTGACTTCCGCCTTCTTCACGCGCGTGGGATCGTACTGGCTCTCCACCGTCAGCCCCACCTTGGCCTGTTTGAACCGGTCCAGCACATCGCTGGTCGTAACCGCGCTCAGGCCGGTGTAGTTGATTTCCCGGATGGTCGGCTTTTCCTTGACCTGCACGATGATCCGCCAGCCCTTGGGCGTTTGCTCCCGCTGGAACCGGATGTCCTCGAAGTACCCCATGTTCCAGACCGAGTTGAAGTCGCGCTCAAGGGAGGCCGCGTCATAAATATCGCCGGCCTTGGTGAAGATGTGGGCGCGGATGTTGTCGGCCGGAATCCGCCGGTTGCCCGTGACGTTGATCTCGGAGATGACGTCGGTCTGTCCCCAACTCAGGGTTGCCGATGCCAGCAAGAGCACGGCGAGCATTCCCAGAATGCCGCAGGCCATCCGGCCGACCCTTGGCCAAGCCCGTTGAAATGAAGGAGATGCCGTCCGCCGGACGTCCGCAGCGGACGCCCTCGGGGCCAAAACAAGATTCTCCGAATGAAAGCGAAAAGGAATCGCTCGACCTCAGCCTCTGGGATGCGAGAAAACTGCCATTATACGGTAGATCGCCGAGGCCCGTCCAAGCCGCAACCCCAAGAAAAATCGAGAGTCGCTCGTTTTGAACCGCTCTTGGCTCGGCGCGAAGCTGCCCACACTCCTGTTCCCGAGTAACAGGAGCCTTACTGACCCCCGACCGCTGGCCTCTGACCACTGATTTTCGGTTTGGCCAACTCTACCTCCACCAAGACGGAATAAAACGTGGCCGAGTTGCCCATGTCGGTAAGTTTTTCTGAAGTCAGCGCATTGACGCTCTGAAACCCCGGCGCTGCCTTCGCCCAATTAAGCCGGGCTGAGACCACGCCTGGCTGCACTTTGCCATCCACTCGCGCCCGCAGATCAATCTCCCCCCGCCGGTTGAAGACGCGTACCTGGTCCCCCTCGGCGATGCCGCGTGCCCGCGCGTCATCCGCGGAAATCTCCAGCAGGCCGGGTTCCTCCAACTCTTGCACCGTCGGCAGGTTGGAAAAAGTCGAATTTAAAAAGTTGTCGGCTTTGCGCGCCAGCAATTCCAAAGGAAACGCCACTCGCTGCACCCCGTGCCGTGATTCCGCAGGAGGCGTAAACGCCGCCACGGGATCCAGTCCCTGCGCCTGGAGCGCCTCGCTGTAAAGTTCCGCCTTCCCCGAAGCCGTACGGAAATTGCCATTGGCGAACGGAAGAAACGGCAATGTGGGAACAGCCGCCCCCGGCTGTCCCGCGGAGCGAAGCTCCGCCGCAGACTGGCCCCTGACTCCTGGCCCCTGACTCCTGAAATTCAGTCGGACCCAGCCCTGCTCCAGCCGCTCGCGCTCCATTCCCTCCATCCACGGATCATCCGACGCCAGCGCCAGATCAATCATCTCGTCCACCGACTCGCGGAAGCATGCTTCGTCAAATCCCATGCCCTCAGCCAATGCCCGAAAGACTTCTACATTCGAACGGCACTCGCCCAACGGCGCAATCGCCTGATTCGACACTTGCAGGTAGTAGTGACCGTACGCCTTCTGCAGATCCTTGTGTTCGAAAAACGTCGTCGCCGGCAGCACGATGTCGGCGTAGTCGGTGGTGTCAGTGAAAAACTGCTCATGCACGACGGTGAAAAGATCCGGCCGCAGCAGGCCGCGGACCACTTCGTTGTGCTCCGGGCAAACCGCCGCCGGATTGGAGTTGTAAACGAACAGGGCTTTCACCGGGGGATCATTCAACGTGTTCAGCGCCCAGCCCAGCTTCACCATGTTGATGGTGCGCGCCTCGCGTCCCAGCGCGGTCGTCATCAGGTCTGGACGTTTCAACGCCTCGCTGTTCAGATCCGCGGCGCCGCTCAGCGACATCTGCAGCCCGCCGCCGACTTCCTTCCACGATCCGGTAATGCAGGGCAGCATGCAGATCGCGCGCGTCGCCATGCCGCCGCCTTCCGAGCGCTGCACGCCGTAATTCAGCCGGATGACCGCTGGCCGCGTGGTCGCATACTCCCGCGCCAGTTTGCGAATATCTTCAGCCGCAATGCCCGTCCACTGCGCCACGCGCTCCGGCGGATATTCTTTCACCTTCTCCCGCAGTTGCTCGAAGCCCAGCGTGTATTGCGCGACATAGTCGGCGTCGTGCAGTCCCTCGCCGATAATGACGTGCATGAGGCCGAGCGCCAGAGCGGCGTCGGTGCCCGGATTGATCGGCAGGTGCCAGTCTGCGCACTCCGCGGTGCGCGTGCGGTAAGGATCAATCACCACCAGCTTCGCACCCTTGCGCCGCGCTTCGGCAATCAACGGCCACAAATGCACGTTGTTGCCGTGAATGTTCGCCGCCCACGCGATGATGTACTTCGAGTGCCGGAACTGCTCCGGCTCGGTGCCGAGCTTTACGCCGAAGACCGACTTCAGCCCCGCTTCTCCCGCCGCCGAACAAATCGTGCGATCCAGTTGCGAAGCCCCGAGACGATGGAAGAATCTTCGGTCCATCGAAGCGCCGTTCAGCGCTCCCAGAGTCCCGCCGTACGAGTAAGGCAGAATGGCCTCACTGCCGAACCCGGCGCTGATCTGGCGAAAGCGCGAAGCGATTTCATCCAGCGCCTCATCCCAGGAAATGCGTTGCCAGGTCTGCGTGGGGAAATGGTGCCCCATTTCTCGCGCGTTCTTTGCGCGAGAAAGCCTGCCCTGAGCCTGTCGAAGGGTGGGGATTTCCGCGTCCGCAGTCGGGCCTTTTGGCCCAACCCGCCTCATCGGATACAGCACCCGCTCCGGCGAATACACCCGGTCCAGATACTTCGCCACCTTGGCGCACAAAAACCCGCGCGTCACCGGATGCTCCGGATCCCCCTGAATCTTCGTCGCCCGCCCATTCTCGACGGAGATCAGCACGCCGCAAGCATCGGGACAATCGTGCGGGCACGCGGCTTTTGCGACCTGCTTCATGGTTCGTTCGATTATACGGGGGATTTGGTGGGTTCCTTCCGTTTCGCTCCGCATCTGCTCAAAGAAAAACGGACGGCCCGAAGGCCGTCCGCTGTAGTTGTCGCTGCCTGACCGCTGGTTCGCGATCAGTGGCCGGTTGTCTGCGGAGGAGTCGCCACCAAACCGGCGTAGAACTCAGTGTTTCCGCTCACCGGATCCTTCAGCAGCAGCCCGCGCGTGACCAGGGGAATACCGGTCGCCGTGTTCTGCAGCTGGTTCAGTCCAGTGAGGTTGATGAAAGTGGTTGCGTTGAACGTGTTCACCGTGACCGGCCCGGCCACCGCGTAGCCCACCAACCCGTTGTTTGAGAGCTGGAAGCTGCCGCCGTTGGGCCCGTTCTTCACGTTGACGCTGCCCGGCACGAACAGCCCGTACATGCCCTGACGGCGCAGCGAGATCATCGTCGGCGTGAACGTCGGGTTGGCGAAGCTGCCGCCGATGAACACACGCTGCCCGACTTCGATGGACGTGTCATTGAACAGCGCGTTCGTGATCGGCCCATCCAGGAAGCAGATGTCATACTGCTGGACTGAGCCGATGTTGATGGTCTGGATTGTGTCACTCCAGCTCACCATGTCGGCGCCCGTCTCGCCAATCCACATCGTCACCGCTAGTCCCGCTCCACTGCCCGAGATTGCCAGCACGCGTCCGGATACGAACGAGTGCGCCGTAGTGATAACTTCCACGCCCGCGGCCGTTACGCTGCCGTCCGCCTGGAACTGGCCCTGCACCGCCACGAATGCCGGTGCCGCCAGATTGTTGATGCTCCAGCCGCTGTTGAACTGGGTGTTGTTATTGACGTAGACCGTGAGCTGGTGCCCGTAAGGTCCCTGGATGACGAACGAATTGTTGGCCGCGTCAACGGAGACCAATCCGCCCTCGAGATCGGTCACCTGACCATCCGAATCGCTGGCATGCGTGGCTTTAATGTAGATGACCGGATTCACTGCACCGGTTACCTGACCATTGCCGTCAACCGCAACCGACTGCCGGATATCCATTTCCATCTTCAGGCCGGCAAGACCGTTAGCACCCACAACCATCGGCGTGGGGAAGTTCACGGTCAATGTGTACGGATTCTGTCCGCCCGGCAACGTGCCATTGATCGTGCTGAGAGCCGGCGGATTCTGCGTCATATCCACGTAGTTGATCACCGGATTGGCCAGAACAAAGGTCGCGCTGACGTAGGTATTCGCCGGAACCGAGTTGAACGCCAGCGGCGAGCGCAGGCCCAGAAGGCGGGCGAAGTCCACCGTAGTTGGCGTCGAAACCACCTGCGCCGTCGAGCTGTCCTGCCCGTTCAGCGTGACGGAATTCAGCGTGACGTTGAAACCCACGACCGAGGCCAGAGGTGCGTCCTCCCCAGTCATGAAGACCTTGCCATTCTGCGAGCCCGATCCCAGTGACGTCGAGGTAGACACCCCGCAGCCGACGCCTATGGCGGCCAGCGCGAGCAGCAAAGCAATTCCAAGGTACTTTTTCATGGCAGAAGACTCTCCAAATCTGAAAGTTGCTTTCGTGAAGCCTTTTTTCGGTGGGGAGGCCGCGTGCTTCACGATGATAGGAACACACGGTTGCCAGAAATGTCGCGTAACCTGGGTGATGTTACTGTTCCGCGGGCTTCAGCTTATCTGACTGGAGAAAAAGGACTTGACGGGCAGATGGGCTGACGGCCATGTACTTCGGTGCTGGCAACCCTAGAGAGGCCTAATTTTGAGTCGCGCATTTCGCTGGCGCAGATTTGGGTAGCGCAGATTTTGGGTAGCCCGGCTTTTGGGTGGCACAGATTTTGGGCGGCGCTAATTTTGGCTGGCGCAGCGCTTCAGCGCTGCGATAGGGCCTGAAAATTCACCCGGACTTTAGCCCTGACGGGCCTACTTGATCTCCAGCACTTCCTTCTCTTTGGCCTTGCTCATCTCTTCCATCTTCTTGATTTCGTCATCCGTTAGCTTCTGGATCTCTTCCAGCGACCGCTTCTCATCATCCTCGGTGATCTTTTTATCCTTGAGCGCCTTCTTGATCGCTTCATTGCCATCGCGCCGGATGTTGCGCACCGCGGTGCGATGCTCCTCCAGTGCCTTGTGCAGGTGCTTCACCATATCCTGGCGCCGTTCCTGGGTCAGCGGCGGCACCGGCACGCGAATCATCTTACCGTCATTCATCGGGTTCAGCCCCAGATCGCCCGAGCGGATCGCCTTCTCAATCGCACCCAAAGACGACGGATCGAACGGTTGCACGGTGATCAACTGCGCCTCGGGCGCGTGCACCTGCGCAATCTGATTCAGCGGCATCTGCGAACCGTAGTAGTCCACGCTCACGCCGTCGAGCATGTGCACCGAGGCGCGCCCGGTCCGCGTCGCCGCCATCGCCTTGCGGAAGTCCTCGACCGCTTTATCCATGCGCGTTTTGAGTTGCGCATATGTGTCTTTCAGTCCGGCAATGGAAGCCATGATCGCCATAGGGTCAGCTCCGTCTTAGGTCCCTGCATCAAAACGTGGAATTATAAACCCAATTTCCACTCGCCGAAGAAATCCCTAACCACAAAGGACACGAAGGACCACGAAGGAAGTGCATTTTCGCGGTTCCCTTCGTGATACTTCGTGTCCTTCGTGGTTATTGCTTCTTGTCGTTAGTCGGGCGCTGTTCTACGCGCTCACGACCGACCCGATCTTCTCGCCCAACACCACGCGCCGGATGTTGCCGTGGTGGTTCAGGTTGAACACGACGATAGGCAGGTTGTTGTCCTTGCACAAGCTGATGGCGGTCGAGTCCATCACTTTCAGCCCCAATTTGAGCACATCCATGTAGGTAATCTGATTGAACTTCCGCGCGCCGTCCACCTTCATCGGGTCCGCGTCGTAGATGCCGTCCACCTTCGTGGCTTTGAGTATAGCGTCAGCCTTGATCTCCATGGCGCGCAGCGACGCGGCCGTGTCGGTCGAGAAATAAGGATTCCCCGTGCCGCCGGCAAAAATCACGACCCGGCCCTTCTCCAGATGCCGGATGGCGCGCCGCCGGATAAACGGCTCCGCTACCTGATTCATCTCAATCGCCGACTGCACCCGCGTAAAGACGCCCTGCTTTTCCAGCGCATCCTGCAGGGCCAGCGCGTTGATGACCGTTGCCAGCATGCCCATGTGGTCGGCCGAGACGCGGTCCATGTCCTTGGCCTGGTGGGCAACCCCGCGGAAAAAGTTGCCGCCGCCCACCACAATGGCGATCTGCACGCCCAGCTTGTGCACGTCGCTGATCTCGGCGGCAATCCCGTGGATCCGCGCCGTCTCCACGCCAAAGCCCTGGTTGGCGGCCAGCGCCTCACCCGACAACTTAAGAAGAATGCGTTTGTAGGCAGGAGAGTCCATGTTCAGTCCGTCTCAATGGCAGCACCAGCATCTTACCTTGTCATCCTGAGCGAAGCGAGGGACCTATGCACTTTCCTCTCCGCCGGCTCAATACAATAGGTCCTTCGCTTCGCTCAGGATGACAGGAATATAAGGAATATCGCGGCTAAAAAAAAGGCGCCCCGCAGGGCGCCCGGAATTACTCCGCTTTCTGTTCTGTGGGTTTGGTGACCGCGACCGTCTCGCCCGCGTCGCCTACCTTGAAGCGCGCAAAGCGCCGCACCGCGATGTTCTCGCCCAGCTTGCCGACCTTGGCCGCAATCAACTGGCCGATCGAGATCGTCTGGTCCTTGATGAAAGGCTGTTCCAGCAGGCACACCTCTTCATAGAACTTTTCCATCTTGCCCGCGACCATCTTCTCTGCGATATGCGCCGGCTTGCCGCTGGCGATGGCCTGCGCCAGAAAGATGTCTTTTTCTCGCGCAAAGTCCGCTGGCGTGACATCTTCCTTGCGCACGTATTTCGGGTCGCTGGCTGCGATGTGCATCGCGATGTCGTGCACCAGTTCCTTGAAGTCGTCGGTGCGCGCCACGAAATCGCTCTCGCAATTCACCTCGACCAGCACCCCGATCTTGCCGCCGGCGTGGATGTACTGCGCCACCGAGCCTTCGCTGGTGACACGCGTCGCCTTCTTGGCCGCCACCGAAACGCCCTTCTTGCGCAGAATCACGACCGCCTGCTCCATATCGCCCTTCGCTTCAGTCAGGGCCTGCTTGCAATCCATCATCGGAGCCCCGGTCTTCTCCCGGAGGTCTTTTACTTGTGCTGCAGTAATATTCGCTGTAGAAGTACCCATAATTCCTCAGTTTCAATATTTCAAAGTTGCAATGATTCAAGGTTCAAGCGCTTCCCGGTCTTTGCAACCTTGAAACTCTGAAACCTTGAAACCTATAAAATGAAACCCGCGCCGGAGATTTTCTCACACGACCCGCGCGGGTCTGATTTCAAACGCCCGGTTTGTATTCGCGAACGACCAACGACGAACGGCCAACGACCGCCCCTAAACCGTTTGGCTCTCCACCGGCGGCAGGTCGGCGTCCTGGTTAGCCACCGGCTTCTTGTGCGTTCCCGGACCCAGCACCTCTTCCATGCTGATGTCTTCCGAAGCGTCCACTGCGCCCGCCTCTGCAGCCGAATAGTCAACGGCAGCAGCCTCGGCAGCCTGCGCTGCGTCGGCGGCAGCCTGCATGTCGGCCACCTGCTTGTCGGTCATCAACTGCGCGCCCTCGGCAATGGATTCGGAAATCTTCGAGGTAAACAGCCGGATCGCCCGCAGCGCGTCGTCGTTGCCCGGAATCACGTAATCCACTTCACTGGGATCGCAATTCGTATCCACGACCGCGACCACCGGAATGCCCAGCTTGCGCGCCTCGCGGACCGCGATCTGCTCTTTGTTCGAGTCAATCACGAAGATGGCGTCGGGCAGGCGGCTCATATTCTTGATGCCGGCCAGGTTGGCCTGCAGATGTTTGCGCTCGCGCTCGAGCTTGATCACTTCTTTTTTCGGCAGCAGCTCGTACCGGCCGTCGGTAGCCATCTCGTCCAGCTCTTTCAGCCGCTTCACCGACTTCTGCACCGTGACCCAGTTGGTAAGCAGTCCGCCCAGCCAGCGCTGGTTGATGTAGAACATGCCGCACTTCTGCGCCTCTTCGGCGATCGCATCCTGCGCCTGGCGCTTGGTGCCCACAAACAGCACAATGCGGCCATCGGTCGCCAGGTCCTGCACGAACTTCGACGCCTCCTTGAACATCTTCAGCGTCTTCTGCAGGTCAATGATGTAGATCCCATTGCGCTCGCCGAAGATAAACTCCTTCATCCGCGGATTCCAGCGCTTGGTCTGATGCCCGAAGTGAACTCCCGCTTCGAGCAACTCCTTCATGGTGATGGTAGCCACAAGCCTCCTTAGTTAGTCTGCATCGGAAACTCAAGGTTCTTTCCCGATTGCCATTCCCGTCCCCGCACACGAGGCACGGGAAGAATTGAACACCTAAAACCAGCCGTCAGCCAAAACAAAACCCAAAAGTTAAAGCCCTGTCATTCCGAGCGCAGGCGTCTTTCAGCCGGAGCGAGGAATCTCGGTCTCCTCGGACCTCGCCAGACGCAACTAGCGCTTGGAGAACTGGAACCGCTTGCGGGCGCCCTTCTGTCCGTACTTCTTGCGCTCTTTGCCGCGCGAGTCCCGGCTGACCATGCCCTCGGATTTCAGCTTCTTGCGCAATTCCGCATTGAACTGCATCAGAGCGCGCGCCAGGCCCAGCTTCACCGCGTCCGCCTGCCCGCGCACGCCTCCGCCCTGCGCCGTCACCACCACGTTGAACGACGCGGCCGAGTCGGTCGAGGCCAGCGGCGACTTCGCTGCCGAACGCTGCGCCGGGGTCACAAAATATTCCTCAAACGCGCGCCCGTTTATCTTGAAATCTCCGCTGCCCGGACGCAGATACACGCGGGCAATCGCCGTCTTGCGGCGTCCCGTCCCATAGTATTGAACCAACTCTGCCATGTAGCTTTTAGCTCCTGGCTTCTGGCTCAAACCAGAAGCATAAGTCTTGTCATCCTGACCGTAGCCGCTTTTCAGGCGGAGCGAAGGATCTCAGTCTCCGCGGACCCGTCCCTACGCCCGTACTTCCAGCTTCAAATCCTGCGGCTTCTGCGCCTGGTGCGGATGCTTGTCGCCCTTGTACACATTCAGCTTCGACAGCATGTGCGCCGCCAGCTTGTTTTTGGGCAGCATGCGCTTCACCGCCGCTTCGATGATCGCCTCGGGCTTGCGCACCAGCCGTTTCGTGTACTCTTCGGTGCGCAGGCCGCCCGGGTATCCGGTGTAACGCTGATACTTCTTCTGCTCCGCCTTCACACCCGTCGTCCTGATCTTCTCGGCGTTGATCACGATCACGTGATCGCCGGTATCCAGAAACGGCGTGTACTGCGGGTTCTCTTTGCCCATGAGGATGCGCGCCACCTGCGAAGCCAGGCGCCCGAGCGTCTGCCCGTCCGCATCCACGACGTACCACTTGCGCACAATTTCCCCCTGTTTAGGGAAATAGGTTGACATCAGAACTCTCCCAGAATGATGAAGGCTGCGAAAGAAAAACCGCTCGTTGATTCCCCAGCGAGGACGCCGGGACCATCAGGCGGGCAACCACACGTTTACCAAGTCTTTAATTTACCGGAGCCTGCGAGGGATTGTCAACGGCAGGTTAACCAAAGTAATGTTGCCGGAGAGGGCCCAAAAACCGTGGCAGAGCGTTCGCTGCACGTCGCTGGAAGAATCCGTCAGCCAGCATGCCTGCGCTCACCTTTCCGGTTCGGGAGTTGTTCGGTGATCGCCTCGACCAGCTCCTCAAACTCAGGCGCTCCGTCATACCGAACACTATTGATGAAGAAAGTTGGAGTGCCATTCACTCCACTGCGCACCCCGCCCATGAAATCGTCTTTGATTCTGGACAGATATTCGTGATTCTCCAGCGCAGTGGTCAGTTCATCGGAAGACAGGCGCAGTTGGCCTGCGAGTTCGACCAGAAGTGCGGTCCCCAAACGGCTCTGATTCTGGAAGATGCCGTCGTGCATCTCCCAGAAGCGGCCCTTTGCTCCGGCAAATTCTGCCCCTTCTGCCGCCATTTCCGCATGCGGATGAATCTGGGTCAAAGGGAAATTCCGGAAAACAAATCTGAGTTGCTCGCCAAAATGCTTGCGCACGGATTGCACGATGGGATGGGCATGACCGCAGTGCGGACACTCGTAGTCGCCGTACTCGACCAAGGTAACCGGGGCGACTTCCTCGCCCAGAATATGGTCAGCTTGCGCGACGGGAACTTTGAGCTTGGTCATCGCTTAGCCTCTTCTCCTTCAGGTTCTCCAACGCTTCCAGAATTCCCTCGGCCCCGGGATTCACCGCAATCGGCGAACAATAGCTCCAGAAAATCACGCCCTCTTCGTCAATCACAAACAAGGCGCGCTCCGAGATGCCGTCTTTCTCGCGGTAAACGCCGTAGGCTTTGGCCACGGCTCCTTTCGGCTCAAAGTCGGCCAACAGCGGGAAATGCAGGCTCCGGTCCCTGGCAAACGCCGCGTGACACCAGACGCCGTCCACCGAGATGCCCACGACTTCGGCATTGTATTTTTGGAACTCGGGATGAACCTCGTTGTACAGAGCCATCTGGTCTCCGCACACGGGGCTCCAGTCGGCCGGATAGAAAGCCAGCACCACAGGCCGTCCCCGCAAATCGCGGAGAGAAAGACTCTGATCGGCCGTTACCGGTAAAGTGAAATCCGGGGCGGAAATTCCTGGGGCGAGGATATGAGCCACGTTGCCACCTCTCTGAGATTAAGTGAGTGAGAAATATCGGGCCTGGATTTTGTTAATGATGTCCGCTACCCGTGTGGGGATTCGACTATTTTCAGCGGAGCGCGCCCTACGCGTGGACCACAAGAACGGGGCAGGGTCCCAACTGCAGCACCCGGTAGGTGGTCGAACCAAACACCGCTAAATCCAATGCGCCCCGGCCACGCACTCCCATGGCCACCATGTCAATCTGCTCTTCCTGGGCCAATTGAATGATCTGCAGGTATGGTTTACCGCTGCGCACTGCCGTCTTGATCTTGAGAGTCCTGCGTATCTCCGGCGGAATCAGCGCATTGAGTCGCCCAGCGGCTGCCGCCACGGCCGCTTCCCTCTTGGCCGCCGTTGGGACATCCTCCAACACGTGCAGCAGGATAAGCTCGGCGTCATACTCATCTGCCGCGGACACGGCATAACGCAAAGCCCGGTCTGAATTCTCAGAGAAATCCGTGCAGTAAAGAATTCGGTATAGGCGGTGCCGGCGGCCTCGCTCCTCGCTGGCCGCCACGGACTCAGGCGGCGCCTGACATACTGCCAGCACCGGACAGGAAGCCGTGCGCATGACGCGCTCGGTCACCGATCCCAGCATCAGCCGATCATACCCTCGCCGGCCGTGCGTTCCCATGACAATCCCGTCCGCTTTCCGTGCCTCTGCCAGAGACAGGATCGAGTCGGGGGCGGTTCCCAGGTGCACCACAAGCTCCGGCTGAATTTCACCGTCGGTGTTGTTCGTTACGAATTCCTGCAGCTGTTCTTTTCCGCTCTGCAGAACCGACTGGCAGAACTCGTCATACAGGGACGCAGAAGCGGCAAAGCCGGCCGAGGGATATCGCCACAGCTCCACGATATGTTGCGCCACCACCCTGGCTCGATAGTGCTCGGCCAGCGACAGGGCATAGCGATACGCCCGCATCGAGAACTCTGAGAAATCAATCGGACATAGGATGAGTTTGATTTCCAGCACAGTTGCTGTCCGTCACTCATACGCCAGCGCGTCAATCGGGTCCCGCTGGGCCGCTTTCACCGCCGGATACAGTGCCCCGGCTAGCGCCCCCGCCAGCGCAATCACGGTCGCCCGCAGCACCCAGGCGTTGCTCCAGAACAGCTGCAGCACCGGCCTCTCGAACATGATCAAGCGCCGTGTCAGCAGGCTGATCCCGATCCCCGCCACGATCCCCGCGGCCGCCAGCAGCATCGTTTCCCGCAGCACCACGTTCACGATGTACAACTTCGACGCTCCCAGCGACTTCAGAATCCCGATCTCCCGCGTCCGCTCCATCACCGCCGTGTACATGGACTGGAAGATCACCAGAAACCCCACCACCACCGCCACTCCGATCACGATTTCGATGGCCAGGCTGAAACCCGGCAGGTTGTCCGGCGTCATCATCGAGAGATACTCTTCCAGCGATCGAACCGAATACCGCTCCATCCCCGGCACTTCCTGAATCGCTTTCGTCACCGTGTCAATATTCGCGGGATTATCCAGCTTCAGATAAAAGGCGGAAGCCCGGCCTTCGGCGCTGACCAGGTCCTGCATCGTTGCCAGCGGAATAAATTTGCGCGCCCCTGTTCCGTGAGGAACGACGCCGCAGATACGGAAGTCGTGATTGAGAACTTCGACGGTGTCACCGACTTTCTTGTGGTTCATATTGGCGTAGTAATCATCCACAACGACGTCGTAAGGCTCACGAAACGGCCCTCCCGACAAGAAGTGGAACGTCGGTACCAGCTTTTCGTAGCTTTCCAGCTCAATTCCGTGAACGATCTCCAGCGGCTTTTGACTGAACCACCAGATCACCGGAGCGGCGGTCGCCACGTGGGGAACCTGCCGCAACTTGTCTCCCACCTTGACCGAAATCGGCGCGCCCGACATGCCGATCAGCGCGGATGACCCCGGCGGAGTAACCGTCAAGTCCCAGCCCACTCCGCGCTGGCTCTCCTTTGATCCGTTCAGCAGCCCGTAGAACAGCGCTACCACCAGCAGGATCATGGTGACTTCGAGAGCAATCGCGCTCATGGTGATCAGCGACCGGGTCGGCCGGTGCACCAGGTTGGCAACCACCATTTTGTTCATCATAGGAAGCCGTCAGCACTCAGCCGTCAGCACTCAGGATACAGCGTCCAACCGAGCAGTTGGCAAATTCGGCGGGTGCCCCATTCTCGCGCGTTCTGTGCGCGAGAAGTGGGGAATTTGACTTCTAATACTCCGGGAGCGCAGATCTCACTGTCTGCCGGTATCGTGCGCCGGCGGCGCCACCAGGCTCGACTGCGGACGATCCAGGTGAATCACATCCGCCCCGGCCGGCTGTTCCAGCACAAACTGCTCGTCGGTCAGTGGCTGGTTAATGTCCACCTTCAGCATGTTCAGCGTGATGTCGTACTCTTCCTGCGGCCGGTAGATTTCGATCCGCGAAGGGTAACTCACGCCGTCGTAGTCCTTGTATTCGGCGTACTTGGCATCGGTGGTCAGTTTGCCGTCTTCGTCGTAAATAAGCTGCCGGTGCGGCTTCAAGTCAATCCGGCTGAAGGAGATCTTCCTCGACAGCCCCCACCCCTTATCGAACTTTCGGATGATCACCAGTTCGTAGTCTTCCTGCAGCACACGATGCCCTTTAGCGTCGTGCAGCGTTTCATATCCGTTCTCCAGCACCGCGATCTCCGAGACGGGATCTACGCGGGGAATCAGCAAGGCCTCATAAATGTTCTGCGGCCGGATGTTTTCCATCGGCTGATCGGTATTGGGGGTCGCCATCCCGTTCAACCCCAGCACAAACCGGTTCTTGGGTGGGATCCAGAGCTTGAACTGCTGGCCATCGCTCACCATGTCGAAGGCGGTCGTGCGCACCACCGGCATCAGCCCGATCATGTGCAGCGATGCCGGCGTCCGGGCCAGCACGTAACCCCGGATTTCCTTGTAGTCGGTGATGTGGCCCTTCTTGACCCCACCCGCCGATGAGTCAATGTCCACCGTCGCTTTCAGCGACCGGATCGCCTCGGCCTGACGGTCAATGGCGTCAATCAGGCCCTGTTGTGAGGACTCCTTCAGCGGAGCCTTCGAATACTGCTCTTCGACTGGGCGGGTGCGGAAAAGACAGCCCGAAAGGGGCAGCACCGCCAGCATCATTGCGACAGACCAAAAGGGGGAACGTCTCATGCTTATAAGTGGCGTCTCTCAGTAATATTTGAGTATACCGCGTCGGAAAGGATGCGGACGTGGAGGAAGACAGTTTGGCAAGTGTCCCACAGCCGTCACTGGAACCCGTGCCCGATCCAGACATCCCGAATGGAACCAGTAACTTACCAAAGGCGGCCACACCATTGTCAGCTACCCTCCGACCCGGCTTCATCTAAACTATGGCGGTCGCCATGAAGAAACTGCTCTGGCTCATCCTGGTTGGGGTCGTAGCCGCTGGGGGCTGGTTCGCCTGGGCTCTGCTCACGCCCGTTGAACCGGCAGGGGAGACGTTCGTTCTGCTCCACCCCGGATACTCCACTCACCGCATTGCCGCCGAACTCAAAAGCGCCGGGGTGATTCGCAGCGAGGAGGCCTTCGTTCTCTGGCACTATGTCCATCGCAAACGCTCGCTCAAGGCCGGCGAATACCTGTTCGACAAGCCAGCCAGCATCCTCGATATCCAGAAGCGCCTGCGCCGCGGCGACGTCTACTTTCATACCGTGGTCGTGCCCGAGGGCTACACTATGTTCGACATCGCCCGGGCCATCGAAGCGGCCGGTCTCGGCTCGGCCGAGGACTTCCTGAAAGAAGCCCAGTCCGACACCGCGCTGATCGCCGACATTGCCCCCGGCGCCCATTCGCTTGAGGGCTACCTTTTCCCCGAAACCTACGAATTCACCCGCATGATGACCATGCACGACATGGCCGCCGCCATGGTGAAACAATTCCGCCAGGTCGCCCGCCAGATCGGATTCATCCCGGATTCAGCGCAAGTCCCGGCGCTGATCGCCAGCCGCGCGGAGCAACCCTCTTCCGCGTCCGATGCGACGCCCGGCGTTTCGCCGCAGGATGTCTCCCGCGCCGTCATCATGGCCTCCATCATCGAGAAAGAAACCGCCGTTCCTGAAGAGCGTCCGCTCGTCGCCAGCGTCTATTACAACCGCCTCAGTAAGAGAATCGCCCTGGACGCGGACCCCAGCATCATCTATGCCGAACTGCTGGCCGGAACCTACCAGGGCGCTCTGCACCACGCCGACATGCAGTTCAACTCACCCTACAACACCTACCGCAACGCCGGCCTGCCGCCCGGCCCCATCGGCAACCCGGGACGCAGCGCCCTCGACGCCGCCCTCCACCCGGCGCAAAGCAACTTCTACTACTTCGTCGCCGACGCCCAGGGCCATCACCGCTTCGCCCGCACCCTGGAAGACCACAACAAGAACGTCGCCGCCTACCGCAACGCTGTGAGAGGACACTAGCCCATGTGGGGACAGCCGCCCTCGGCTGTCCGGCGGAGCAAAGCTCCGCAGCGTCCGCAGGACGCCTCAAAGTCGCCCGGCGTTTCAGCGCCGGGTCGGCCTGGCAACGCTCCCCGCATCCCGAAGCAATGCCTCAAACGTATAATTCCGCTGTGCCTCATGAACACAGCGCCCCATCCCATCGAGTTCTGGGCCTCGACGTCGGCTCCCGCAGAATCGGTATTGCCGTCTCCGATCCGCTGGGCATCACCGCCCAGGGCCTCGACACCCTCCAGCGCAAGAACAAGAAACACGACTTCGCGTACCTCGAGCGCGTCATCCGCGATTACGAAGTCAAGGAAATCATAGTCGGTCTACCCCTGCGCATGAGTGGCGCCGAAGGAAACCAATCGGAGAAGATGCGGACCTTCGCCGAGGACCTCCGCAAGCGCTTCAAACTTCCCGTCCATCTCTGGGACGAGCGCCTCACCTCGGCCGAGGCCAACCGCCTGCTGCGCGAAACCGAACTCTCCATCGAAAAACGTGGCCAGGCCGTAGACCGCATGGCCGCGATCCTGATCCTGCAGGGATGGATGGATCGCCATGCGTCGTGACCACGCTGCCCGCAGGTTTGCACCTGCAACCTTTTTCTGTGTTAACTACTAGATAACCTCGCCCCGCCCCCGGCTCCCGTCGAAAGTCTCTTGCCTTGGGCCTTTCGGCGGAGTAGCATTCTTAAGAGAGTTAATAGTTCCTCCTTCCATCCCTTCGTCGTCTTGGGTGCAAACATATGAACGGTACGGACCTGAATTTTCACATCGGCGACAAGGTGGTGTATCCCAATCATGGCGTCGGGGTGATTGAGCAGATCGGCAGCCGGACCATCGGCCCAAACGTCGAGCGCTTCTACCTGCTCACCATCAAAGCCAGCAGCCTCAAGGTGATGATCCCCTGCCACAACGCCGGCAACGTTGGCCTGCGGCGCGTCGTCCGCAACGGGGATGTCCAGAAAGTGCTGGATTTGCTTTCAGTTACAGAAAACGGCAGCAACGGCGACTGGAAGGACCGCTTCAAGGAAAACTCCGAGCGCATGCGCACCGGATCTCTGCTCGAAGTGGCCAGCGTGCTCAAGAGCCTGATCGCCCTGCACCGCGACAAGCCCCTCTCTTTCCGCGAAAAGAAAATGCTCGAGCGCGCCCGCTACCTGCTGGTCAGCGAACTGGCCATGGCACGCAACTGCGACGAACTCAAGGTCGAAGAACTCCTCACCGCCACTTTGGCCAAGATCAACCTCCGCTTCCCAGAAGCCTCCGAACTCCAGTCCTAGATCCCTCGGGGTGCCGGAGCTTGAATCTCACCCTCTCAGAAGGCGCCATCCCGAAGCCCCGCACTTTCACCAGCGGGGCGAGGGATCTCCCGTATCCCAGCATTCGTCGAGCGGGAGATCCTTCGCTCCGCGTGAAAACCGGCTCCGCTCAGGATGAGGCTAAGGCAAGAGGCGGGAAGAAACTCAAACCGGCGCAGTTTTTCGCCTCCTCAGACAATAGCACCCGCTCTGTTGCGTGTGTCATACTTGCCAGCTGTTTTTTGGCGCAGGCACTTCTATGAATGATCCAACCCACGACCACAAGGCTGGCCTGGGCACTCGCGCGGTCTGGGCGGGAGAGCAGGGCGAACGCTGGGCCGGCGCCACGCAAGTGCCGGTCGCCCTCAGCGTTTCTTACGGCTACGAAAGCGTCGAAGAATGGCTGGAAGTGGCGCTCGGCCGCCGTCCCGGCCACATCTACGGCCGCAACACCAATCCCACCGTCGCCGCCTTTGAAGACAAAGTCCGCGACCTCGAAGGCGCCGAAGCCGCCACCAGCTTCGCCTCAGGCATGGCGGCCATCAGCAACACGCTGTTCACGCTGCTCTCGCCCGGCGACCGCGTGGTCTCCATCAAGGACACCTATGGCGGGACCAACAAACTCTTTATTGAATTCCTGCCGCGCTTTCAGATCCAGGTCATGCTGTGCGATACCACAAATCACGACGCCATCGAGGCCGAAATCTCCAAAGGCTGCAAGGTTCTCTATCTCGAGACGCCAACCAATCCCACCATCCGCATCGTGAATATCGCCCGCCTCGCCCGCGCCGCCCGCAGCCGCGGCACGCTAGTTGTGGTGGACAACACCTTCGCCACTCCCATCAACCAGCGCCCGCTTGAACTGGGTGCCGATCTGGTCATTCACAGCGCCACCAAGTTTCTCGGCGGTCACGCCGACGCCCTCGGCGGCATCGTCTGCGGATCCAAAGACCTGGTCGGCCGCATCTACCACTTCCGCGAAATCAACGGCGCCTGTTTGGAGCCCATGTCCGCCTATCTGCTGCTGCGCGGCATGAAGACCCTGCACCTGCGCATCCGCCAGCAGAATGAAAACGCCCTGCAGATCGCCCGCTTTCTCGAATCGCACTCGCGCGTCGCGAAGGTCTTTTACCCCGGGCTTCCTTCCCATGAGAATCACGCGATTGCCCGCCGCCAGATGTCCGGCTTCGGCGGCGTGCTCAGCTTCGCCCTCCACGGCGGCTTCGAGACGGTAAAGTCCTTCCTGCCGCGGCTGCGTTACGCCCATCTGGCCGCCAACCTCGGCGCAGTAGAAACAGTCGCCGGTCCGCCGGCCACCACCAGCCACGTCGAATTGACACCCGAGGAGCGCGCCGCCAGCGGTATCCCGGAGGCCCTTATCCGCTACTCGGTCGGCATTGAAGACGCCGCCGACCTGATCGCCGACCTCCGCCAGGCCCTCGACAGTCCAAGCGGCAAAAGCGAGAGAACCAGATAGTCCGCAGCTGGCTCCGCGCCCTGAATCAGGCTTCAATTCAGGCGTTCCGCCGGCTTCAGCTTGTGGTAGCATTCCGCTGTTATGGCCACCAAATCGCATCTTCCTCGCCGCTCATATCCGTTGGTTGTGATCGCATCTCTCCTGCTGGCGGGCGCAGTCTCCCTCGCGGCTGGCCAGCAACAACCGTCCGAATTGCCGAACAGCACAGCCGCTCCTAAGGACGCTGCTGCCCCTCTCCAGTCCTCGTACACCATTGAGGTGTCCTCCTCCCAGGAGTGGACCGACACCAAGATTGACCTGCGCGGCGGCAGCAAGCTCAAGATCACCGCCGACGGCACCATCACCTACGCGCAAAAGAAGAAGACCTTCGGTCCCACCGGAATTCCCCGCGGTTTTGCCGACCTGATCCATGAATACGCCGTACCCAACGGAGCCCACGGAGAACTTATCGGGCGGCTGGGGGCGGGCAACGCCGGCGAGGCCTTTGAAGTCGGCGCCAGCCTGACTTACACCGCTCCCATCGCCGAGCGCCTTTACCTCGGCATCAACCAGAGCATGAAAGACGCGGCGGATGCGACCGGCAGCTTCCACGTGACCATCGAAGTGCTGGAGCAGGGCTCAGCCGCGACCATTGGCGGTCCCGCGGAGTCCGAAATCCCCGGCGTCTCCGAGTTTCTGGAAAAGATCCCGCGCCGCATCTCCGATCAGCAGCACAATCCCGGCGACATGGTCAACGTCTTTCTCATCGGCAACGAAGACGATGTCGTGAAAGCCTTTACCACCGCAGGTTGGGTGAAGGTAGATAAGTCCGTGAGCAGCACGATCCAGGCCGGTCTGCTCGACACCATCGAGAAGAAAGACTACCTGACCATGCCCATGAGCACGCTCTATCTTTTCGACCGCCCGCAGGATTACGGCTTTGCCCACGCCGAACCCGTGCGCGTGGTCATGTCGCGCAATCACCTGCGTGTCTGGAAGTCGCCGTACCAGGTCAAGGGACGTCCCCTGTGGTGCGTCGCCGCCACCCACGACATCGGCTTCGAGCGCGACCAGCGCAACAACGGCGTCACCCACAAGATCGATCCCGCCATTGACGGCGAACGCGAGTACGTGAACCAGACGCTCTCCGCCACCGGCCTGGTCGTCGCCCGCGGCCACCTGACGCCGAAGGCCCCCTTGACCACGGCCAAAACCGCAACCGGCGGCGAGTTTCACTCCGACGGCCGCATCCTGGTGCTGTCGTTGAAGAGCGCGGAATAGGCGCAGTTGCGGTCCGTATCAGCACATCGCGTCAGAGATGCCCTGGGCGAAACGAAGATCGGACGGTAGCGGGGTTGGAAGAGCGGCGTATTAACCCCGCCTCACGGCGGCCATTTGGGAATGGGCTTTCGCCCTCGCGGGTTTATAATGTCTCAAGTCTCGCCGTGGCCTGGCCTTTTGTAATCCATGACTGATCAAATCAAACGAAAACTGAAGGACGAAATTGACGCGCTCGAACACGAACTGATCCACGAGCTGCCGAAAGAAATCAAGAAAGCCGCCGCGCTCGGCGACCTCAGCGAAAACGCCGAATATCACATGGCCAAGCAGCGCCAGGAGTTCGTCAAGGCGCGCGTCCGCCAGCTCGGCAAGCGCCTGGCCGACCTGTCCATGGTCAACATGAACAACATCCCCCACGATAAGGTGGGGCTCGGTTCCACGGTCAAGGTTTTCGACAACACCAAAAACGAAGAGGTGGAATACAAGCTGGTGACCAGCGAAGAGTCCGACGTCGCCGCCGGCAAGATTTCGACGACCTCGCCCATCGGGCGCGCCCTGCTGAACAAGAAAGTCGGAGACGAAGCCATCGTGGTCACCCCCAATGGCAAGCGCGAACTCGAAATCCTGAGCCTGAGCACGATTCACGACGAACTAGACGACAAGCCCCAAGAGGCCGGCGCCTGATGGCTCCCTCCTGGACTTCCGCCTTCGGCCGCGCCTGCGGCGTCCTGCTCGATACCATCGTCCGCTGGCTCGCGCTCTCCCGCATCAATCCCAACGTCCTCACTTTCATGGGACTGGTGGTCAACACCTGGGCCGCTATCCTGTTCGGATCGGCCAACGCCAGCAATCAGAAGCGCATGTTCATCTACGCCGGCTTGGTCATCATTTTCTCCGGATTCTTCGATCTCGTGGACGGCCAGGTCGCCCGCGCCACCAACCGCGTCACCCGCTTCGGAGCCTTCTTCGACTCGGTCGTGGACCGCTACTCCGACGCCAGCCAGTTTCTCGGCCTGCTCGTCTTCTACGCCCGCGGCGGACGCTTCTTCTGGGTCGTGCTCGCCGCCTTCGTCATGGTCAGCGCCATCATGGTCAGCTACACTCGCGCCCGCGCCGAAAGCCTGATCGGCTCCTGCCGCGTCGGATTCATGGAGCGACCCGAGCGCCTCGTCCTCGTCATTCTTGGTGCGCTGTTCAACCGCATGGCCCCCGTCCTGTGGGTGATCGCGGTCCTAAGCACCATCACGGTCATTCACCGCATGCGCTACACCTGGACCAGAACCCAGGACCCGCCAGTCAGCCTAACCCCCGGCCAAGCCGCGTGAGTTGCGGAAACCCGAAATGCTCATGTGGCGACAGCCGCCACGGCTGTCCAGCGAGCCCGGCTCACGCCACGATTAGTTATTCTGTCATCCTGAGGGAAGTGATGAAACGAGCGCCAGCGAGCCATCACGCAGTCGAGGGACCTTGTGTTTCCCGAGCAAGTCATCCGCAATTCCCGAATTGAAACAGGCCCCAAAATAATCCTCCCCCGATCACAGACCAATCAGCTGGCAGATCCCAGAATTGCTTGTCGCAGACGCGTTTAGAGGGTGTTGCCAGTGGATACGAGAACGCGGTCCGCGAAAAGAAGGGCGAGGGGACCCCTCAGTTCCGACCCAGAAACTCCACCAGCAGCGGGTTCACCACTTCCGGACTCTCGTAGAACCCCACGTGCGCGGCATTTTCCAGCGGATGAAACTCCGCCTGTGGAATCTCCGCCAGAACGTCCTTGCTGATCTCGAAGGGCACGTCTTTGTCCAGCTTGCCCCACAACAGAAACACCGGCTTGTGGCTCTCGCCCACGCGCCGGAAATCCGGACGCATGTCCGAGGTCAGGTAGTCGCGCAGGGTCGAAAGAATCGCCCGCCGGAACCCCTTGTACTTCATCTGCTCCGTATATTTCGCGAAGTACTCCGGATAGCGCTCGGGATGCACGAAGTCTTCTTTCTGCCCTTCCGGCAGCGACGGCGCCAGCGAAACACATGCCCAGTACTCACCCACCACGGGCGTTCGAATCGGCCACGGCATCGGATCGCCCGTCCAGTGTCCGGGGTCAAGCAACGCCAGTGCCCGCACTTTCTCCGGACGCCGCGCCGCAAACGTCACTGCAATCGGCCCGCCCATGGACGAAGCCACCAGGCTGACCGGCTCCTGCACATGCAGCGCCGCCAGCAGCTCCGCCAGTTGACGGTCGAACAACTCCGCGTTGTAGTGAACGTGCGGCCGGTCGGACAATCCGCGTCCATACAGGTCATAGCGCAGCACGCGGAAGCCGGCCTTCACCAAAGGATCGAACGTTTGGTCCCACAGAAAGTACGGCACCGAAAACCCGTGAATCAGAACGATGGTTCGTCCGCCCTCCGGGCCGGCCAGATCGTAGTGCGTGAATCCATCCGAGAGACGAACAAAGCTTCCGGAAGCCCGCTGCCGGACCATGTCAGTGATCTCTTCCCGCTCGGCGTTATGACTGGCGCAGTTGACGGCGAGGTAGAGGCACGCGGCCGCAATCGCCGATAGCAGGCTCACGCCGCCGATCCTGAGAATTCTCTTGCCCATGGATGTCTCCGCGAACTCGCCGGTAACGATACCACTCTCCGCCGCGAGCAGTGCTATCCTATCCGTCGCATCTGAGGTCCGACGTCTGATGTCCGAGGTCCGACGCCAGGCCTGGCCGTTTCCGGGGACAACTCTTGCCTACTGATCCCGTTCTCGTGGTTCACGGCGGTGCCTGGGCCATGCCCGATGACATGGTCGAGGCCCACCTCCGCGGCGTCAGCAACGCGCTGGCCGCGGGATGGCGCGTGCTCGCGGGCGGCGGCTCCGCGCTCGATGCAGTCGAAGAAGCCGTCGTGATCATGGAAGACGACGAGACCTTCGACGCCGGACGCGGCAGCTTCCTGAATCGCGACGGAAGAGTCCAGCTCGACGCCCTCATCATGGACGGCGCCACGCTCCGCGCCGGAGGCGTCGGCTGCGTCGAGCGCCTGCGCAATCCCGTCCGCGCCGCCCGCAAGATTCTCAGCGAAAGCCCACACGTCTACTTCGTCGGCGACGGGGCCGAGAAGTTTGCCGCCGAGCACGGCGTACCGCTCTGCCAGAACGAAGACCTCGTCATCCCGCGCGAAGTAGCCCGCCTGCGCGCATACCAAGGCGAAGCCAATAGCCACGGCAACGAACTATTCGCCCCAGCCGCTGATGACCCGACTATCTCACACGACACGGTCGGCGCCATCGCTCTCGACCGCAACGGCAACATTGCCGCCGCCACGTCCACCGGAGGCACGCTGAATAAAGCTCCCGGACGCCTCGGCGATTCCTCGCTGATCGGCTGCGGCTGCTATGCCGACAACCTGAGTGCTGCGGCTTCAACGACCGGCTGGGGCGAGCCCATCATGAAGCTCGTGCTCGCCAAGTGGACTGCCGACCGCATCGCCGCCGGCAACCTCCCCGAGTGGGCCGCGAAAGAAGCGATGAACTACCTGAAGCAGCGCGTCAACGGACACGGCGGCATCATCGTGCTCAACCCCGAAGGCCACTTCGGCATCGCCCACAACACCCCACGCATGGCCTGGGCGTACAAGACGGTGACGAAACAGGAAGCGGGCGTCGAGCGAAACGGGGCGTCCTGACGGCCGTGCAAGCCTTAAGACTTCCCTCCTCCCTCACTTGATCTTCTTGACGTGGATTTCCTGTCCGTCCCAGCGGTGATAGGTGTAGCCGGTAACATGGCTTTGAGCATCACGGACAAACGTGAGACTTCCAATATCATCCTTGAGGAAGAAGGTCTCGGAACCCAAGGGCAAGACTTCATCCTCATTGAGCCACAGTTTCCCGTCCTTCACCGAGAAGACTTCCTTGGGAACAAGCGGACGCCACTCATATTCGCCAACATAATCTTTATAAACGCTGGTATCCACGGCGACCGGCTTGTGAAAATTTACCGGCAAATTGGTCCAGTGCTTCGCAATGAGCACCCAAGTGCCGTTCTGCTTGATGTAAGTGTCCGTGTAGCGTTGTTCGCTGATGATGTCGGCATCCGTAAACTGCTCGTGTACGGTGACTCGGTAGTTCATCACCGCAGTATTTCCGTAGACGTGAATGACGTAGTCACGCGGATTCACTCCGTAGTCATACTCGCGGGGCAACTTCCAATGCTCCCGGACGTGGGCTTTGGGATTCGTATCGAGGACGCCATCGTCGTCGCTGATTAGGCAATCATCCGCGATGTAACGAGACCATGCTGCAAAATCGTGCCTTTCGCCAGCCTCTATGCGTGCTTTGTGGGCATCGAGCACTTCCTGTTGGGCGGGCGAAAACTTCGGCTGGTCTTGAGCACAGATCATGCCGGCAGGGATGCAGAGCACAACCAAAAGGCAGGTGAAGAAACGCATGTTTTGTCCTCGTGAGCGGACGGTTCGGCAAATCTCGGCCGGGCCGGATTGTACACCCGTGTCCAGTGGTTAGTGGCCGGTTTGGTTGCGCCAACGATATGTTCTGACCGCGGAAGACGGTCCCACCGAGATTTCACTGGCCACCGACCCCTGCTCTTACAACCACCCCTTCGTTCTGGCGATCCGCGCCGCCTCCACCCGGTTGCTGGCGCCCAGCTTGCTGATCGCCTCGGAAAGATAATTCCGCACTGTGCCTTCGGAAAGATTGAGTTCAGCCGCGATGTCGCCGCTGGCCGCGCCTTCCCCCGCCAGCCGCAGCACCTGCCGCTCACGGTCGGTAAGCGGATCCACTTCGCCCCACGCCTCGGTGGCCAGTTCGGGATGGATCACGCGCAATCCCTGATGCACGCGGCGCACGGCATCGGCCAGTTCTTCCGCGCGCATGTCTTTCAGCAGATATCCCAACGCCCCTGCCTCAAGCGCCCGCCGCAGATATCCCGTGCGAGCAAACGTCGTGACGATGACCACGCGCGTTCCCGTCTTTCTGCGCTTCAACTCGGCCGCCACATCCAGGCCGCTCATGTGCGGCATTTCAATGTCGGTGATGAATACGTCGGGCTTGTGCGCCAGCACCGCCTCCAGCGCTTCCTTGCCGTTGTGCGCCTGCGCGACCACGGAAATATCGTTTTCGATTTCGAGCAGCGCCGCCAGCGCCCCCAGCACCATGCCCTGATCTTCGGCCAGCACCACCCGGATGGTCCTGCGCCCTTCCTTCGCGCCGTCTCTTGTGCTTTCTCTTGCCAGGGGATTCAATTCTGGCCGCCTTCGCCCACCACGTCTTTCAGCGGCAGCGTGACCGTCAGTTTTGTTCCCGAGCGCGTCTCGCGCAGAAGAGTTCCCCCGAGCATCTCCACGCGCTCGCGCATGCCGCGCAGTCCGTTGCCTTCGTCGCTGGTGCAGCCGAGACCGTCGTCCTGAATCTCCAGCCGGCAGGAACCGTTCTGCTGTTCCACCCGCAAACGGCAGCTCCGGGCTTGCGCGTGCCGCACCACGTTGGTGACCGCCTCGCGCACCGCCAGCGACAGAACACTCTCCTGCATCGCCGGCAACTGCACGGTGCTCGCCGCGTCGCATTGCACCGATAAGCCGGCCGTTTCGAGCGTGGTCTTGGCCAGGGCCAGTTCTGCCGACAGCCCTTTGGCACGGTAGCCGCGAATCGCGTCCCGCACCTCGGCCAGCGCCTGGCGCGAGATTTCCTCGACCTCGCGAATCTCCTTCCCGGCTCGCTCTGGATCGCGCTCCATCACTTTGCCCGCCAGTTCCGACTTCAGCGTAATCACCGACAGCGTGTGCCCGAGCACATCGTGTAGATCACGAGCAATGCGCTCGCGCTCGGCCACCTTCGCCAGATTCTCGATCTCCTCATTGGCCTTGCGCAGCCGGCGGTTCATGCGGTTGCGCTCGGCGAAGAACACGTTCCCCGCGCCGATGAAAACGGGAAACACCGCATAGAAGAAGAGCCCCCAGCTGTTGGCATGGAGCAGCCGTCCTTCGATTCCCCCAATCGCTCCAATGGCGACCACACCGATCAGCCCTGTAGTCTGTGTCGCCACGCAGAACGGCAACATGGCCGCCGCAAAGATCAGGAATGTATTTCCCCCGTTGTTGATGGGCAGAAACAGGATTCCGAGCAGCACCATCCCGCCGATGTGGACCAGAGCCCGGGGATTCTCCAGGAAGAAGAGTCCGAAATAAAGGACTAGGAAGATCGCGGCACCCAGACCGTCCAGCAGCCATATCTTCCAGTTCGCGTGGCTGATCACCGGGTCCATGAAGAAGAACCCCAGGTAGACGACCCAGAACAGAGGACTCCACCCGTGATCCTTGTCCTTGAGGATCACGTTCCACGGCTTCAACTTCCACGTACTGCCGGTTCCACACGCGGTGTTGGGATCAGAACTGCCCATGCATTCCCTCTATTGTCGCCCTTCCGGTCAATTCCGGCCACTGCGCCAAGCAGGGTCCGTTCCATACCAGACCAGCAGCGCGGCCGGGATCAGCAAGGTCAGCCAGTGGATGCCCCCGAACAGCGCCAGCAGGCCAAAGAGGAGCAGGGCGATGGTCCCGCCGATCGACTTCTTCGAACTCGTGCTCATCAGAAATCTCCTGCCGTGAAGTCCGCCTTCGCCGGTTCCCCTTCCGTTGATTTCCCCATTCGATTCATGAGTGCAGTCTCCAGGCCGGAATCAGCGAGTCGTAATGGAGCAAGGTACTGAGCAGGATGTGAATCACGATGTAGACTGCCCAGATCGTCGGGTAGGCCACCATCATTTTTCGAGGCTGGCGCAGGACGTACCAGAGCAGCAGCAGATCCAACGGAACCGGGGCAGCCACGACCGCCCAGGGGGGCGCACCTAAACTCTCCACGCTATACCCCAACAGGCACACAAAACAGCCAATGGCCAGCGAAGAGAAGATGTATGCCTTCCGGTCGGCGATATAGAACCCGAGTCCCCAGGACAAAGCGGTGAAGAAGATCGCGATGTCGAGAAGGATGGGCGTTGGCAAGCTGATGAGCATGTGCTCCTCCTCAGTGCGGCCGCCCTCTAGCCGTACATCTTTTCCTGATCACGCTGAAATCCGATCCGCGCCGCGCCCAGGCAGATCATGGTGAATGCCGCCAGCACTTCCCAGTGCGTCGCACTCGGCTCGCGCCACCCCGCTCCCACCGCTCCCAGCGCCAGTTGCGACAGGTGGTATGGCGGCAGCACGCGCGCGATCTGCTGCACCGCGTGGGGCAGAAACATGAACGGAACCCACAGCCCGCTGCAAAACGACATCGGCAAATAAATCAGGTTGATGGTCGGCGGCGCGGAGTTCGGCCCGGTGAAATATCCCAGCGCCAGACCCATCGCCGAAAACGGCAGCGACCCGGCCACCAGCGTTCCCAGCAGCCGGGCAAACTCCGCCAGCGGCATGCGCACTCCGCCGAACGCCACCCCCAGCCCGAACAGCGCCAGCACGATAATCGTGCTGAAAATCATGCTGGTCGCGACCTTGGCCGCGAAATAGGCGAACGGCGGCATCGGACTCGCCCGCTTCACCTGCAGCCATCCCAGTCCACGGTCTGACGCTAATCCCGCCGCCGTGCCGAACAAAGACGCTCCCATCACCCCGAACGTGCCGTAGGTCGCAATCATGTACGTGGACATGCCCGTGCCCCCGATCGCCTGCTTCGCGTTCAGCACCAGCCCGAACAGCACATAGAACATCAGGGGAAAGCTCAACACCGACACCGCGTACATGCGCAGCCGGAGATTCTTCAGGAATTCGTACTTGGCTTCCTTCCAGTAAATCGTGGCCGTATGCCGCGGTGAACGCTCCACTCGCGCGCTGTTCAATGCAATGGTTGCGGTGCTCATTCTGCCTCCTCTTTCTTCTGCTATCGGGTGCCCCAACCTAAACTCGACGGGTGCCCCATTTCTCGCGCGCTCTTTGCGCGAGAAGTGGGGATTTTCCTAACTGGCCTGATTTCCGTTTTGTGCCGCATCCTGCGTCAGCGCCAGAAACGCTTCTTCCAGCCCCGCGCTGGTAATTTCCAGGCCCGCCAGCGCCGCATCCCGCGCCAGCAGCTCGCGGACGACCGGTTCCGCTTCCGCGGCATGAATCTCGACCGCCTCGCGATCTTCCCGGACTTCCTTCACGCCCGGAATCTGCCGCAGCACATTCACGCCGATGCGCGTGATGCAGCGGATCTTCTTCCCGCTGGTCAGCGCCTTGATCTCGGCCGGCGTGCCCTCGGCAATGATTTCTCCCTGATTGATCACGGCGATGCGGTCGGCCAGCGCATCGGCTTCCTGCAGGTAGTGCGTCGTCAGCAGGACTGTCTTCCCCCGGCTCACCATGTGGCGAATCTCATCCCACAGCAGGCGCCGCGCTTCTACATCCAGACCCACCGTCGGCTCGTCCAGAAACAGCAGGTCGGGATCGCCACAGATCGCCAGCGCAAACAGCACGCGCTGCTTTTGCCCTCCGGAAAGCTCTCCGAACTTGCGATCGCTCAGCTTCTCCAGCCCTGCGGCCGCCAACACTTCCGAAGTCGCCATGGGGTTCTTGTAATAAGTGGAAAACAGATCAATATGTTCGCGAACCCGCAGCGTCTCCGGCACTCGCCCCACTTGCAGCATTGCGCCGGTCCTCAGCCGGTTCTCCGGACTGGTTGGGTCCGCGCCGAACACCCGCACTCTCCCGGCATTCGGCGGCATCAGCCCCAGCAGCAACTTCACTGCAGTCGTCTTGCCGGCGCCGTTCGGGCCGAGCAGCGCCACGATCTCGCCGGCCCGCACGCCAAAATTCACCCCGCGCAGCGCCCGCACGGTGCCGTAATTCTTGTTCACGCCCTCCAGGCTGGCAACGATGGCATCTTCGTTCGGGATCCTTCTTGTGGCTTGCGCTTGTTCCAAGCTTGCAATCATCTCGGCTTCCTCCCGGCATCAACGCCGTCTGGCACCCGCAATTCGATCTCGCGACAGCTGCATCATCGCGGAACCGGCGCCGGCTCACCAGTGCCATCCATCACGCCCTTCGCATGACAAATGTCATTCCAGGCCTGGGCGAAAAAGCCCTAAGGCCGTGTAAAGCCTCAAGATCGGCCTGCGGAAAAGAGTGGTTTCGACTGGGTGTGTTGCGGACTGTTACGAATTCCGAACAGACGGCGGAAATTCACAACCCTCGAACTGACGCGGTGTCATGGGCACTCTCCTGTGCTTCCTGCCGTCTTTCCCCGTCCGGCAGGGAAGCGCATCTGTTCTGAATTCGTAACAGATGTGCCGCCCGAAGGGAATTGCACAATTTACGCTTCACTTGCTCCCCGCCTTTGGTTATCATCGCCTGCTCGTTCTCTTGGAGGCGTGGATATGTTGCCCGCTGGAAAAAGCCTGCGTACCTTGCGGGAAAAACTCGGCTTGACCATGCGCGATGTGGAAAACTCCAGCGCTCGCATTGCTGAAAAATACCGCAACGAGGAATTTTCCATTCCTCCCAGCCGTTTGTCCGACATCGAAACCAAAGGCATTCTGCCCAGCATCCACCGCCTCTACACGATGTCGGTGATCTATCGTCGCGATCTGCGCGAACTCATGTCGTGGTACGGTGTGGACTTGAACAACTCGGCTGCCGACCTCAGTCTGGTTTCCCCGCCGCGCTCGCATGTCTCCGATGCCCTGGCCGGGTTGTCCTCCGTGCAGTTTCCCCTGCGCATGGATCCCGGGTTCGACGAGCGCCGCACCACCAATCTCGGCCGCATGGTCGAAAAGTGGGGCCTGGTCCCGCTATCTTACCTCGCCCAGTTCGCGACCAGCGACTTCACCTACGGTTACGTCGGCACCGAGGATTTCACCATGTATCCGCTGCTGCCTCCCGGGAGCTTCGTGCAGGTGGATGAAACCAGGAATCGGGTCGTGGAAGGTCACTGGCGTTCCGAATATGAGCGCCCCATCTATTTTGTGGAAACTCGCGAGGGCCATACCTGCTGCTGGTGCAGCCTGCGGCGCGATGACATCGTTTTGCAGCCCCACCCGCTGTCGCCGGTTCCGCTCCGGATTCTCCGTCATCCGCAGGATGCCGAAGTGCTCGGACAAGTCGTGGGCGTGGCTATGAAGTTGACGGAGTGGCGCGCCCTCGATGCTTCTCCAGGCTCGAAAGCGCCTCCAGCACTGAATTGAGGTGAGTCGCCGCCGGCGAGTCCTTGCGCTCGCCCGGCACCAGATCGTCGAAGTGCTCCCGCAGATCCGCCACGAAGGGTCCAGCCCCCACCCCGCTGCCGCGGCTTGATACTTCCAGATCTTTCTCCAGCGTCGCCAGTGGCGTCCGCAGCACTCCGCTCACCACCTCGCCATGCGCCGTTTTCCACGCGCGCTCCGCCTGCTCTTTCCCGTAAACCGTTTCCACCCCCCAGTGTTCGTACTGCCCCCGCGCGCGCCGCAGCGATGCCAGATATCCCAGCTTCCCCAACAGGCCGGCCACCGCCGCCAGCGTGGTCTCTTTGACGTCCTCCAGTGCCGATTTCAACGCCATGGTTGTTACGAATTCCGAACACTCATCGCTTCAAATCCCGCTGTGCTCCTGCGTTTCCGGCCATGAGAGTATCACCGCGCAAATCGCTGTACAAGGAGAAAACTACCGTGAAACGCATGCTACTCACTCTCGCTGCCGCCGTGATTTTGCTGAACACTCTAGCCCTTCCCATCGCTCGCGCTGAAAGCCCGTCAGGCACCAATTGCAACGGTGGAGGCTATTGCAAACCGTAGGACCGCCCCGGACTTACGAAAACCGGACGCGACTCACAAAGTTTGTCCGGCTGCATGGCCGTCGCGCTATAGTACCCGCCGACGGCCATGCTCCAACCGCACTCTCTTTTGTGGCACTACTTGTGGGTCGCGCCCAACCTCCTGTCGGCGCTCCTGGCTGTCATTCTCTGGAGGCGCGATCTCCTCGGGCAGTTCCGCACGTTCTTCCTCTACGCCGGCTACAACACGATGCAGTGGGCCGTGCTGTACACCATTGATTTGAGCCCGTCCATCGACCCCTTCTATTACTGGGTTGCCCTCTGTGTGGGTCTGGTTGTCGAGTGCATCATCCTCTTTCTGCTGGTTTCTGACGTCGCCGCTGACGTGTTCGGTTCCTACGTCGCAGTAGCCCATTTCGGAAGACTTATGATCCGTTGGGGTTGTGGCGTTCTGCTGCTTGTGGCGACGGTGGTTATGGCCCTCGCCGGCGAGGAGAACCCCGCCGCCCTGCTCATTCCCGCTTGCCACAAACTGCAACTCGGCATGTCCATCGTGGTCACCGGACTCCTGCTGCTCCTTTTTGTCCTGGCAGCCTACTTTCACCTGGAGTGGGACCACCGCTTCTTCGGCATTGCCCTCGGCCTGGGCATCACCGCCTCGATTCATCTGGCCACCTGGGCGATTATGGCCAACGGGAGAATGCCCCATCAACGCCCTCTGCTCGATATGTTCAACATGGCTACGTTCCATGTTGCGGTCCTGATCTGGCTGTACTACTTGCTCGTTCCCAAACCGGCGAGGGTGCACCCTCCCCTAGCTTCCCTGCCCAATAACGCTCTCGCGGCCTGGAATCGCGAACTGGAAAGGTTCCTACATCAATGACTCCGATCATCATTCTCGTCGTCACCGCTTTGGTTGCTCTGGCGGCCATTCTCGGCCTGGCCTTCAGGCGCCCTCCGGAGGCTCTCTCTCATGATGGCGGAACACTGTTCGCGCCTCTCGACGTGGAGGCTTTCCGCAATCTCGCCGACCCTGCCGAAGACGCATATTTGCGCCAGCGCCTGCCCGCGGCAGAGTTCCGCCAGGTGCGCCGGATGCGCCTGCATGCCATGGCCGCCTATGTCAGGACCGCCAACCGCAATGCCGCCCTCCTGATCGAGGTCGGAAAGAGAGCTGTCGCCGCCGCCGATCCAAAAACTGCCGCTGCCGCCCGCGAACTGGTCAATGAGGCTACGCGGTTGCGCCTCAACGCCGGTCTGACCCTGGTCAAAATCTACGCCGGCCTGGCCTGGCCCTTTTCGCCTCTGGCTGCCTTCCCCATTCCCGATCGCTACCAGCGGCTCAGCCACGCGGCCATGCTGCTCGGCCGCATTGAGGACCCGTCCACGCCGGTTCGAATCTCCTCCGGCCCGGCTGGTCCGTGATCCAAATCACTGACACTTATTCCAAGATTTGGCATGCTCCGCGCGACCGCGCCCCGCATCAACGGGGTAACTGGCAAACGACTTTGTTGGATTCCTGACTTGTTTTCGCGGCCTATTCTGGTATAAAACCAGCGGGCGTGCGCGTGACTATTTCGGGCGTTGTGCCGTGGAAGCCGTTCCTGCCGTCCTCTCGCCTCTGCGAGTTCAGGGAGAAACCTATGATCCGGACTTTGAGAGCTGTCGCTGTCCTCCTGTTCTGCCTGTTGCTCGGCGCCACCGCGTTCGCCCAGGGCGGCGCGGCCACCGGCGATCTCCACGTCACTGTGAAGGACCAAAAAGGAAATGCTGTGGCCAACGCAGCGGTCACCGTAAAGGACGCCGCCAAAGGCCTGGAGCGAACGGCCACTGGTGACGGCCAGGGCGGCTATAGTGCGCAACTGCTGCCCCCGGGCACTTACGCAGTCACGGTCGTGGCCGCAGGCTTCAGCAAGATCGAGAACACCGGTGTCTCCATCACCGTGGGTAGCCAGGTGGAACTCCCGGTCGAACTCTCCGTTTCCGGCGGCACGCAAATCATCGAAGTCAGCGCTCAGGGAGCCCTGGTGGAAACCTCCCGCAGTTCCACCACCGACACCATCGGCCAGCGCCGCATTGACAATCTTCCCATCAACGGCCGCAACTACATCAACTTCACGCTCACCGATTCGCAGGTCGTACACGACGCCGCCCCCAACCTGGGCGCCGCACCCACTTCCGGCCTCAACATGAGCGGCCAGCGCGCCCGCTCCAACCTGGTCAACGTTGACGGCACCGACGCCACCGACAATTCGGTTAACGGCGTGCGTTCCACCGTCTCGCAGGAGGCCGTCCAGGAATTCCAGATCATCACCAACAGCTACGCCGCCGAATACGGCCGCGCCTCCGGCGGCGTGGTCAACATCATCACCCGCTCCGGCTCCAATGACTTCCACGGCGACATCTACGGATATCTCCGCAATCGCAATTTCCAGGCGGTGAATCCGTTCAGCACCGTCTCCAACCCTGCCTACACGCGGGTGCAGGCTGGCACCGCCTTCGGCGGCGCGCTCAAGAAGGACAGGACGTTCTACTACTTCTCTTACGAAATCACCCGCCGTCACGAGACCGGATTCTCCAGCATCGGGCAGGGCAATTTCGGCCTGCAGTCTTTTGATGCGACAGGAATCTACAGTCCCCTCCTGCCTGCCGGCACGGTGAACCTTCAGCTGACCCCGGGCCAGGTCGCGTTCCTTACCAATCCCGCTGTCCAAGGCACGATGAAGGCCAGTCCAGCTTTCGCGGGTGAGGTTCAGCAGTACGTAACTCTTGCCGGCGCCTCGTCCGGCCAGTCGGTGCAGGGAGCGTGGCCTTCGGGCCTGGTCGGAGTCTTGAGCGGTTTCGCGTTGAACAGTTGGTCGGGCTTCCCCACCAGTTGCACTCCCGCGTCCTGTCCGGCAGCGGCAATCTTTCCCACCACTCACGTCCCCGGTTCCTACCTGACCTTGGCCTCGCAGGTTGGCAACTTCCCTGTGTTTGAAGGCACCAGCCTCTACTCGCTGCGCCTTGACCACAACGTGACCAGCGCCAACCGCCTGATGTTCCGCGTCAACGTCAGTCCCAGCACGGTCACCGGCATCGAGGTCAGCGGCCAGGACCAGCCCTTCGGGCAGAACGCTTACTCCCGCACTTCGCAGCAAACCTATCGTGACGTGGCCGGCACGCTGCAGGACACATGGGCCATCGGCACCAGCAGGGTGAACGAGTTCCGCTTCCAGTATGCCCGCCGCGGCCTTTCCTATTTCTATAACACGCAGATTCCGGGGGGCTCCGACCCGGCCGTCAATCTGACCGGCATCGCCTATTTCGGGCGCGAGCCGTACTCCTACATTCAGCGGACCGAGACCCGCTACCAGTTCACCGACAACTTCTCCTGGACCATCGGTCACCACAACACCAAGTTTGGCGCCGACTTCAACTACCTCCCGCTCCAGGCCACTTTCACCGTCAACTACGGCGGCGTCTACGACTTCGGCTCCTTTTCCTCCTCTTCTCTCGGGTTTGTTTCTCCGATTCCCAACACGCCGTTCCCCGACCTTTCGCCAGTGCAGGCCTACGGCGGGGGCTTGCCCGGAGACTTCATTCAAGGCCTCGGCAGTCCCAGCGACAAGTTCAACAACATTCCGATCGGCGTCTTCTGGCAAGACTCCTGGCGCATCAATCCAAAGGTCACTCTGAACTATGGCGTCCGCTACGACGTCGAAATTCCGCCCAAGTTCAAACCGCCCCAGGGACTGGCACTTCCTGCCTACAACTTGCTTGGCCTGCAGAAGGGCATTCAGACCGACAAGAACAACATCCAGCCGCGCTTCGGCATTGCCATCGATCCCGGCGGTAATGGAAAGACCGTCATTCGAGCTTCTTACGGCTTGTTCTACGACCACCCGCTGCTCGGCCTGTATTTCCTCGGCGATGCTTCCGACGGCTCTTCCAGCGGACAGCTGGCCTTTGCCGGCACCGGCACCTGCACCGGAGCGGGCAGTCCCGGCAATCTGAATGCGATTCCCATCTTCCAGGGATTGCAGGGCCTGCCGCCCTGCGCGCCCTCGCCATTTCCGCAGGCGAATACCAACCTTGGTTACCTGCCAAACCAACAGCAGTTCCAGTCCCTGAACTTCCCGCAATCCGTTTTCCTGAACCAGAACTACCTGAACGTGGTTTCCGGAAATCCAACCTTCCTGCCGCTGGGCTTCCAGCCTTTCGGCTACCCGCAGTCGAAGAACTTCGTATACGCCTACTCCCAGCAGGCGAACTTGACCATCGAGCGCGACTTGGGCGGCGGATTCGCTTTGAGCCTGGCCTACAACTTCAATGGCGGGCGTCACCTGAACCGCCCCATCAACGCCAATACCATCCGCGGCGATCTGATGGTCCAGAACTTCCAGTCCGCGTATTACGACGCGGTGGCGACGAGCAAGCCCACGCCCGCCAGCCCGTTCACCGTCAGCGGCTGCAACACCGGTGGAGCCACATCGCCCCTGGGCCCGTTCCCCTATGTGGACCCGGCGCTCATGAACTTCTTCCGCCCCGGCGGTCTGAACCCGTCCATCGCAGTGGCTGAGCCAGGTTGCGTTGCGCAGGCCGCTGCGCTCATTGCGACTCTGCCGCGCTTCAACGCCAACTGTAACCCGACCCCGCCCAGCTACACCGGGTGCGTCCCCTTCGGCGACATGGACGCCAACTACTCCAACGGCAGCTCGATCTACCACGGCTTCACCACCAACCTGCGCAAGCGTTTCAACAATCATTACGAGTTCCTGGCGTCCTACACCTGGTCGCACTCCATTGACGACTCGACAGACCTGCAGTCCACGCTGACGCCACAGGACAGTTACTATCCCAGCCTGGATCGTTCCTCCTCCCTGTTCGACCAGCGCCACCGCCTCGTCTTCAGCGCCGTCTACCAGACGGGCAGGATCACGGGCCACGGCTTTGCTGGCAAGGTTTTCAGCGACTGGAGTTTCGCCCCGGTCATCGAGGTTTCTTCCGGACGGCCCTTCAACATCGTCACCGGCAACGGCGACAACCTGCAGTTGTCCTCGCTGACCGGCCGCCCCAATACCACCGTCGATCCCGCGTGCGGCCCCGTCTACAAATCCAAGTACTCGCGGACCGGGACGCTGCAGGAACCCTGCATCAACGGCTTCATCGCCAGTGGAACCGCTCCTACGCTGGTGCAGCTCGACGGCAACCTGGGCCGCAATGCCGGCGTTACGCCCTGGACCGTCTTCAACGACATGCGCGTTTCCAAGCGCGTCACCTTCACCGAACGCGTCAACATGGACCTGATTGCCGACATGTTCAACATCGCCAACAAGATGAACGTAGCTGCGGTCAGCCCGCTGTTCAGCATTGCCGGTCAGCCCACCGCCTCCTGGGATCCGCGCCAGTTCCAGTTCGCCTTGAAACTGAACTGGTAGAAAAATCAGACCGGGCATCGGACCTCGGACCTTGGAACCAAGGTCTGAGGTCTGAGGTCCGCGGTCCGCGGTCTGAGGTCCGGGCCCGGTGTTACACTTCCCCTTCATTCATCCTTGGCGCTTGCCGGAGTTCGTTCCCTTCATGCCTGATAATCCAATGCCCACCTCCCGCACCCGTGTGGTCCGAGAAGCCCACCGTGGCGTCTACGATCGCGAAGCCGTCTACCGCATCCTCGATGAAGGATTGCTCTGCCACGTCGGCTTCGTCGCCGACGGCCAGCCCTTCGTCATTCCCACTTCCTACGGCCGCGAAGACGCGAACCTCTACCTTCACGGCTCCGCCGCCAGCCGCATGTTGCGCCTGATGAAAGAAGGAATCACGGTCTGCGTGACCGTCACGCTGCTCGATGGCCTGGTCCTGGCCCGCTCCATCTTCAATCACTCGATGAACTACCGCTCGGTGGTGATCCTGGGAAGAGCTGCGCTGGTGGAGGATGGGGAAGAAAAACTCGCGGCGCTGCGCGTGCTCTCAGAACACATTCTGCCCGGCCGCTGGGACCAAGTGCGCCCGCCCAACGAACGCGAGTTGAAGCAAACCTCGGTCTTGCGCCTGCCAATCGAAGAATTCTCCGCCAAAGTCCGCACCGGCCCGCCCATTGACGACGAGGAGGATTACTCGTTCCCCACCTGGGCCGGAGTCGTGCCGCTGGAACTCAAAGCCGGCGCCCCGGTTGATGATCCGCGCCTCGATCCTGTGCGAGAGGTTCCAAGCTATGCACGGGATTACTCCCGGAGACGGGCGGGTTGACATTCCGAGTAAGGATTGCTATCTTTACTGTAAAGACGGTAGGTAAAGATGAAGAACTCGAGCACAATCAGTAGCAAGGGCCAGATCACCGTCCCGCAAGAGATTCGCAAACGTCTCGGGCTGGAAACGGGCGACCGCGTTGAATTCGTGATCGAGGGAGACCGGACTGTGATTCAACCCTTCCGGGAGGATCCTGACCCGTTCGAGAAGCAGATGGGTATTCTCGGGCCCTTTCCCGGGGGTGAAGAGGGAATAAAAGCCTGGATCGCCGACATGCGCGATGACGACAGAGACTGACTCACGCTTCAAATGAAAACCGCCTTGGACTCCAACATCCTGTCTTCCATCTGGTCTCGTGAGCCCTCCGCACCGCGCGTCAAAAAGCAACTCATCGAGGCACGCGCGCAAGGCAGTATTGTCGTGTGCGCCCCGGTTTACGTCGAACTCGCTGCTCACCCTTTGGCCTCGCCGGAGGTAGTTGACAGGCTTCTGGCGGAAGCGGGCATCGCCGTGGAATTCATTCTGGACGAGCTAATCTGGCGCAGGGCCGCTGACCGCTTCGCAGCTTACGCCCGCCGCAGACACGGCTCCGGCGGCACATTGCCGAAGCGCCTGCTTGTGGATTTTGTGATCGCCGCGCACGCTCTTCTCGAAGCCGACCGTCTGCTGACGCTGGATCCCTCGCGCTACCAGCGGGACTTCCCAGAGCTTCGGCTGGCGTAGAACACGTCTTACACCACCAGCAGCAGCTTCCCCGCCATCCGCCGCGCTTCCATGTCGCGATGCGCCTGCGCTGCCTCGGCCAGCGGATACTTCTTCGCAATCAGCAGTTTCAATTTACCGTCAGCAATCAGCCGGAACAGGTCGCTGGTGCGCGCCAGCAACTCCTCGCGCGTCGCCGTGAAGTGTGCCAGCGTGGTGCGCGCCATGTAGAGCGAACCCTTTTCCGAAAGTTTCGCCGGATCCACCGGCGGCACCGGCCCGCTCGACATGCCATAGAGCACCAGCATCCCGCGCGGCTTCATGACGTTCAGATTCCTTTCGAACGTCGCCTTGCCCACGCCGTCATAGACCACATCCACGCCTTTACCGCCGGTCAGCCGCTTCACTTCCGGTTCGAAGTCGGACTTCGTGTAGATGATGACGTCATCCGCGCCCGCTTCCCGCGCCAGCTTGCCTTTTTCCTCGCTCGACGCGGTGCCGATCACGCGCGCCCCGATGGCATGCGCCAACTGCACCAGCAGCAGCCCGACTCCGCCCGCCGCCGCGTGCACCAGCGCCGTCTCGCCAGCTTTGAGCTTGTGCGCGTCGTTCGCCAGATAATGCGCGGTCAGCCCGTGCATCATCGCCGCCGTCGCCTGCTCGTCGCTGATGCCCGGCGGCACCGGCACCAGATGATCCTCCGGCCCCGCCACATACTCGGCATACGATCCCAGCGTCCCGCTCCACGCCACGCGGTCGCCCACCTTCACCAGCTTGCACTGTGGGCCCACTGCCGTGACCACGCCCGTGCCCTCCTGCCCCGGGATAAACGGCTGCGGCGTGCGAAAACTTCCGTCGCGGAAGTGAGCGTCAATCGAGTTCACTCCCGCCACCGAGATCTTGATCAACGCCTCAGCCGGCTTCGGTTGCGGAACCGGAACCTCGGCCAGTTCCATCACTTCCGGCCCGCCCGTATGCTGCACGCGAATGGCTTTCATCTTTGTTCCCTTCTTCACACGTTGTCATCCTGAGGTCCGCGTTCTTTGCGGGCCGAAGGACCTATGCATGGGCCGGCAGCGTCTGTGCCGCCGGCAGGGTGCACAGGTCCTTCGCTTCGCTCAGGATGACAATTCTGTTGAGACCACTGGAGTCCTACGGGATCAACAGCAGCTTCCCCGTCGTCTTCCTTCCTTCCAGATCCCGGTGCGCGCGCTGCGCCTCGGCCAGCGGATACACATGCTCAATCCGCAACTTGAGCTTCCCCGCCGCCATCATGCCAAACACCGCGCCCGACCGCGCCACCAACTCTTCACGCGTTGCGATGTAATTCCCCAGCCCGGGGCGAGTCAGAAACAGCGATCCCTTCTGCGTGAGCACGATCGGATCGAGCGGCGGCACCGCCCCGCTCGACCCGCCATACAGCGCCATCATCCCGCGTGGACGCAGAATGTTCAGTCCCTTCTCAAAGGTCGTCTTGCCCACCGAGTCATACACCACGTCCACGCCCTTGCCTCCGGTCAGCCGCCGGGTCTCGGCTTCAAAATCCGCCTGCGTATAAAGAATGATTTCATCGGCCCCGGCGTCGCGCGCCAGCCTCGCCTTTTCCTCGGTCGAAACCGTGGCAATCACACGCGCTCCGATGTGGTGCGCCATCTGCACCAGCAACAGTCCCACGCCGCCCGCCGCCGCGTGCACCAGCGCCGTCTCGCCGCGCTTCAGCGGATACGTGTCATGCGACAGATATTGCGCCGTCATGCCCTGCAGCATCACCGCCGCCGCCTGCTGCTCGGTCACTCCCGCAGGAATCGGCACCAGCCGGTCGGCCGCGACCGCCGCGTATTCCGCATACGAACCCAGCACGGTCCAGGCGACGCGATCGCCAGCTTTCACCGACTTCACGTCGGCGCCGACGGCCGTCACCGTGCCCGCGCCCTCCTGCCCCAAGACAAACGGCAGCGCCACCGGGTATCGGCCCTCGCGCTGGTACACGTCAATAAAATTCACGCCCGAAGCGGCCAGCTTCACCACCGCCTCATTCGCCTTCGGCTGAGGAACCGGCAAATCCACCAGTTCCATCGCCTCCGGCCCGCCAACCTGCCTGATTTGGATCGCTTTCATGACGTCTCTCACTCCACTCCGCAGAATCACGATTTTCGCAACAGGAGATTCTACATGCCGGCTGCCCCACCCTTCTCGCACTCTCTGCGTGTCGGCGGGGACTTTGACCTCGCCAGGGATTCTTGACAGAACCACTCCAACGGCGGGACTCTGCTACACTGGCACGCGTTCCATCCAAGGAGCCCGCCATGGCCGAACAGCCGCAATCTTACTCGCACCACACCCGTTGGGATCCCCCGTTTCACTTCTTCCTGCTTCCGGTCTTCGCCCTGGCCGTCATCCTGTCGCTGGTCCATTTCTTCGCGCACACGATGCACAGCAGCTTCCGTGAGAACTTCCACGCGTTCCTGCTGGTGGTGCTGGCCTTCGCCCTGCTCACGCTGATGTTCAAGGTGCGCCTCTACTCGCTCAAGGTGCAGGACCGCGTCATCCGCCTGGAAGAGCGCCTGCGCCTGAGCCAGCTGCTGGCCGAGCCGCTGCGCTCGCGCATCCCGGAGCTCACCGAAGACCAGCTCTGCGGCCTGCGCTTCGCCTCTGACGCGGAACTCCCCAAGCTGGCCGAGCGCTCCATGAATGAGAAGCTCTCCCGCGACGCCATCAAGAAGTCCATCCAGAATTGGCGGGCCGATCACTGGCGGGTGTAAGAACCTGGCGTCACAGACCTCGCCCTTCAGACCGGCCTCGCACCCTCCGCGATTTAACGCACAGGCCTGCCCAATGCGGCCACCGCCTGAGCAGGACTGAGCCGCACCGCAAACTTGTCCTCATGTCCGCAGCTGATTACGGTAATTTCTCCGGGATACTCCCTCACCCAAATCACGTGCTCGGGATTCACAAAAACTTCCATGCCGTCCACATCTTCAAACATTACGAACTCCAAATCGCCTCCTTTGGTTAATCCCTGCTCGCTCTTCTGAGGGGGCAAAATCACCGCGCCGTTGGCTCCTGCTTTTCTCTCCTGAGGCGGGACGTTTCCACACATTGTATCGTTGGCCTGCGTTTCGCCTGTGACGCCGACATCCCGAAACCTGTCGAACGCACGCTCAAGGAAAAGCTCTCCCGACATGACATCAAGAAGGCTATCCAGAACTGGCGGGCCGGCAACTGGCGGGTGGGACCCATGGGCAGTCATGGAGCGGCGGGCGCCCTCGCCCGCCCCGGCGCCGCCGGGTTAGCGCACCGCATCCATCAGACGCCCCATTGGAGAACATCAATCCTTCGGCCATTCGTATGGGAAGAGTCTGCCAGCGTCTTGAGGGGCAATCTTTACGCCCCCCAGTTCGGCAGCGTGCGCGAGGACCGGATCTCGCCCGTTGGCCAAATCGTCGGCGGTTGCGAGGACAACCTCGTCCGGGGTGACTCCAGCATGTTCCAGGCTCTGGCCGTCGGTCATGACGAGGTTGGCATCGGTTATCGAGGCGCCGTAGAACATCACGACGTCGATACCGGCACTATACGAGAACCTCCTCGATTCCATGACGCTACCGGAACTGCGATCACCGATAATCATGCCTCGCTTCTCCAGTTGCACGATGCGCGCCAGCAGTTCCGAAGCCGACGCGGACTTGCTGTCGATCAACACGAATAACTTGCCCTCAAAGGGATGGTGGCTCGACTTGGCAACAATCGTCTTGGTCGAGTCGCGGCCAACTTGGTCGTACATCTTGATATCCCGGTCGAAGAGGCTGCCGATCAGCCACTTCTCGGCTTCCACGCTACCGCCGGGGTTTTGGCGAAGATCGAGAATCATGGCCTTATGCTTGCGGCCCATAGAGATAAGTTTGTCGAGTTCCAATTGGTCGAACATGAACGACGGCAGCTTGGCGATCATCAAGTCGTCGCCGTATTCGACCGTGCGGATGCGCTGTCTACAGGCCCATTCTTCCTCATCTAACACCATCTTCTGGATAGTGTTCATATCCAGGTTTTGCAGATGAGCCCGCTGCCGGAACTGGGCCTCAAGGCCGACCTTGCGCTCTTCCCCGCGCGGATCGCGCAGGGTCACGGTGAGTTGAGGCAACGGGCGCAGGACATTAAATGCAAACTCGATCTTCCATAGGTTATCTCGGCCGACGCGGTAACCGTTGATAGCGAGTAACTGGTCCCCAGGCTTTACCCCGCGTGTGTCAGCATCGCCGCCGGGTCGAACCCGGGTGACAAAGCATTTCTCGCCGATCATCTGAACGGTCCAGCCATGGTCAAGAACGTAGGGACGGCGAGGCGGTATGAGAAACGTGTGAGAGTCATTCAGGCTATCCAGGGCCGCTGCTATATGAGCCATAGCCATATTGAGCGACTTTTCCTGCTTAATCTGCTCGCGGGCCTGGCTGACCTTCGCCGACCAATCAACTCCGTGCAGTTTCGGGTCGTAGTAATGCTTTGTGAGGTCGCCCGATACCTGCGAAAGCATGACGTCGACCTGGTGGCGTTCGTCGTTGGTCATGTCCTTCGCCTGAGCTGTGGCGAAGACAGGATCGACCAGAAGCGCTAGGAGCACGGACAAGGCTCTGGTGCGTCGCATGCACGGACTCGCTTTCCTTGCGCCCGAAAGCGCGTCCTGATTAGACCACTGTCGTCAAGCGTGTCAGCATAGTTTCGTGCCAGACCTGTGGCTGCGTGCCCGCCCGAGCTCGACGGTCTGAGTTCTGAGGTCCGAGGCCTGACGCCTGAGGTCCTACAATCTTCATGTGCTCGGCTCCTTTCCTCCCGAACCTTGGTGCTTTGAGCGCTCCCAAGTGTACCCGGAGGCTCGGGCCACACACGGCTATCTAAGCAGGCTAGCGTCGCCCTTGAGAATCGAGCCAATTGTAGAATGCTTTTCTTCTTCCCCGTAGTTCCTTGCTGCTCGTTGGGATTTTCTTATGGCGTTCACCCTGAGCCCCGATCCATGCCCCAACAAAATAAAGCGCAGCGAAAACAATGCAGGACAGAACAAGAAACAGCGCAACGCTCTTAGTAGCCCAACGGATGCCGCCCATGATCAGAGCACCATAAATTGCCGCAAAACAGACCGCAAAAAAACGGTTCGCTTTCTGCGTCTCAATCATGAGCGCACCCTCTCTCTCCCGCATTATAGCGGAGAGCGGTTTCCAGTCCTGAGGTCTGAACTCCGTGGTTCGTGGTCCGAGGTCGTAAGTCCGTCCCCAGGTAACCTCCCGCCCAATACCGAAAGTAACCCCGGCATTCCCCTTTGGACAATTGACCCCGGCACCCTCGCCCGGTACGATTTCTGGTAGAATTCACCGGGCTTTAGCGCAGGGAGAAGCACGCATCTCATAGAGAACCATGCGATTAGCGAACCTCTATGTCCGGACGATCGTGCCCGCATCCCTCATTCTGGCAGCCTGCGCCTGCCAGACCGCGCAACGCCCAGCCGCGCTCATGCCTCCGGCCAATGCCCCGGCGCTGAAAGCCGCGAGCCCGCAGGCACAGACTCAGACCGCCCAGCCTCCGGTTACGCAGATCCAGGAAGCCCCTCCGCCGCCGGCCTCAGACTCGCCCGCACCGCGCACACCAGCCGTGTCTGACCCGGTCGCCGATCTGGTTGCCCGCTCTGAAAGGGAATATCAGGCCGGGCTGGCCAACTACCACGGCGGCAAGACTGCTGACGCCAGGCAGAATTTCGACAACGCCCTCAACGACCTTCTCGAGAGCACCCTCGACATCCGTTCCGATGACCGCCTGCAGCGCGAATTCGACCGTATCGTCGAGGGCGTCAACAATCTTTACCCCGGCGGAACCTCCGCCAGCGCCGAGGCGTCCCAAGATCAGGAACCGCAGCAGAAATCCGAGCCCGCCCCCATTGACGAAACCAACGGCCTGACGCCTACCCCGGACGCCGGCACCATGGCCAAAGCTCAGGCCGAAATCAAAAACACGCACTCCGACCTGCCCCTGATGATGACCGACCAGGTCGCCGGCTACATCAGCTATTTCTCCGGCCGCGGCCGCGGCGTCTTCGAGCGCGCCTACGCCCGCTCCGGCCGCTATCGCGACATGATCTCGGCCACGCTAAAAGAAGAGGGCCTGCCGCAGGATCTGATCTATCTCGCCCAGGCCGAATCCGGATTCCATCCGCTCGCCGTCTCCCGCGCCGGCGCCCGCGGCATCTGGCAGTTCATGGCCAGCCGCGGCCGCGGCTACGGCCTCTATCACAACCTGTATGTGGATGAGCGCCAGGATCCGGAGAAATCCACCCGCGCCGCCGCCCGCCACTTGAAAGATTTGTATGCCCAGTTCGGCGACTGGTATCTCGCCATGGCCGCCTACAATTCCGGCCCGGGCACGGTGCAGGCCGCGGTCAAGCGCACCGGCTACGCCGATTTCTGGGAACTCTACCGCCGCAACGTTCTGCCCAAGGAAACGCGCAACTACGTGCCCATCATCCTGGCCGTGACTATCATGACCAAGAATCCATCGCAGTACGGTCTGACGGACGTGGCCATGGATCACCCCGACGCCTACGACACGGTCACGCTCGACTATCCTGTGGATCTTCGTCTGGTCGCCGAGTGCGTCAACTCCACACCGGCGGAACTGCAGGATCTCAATCCCAGCCTGCTGCGCATGACCACGCCGCGCGAAGGCAGGTTCGAACTGCATCTGCCGGCCGGAACCAAAGATCAGTACGAAACCGCCATCGCCGCCATTCCGCCGAATATGCGCCTCTGGTGGCGCTACCATTCGGTGCAGCCGGGAGACACGCTGGCCTCCCTCGCCCGCAACTATCACGTCACCGCCAGGTCCATTTCAGAAGCCAACCACCTCGACGGCCCGGCGCTTGAAGCCAATGCACAGCTGGTCATCCCGATCGCGCCCGGCAAGCATCCCCAGAGCGACACTGCCACCTACGCCAGGCGCATCACCCGCTACAAAGTGCGCCGTGGAGATACCGTCGAGACCGTGGCCGACAACGTCGGAGTCTCGCCGCAGATGATCCGGCGCTGGAACGGCCTGCACGGCTCCAGTCTCGCCGGACGCAAAGTCCTCGCGCTGCATCTGCCGGTGACGCCCAGTTCGCACCCGGAAGTCGCGTCCACCCGGACGGGGAAAAAGGGCACGGGTACGAAATCGGCACAGACCAATCCCAAGAAATCACAGGCCCAGACAGAAGAGTCCGCTCAGGTCGCCACCGTCCGCCACACCGTCAGGAGCGGAGAAACTCTCTACTCCATCGCCACCGCCTACAACACCACCGTCGCCGCCCTCAAGCGCGACAACCACATCGGAGTCCTCCACCCCGGCATGATCCTGATCGTGCAGCATCCTCAGTAAACTCCATTTACCGTCCCTCGCCCGAAGGCGTACAATCTTCTGGAATTTTGGGCCTGGTTCGTCCCATTCCCATATCCTAAGGAGACCTCATGAGAATCACTCGCCTACTCGTTATTGTTCTCGTCGTCGCCGTGTCCGCTTCCCTGACTCTGCCTGCCTTCGCGGCCGACGGAGCCGCCACCTACAAAGCCAAATGCGCCGCCTGCCATGGCCCCGAAGGACAGGGCAAGATCGGTCCGGCACTCAAAGGCACCGCCGTCACTTCCGATCAGATCGTGGACATGCTCACCAAAGGCAACGATGCCAAGAAGGTTCCGCATAAGAAGCCCGTTGCCGGACTTTCCGCCGACGATGCCAAGGCCGTAGCCGACTTCGTCAAGTCGCTGAAGTAGCACTCGCCCGCATTCTTGTGAAAGAAAGGGCCCTCGATCTGGCAACTCGAGGGCCTTTTGTTTTTCTCCTTCCCTTTCCCCTGCCCCTGTGATAACAGGGTATCCAGCGGCCTGTGCGCCCGGTCCTTGCAGCCCGCACCGAGCCTCGTGCTATAATCCGGCGCCGTTGCAGCAAAACGTTCCGGTGGTCTTTTAAAATTCTTTCGTGCCAGCCCCGGGTCGCGCCCGATCCGCACCCGGCGGCCATGATCAGGAGGAGCAATGACGTTCAATTTCCCCACACTGTACGGACGTGACGACGAAGACGAATTCGGCGACAGCGGCGCCTACAGCGAGTCGCTCGAAGAAGATTTCGAAGAAGAAGAGGAAGAAGAGGAAGAAGCCGGCATGCCCGAGCCGGAAATGATGGAGCAGGAGCCGGTTGCTCCTGCGCCTCCCCCGCCTCCGCCCGCCCCCAGAAAACCAGCCGCCAAAAAACCGGCAGCCAAAAAGCCCGCCAAGAAGAAACCGGCGATGAAGAAGAAATTGGTCAGGAAGCCGGCGAAAAAGAAAGCAGCCAAGAAACCGGCGAAAAAGAAAGCGGCCAAGAAGCCCGCGAAAAAGGCCAAGAAGAAAGGCAAAAAGCGCCGTTAAGCGTTCGCTTGGCCCCGTGCGCCTCCGCATGTCCGGCCCGAAGGATCCACCGCGCCCGTAAGGGCGCGGTTTTTGCTTCGACGCGGGTTCGATCAGATATTTAATTTCCCATGCTGGGTGTCTGTGACGGAGCGGGCACCGGCGGAACCAGCGTGGCAACACAAGGGCTGGCCGGCTGGCAGATGACATTCATGCGCACGGTAAGGGTCGCCGCGCTATCGGGCGGAAACTCCAGCGGGGAATGAGCATCAATCAGCTGTTTCGAAAGCGTTTCGAGGCTTTCTTTGCCGCGCAGGAACTCGGCGGACTCCACTTTCCCCGGCTTGAGGACGACAACAAACTCGGCTGAGCCTTCCAGCTTTTTCTCGTTACTGAGCTTCACCTCGCGCGTGTGCCGGAGCTGCTCCGCCGGGGTCTGCGTCCATCCTCCGTTGGGCAGCCGGTGGATTTCGGCCAATGGAGGCTTCTTTCCGGTCAACTTTTCATATCGCGCCACGATCTCGTTCTTCCTATCCTGATACGCCTTCGCTACTTCCGACGGCGACCCACCGAACACCGACGGCGCCGACGAGACAGTCAGGGCGTGCTCGTACGCGCGGGCCGCCTGGGCCGTCTTTCCTTCTTTCTCGTAAATCTCGCCCAGATGCTCGGCCACGTCATCATGCTCTCCCAGCAGCCAGGCCGCCCGAACCAGGCCTTCGGCGCTTTTAAGGTCTCCTTGCCGGAAGTACACCCAACCCAGCGTGTCCCAGGTCAGCGTAAGCAGATAGGTCGTGCGCAGCCCCCCATCCCGCCCGGATTCCGCAGCCTGGGTCTGCTCTTCCAGTATTTTTACCGCCTTCTCCGCATACTGCCGGGCCAGATCCAGATTGAGCTTGTTATCCGCCAGGCTATAGGCGACGTTGTTCAGCATTACGGGATCGTCCGGCTTCTGCTCCACAGCTTCGCGCATTCGGGCGGCGGCTTTGTCATTTTGGCCCGTCTTCAAATAGGCGTTGCCCAGCTGGAACCGCAGTCCGGGACTGTCGGGTGCCATTTTGACGGCTGCCTCCAGCACCTCCACCGCCTCCGGATATTTTCCTGAATCGTAGAGCAATGTGCCGAGGGTTGACGCGGCCGTTCGGTTTTGCGGATCTACCTTCAGCAGTTTGTGCCACTGGTCAATCGCTTCGTCCCGCCGCCCCATCTGCGTCAGAAACTCTGCCAGGAGCCGGTAGGGGCGCGCGTCTTCGGGTGAAACCCTTTCCTCCTTGCGTACTTCCTCGAGACCATCGGTGACATTGCGCTGCGCCAGCAGCGAAGCTCCAAGATTGAAGTGTGCTCCCTTGTAGTCGGGATTCTTGGCGATGATTTTTTCGAACAACTCCTGCGCCCGCTGAAAATCACGCTGCTGCAGGGCGTCGGTTCCTTCCCGGAACATGTCGTCGAGCCTGGGGTCCGCCTGCCGGAACATGTCACCCTCACCCAGTCCTTTGGCAACATCTCCCTTCTTCCCATCTCCTTCATTCTTGCCCGTCACTACTGCGCTCGGCCTGGTGAGTTGGATATAGTTAAACTCGTCGTCGGCCAGGGAGCGGCCGAACTTGCGGTATCCCTCCCAGTCGGACAGTGGAACCTCGGTTTTCTTGATCAGCAGCTCCCGGGTCGTGGTGATGACGCCATTTTCCGAGCGGGCGGTGTCGTCGTATTCCGCGTAAGACTCGGAGAGATGGCACGGCGCGGGAAGCTGGGCCGTGTAGCCTTCGGGCAATTCCAATCGCGAGCGATAAATGATTTTGCCCAGCGCGCCCAGCACCACCGGCTCCTGCGGCTTCCTGTCCTTGGAGCCCTTATAAGCCTCCAGGCCCATCGGCGGCAGCGGGGCGGTAGTGTGATTGTTCTCGAAGTCGCCGAAGTCCTTGCGGACATAGTTATAGGAGATCATGAAGGGCTTATCGATCTCTTCCGGCGGCGAGACTTTCACCTCGCTGACGTCTCCGCCAAAGTTCTGGCTTTGGGATATCCGCTGCATCAGGTCTTTCCACTGCGATTCTGGAACCTGCCGAAACACGGCTCTGAACACAACTGCCCCATCCCCTTCATAGATCTGCTCGGCGTGGCCGGTGAAGGTTCCGTCTGCGCTTAACTTGCCCTGCATCGAGAATTCTTGCCGCTGCGGTTGCGCAGGACTTTCCGGCGTGGTCATCAGCTTCGGCGGCTGGTCTCCCGGAATGACCAGCGCCTGCTTGTTCCGCAACTGCTGCATCAGCAGCCCATAGGGCGCAACCTCCGGGGTGGTGTCGAGCCACAGAAACTGCTTGCCGCGCGGCACAATCGTGATGACGTGATTGAATTGCGCCGGAGACGGCACGTCCGGATCCAGCTTGCGGGCTCCGTTGATCAGCACCGGCCAGGCTTCGATGCCCACCGCTTTCAGCAGCGCCGCCAGCAGCGTGTGCTTGTCTTTGCAGTCGCCATAGCCGTTATCGAGAACATCGTCGGCGGCGTGCGGCCGGTAGCGCCCGATTCCGAAATCCAGACCGATGTAGTGGTACTTCAGCGAGACGAAGTTGTAGAGCGCATGAATCTTCTCGTCGTCCAACTGCAGTCCCTTGGTCAGCTCGCTGGCCTTCGCCTGGATTGCCGGCGTGACTGCCAGTTGCTCTTTCTGCAGTCCGCCATACCATCGCCCCACGTCCTCCCAGCTGGAAAACGTGGTCAGTTGCACGTCAGGATTGGGCGGCGTGCGGCGCGGTATCTCGTCGGGATCCTTATCGGGCACAACCAGATTGGAGGAGGCCCAGCGATAAACTCGTCGCGTTCCTTCCTGCGTCACCTGCGGCTTGAACTCCGGGCTGACAACCTTCACGTATTTGTCGGCGGGAACACTGATCTCCAGCCGCTCATCGCGTACGATGGACGTCTTGTTGAACGAATCCTCATACCAGAAATGACCGGGAACCTGCGCCTTGACCACGCGCACCCGCACGACGTATTCGAGAACGTCGCCCACCGCCAAGCCCTTCACGGCCACGTGCTTTTCATGAACATCGCTGTAAAGCGGAGCGATGCGGCTCACCTCGGCGGGCATGTCCTGAATGTTGTAATCGGGGGTCTTGACCACGGTTCCGTCCGGCTTGCGCACGCGAACGTAGTCGAACTCCATCACCTCGTTGGCGCTGGTGTAGGGAAGAGTCAGCACCGCGAACGCTTTCACGCCGGCTTCGGAGACGACTCTTACTTCCGCCGTACGCTCCCGCGTGCCGGTTCCGTCGCTTTCCGCCGTCACCCGGGTGGAGAGGCGTTCTATGAGGTAGGCTTGCTTGGAAAAATCCGGCGAGGTGGGAGCCGGCTTTGCGGCGGGCTTTTCTTGGGCCGACAGCGGCGGAAGCGCCATCCGTGCCAGCAGCAGAACAACCAGCAAGACTTTTCTGAACATGTCGTGACTACTTCCGCAGCCAGGATCGGAGCCTGTGCTACTTCTTTCCCCCCACCGCGGCCACGCACTTGCCGTACAACTCCAGCAGTCGGTCGGCATAGTCTTCCGGCTTGGCCGCCGCGCCCGTGCCTTGAAATCCCACGCCGGTCGAGGTCGTCCGCCCGTAGCCCGTGGTCATGGCGACGAACTTCATCAGATCGAGTGCAATATCTTCGTTACGGCGCCCAGCGCCCGTGCCTGTGGCCGGAGTTTCTTCCATGACTCCTTCTCCTCTTCCGGAAACCATCGGTATCTCTTCGTCTTCGAAGTCGTCATCTTCGAGAACGTCCCTTTCGAGAACTTCGTCGAGATATTCCATGGTGCAAATGACTCCGCCAGCGATGATAGCAGAGTGGACAGGGGCCTCAGACCTCAGGCGTCGCCCCAAGGTCTGAAGTCGAGGTCTTCGCCCGTCTTGTCGCCCACAGCCGCCAGATCAGCCACACCGACCCGATAAACAGAAACGGCGAAGAATAAAATCCCGGTGCAGGACGCGGAAAAGTCACCGTCGAAACTGTGTGCCCGAGAATCGTGAACAACGTGTGCCCCATGCCGTTATAGAACATCAGCACGGCATAGAACCAGGCCAGCGGACGCAGCCAGCGCGCGCCCCGCGCCGCCAGCGGCGTCAGGGCAAAACACAATACGACAGCCGCCATCAGCCCCACCAGCCACTCGCGAAACTCAAACGTCGGCATGGGAAACCATCCCCAGCGCGAACGCATGGCCGTGACCGTGGGATTGTAGACCGCGAGAAACCCGGTCGTCGCCTCGTCGAGCACGTGCAGCGCAAACGCCACCGTCAGCGCAAACCATGCGCGCCCAAAGCCGGCGGTTGCCCGGGATCGTTCCTGTTCCATGGGGCTCTCCAGTCAGAGATCTTACGCTCTCCGCACTTCGCTCATCAGCCCCAGCAGATTGCCTTCCGAATCGCGGAAGAAGGTCATCCACAGATCGTGGTCCGGCATTTTGGCGATCATGTGCGGCTCGTCTTCGAACTTCACGCCTTTGTCTTTCATGCTGGCATGCGCCGCCTGAATGTCTGGCACGGCAAAGTACAGAATCGAGCTGGGATGATCGAACTCCGGCTTCTCCGGACGGTCGAGCATCAGCCGCACTCCGCCGCAGTCGAAAAACGCCAGCCCGGGCGGCGCTTTGAACAGCAGCTTCAGTCCCAGAACGTTCTGGTAGAAGTCCGCCGCCCGCTCCACATCCTTGGTGCCGATCTGCACCTGCCCCAGCCGCGAAATCCCGATTCCTGCTACCGTCGTCGTATTCATCGCTTGACCTCCTGAGTCATATTAGTTAGCATAGCTAACTATAATTTGAAACCGATGTCAACCGGAAAAAACCAGCCGGCGGAAACTCCGCACGAACCCCCTGCAGCCGGAAGGCCGAAGCCGGAAGGCCGAAATCCCGAAGCCCTCGCCCTCGCCAACCGCCTGCACTCTGCCGCCATCCATCTGCTGCGCCGGGTGCGCAAGCAGGACGTCGCCACCGGCGAAGGCCCGGCTCGCCTCTCGGCCCTGTCGGTGCTGGTGTTCGGAGGCCCCAAAACACTGGGCGAACTGGCCGCCGCCGAGCAGGTCAAACCGCCGACCATGAGCCGCATCGTCGCTGGCCTCGCCCGCAGCCGCCTGGTGGCCATCACCGCCGATCCCGGCGACGCCCGCCGCATGCGCATCCGCGCCACCGCCAAAGGCACGCGCCTGCTGCACAAAGGACGCCAGCTCCGCATCGCCGATCTCGCCGCCCATCTCGACTCCCTGTCGCCTCAAGAGCTTGCCGAACTGGGCGCCAGCGTCGAAATTCTGCGCAGGTTGCTAGAATCCTGGCGCTAGAAGGCCTGCAATGTGATCGCTGTCACAGGCGATCTTTCTTTCCGAATGGGAAACTTTTCCATACCAGCCGGGTTGCAACCCCTCAGGCGCATGCTGCCTGGGGCAACCTTTCGGCCGGATGTTTAACTCTAAGGAGTGTCCTTGGCAGTACACATCCCGGGCACGTACTCGCGTTACCCTGAACCCGACCGCTTCCGCTGAGGAGGGTCTCATGTCAGCCGCCACTTTCCCGAAACTCCGGATTTTCCTGATTCTGGCTGCTCTGCTCGCCCTCGCCGCCTGCAGCAGCAAGACGACCACAATTTGCCCCCTCGCGGCGAACTGCCCATGCCTGCCCAGCGGCCTCTGCGTCGCTCCGCATTACGTCTTCGCCGCCGGCAACGGCCAGGTCCTCTCCTTCCCGATCCAAAGCAACGGAGCGCTCGGGACTTCCACCTCCACCAGCGGCCCGACTCCCACGTTCGGCATGGCTGCCCTGAACAATTCGTACCTCTACATGGGCAATCCCGTGCCGGAGATCGGCGGAGAAGTGGACGCCTGGGCCATCAATCTCTCCAACGGCAGCCTGACCACCGTCCCCGGTTCGCCATTTCTGCTCGGAGCCTTCACGGTAGCTGGAGGCGTGGCGGCGAATCCGGCCACCCAGGTCGTCTATGTGGCCGACTCCGGCAAAGTGGACGCTCTCCAGGCCGACGCCACCGGCGCGCTGAAGCCCATCAACGGCTCGCCCTTCACGGCCGGAACCAATCTCTACCTGACGCTCGATCCCCAGAACCGCTTCCTGTTCACTTCCGTGGACGACCCTCCGGGAGGCGTCTTTGCCTTCACGATGGATTCGACCACCGGAGCGCTGACCGCGGTTCCCGGCTCGCCCTTCCTGCCGATCCCGAATTACCCGGGCAACACGCAGCCCGCGCAGATCGTGGTGGACGCCTCGAGCAACTTCGTGTACACGCCCTTGACCACGACCGGTCAGGTGGCGGCATTCTCCATCAATGCGCCCGCCGGCACGCTGACCGCGGTGCCCGGCTCGCCCTTCACGGCCGGAAACCGGCCTGTGGCGGTGGCGACCATCAACAATTTCCTCTACGTTTCCAACACACAGGATGGCACGATCTCCGGTTATAGCATCAACGCTACGAACGGCGTGCTGACGCCGCTGAGTGGATCTCCGTTCGCCATTCCCGCCGCCGTAATGCTGGCCAATCCCTTTTCCAACGTGCTCTACGTCTCGGGCGCGGCTGGCATCTCGGCCTACAGTATTGACAGTCAAAGCGGCGCCCTGACGCTGATCGCCGGCTCCCCGTTCCCGGCTACCGGAGTCACCGCCATGGCGTTTGTACCGTAAGCAGTTGGCCGTGATGTCAGATTAACGATGGTACACAAGAGCACGAACCACGAAGGACACGAAGTATCACGAAGGGATTCAATTCGCATTGGGTTCCTTCGTGTGACTTCGTGTCCATTGTGGTAGAGACCTTTACGGGCCGACTACCGGCATACGCCTATTAAGCTGACCTTTTTGTTCGTTTTTCGTAACAACTTCACGCTCGGGGTTGACCCTGCCCCCGCCCCGATCTAAGATCGCTCGATTTCTTCCCTGGGTTCATTCCTGTTCACGAACACATCCCTATGCCGCCCTTTCCTTCGGAAGGGCGATTGCGCAGTTGAAGCTGAACCGTCCGCCAAAGGAGACTCCCCATGGCCGTAAAGAAACTGCAAGAAGCATCCGCCGACGCCCGGCAGAGCGTCACCATGCGCTCGGACCCGACCCGGATTGATCCCCGCAAACTCAAGCTCGGCAAACTGCCGGCGCGGCACGATCCGCGCACCCTGCTGCTCGCTTCCTATGTCACGCCCGCGCTGCCTACGCCGCCCGCCAGTTGCGATCTGACCGGTAAAGTCCCCTCCTGGGGCATGATGGCCAACGACCAGATCGGCGACTGCACCTGCGCCGCCGCCGGCCACCTGCTCATGGAGTGGACCTCCCAGGCCAAGAAGAAAATGTTCACTCCGACCGACAAGCAGATCATCGCTGCCTACTCGGCCATCACCGGATACAATCCCGCGACCGGCGCCAACGACAACGGCGCAAACGAGATTGACGTGCTCAACTACTGGCGCCAGTCCGGCATTGCCGCCCACAAGATCGGCGCCTACGTCGCCCTCGAGCCTTCGAATCACACCCACATCATGGATTCGGTTTACGTTTTTGAAGGCTGCTACATCGGCCTGCAGTTGCCCATCAGCGCGCAGGACCAGGTGAAGAATCACCAGCCGTGGTCGGTGCCGCCGGGAGGCGCGACCGGCGACGGCGCTCCCGGCTCCTGGGGAGGCCACGCCGTTCCGGTCGTTGCCTACGACGCGCGCGGCCTCACGGTCGTAACCTGGGGCGCGCTGCAGATCATGACCTGGTCGTTCTGGGCGGCATACTGCGAAGAAGCGTACGCGATCCTGAGCAACGACTACCTCGACGGCAAGAAAGTAGCGCCCAACGGATTCAAACTGCAACAGTTGCAGGCCGACTTAGCCGATCTGAAGTGATCCGAGGGCGCCCCGTTTAGAGCGCGCCCGACAGCATTCTCAACAACGCTCACCCTTCAGGAGGACAAAATGCCAGTCAAAGCAAGAGCAAAGAAAGCCAGCCCGCGAAAGATGAAGCCGCAGGCCATTCGTTTCGCGCATCCGTTTTTCACCACCACCCCAATTGCCAGGCGCACGCCAGTGCCCGGAATTCCCGGCGCCGGCACCAGCCTCATGGATCACATCAAAGGGAACCTGTATCCCATCCCGGCGCCGACGCGAACGCCACCGGTCATGACCCTGGCCGACGTGATCGGCGCCCCGGGAGCCCAGGAAATTGCGGGCTCCGGCAGCATCAGCTTTCACGCCGTCGGCGACACCGGCAAAAGCGCCGACTCCCCGCAGGGCGACGTCGCCAACGCCATGACCTCCGACTTCAACATCAGCCAGCCCGCCACTTGCCCGGCATTCTTCTTCCACCTCGGCGACGTCATCTACGGCCCCAACAAAGATGCGGAATACCGGCAGGAATTTTATGAGCCGTATGTGCACTATCCGGGAAAGATCATCGCCATTGCCGGCAATCACGACGGCGAAGTGCTTCCGAAGACCGACCCCACGTCGCTGAAAGCGTTCCGGGCAAATTTCTGCGCACCCTCGCAGACCGTGCCGCCGATCGCAGGCACCATCTATCGCGAGACCATGGATCAGCCTGCCGTCTACTGGCTGCTGGACGCTCCGTTTCTGCAGATCGTCGGCCTGTACTCGAATGCCGCGGAGAATCCCGGATTCATTTCCGGAAAGATTCCCGGGCAAGCGCAGAAAAACTGGCTGGTCAGCACGCTGAAGACGATCGCCACGCAGCGCAAGGCCGGCCCGCGCAAGGCGCTGGTGTTTGCGACCCACCACCCGCCCTACAGTTCCGGCGGGCACTCTGGGAGCACGGAAATGTTGGCCGACATTGACGACGCCTGCAAACAGGGCGGCGTCATGCCCGACATGTATCTATCGGGCCACGCGCACAGCTACCAGCGCTATACCCGCGAGCCGGCGTCCCATGCGGGCCTGCAGATTCCCTACCTTGTGGCCGGAACCGGCGGCATCAACGACCAGGCGATCGTCCCCGCCACCGGAGCAAAAACCGGGGAGACGATTTTCGTCAAGTCGCTGCAGGGATATGGCTACCTGCTGGTTCAGGTCGCGACGAAGTCGGGCGCCGCGACGACCATCAGCGCAACCATGTTTAAGGTTGACCCGATAACCAAAGCAAAATCCCTGTACGACAAGGTGAAAGTAGATCTCGCCACCGGAACCGTGAGCTAGGAAGATTCGGCGGATTTGAAGGGGGTCGTGGGTAGTGGCTCAGTTTGAACTTTGCGGGCTGCGTCATCCCGAGCGGAGCCGTTCTTCAGGCAGCGAGGGATCTCCCGGGCACACTGCTCTGGGAGATCCCTCCCGCGGCTGAACCTCGCCGCGGTTCGGGATGACGCAGACAAGAGACTCAAACTGAGCCACTACCAGGTCGTCAGGTTCACACTGGGAATGGAGGAACTCCATGGGCGCAATCAGCATCGCCTTAGACGTCACAATTGCGGGAGCGCTGGCGCTGCCCTGGGTGTGGCTGGTTATTCGGCTTTTCTGCCCCGAAGTGGCAAAGCAACTAAGCTTGACCAAGGTCAGGACCTGGTCTGGCCAGTGGGGCAATTCGGCGATTGCGGCAGTCCTGCTGTTTGCCGCCGCCTACTTTGTGGGCTCGGTCGTGACCCGAACCGGGCAGGATTTCTTCAACGACGACGATCTGCATCTGGGCGGCGTTTCGGATGAGGATGCCCGCGAGAGCGGCATCTCGGAGCAAATCACGAAATTCCAGAACAGGATCGGACGTCACCTGCTGTTGCGGATCGGCGTCACCGAGGATCGCATTCGCACGCGCGTGTACTGCGAGTATTTCAAGAACCCGCAGCCGGGCGAGGCAGACGACGCCGACCCGTTGCGGATACCGGGACCCGATTCGAGCAAGATGTGCGGAAACGCGCTGTCTTGGATTGTGATCGAAAATCCGCAAATCAGGAGCGAAGACGAGAAACTCCAAGATTATGCCGTGAAACTGTTCGGCATGCAGGAAGCGGCGGTCCTGATCAACGGAGAGGACAAGACCCTGCGGTTGCGCCAGTTGCACGATCAAATCATGGTGCTGCGCTCGACCGCATTCAACGGGTTCATCGCTTTCTCGCTGTGCTCGTTCGCCTGGTGCGCGGGAACCTGGTGCAGGAAGTCACATTCGCGAACACGCTGGGCGCTGTGCCTGATCCCTGGAGCTTACCTTACCGTGGCCGCGATCGCCTTCGCTCACCATTGGAGGGATCGCGGTCCAGACCCACCCTATATGGAGTTCAGCCTGGCGGTGCTTGGTATAGCCGGCACGTACTTGCTGTGGAGGAGCGCGCATCCGGCAACGAATCCGAAAGCCGAGCAGGCGGAAACTAAAGAGCAGATCGCTCCCCACCCAACTGAGAACCCCAAAGAAAATGCCCGAGCGTGCAGACAATGGCTGGTCTGGTGGGCACTGTCAGGGATGCTGGCGCTTGCGGGCTGGCTGGGGTGGTGGTCGGCGGAATCAGTCTACGCGGAGCAGGTGATTTACTTCTACTACTCCCAGGCGTCGTCTTCGTCCCATCACTAACGTTATTCGGCTCAGGCTTCCATGCCTACGTGGCAAACGCGGCCGATGAGGTAATCGGCGGCGGTTTTGCCTTCTTCCATGGGGAGGACTTCGAGGGGGAAAGACTCAGTGTGCGGTCGCAAGATTAAATGATTTCCGGCCACTTCGACATAGCGGACCGCACAAGTTCCGTTTTTCAGAACAGCGTACAGATTCAGCTCGCCTTTGCGATAGGGCGTAAGTGCGTTGTAATGACGGTCGAGGAGCAGTATAGCCTCGGGAGCGAGGCGGGGATGCATGACGGCGGCTTCTTTGGCATCGAGCCGGATGAGTACGAAGCGCTGCCAGGCCGAGCGTCCGCCAACCGGCGAAGCGCGCAAGCGGCGGAGGAAGGATTTCCTGAATTTGAGAATCTCTTTCACGCACCCGGCGGTGATGCGGGGCTGAGTGGCGGCGGTGGCGGCGTCGGTGAGCAGGATGTTTTCAAATTCATCGCCGCTGGGAGGCAGGATGGAGGCGCGCTGGTTGACTTCGGCGGGATCGAGCAGATCGAGCACGCTGAGGTGCTGGACGGAAAGCACTTTGTCCATGCCTTCCAGGCTGAGGCCCCTTTTTTTGTTGAGGAAGTTGGAAATGTGGGCCTGCCGGAATCCGGTCTGCCGGGCGAGGCGGAGGCCGGTGAGTTCTCCGGCTTCAATGCGGCTCAGGAGGATCTTGCGCAGATTATCCTGCAGGAGCTTGCACTTCATGGGGCCGAAGTATAGCACCGGGGCACGGAGGAGATGTAAAGCGTGAGCTTGCAGCAAGATGAGTGTTGCGGACGGGGCCCAGCCGTGGCGTAAGCGATGGGAATCGGCGGGCAAAAAGTTTTCCACAGGCAAGGAATGTCCATCCAACCGGTAGTGTCCTAAGAGTGCGTCTCTTAGGACACTACCCATCCAACCTTGACTGAGAAAATTCACAGAGCTAGGATCGCGGAAAAAGTATGGATGAATCTGTTGCACGGGAAAAAACGATGACCAGCCAGGCGGAAAACATGAATGAAGTGAGGGACTTCGGGGAGTTCCGGCGCAAAGTGCGCGCGGCCGAGGTGTTGTCGGCGTCCATGGAGCGGCTGCTGCTGGCGCTGCGCTTCACCGGGCGAGTGAGCGTGGTGATGCAGAATGGACGCGTGCTGAAGTCGGGGTACGAGGAAGGATACTTTGCCCAGCGCGGGTATCGCGAGGGCATGAGACTGGACGACGAGGCGGTCCAGAAATTGTAGGAGGGGATGGCCGACAAGGAACCGACTCAAGGCGCACGGCGCTTCGGGCCATCTTTGCAACAGAACTAAATAGAGCGAGCAGGTCGTCGTAAGAGAAACGAGCCCTGCGTCCGGTTTTCGCATGGAGCGAAGAACGGCGCAGGGCTTTTTTTCTGCTTTGGCTTCAGATTCGGAGAAAGAGTTTCGATTCAACTTTGGAGGCGATCATGAGAGGCAATCATAAGCAAAGCGAGAAAGAGCAGGCGGTTCGGATGGAGCTGAAGTATTGCGAGCACTGTGGCGGGTTGTGGCTGCGGGAGTGCGGCGCGGGCACGGTCTACTGCGAGAGTTGCACGGCGAAGGTAGCGGACCTGCCGGTTCCGAAAAAGAAACCGCAGCGCGTGAACCTGCCGGTGCGCGGGCGAACGCTGGTGGAGAGCTTTGGTGCTGAGCCGGCCGACGACGAGATGGAAGCGGCGGGAGGTGCGGCATGAGCAGTTTCATCCCGTGGATGGCAGCGGAGGGGGAAAGGCCTGAGGAGAACGTAGCACCGGAGTTCCCCACAGAAGGCACGGAGGAGCACAGAGGAAGTCACGATCCCCACTTGTTCGACTGCCGGTCGTTACCCTCGGGGCCGCGCTCTGTCTCCGCAAAGAACGCGGAGACCAAGGTGGGGCAGCCGGGGTTGGATCTGCCGGCGCATCAGTTTCCGGGGAAGAAGGTGGACGCGGTTGATGCGGCGGAGAGTGGCGGCGCAAGCGAAAGTCAAATTCCCTGCCCGGTAGAGTCGGGGGTGGAACGTGCGGAGTCCGAATTCACCACGGAGGAACACGGAGGAGATCGGGGCCTGCCTGAGGTTCAGAACCCGGCGGAGGCGGATCCCTGGTGGGTGGAGGATCCGGAGGAGGCGCGGCGGCGGCGGGTGTATCGGGGGAGGACGGTCGGAATGCTGCGGCGCTACATGCGGTATTCGATGGAAACGGGGCGGCTGCCGTCGCTGCTGGGGAGAGAGTTTTTTCGGGCGAAGGTGACATCGTACACGGTGGTGACGTTTGAGGATCGTGTGATCTTCGTGCATGACATGGAAATTTGCCTGGCACGGCTGGATGAGTTTTCGCGACAACTGATTGCCCGGCACATCCTGCAGGAACACGATCGCTGGGCCACGGCAAAACTCCTACATTGCAATGAGAAAACCGTGCGAAGGCTGACTCCCCTGGTACTCGACACATTGAGTGAGATTTTGCTCGAGGTGGGATTGATGGACCGGTTGGACTCGGATGCGAAAAAATCTTGTCAAGGGGGTCTGGAGGACGAAAAGTCCGCAAGTGATTGCGAAGAAAGCGAAAATAAATTTTGAAAAATGTCCACATTACCCTGAGCGTTTTGATATTCTGGAAATAGAGAGTAAGAAAAAAGAAAAAATCTGAAGAAGGCGCGCTCCCAGGGCGCGCCTTCCGCTTTTTTGGGAAGTGCATGGGTGCTTCGGCGGGCAAAATGCGCCCGCCTCAGGATGACAGGCAGTGGTGCAGGGTGTGAATTCATAGGGGAGACCGAGTACTGGGCAATGATCAAGAAAAAAGCGAAGAGCAAGAACACTGGGAAGAGGACGGCGAAACCAAAGAGTACGGCGAGGAAGAGTAAAAAGGAACTGAATCCGGCGGAAGTGCGGCAGGAAATTTCGAAGCTGGTGCAGTCGGAGGCGGTTGACATGGCGAAGTCGGTGATCGGCGAAGGAAAGAAGGGACAGCTCGCGACGGTCAAGTACCTGTACGAAGTGGCGAGCATTTTTCCTGCGGCGCCGGGCGGAGAGCAGGCCACCGAGGAGGAAGATTGCCTGGCGAAGCTGCTGCTGGCCAAAATCGAGCCGGCGAAGAAGGCGGAAGTGGTGGTCGAGGAAGAGCAGGCCGCGGGTGAGGAGAACGAGGCGGTGCCGGAAAGCGCGGGGCCGTCGCTCCCTGGGCCAGAGCAGACTTCTGGGGCCGAAGAAGACGCAGGAGCGAAGCAGGCTTCTGGTTGAGAAGTCAAAGTCCCCACCCTTCGACAAGCTCAGGGCAGGCTTTCTCGCGCAAAGAGCTCGCGAGAAATGGGGCACCCGGCACCGGGCGATGGAGACAGAGTACCTAGGCCCTTCGCTTCGCTCAGGATGAGAGGGGAGAATCAAAGTTCCGGCGGCAAGGCGATGATCCACATACCGTAGAATTGGGCGAGGCCCGCGGGCGGGGCGCCCGCACCACACAAGCACATGGATATCAGCTGGGTGACGGAACGGATCGCGGTGGGCGGGGGGATCTGGAACGCGAGCAACATGGAGAAAGTGGCGCGGGCCGGGATCACGCACATCATTGACATGCAGATCGAGTTCGATGACACGCCGCTGGCGGAGCCGCACGGAATTGATGTGCTGTGGAATCCGACGGACGACGATTTCGAGCCGAAGCCGGCGGAGCTGTTCCGGCGCGGAGTGGAGTTCACGGAACGGGCGCTGAACGGGGAGGAAACGAAACTGTTCATTCACTGCGCCGCGGGAGTGCACCGGGCGCCGATGATGGCGCTGGCCGTGCTGGGTTCGATGGGATGGGACCTGGAAGAGGCGATGAAGTTGATTGAGGACAAGCGCCCGGCGGTGGATTTTGCCGAGGTGTATGTGCTCAGCGTGGAGAAGTTCTTGGACGGGGTGGAGTAGACACAGGAAGTCAAAGTCCCCGGGAGTGGAGGCGGAGTACAGAGGCCCTTCGCTTCGCTCAGGATGACAAGCGCTTCGTTCAGGATGACATGGAGTTTGTTCCGCTTAGGATGAGAACGAGTTTTTGAGGGAGGAAATATGCGTGACGCGAGCCGCCGCCCGATGGGGCGGCTTTGTTATTGGGCACTGGCGGTGGTGGCGGCTTTCAGTTTCCGGCTGACGGCGGCTGCGAGTCCGGCGAGCCCGCAAAGCGGGCCGGCGACGACGACCGTCACCGACACGGTGTATCTGGCGAACGGCGCGGTGGCAAAGGGGACGCTGATCATCACGTGGCCAGCGTTTCTGACGGCGAGCGGGGCGGCGGTGGCGGCAGGGACGACGAATGTCACGCTGGCGGCGAATGGAACGTTCAGCGTGGGACTGGTGCCGAATGTGGGGGCAAATCCTGCGGGCGTGTATTACACGGTCGTGTATCAGCTGGGGCCGGGAGAGGTGAAGACGGAGTACTGGGTAGTGCCGGCGACGTCGCCAGCGAACCTGGCGGCGGTGAGGACGACGCCGGGGGCGGGTGTGGCGGGGCAGCCGGTGTCGTTGCAGTATGTGAATTCGGCGCTGGCCGGGGTGGTGCATCTTTCGGGGACGGAGACGATCACGGGGACGAAGACTTTTTCGACGGCGCCGAGCGTGCCGGCGCCGTCGAGCGCGGGGCAGGTCGCGAATAAGGCTTACGTGGATCAATCGGTTTCGACGGTGGGAGCGGGAAATTATCTGCCGACGGCGGGCGGGACGATGACCGGGCCGATCACGCTGCCAGGGGCTCCGGCGGCGCCGATGCAGGCGGCCACGAAGCAGTATGTGGATACGGGACTGGCGGCGAAGGCGGACCTGATTACAGGGCTGGTCCCGGCGAGCGAACTGGGAACGGGGCAGGCGACGGCGGGAAGTTGTCTGTTGGGAAACGGGACTTGGGGAGCGTGCGGCGGGGGAAGCGGGGCGGGAAATATTTCGACGACGCCGACGGCGAGCCAGAACATTGCGCAGCCGGGAGGGACGCAGTTCTCGACGAACAATCTGGCGAACATCCGATATGTGACTTCGAGCTGGAACTGGGCGCAGACACCGGCGGACAACCTGAGTACGCCGGGCGCGAAGACGATCCATCTGGCGCCTTGCCCGCTGGGGCTGGATACGACGGCGAGCGCGAATTACTACACGTACAAGGTCTACATCTCGGGCACGGGAACGCCGGAGGCGGTGGCGGTGACGGGCGGGAACTGCCCGGCGGGCGCGGCGAGCGGGACGATTAACGTGACAACGGCGAATGCGCATGCCGCGGGATATAGCGTGGGGTCGGCGAGTTCGGGAATCCAGGAAGCGTGGAACGACGCGTGGCCGGGTGATTCGGTGGAAGCAGCGTGGCCTTACGTGAAGCTGGCGGCGAATCAGCAGTACAACGTTTACGCCACGGTGTATCTGCGGGGGCGGGGCGGAATGCTGGACGGAGCCGGGGCGCAGATTGTGTGCTCGACGCGGGACCGGTGCCTGTATGTCGGGACGACGCTGGCATATCCGGCGGGGCATCATCACAAGCTGTATAACCTGTCGGGCTCGTCCACGGTGAACGTGGACGGAGTGCAGGTGGCGAGCGTGGCGGCGACGAACGGGACGTATACGGTGACGACGGCGGGGAATCATCCGTTTATCGCGGGCGATACGGTGGATTGCGAATATTACTCGCAGACTTCGGGACAGCACTGGGTGGCGCAGGTGGTGAGCGTGCCGGGCGCGACGAGCTTCACGGTGAATTTTGGGAGCGCGACGTTCAGCGCGGGAGCGGCGACGTTCGGGTTCTGCGGGCTGCTGAATACGTTTCTGGAGAACAACTCCGATCACGTGGTGGCGCAGGACATCAACGTGTTTCAGATCAATCCTGGAGGGACGGGATATTTCAGCTACGGAATCGTGAATGATAACGACCAGCAGTTCATCGTGGAGCGAGCGGCGAACCGGACGACGCCGGTGTTCCGGGCGACGGCAAATTTTCCGATGGGAGCGTTTCTGTATCAGCGGACGGACCAGGGGAACGCGGGGATCACCTATGTGCACGATTCGGAATTCAGCGGGGTGAACTGCGCGACGGGCGGCGGGAACGGATTCGTGATGACGGATTCGGTGTGCCAGGGATTTCCGACGTATGGAGTGCGGTACTTCGGCGGATACCAGCCGGCAACTTTGCAGAACGTGTATGAAGAGTCCACGGGAGGATCGGTCAATCCGTTGTATGGCTATGCGGCGCAAGCGGGATTCGTGCTGCAGGGAGGGACGGGATCGAAGATCCTGGGATCATTTCCGGTGAGTGGATATTCCCCGGGGTTTGCGACGGGGGGAGGATCGGCGGCGGAGCGGAGTTACTTCGTGGTGCCGCGAAGTTCGACGCTGGGATACGGGCCGGTGTTGTTCATCGGATGGGCGGAGCCGGCGAGCGGAAGCACGAGCATTGCGCTGAAGTGGCCTTCGCCGGAATTGCTGAGCAGCACCGGGTTGAGCCTGGGGACGGTGACGTGGGACGTGCTGGTGACGACGGGAGTTACGGCGGCGCCGCCGTGGGGATCGGGGATGTATGCGGTGGCGACGAACATTTCGGGGGCATGCGGGACGAACGGAATGTGCACCTTCACGGACACGCAGGCAGCGCCCAGCGGGTATACAGTTGCGGCGCAACGGTTCACGCCGGTGTTCTGGTTCTGGCCGGTGAGCCTGGTGATCAACGGGACGACGGTGCTGATGGAGCAGGCGGGAGCAGCGCCGTCGGCGGTGGCAAACCAGGGAACGACCGGGATCGCGATTGTGGCGGAGCAGTGCACGCAGAGCGGAGTGAACCAGCAGCGGAGCCCGATCTGGGTGAGTTGCCTGGCGAGCGAAACCAGCGGAGGGACGGGATCGATCGCGACGGTGCTGCAGGAAGTGGATGCGGCGAACAACGGGCCGGCGGTGAACAGCAAGGGGAGGCTGAATCTGGCGAGTCCGATCCTGGCGCCGAATGACCTGATCACGCTGCAGGACTCGAATCTGGGGAAGACGCTGGCGGCGGTGGGAGAGCGTCCGTCGAACGATGCGGGCGACATGGCGATCGGGCTGGATCAGACGGGCGGACTGGCGCAGAGGGCGGCGACGTCTATTTCGTCGTATATCAACGCGCTGCCGAGCGGAACGAATTATCAGGAGAGGCTGACGGCGGCGGGAAAGACGTTCAATGTTCCGGTGACGGTGAATGGGAACTTGTCAGTGAATGGAGGGACGGTGACGCTGCCGGTGACGGGAACGGGATCGCAGTGTCTGCATGTGAACGCGACGGGCGTGGTGTCTGGGACGGGAGCGGATTGCGGGAGCGGCGGAGGAGGATCGGGGACGGTTAGCAGCGGGCAGGCGGCGCAGGTGGCGATGTATTCGGGAAACGGCACGACGGTGAGCGGAGATTCGGCGCTGACGGACAACGGGACGATGTTGAATTACGCGGGGAGTGGCGGGATCACGGCGGCGACGGGAACGTTCAACGGGAATGTGACGGTGAACGGGCAGTTGAATGTGGCGGGACCATGGGTGGTGAGTTCTCCGGTGCCGGGCATGGCGATGGCGGCGGCTTCTCCGGGGACTTCGGCGCTGGGCATATCGAATGACGGGAATTTTTACGTTTCGGCGAACGGGGGGATCCCGCAGCAGGTGGCGACGGCGGCGACGAGTTCGTATTTTTCGAACCTGGTGCAGGAGGATGCGAACAATCTGGGAGAGTACAACCCGGCTTCAGGGACGACTGCGCAGAATCTGCATGTGTATTCGAGTTACACGAACAGCTCGAGCTGGCAGCGGACGTCCCTCGGGTTCGATCCGACGGACAACTATGCGGTGGTGCGCAGCGAAAGTACGGGAAGCGCGCCTGGGCTGGGATTCTGGATCGGGAGCGGGAAGAGGTGGGTGATTGACGGGACCTACAATCTAAAGCCGTGGCAGGACATAGCGTACAACATCGGGTCGTTCAGTGGAGCGGCGGGGATTGGGTTGCGACCGGCGACCGTGTATGCGGGAGGGAATCCGTCGAGCAACAGCGGATTCGAGCTGGGGAAGTTCGCCAATGCCAGCTACGAACTGTGCAACGACACGACGAATGGAACGGTACTCAACGGCCTGGCGGTGCTGACGGCGAATGGCTGTGCCATGAAGCCAGCGAGCGCGGCGATACCGGGGATCATTGGCGTGGTGATCGCGAACGCGGGGACAAGCGGGACGGTGACGCTGGCGCGGACGGGATCGGCGTATTGCAGTTTTGACGCGACGGCGACGGTGGTGGGGGATTACGTGGTGCAGTCGAGCGCACCGAGCGGGGGGTTTTACTTTTTGTGCCACGATGCGGGATCCACGCCGCCCAGCGGGACGCAGATTGTGGGGCGGGTGATGCAGGCGACCGTGGGCGGGACGATTGCGCAGATGTTCTTTGACATGCCGGGGAGCGTGAGTTCGAGCGCGGGCGCAGTGACCAGTGTGTTCGGGCGTGCGGGTGCGGTGACGGCGGCGAGCGGAGATTACACGTGCGGGCAGGTGACCGGCTGCACGCCGAATACGACGACAGTGAACGGACACGGGCTGACCGGCAATGTGACGGTGAGCGCCTCCGATCTGACGACGGGGACGTTGCCGCACGGGCAGCTTCCGGCGCTGGTGAGCGGCGACATTCCGAATAATGCGGCGAATACGACGGGGACGGCGGGCGGACTTTCGCTGAACATCGCGGAATCGCAGGTGACGAACCTGAGCAGCGATCTCGGGAACAAGGTCTCGACCAGCACCACGGTGAACGGGCATGCGCTGAGCGGCAATGTGACGGTTGCTCCGGCTGATCTGGCGGCGGGCGCGCTGGCCAACGGAATGACGGCGACCACCCAGAGCCCTGGGGATAACTCGGCGAAGCTGGCCACCACGCAGTATGTGCAGAATTTCGGCTGCACCATGTGGTACACGCAGTCCACGGCGCAGACAGGCACACCGGTAGCCTTTCCGACGGCCAGCAATAAGGCGTTCCTGATGGGCATGAATCTGCCGTGCAACCTTGCCACTACGAAGCTTACGTATGACGTGGTGGTTCCGGACAACACAGGGAACACCTATGATGTCGGGCTTTACAACAGTTCAGGGACGCTGGTTGTCCACATTGGACCAACCGCCGGAACAACCTTCGCGCCCTCCACTGGATGGAAGACGGTCAACTGGGCGGCGGGGGCAACTCTTCCGGGAGGCCGATACTATCTGCTGCTGACTACCAGTTGCTCGGCTTCGTGCGCGACTATTGCGGGCGGCCCGAGCGGAGGCGGGCTGACTTACAACGCCAACAATTCTTTCAGCGTTACGACTGGGGGAACGTTGCCGGCAAACATCACGCCGCCAGCCGACAGTTGGTCGGCTGCGACTCTGGCAAGCGTGGTGGTTCAGTGAACCGTCCGACTCCGGGTGGTGATGCAAGATGCGAATTGCTCTGCTCGGCTGGGGATGACACAAAGCAGTTGATCTGGCGCCGGCAGGTTGCATCGGTCCTTCGCGGCACGGAACGCCGCTCAGGATGACAGAGGTGACCGGAGGGGAAGTCCCCACTTCTCGCGCAAAGAACGCGCGAGAAATGGGGCACCCGGCTGCGCTCAGGATGACCGTCACTGGCCAGACTTTAACCACAGAGGACACAGAGGGCACAGAGGAAATGCGGACGATCTTCAGCATACCGAGCTTCATCATAACGATTCTCATCATTCTGGTGCTGGGGGTTGGGAGCCTGGCTTGGGGAACGACTTACTACGTGAGCCAAAGCACGGGGAGCGACTCGAACAGCGGGACTTCGGCGGGGACAGCGTGGCAGACGGTCGGGAAGGTGAATGGGCAGACGTTTCAGCCGGGGGATTCGGTGCTGTTCAAGCGGGGGGACATTTGGAATGAAAGTCTGACGCCGCTTTCTTCGGGTAGTGCGGGAAATCCGATTACGTTTGACGCCTATGGCGTGGGAGCGGCACCGAACCTGACGGGATATTACGCGGTGCCGGCTTCGGCGTGGACGAACGTGGTGGGGAATGCCTGGAGGGCGCCGCTGCCGCCGACATTCAACTCGGTGAATTTTTGTTTGTTCGGGTCGGTGTGGGGGCAGAAGGTGTCACCGTCGGTGGTGAATCTGACGGCGCAGTGGGACTACTACCTGGTGAGCGGGTACTTGTATGTGTACTCGGCGGGAAATCCTGCGAACTCCTACCAGGGGCCGATTGTACCGATGGCGCTGTCGAATGTGCCGGTGATCAACGTAAATGGGAAGTCGTGGCTGGCGTTCCAGCATTTTCTGATCAACTGGTTCGATGAGTACGGGGTGTATGTGCAGGGGGCGAGCGATCATCTGGTGTTCGCCAATATGGAAGCGGACTCGATGATTCCGCAGGGGACGCAGCCGCTGGGATTCTATGTGAATGAGAGCGCGCCGGGGCCGGGGGACATCAAGATCTACAACTCAGAGGGGCATCTCAATTACGACGCGTTTCGCTTTGATGGGGCGGCGACGGCGATCACGTTGGTGAATGACAAGGCTTATGGGAACCGGGACGCGGCGCTGGCGGATAACACTGGAGCGGTGACGTATTCGCACTGTCATTTTTATGCTTCGAGCCTGGCGGTGGCGGGGTCCACGGACGTGTTGGGGCCGCCATACGTGACGGGCACGGGGCCGACGGATGGCGGGGGGAATGTTCCGGTAGATACGGCTCCGGCGGTGCAGGCGTGGCAGAGATATCCGGCGCGGGTGACGCTGACGGTGGATGACATTGGGATGACCCCGAACGCGGATGGATACTACGCGAACACGGTGCTTCCGATTGCGGACGCGGCGGGCGTGCCGGTGGGGGCGGCGATCACGGTGGGATACAGCTCGACGATGACCCCGACCGTGATTTCGGAAATTCAGGGATGGATCAATGCGGGGCGGGATGTTACTTCGCATTCGCTGTCGCATACGTATTACACGAATACGGATGCGCTCGACATTCAGTACACGGGGGCGGGGACGGCGGCGACGTTGAGCGTGAGTAATAAGGTGCTGACGATTTCCGTGACTGGGGCGAACGACAGCGTGAGCTGCAACCTGGACCAGACGCAGACGCAGTCGCCGTGCAGAACGATGCAGGGGCTGCAGTCGCTGCTGGCGGCGACGGGGAAGTTTACGGCGACGTTCAATCCAAAATGCCAGGGGCCGTATGGGACGGGATGTTCGGCGTACACGAATGCGGCCCTGCTGGCGCAGGATCTAGCGGATGTGAGCGGGCAGGACGTGAAGAGCGCGGTGTATGCGATGCAACTGGATGTGACGCGGCTGACGACGGACGAGATCGCGCTGTCGCGGCAGTGGATGACGGCGAACCTGACGGGACTTCCGGCGACGCCGGTGTATGTGTATCCGGGAGGGTATGAGACGCCGACGATGCAGGGAATCGCGGCCGGAGTGAGTTATCTCGGGGCGCGCGGGGCGCTGAAGGAAGACCTGGGCGTGAAGGACACGTATGCCAGCGGATTCGACGTGCAGAACATCACGAGCTTTGGAGTGAATCCGCTGTGGATGGGGCTGACGCCGGCGGCGCTGAATCAGAAAGTGCAGGCGCTGGTGTGGAAACAGATGGTGTGGGGAGTGCCGTGGGGGATTTTCTGGCACTTTATCGGCGAGACGCAGACGGGGGAGCTGAGCGCGACGGAAATTACGAATCTGATTGCGGATTTGAAAGCGAGCGGGGCGGTGATCCAGGCGAATACGGCGCTGGTGAACTGGCTGCTGACGGGGGCGGTGGAGATCGGGCCGGATGGGAATTTTTATTACAAGTTTGCGGCTGCGAGCGCATCTACGCAGAGCGGGGCGCTGGATTTCCGGCCGACGGCGAGTTCTCCGGTGGTGGATGCGGGGCAAAATCTGGGAGCGGCGTACGCGATTGATATCAACGGGGTGAACCAGAACAGCTATGGGCGCGGGTGGGAGATCGGGGCGCATGCGTATATTCCGGGGGCGACGTACGGATCGGGAAGCGCCGGAGGGACGCACTCGACGATGGGAAGGGCGCAAACTGGCGGGACCACCCGGAATGTGACCTGTTCCGGAGATATTACCAGCGCTTTGCAGACGGCTCTGAGTGCCTCGGCGGATGGCGATACCGTGAGCATTGGGACAGGAAGCTGCACGCTGAGTTCGAGTGTTTCGGCAGCGTGCAGTTCGTGGACTCTCGGAGGCGCCGGTTCGAGTACGACCACGGTGACGGTCAGCGGGGGAGATATCGGGTTACGCGGCTGTAGCGGAAAGTCCTTTCGGATCACAGGCATCAATTTCGTCGAGTCCTCGGTTGGCGGGGCGGGTGTGATTCACGTGTCTGGCGGGACGGGGATTTCCTACCGCATTGACCACAATATCTTCGATTCTTCGGCGGCGTGGCACCGGTACATGTGGATCAACGAACCATGTACTGCGCCCGGTTGCCTGTGGGACCACAACACGATCCTTGACGCGGGCGGACTGATCTCGGCGGAGGCAGTACCGACTGACGGGACGAACGCGGGTTGCGCGGGCAGTTCGGATAACTGCGCCGGGCAGACCATGTGGCAGCAGGCGATGTACTTCGACAATGGGAGCGAAGCGTATTTCGAGGACAATACCTTCACCTTCAACAACTACTACAGCATGGACATGATGGACTGTGACCGTGGAGGGCGGTATGTATTCCGCCACAACACGGTGAGCGGAAACAACATTTTCGGGCATGGCTTCGATTCGCTGCCCCACAGCTGCCTGGAGATCACGGCGTATCAGAACACGATTGACGCCATCAACCAGTCGCAGGCGGCGATTCTGTACCGTGGCGGTACGGGACTCGTCTACTCCAACATTCTGAAAAATAGCTATCAAGGGAACATCCTTCTCACCAACTACCGCTCCTCGGCCGGCTGTGTGGCGATGTCGGAATGTCCGGTTGCAGGAGCGCAGCCTTTCTGTGGCGGAGGCAACTCGAAGGACGGAAACGTGACGAACGGCTGGCCCTGTTTTGAACAGGTCGGCAGGGGCAGCAGCAGCAGCGGGACGCTTGGCTTGTCGAGCTCTCCGCTCTACGAGTGGGACAACTGCAAGACGGCATTGGGATGTACAGGCACGTCAGATCAGAATCTCACGACCGTCTACACCATTGGTGGAGGGAGCCCAGACTATACGCTGGCCGACATACAGGCGAACCGCGACTATTACGACTCGCAAAGCGCAGGCTGCTCGGGCAGGCAAACCACGGGGGTATGTATCGGTGCGGCATCCTCGAAGGCATCTACGTGCACACCGGGGGTCGCCTATTGGGGCACCGATACAAACACGCTCTACCAGTGCGAGACCGGCAATGTCTGGAGCACTTACTACACGCCGTATACGTACCCGCATCCGCTGCAGGCCGGTACGCAGAGGAGTGCATGCGGCCCGCCGAATTATTGCGGGTATGCGGGGCAGGATATTGTGCAGTGGCCGAGTACGGTGCCGAAGGTGGGCGTATACACGAAAACGGGCACGGCGGTGTATGACACCTCGTACACGGGGCACGGCGAGCCGGCGGGCAATCTGTCTCCGATCATGCGCTGCACGGACGTGAACACGCAGCCAGGGGGCCCGAACTATGGCATGAGCTATTCTGCCGGAACGGGCGGGGCCGGGAACGCCATCAACTTCAACACGGACTCCACCATGATGCACATCAACGGGAGTTCCAATTCGCAGATGATTTTGTTCAACCCGACCACGATGGCCTGCGGCGACGCCAATGGCAATTCAGTCACGCAGAACCACGACCTGACGAATCCCGGCAGCGCGACGGCTACGCAGTTGTTCGGTGGTGGCCAGTGGTCGTTAGCGGATCCCACGGTCTGGTACAACGCGGGGTACACGCGGGACGGAGCGACCAGCACCCAGTACAGCAAGTATGTGTTCAATACCGCGACGGGAGACTTCTACTACATGGGCCCGGTAGCCGATTTCCAGTACGGCATTCCGACCAACGGCAATGGCGGAGTAGGGGAGTGGGAGGCCGGTCAGAGCTATTCGTATGGGAACTACATCTATCACACGCTGAGTCCGAGCGAGTACTACGACTGGTCGGCATCGAGCGGCAGCTTCGCGCTTGGGGACCTGATTGTACCGAGCGTCAACAATCCGGGCAACTGCGCCTTCAAACTGGGCACCACGGGAACGACGGGCAGCACACCGCCGTTATGGGATACCGGAAGCTGCACGGGTGAGGATCCGATCGCGGACGGAACAGCAATCTGGCGCCCTTTGGCGGGAAAGGCGCAGTTCATTTTCCAGTTAACTTCGCCGACGACGGGCACCTGCACCAGCGGATCGAGCAGGCCGAACTTTGTGCCGAGCAAGGGACATCCGGATCAGTTCACCGTCGTCAACGACAACACCTGCACCTGGACTAATGTCAGTTCTAACTCGAATGCAGGCTGGGCGGCAGCCCGGAGCGTGGACCGGAGGGGCACGAAGTTCGCATTAGCCATGAGCACCACATTCTATGGCCTGGCGGGGGCATATGACGTGGACTATGGCGATCAGGACACGGGCATCTGGTTCATGGTGTACGACGCGAGCACCAACATCTACCACCTGCTTAATTCCGCGACCGGGATTCTGTCGGATGTGGTGTGCACGGGCGGGACGGGCTACAACTGCGCGGGCGGGACCCGTTCGTTCGTGACGCTGGGGCACGCGAACGCGCTGAACAACTGCTACTTCGCAGCGCACAACATCCTGATGACACAGAATGGGCAATATGTCGTGATGGCTTATAACCAGGCGAAGAGCACGTGTCCGTCCAGCAGTTTCATCTGGTTGCCGACGCAGACGCCATTCAATGCCAGCACGCAAGTGCAGTTGACGGTGCAGGAGTTCAATCATGCGGCGGCCATGGATCACTCGTTCATTGACCTCAACAACGGCATGTATGGGTATCAGTCCGGGGTGTGGAACGTGATTTATCCAGGCTCGAACGTGACAGCGCCGCCGCTGATTTCGTGGCAAGTCAGCCCATGTTCGACGACTGAGACGGCGGGAGTCTACAATCCCCCGGCTTGCAACCTAGCGGCGGTTGTAGATGACCATTTCAGCGCCGCATATAACCCGGGCGGCAGCGATACTTACCCGGTCTGCGGGGCGATGTACAACTACGCCACGCTCAGCCCGGTACCGTTCAACGCGTGGCAAGGCGAGATTGTCTGTGAGAGTACGGCCCCGACGTGGGCTACTACCTCGAGCCCTCCGGCCAGCCAGAAACAGTGGCGATTCACGCACACGTTTGACACGGGGACCAACAATAGTTTCGAGACGCAGTTCCAGATTTCGCAACTCAGTCAGGATGGGCGATTCGTGGCCTTCAGTTCCGACTGGAACGCGACGTTGGGATCAACGACGGGAGCGGCGCCTGCGCTGCCGGTGAGCAATCCGAACGTGACGTGCCTGGGCGGATTGCCCTGGCAGGCGTCGTATGGGTATGGGCGGGGAGCGGTGATTCATCCCATTCAGGGGACGAACGGGGGCGGGGCGATCTATGACGTATTCCAGGCGGTGAGCGTGAGCGGGCCGAGCGGGACGAGTGCGCCGAACTGGGCGGGCGCCGCGACGGGAAGTCAAATTACGGACGGCGGGATTACGTGGCAGGACGTGGGGCAAGGCAACTGCCGGGGGGATGTGTTTGTGGTGAGGTTGCAGTGAGGGGGACGTGGCTTAGTCGTTGGTCGTTAGCAAAACCCTTTTGACCACAGAGGGCACCGGGGAACAAGAGGAAGGGAAAGTCAAAGTGCCCCCTTCGACTTCGCTCAGGGCAGGCTCTGCCCGCAAGCGGAGACAAGGGTGCGGCACCCAAAGGTACTCAGGCACGGCTAATGCCGGGCCTTTTTTGTTGGGCGGAATTTCTGGAGGAGGAGAACGAGTCATGATGCGGAGTATGGCTGGGCGGGCGGTTGCGGCGGTTGTGTTGTGTTTGACGATGGCGCTGGCGGGATGTTCGACGGAGTGGATTGGGCAGGCGGAGCAGATTGTGGCGGCGCTGATTCCGGCGGCGGCAAACCTTGTGACGCTGGTGGCGGCGCTGCAGGGGAAGACGGTTTCGGCCGGGGATATGCAGACGATTGAGAACGCTGGGTCGCAGGCGGGGGCTGACTTGCAGCTGATCCAAGCGCTGATTACGGCGTATCAGAAGGCGGACGCGGCGGCGAAGCCGGGGATTCTGAATCAGATTCAGTCGGCGATCGAGGCGGTGCAGGGGAACCTGCAGGGACTGCTGGCGGGACTGCATATAAAAGATGCAGCGACGCAGACGAAGATTACGGCGGTGGTGGGAATTGTGCTGGCGGAGGTGTAGTCGCTGGCGGCGGTGGTGCCGTTGGTGCATGGGTCAGCGGCCCCACTTCTCGCAAAGAGCGCGAGAAATGGAGCACCCAGAGCTCCGCTGAGTGCGAAGGAGTTTATGGCTTCGTACAACGCGACGATGACGGCGAAGACGGGGAATGCGGAGCTGGATCGAGTGACGGTTGGGTTGGAGATTCATGGGCATGGGAAAGTGGCACGGGTGGTGACGGCGGGGGTGCTGAAGTAGTTGGCTCTCTTCCGATTTGGGCAACAGATGGGGACTTTGGGTGGAAAAGTCAAAACCCCCACCCTAGCCGCAAAGAACGCGGCTAGGATGGGGCACCCAGCGCAGGGATCGGAGCAAAAGTCGGGCTGCGCCCGACCGGACAGCCGAGCGCGGCTGTCCCCACATCAAGGCTTGGGGCAGGACGGATGACTGGAGATTTGGTGTTGCTGGAACAACTCGGGAAGATGCTGGACGACCAGGTGAACGGGATGACGGTGCGGGACCAGATGATCGCGCACATGTTGCGGATCCGGCGGAAGGGCGAGGGGATCGGGCTGATCGAGTTGAACCGGACGCAGCAGGAATATTCGCAGAGGTGCTCGACGAGGAATATTGTGCTGAAAGCGCGGCAGCTGGGGGTGACGACGTATGTGGCGGCGCGCTTTTTTGTGCAGACGATCACGCATCCGGGAACGCTGACGGTGCAGGTGGCGCATACGGAAGATTCGGCGGAGGCGATCTTTACGATCGTGCGCCGGTTCTGGGATCGGCTGCCGGCGAGGATCAAGCGCGGGGCACTGAAGACGTCACGATCGAACGTGCGGCAGCTGGTGTTTCCGGCGTTGGACAGCGAATACCGGGTGGAGACGGCGGATGACAACGCGGGGCGCGGCATGACCATCCACAATCTGCATTGCTCGGAGGTGTCGAGGTGGCCGCGTGGCGGGCGGGAGACGCTGGCTTCGCTGCGGGCGGCGGTGGTTCCGGGGGGAGAGATTGTGCTGGAGTCCACGGCGAACGGGGCGGCGGGAGTTTTTTACGAGGAGTGGCAGAAGGCGGAGGAGACGGGATACACGCGGCACTTCTTTCCATGGTGGTATGACGCGAGCTATGGCGAGGATGGGGCAAGGAGGAGCCGGTTAGGACCACTGACTCCGGAAGAAGAAGAGTTGATGGCGAAGCACGGGCTGACGCTGAAGCAGATCGCGTGGCGGCGGAAACAGTGGAAGACGCTGCGCGGGCTGGCGGGGCAGGAGTACGCGGAGGATCCGGCGTCGTGCTTTCTGGCGTCTGGGGAGTGCGTGTTTGACCTGGCGGCGATTGAGCAGGCGGCGGCGCACGCCGATGCGGCGCATGAGTCGCAGGAGAATGGGCGGCTGATGACCTGGTTGCCGCCTAATCGGGGCGGAGGGTGGCAGTACATCATTGGAGTGGATGCGGCGGGACTGAGGGGGATTATGCGTGCGCGCAGGTGATCGAGCGGTCGAAAGGGCTGCAATGCGCGGAGTTGCAGGGACATTTTCCTCCGTTTGAGCTGGCGCGGCGGGTGGCAAATCTGGGGCGGACCTATGGCAACGCCCTGGTGGCTGTCGAACGGAATAACCAAGGATATGGCGTGCTGGCGCATTTGAAAGATCTGCGTTATGACAACCTCTATGAGCAGGACGGGCAGGAGGGATGGCTGACGTCGGTGGTGACGAGGCCGGCGATGATCGAGAACCTGGCGGCGGTGCTGATGGAGAAGCCGGAGTTGTTTCATAGTCCGAGGTTGCTAGAGGAGATGAAGACGTTTGTGCGGCATGGGGACGGGCGGACGGAAGCAGCCGAGGGGGCGCATGACGATTGCGTGATGGCGATGGCGATCGCACTGGCGGTCCGGAAAGAAGATGCGGGGCGCGGACGGCGGGGGGTGGGGGTGGGGAGTTTGAAGGTGGGGTGAGGGTCGTTGGTCGTCGGTTGTTGGTCGTCGGTCGTTGGTCGTTGGGAGAGCCTTTTACCATGGAGGGGGAAGTCAAAATCCCCACTTCTCGCGCACAGGACGCGCGAGAAATGGGGCACCCGTTACCCACCTGTGGAAATGGTCATTCGTCACATCGTCGGGGACATGGGTTGGAGTATGATTTGCGGCTTTGTGGTAAGGACATAGGGAGGGTCAACTTCCCCACCCTCGTCGTTGATTGATTGTGGTGGAAGCGGTTCAACACGTTAGGCGGATGCGGGGCGGAGCGCAGGGACACTTGATGCGCTGCGACGATGGGCACTTCTACGTGGTGAAGTTCCGGAATAATCCGCAGCATCTGCGGGTGCTGGCGAATGAGATGCTGGCGACGCGGCTGGCGGAGCGGGCGGGGCTGCCGGTGCCGGTGACCGAGGTGGTGACGGTTGACGAGTGGCTGGTGGAGAATACGCCGGAGCTGAGCATTCAACTGGCGCACAATACGATCCGGTGCCAGGCGGGACTGCAGTTCGGGTCGAGGTATGTGGTGAATCCGCTGGAAGGGCAGGTGTTTGACTATCTGCCGATGGAGATGCTGGGGCTGGTGAGGAATTTGGAGTCGTTCGCCGGGATGCTGGTTTTGGATAAGTGGACCGGGAACGCGAATGGGCGGCAGGCGGCGTTCTGGAGGAAGTTGCGGGAGAGGAAATATACGGCGGCGTTCATTGATCAGGGATATTGTTTTAATGCCGGGGAGTGGACGTTTCCGGATTATCCGCTGCGCGGGGTGTATGCGCGGAATGAAGTGTACGAGCGGGTGACGGGGTGGGAGTCGTTTGAGCCTTGGCTTTCGCGGGTGGAGAAGATGGAAGAGGACGTGGTGTGGAGCGTGTTGGACGGGATTCCTCCGGAGTGGTACGAGAGCGAGTCGGACGAATTGGAGAAGCTGGCGCGGGCCTTGATTGAGAGACGCGGCATGGTGCGGGAGTTGATTGAGAGATTTCGGGTATCGGTAAGAAGGCCGTTTCCGGGGTGGAAAGAACAGGCATGAACTCCGAGGAGCATAGGGACAGGCGACTTCCCCACGTCTCAAACGCGAGACGTGGAGCACCTGGAGTCAAAAGCCAGCGGAGATCATGGGGACAGTTAGGTGCACAGGTCCTTCGCTTCGCTCAGGATGACATTTCGTTGAATTCTTGATGGCTGAGAAAAGGAAACTCGAATTCTTCCTGCTGCGGTATGTGCCGGACGCGGTGAAGGGGGAGTTTGTGAATTTTGGGCTGCTGGCCCTGCAGGACGGGACGCGGGGGGTAGAGCTGGTGGATGTGCGGCTGACGAAGGATTGGAGCCGGGTGTTGTGCCTCGATCCGCAGGCGGACCTACAGGTGCTGGCGGCGGTGGAGCGGGAGTTGCGGCGAGAGATTGGACAGGTACGGGATCAGGCGACGCTGCTGCGGAGGATGGAGGATTCGTTCTCTGGCGTGATTCAAGTTTCGGCAGTCATGCCAGCGTTGACGGAAAGGGCTGCAGTTACCGAAGTTGAGGATGTTGCCAGACTTTTTCTGGAGAGTCCGAAGCTGCGGCGGGTGCGGGAGCCGGCGGGGCGGCAGAAGATTCTGGAGACGATGCGCGGGGAGTTCGAGAAAGCGGGCGTGCTCGAGCTGTTGAGCGCGGTGCCGGTGGAGCCTTACACGAAGCCGGGGGATCCGTTTGAGTTTGATTTTGGGTACCGGGTGGGCGGGGAGATCAAGTTGTTTCAGGCGGTGTCGCTCAAGGCGAGCGTGGATGCGGCGGTGATGCTGGCAGCGAGGTATCCGAAGATTGTGCCGGAGATGGCGCGGGTGACGGCGGCAGCGCCGATGCTGACGGCGGTGGTGGAGGCGGAGTTGGATCGGAGCCGGAGTGAAGTCGGGTTTGCGATGGAGATGATGGCGGAGAGTAAGATCAGGGTTTCGAGCGTGGGGGAGATGGCGGGGATTGCGGGGGTGGCGAGGCGGGAGTTGGGGGCGTGATGGCGCAGGCAAACTGCATAGGTCCTTCGCTTCGCTCAGGATGACAAGGGGCTTGGGTAAAGAAGAAGCTCCGCTGCGGCGGGGCTTTTTTGTTGGGGGAATGTGGACTTAACCACGGAGGACACGGAGGGACACAGGGAAAATCAAAATCCCCACGTCTCAAGTGCGAGACGTGGGGCACCCGGTAGCGAGGATAGTTCGACACGCAGGCGAGCTTTGGGCTCGCCTGCTTCGCTGAGGATGACAATTCGGGTTCGAGAGAAATCATGATGAACATTACAGAGAGGTTGCGCGGCGCATGGCGCCGGATGGCGGGAGTGTCTCTTGCTTCGGCGGGAGGCGTTCTTTCGGATGAACGGCTGGCGAAGCGGCGGCGGACTTCGGCGCTGCCGTCCATCTTTAATTCGTATGGGCCGATGACGGAGGCGATGCCGAAGCCGACGCCATATAACTTGCGGCGGTTTTCGGAGACTCCGATTGCGCGGCGGGCAATCAACTGCATCAAGGACCGGATCGCGGGGATGCGGTGGAGGGTGCAGCCGCGGCAGGGGTATTCGCTCGAGACGATCTCGAATGGGGCCGCGCGGGTACGGATTCTGACCGACAACTTTGATGCGCCGAATCCGGATGACTCGTTCCGGTCGCTGGCGGAGCAGGTTTTGGAAGACATCATTGTCGGCGGGTATGGGGCGATTGAGGTGCAGCGGAATCCGGAGTGGAGCGAGGCGGAGCTGGTGGGGTCGGCGGAAAATCCCCACCCTTCGACAAGCTCAGGGCAGGCTTTCTCGCCGCAAAGAACGCGGCGAGAAATGGGGCACCCGGCTGGTAAAAACCCCCACTTCTCCCAAAACCAGGGAGAGGTGGGGCACCCAACTCACTCAAGAGCCTTACCGCTGGTTTTGTGGCCGGTGGATGGAGCTTCGATCCGGATGAATCTGGAGTGGGATGGGTCGCCGAGTTCGCAGCGGTATTTGCAGGTCACCAATCAATCGGGGGCGAATGCTGAGATCAAGCTGGATGATGACGAACTCATTTATATCCGGCTGAATCCGCGAACGCATACGCCGTTTGGGTTGGGGCGGCTGGAGGTGGCGTTTGAGACGATCAACGCGTTTCTGGGGGCGCACCGGTACGCGGGGCGGCTGGCGTCGAACAGCGTGGTGCAGTATGCGCTGTGGCTGCAGGATCTGACGCCGGAACATCATGAGCGGCTGATCCGGTGGTGGCAGGACGAGATTGAGGGCACGGGGAAGGTGCCCATCTTATCGGTCGAGAGCAAACCGGAAGTGCTGAGGTTCGGTGGAGGCACCGATGCAGACTTGCGACTGCAGTGGCAGGAGTTCCTGCTGCGAGTCGTCGCTTCCGCTTTCGACCTTCCTCCGTTTTACCTGGGGGTGGAGCGGGACGTAAACCGCTCCACCGCGGAGGAAATGAATGACCTGGCATTCCGGCAGGCGATTGTGCCGACGGCGCGGTTGTTGGCGGAGTCGCTGACGCGGGATGCAATCGCGAAAAAGCTGGGATGGAACGATCTGGAGTTTGTGTTTGCGGAGCTGGATACGACCGATCCGCTGGAGGAGGCTCAGATTCAGCAGATCCTGCTGCAGAACGGGGTGTTGACGGTGAATGAGGTGCGGCGGATGCGGGGGTTGGGGGAGTTGGAGAGTGGCCAGGGGTCAGTTGGTAGTAACCAGTGAGTTCCTTGCGGTTGCGATGGTAAAAATCCCCACTTCTGGCGCAAAGGGCGCGCGAGAAATGGGGCACCCAGCGCGAAACACAAGATCCTTCGACTACGCAGGCGAGCCTTCTGGCTCGCATGCTTCGCTCAGATGACAACACAAAGTGCATAGGTCCTGCAATTTGCGAAAGACAGTTTTTTTCTGGCTCTGCAGGCGCGGCTGGCGGGACTGAATCCGGCGCGGACGGTGACGATTAACGGAGCGACCGTGCCGGCGGTGGTGGTCACGGAAAATCTCCCGCCCAGTTCGGCCGAACCGCAGCCGAATACGTTTTATCTCGAGTGGGGAGCGGCGGCGGTGGTCGCGGGACACGCTGGAGACGGGGCGCTGATGAGCGTTGAGTCCGTGATCTCGTATTACACGTTTGGGACGGCGGCGAGCATGGTGGACCGGGGGCGGGTGCTGGGACAACTCGATGGTGAGTTGCTGGCGATCTGCCAGCCTCCGCATACGGAAAAGATGGATTACACGCAGGCTCCGGCGGCGGACCTGGGGACGAAAGTGTTCTGGAGCCAGCCGGTGTTTGACGAGAGCAGGAAGAGCAGCGTGGAGGATCAGGGGCAGAGGCACGACGATGGGCGAGTCGAGAGGCGGGCGCAGGTGACGGTGTTCTTCTTTTCGGAGGTGACGTTGTCATGAGCACTTCTCCGTTGCGGGCGGCGATGGTTCCGGTGACACGGCAGATGCGGGCGTACTTTGCGCCGGTGAACCGGACGAGCGAGACACCGACGATTTTCGATCCGGGAGTGACCGGCGTGTTTCCGCTGGATTCGCCGCCGGCGCCGTGGGTGGATTTGGGGTGGATTGAAAACTTCGAGCGCTGGTATGACACGCCGACCGGCGTGGTGCGGGGGGGAGCGAAGGCGATGCCGGCGGGACAGTTCCGCGGGCCGCTGGAGGCGCGGGTGGGGTTTGATTTCCGGCAGTGGGGCAAGCTGCAGATGGCGCTGGCGGGCGGATCGGAGCACATGAACGTGCTGGCGCCTGCAGGGAGCGTGGCCGCGTCGCCTTCGGGAGGAACTCCCGCGCCAGCGGCGGCGGTGCTGGCGGGATCGACAGCGAGCGAGTTGGTGTTTGGGGCGGGCGTGGGAAGCGTGTTCAGCGCGGGATGCCTGATCGCGGTGGATGTGGACTATCAGCAGCAGACGGGATATGTGGGATCTGGGATCGCGGCGGCGTATGTGACGAGTCCGGCGGCGGTGAACCAGGACGCGAACTATGTACGGCGAGTGACGTTCAATGTGGGGCGGGTGGTGGAAGTTACGGCTACTTCGGTACTGCTGGCGCAGCCGCTGCTGGGAGGAGCACCGCCGGCGGGGGCTTCAGCGCAGGTGGTGGTGGCGTTTGTAGATCGCGAGGGCGGATCGTTTTTTCAGGAATGGTCGGCGTTGTTTGTGGCAGAGGAGGAGTCGGGTGGGCGGGTGTGTTTTTATTATCCGCGTCTGAGTCCGAATCCGGGGGCGGGGGGTGGAGCGTTGCCGTCAAACAGCAGGTTCCTCGCTCCGCTCGGAATGACAAAGGACCGAGGAACTGGCAGCGGTGGCTCGGCGAGAACATTGTCACCATCGGGGAAGTTCGCGCGGGAGGAACTGGGAGCGATCGAAAAGAGTCTGTCGGCGATTTCGCTGCGGGCTTCGTTTCTGGCATTGCCGTACACGGATCCGAATGATGGGCAGACGGCGTTGTGCTACCGGTCGTATTTTCCGGCGGGGGTGGCGGGAGTGTATTGAGTCATCAGTCATCAGCCGTCAGAAACATCTTTCACCACAAAGGACACGAAGTCACACTAAGGAAGGCACGTCGTTACCAATGCTTCCATTATGAAACTGACGATTGACAATTTGCAGGGGGCGGGCGCGGTGGAATATACGGCGGCGCTGGATGGGATGGTTGCGCCGCGGTTGGAGCGGAAGCTCAATCTGCCATCGCAGTTGAAGTGCAGCCTGGTGTCGAACGGTTCTGGATTCGTTGTGCCGGCGATGGGGGCTCGCATCGTGCTGGTGAAGACGAATGGGAGCCTGGTATTCACCGGATATTTGACGGCGGCGCCGCAGTTTGAGTGCGTGGGATGGGGCCAGCAGGGTCCGGTTTATCGCTACGACCTGGTCGCGGAGAGCGACGAGGCGTTGCTGGATCAGAAGCCGCTGCCGAATCGGGCTCCGTTTGTGAATCGGAGCGCGGGTTCGGCTGTGCGGCAACTAGCGCAGGATCTGCTGCCGGGCGGGTTTGACACGAGCGCGGTCGAGGATGTGGACACGATCGCGGCGTATCGGGTGAATCCGGAGAAGAAGTTTTCGTTCCATGCGGCGGAGATTGCGCGGGCGGCGCGGGCGAGCTACCGGGCGATGAATGGGGCGCTTGCCCTGGCGGCGGTGGGAGCGGCGACGCACGAGATCTCGGAGAGGGACGCGAATTTCTCGCCGATGAGTCTGACCCTGACGTCTCCGAACAGGCTGGTGAACGACGTGACGGTGATTGGGCTGGATGAGCCGCAGGATTACGTCCGGGACTATTTTGTGGGCGATGGGCTGAGCCTGAAGTTTTACCTTTCGCAGAAACCGTTTGCGCAGTTGAAGCCTGCGCTGGTTGATGAGGAGTATCCGGGGCCGGGGCTGGATACGGCAACGTGGGCGGTGAGCGATCCTGCGTCGGCGGTTTCGGTGGCGGCGCAGACCTTGCAGGTGAATGGCGGAACGGGCACGGACGGCCAGACAGCGGTTGCATTCCTCGAGCAGATCGAGTTGGGCGGGGCGCTGGAGTTGCAGCATGGAGATATGAGCTTCACGGGAGCTTCGCAGGGTGTGCTTGGCGGGTTGTATGCGGGCGCGATTTCGGTGGCGGGATGCCTTGCGGGGTTTCAGGTGACGCCGGCGGCAGCTGGATCGAACATCCAGGCGCTGATTCAGGGAGCGGCGACGGGGCCGGTGGTGGCGACGACGGCCGGGCATCGGTATGTGCTGACGACTTACTTGTATTCGATGGAAGTGTACCGGTCGCAGGAGATATTTCATTCGTCGGCGCACCCGGCGGGGAGCGGGTGGGGCGGAGCGGCGGTGCCGGCGGATGTGCGGGTAGTGCTGGAATTGCAGGATATTGATTCGTCGAACCCAGCGACGATGGTCGCGCCCGCCACGGTGTTGTACGACGGAGTGATTGCCAACGCGCCGGCGTTTTGCACGTATGCACTGGTGAATGCGGCGAATCTGCATTGCAGCATCGCGTACACATACGCGGCGCACATCTCGCTGGCGGAAGTGCGGACGGCGCTGCCGAACGCAGGGTATGTGACCGAGTTGGTGGGATCGCTGGCGGATGGAGCGGCTTGCACGATTGCGAGTGCGACGTCGCTGGATTTTCATCCGCAGTACGTTCCGCCGCTGAATACGCTGATCGTGGCGAGCTACCGGGGAGCGGGACGGGCGGTGGCGGAGGTGGTGAACAGTGCGAGTGTGGCGGGCCTGCAGAATGGGGCGGACAACGGTTTGCGCGGGGTTGTGAAGTCGGTGAAGACTCCGAGCGCGAGAACACAGGCAGATTGCGAGAATGCGGCGCTAGCGATTCTGGACGATGGGGTGGGAGCGGCGTGGTCGGGATCGTATGAAACGTGGAGCGACTTTCTGCCGGGCGGGGCCAGCGACGTTTTTCCGGGAGATGTTGTGGCGGTAGATGTGCCGTCGCGCAATGCGGCATTCAACGCGATCGTGCGGACGGTGACGGTGGACATGGCAGATCCGGCGAATGACCGCGGGATGTACACGATCGAGTTTGCCAACGATCTGGCCGAACCGCTGGCGCTGGAGGAGGCGGGGGTCGCGACCGTGATTCCGATGCGGGATGTGCCGCTGCGGCTGACCACGGCGCAGGTAGGAGCGTACTACCTGGCGAACTTGACGGAGGCGCAGATTACGGCGGTCAGCGCGACGACGGTGAGCGTGGATGTGGGAATGGCGCTGCCGAGTGGGTATGGGGTGGAAGTTCGCGCGCACGACTATGGCTGGGGCGTGGCGAACGATCGGAACCTGCTGGGGCGATTTACGAGCGAGACATTCAGTCTGCCGCGGCTGGCACGAACGCAGAATTACTTTTTGCGGCTGTATGACGGTTCTTCGCCGCCGAAGTATTCGCGGTATGCGGCGGCGCTGCATGTGGATTATCCGCTGTAGGGAGTTGTTGGTCGTTGGGGAAAGCGATTCACCACAGAGGGCACAGGGGACGGCGCGGTAGGGTGTCCGCAGCTCCAAACAATTTCTTAGGAAGAGAAATATGGGAACTTTGACAGAAAAAGAAGTGCAGGCATTGCGGGTGCTGGATGGGGATTTTCAGCGAGAAGTGCTGGAAAAGCTGGGACGGCTCGAGGCCAAAATTGACATGCTCACCGGGAACGGACAACCGGGAAGAATGAAGCTAGCGGAGGATCGGATCCTGGCGCTGGAACGGAACGATATGCGGCGGTCGGTGATTGAACGGCTGGTCAATGCCGGAATTGCGGTGCTGATCAGCGCCGCGATTGCGTTGCACGGGCACTGGTGGAAGTAGGGCGCGGCTTTTGGCTTTTTTGGCCTGAGTGAGGCTTAGGCGGGGCTGAGCAATAGAGTATGAAGGAGAGGTCATGAATTACCTGAATCAGTTGTTGCAGGGTATTTCGTTTATTCCGGCGTTGGTGAATGCGATTGAGAATCTGCTGGGCAGCAAGTCGGGCGAGGAAAAGAAGGACGCGGCAATGACTTTTCTGGAAAATGCGCTGGCCACGGTGGATGCGGTGGCGGCGCGGGAGATTGTGGATCCGGAGAAGTTCCGCGATGGAATTTCTCGAATTATTGATGGGGTGGTGGAGTGTTTGAACGCCTCGACGTGGGCGAAGGGGAGCGGACAGTCACCAGCGGTCAGCCATCAGCCTTGATGACAGCAGGCGCGGGATTTCGATGGCGGGAGATCCCTCGCTCCGCCTGAAAAGCGGCTCCGCTCGGGATGACGCCCGAGGCTGCGGAGTACAGAGGTCCTTCACTTCGCTCAGGATGACAAGGTAATCTAGCCGACGTCTTCGTTCCAGGTCTCGAGGTTGTTTTTGACCTGGGCCATGAACTGGTCGGCGACGGCGCCATCTATGAGGCGGTGGTCGTAGCCAAGGGTGAGGTGAACGACGCTGCGGATGGCGATGGAGTCGTTGCCTTCGTGGTCGGTGACGACGAGCGGCATTTTGGTGATGCCTCCGACGCCCATGATGGCGGAGTTTGGCTGATTGATGATGGGCAGGCCGAAGACGGCCCCGAACTGGCCGGGATTGGTGATGGTGAAGGTGGAACCTTCGACGTCTTCGGGTTTGAGCTTCTTGGTGCGGGCGCGCTCGCCGAGGTCGGTGATGCCACGCTGCAGGCCGAGGAAGTTGAGGTCTCCGGCGTTCTTGAGGACGGGGACGATGAGGCCCCAATCGAGGGCGACAGCGATGCCGACGTTGATGTTGCGGTGGTAGCGGATGCTTTCGCCCTCGATGTTGGCGTTGATGATGGGCCACTGCTGCAGGGCGATGATGGCGGCGCGCACGAAGAACGGCATGAAGGTGAGGCGGACGCCGTGGCGCTGCTCGAATCCGGATTTCTGCCTGGCGCGAAGATTCACGATGCGGGTGAAGTCCACTTCGTACATGCAGTGAACATGAGCGCTGGTGCGGCGGGATTCGATCATGTGCTTAGCGATCAGCTTGCGCATGTTGGTCATGGGGACGAGATCGCCGGGATAGGGGGCTGGAGTTGCGGGCCGCGGGCTGGAAGCGGCGACTGCGGACTGAACGGGAGATGGAGTGGCGGGAGCCGGTTCCGCAGAACCCTGGCTCTCGATGAACTGCATGATGTCCTGCTTGGTGATGCGGCCGCCGAGTCCGGTGCCGGGGACTTGCGAGAGGCTGATGCCGTGATCGCGGGCGATTTTGCGGACGAGGGGGGAGGAACGGGCTTCTTCGTCTTCTTCGTGAGCGGCTGGAGCGGGGGCTGGCACGGCCTTGGCTTCTTCTTTCTTCGGGGCCGGCTTTTCAGCGGGTTTTTCAGCGACGGGCGCGGGCTTGGATGGTGCGGCAGGCTTCGTCACCGCCGCTTCGCCATCGGCTGTGATCGTGCCGACGACCGTGTTCACGCCGACGGTGGTGCCTTCGGTGACTTTGATTTCCTGCAGGATGCCAGAGGCGGGAGCGGGGATTTCGGCGTCCACTTTGTCGGTGGAGATTTCGAAGAGAGGCTCGTCGCGCTGGACTTTGTCGCCGGGCTTTTTGAGCCACTTGGTAATAGTGCCTTCGACGATGGATTCGCCCATCTGCGGCATGACGATGTCAGTTGGCATGATTCCCTTCCTACACGGCCCCACGGTTTGGAGAGAGGGGCGGGGGCAAATGGGTATTATAGCGGGTGGCGGAGGCGAAACGAGAGGGCACGCGATCTCCTCGCACGATCAAAGTTCCCCGCAGCTAAGCAGTTTGGTGAACAACTCGATCTAAGTACCTCAGGGGCTGAAGCCGCTTCAGAAAAGTAAATCTCTATCGCAGCGCTGAAAGCGCTGCGCCACCCAAAACCGGATCTTCTAGTGATTGTCGCGCTTTTCCTTTCCCTCTTTCACTGCACCTTTCTTGTCGTCTTTCTTTTCATCTTTCGTTTCTTCGGGCGGGGTGGCGGGAACATTGAAGTTGGTGTTCCAGAATTGCTGGACTGCGGGAGGGAGCTTTTCGATGTGGGAGAGGAACATGGTGATCTTCCAGATGTCCTGCTCGGACATGTTTTTCTCCCAGGCCGGCATGCCGGTGTAACGAACGCCGGTGCGGATGGTGTAGAAGATGTGCCACTCGGGGTCGTCTGGGGGATCGGAGATGAGGTTGGGGGCGGGCGGATAGAAGGACTTCCCGAACTGTACGGGCTGGCGGTCGAGGGTGCCGTGACAGCCGGCGCAATTCATGGTGTAGAGCTTCATGCCGTCTTCGAGGTTTTGGTCGGTGGGGGTGAGCGGGCTGACGACGCGGGGAGCGTGGCGCTCCATGGAGGCGTCGACGGCGCTCATGGCCAGACGGCGCTCAAGATGTGGAGGCTCGACGTTGGCGGGCGTGGGGAAAAAGCCGAGGAGGACGAAGCCGAGTCCTCCGAGGATGAGGACGACGAGGGTGACGAGGACGCCGAGAAGGAATTTGCCCATGAGGCCTCCGGAGATGGTTATTGTGGCAGATGCGCGGGGGAGACGCCAGTTGGGGTCGCGCCTAAGCAGGGCTAAAGCCCGAGAATTCTGTGCCTCAACGCCGCCCTGAAGGGCCTCTCTTCCACGGTCACTGTGGGCGGACGAGGGCGTCCGCCGCTCCGCGAGTTGGGGTCAATAAGCTTTCAATCTGCGGCATTCGCGGACTACGTCTTCCACTTGGGGCAAGTAGTGCTGCTCCTGCGGCGGGGAGAAGGGGATGGCCGAGTCGAGGCCGGCGATGCGGACGATGGGGCCGTCGAGCGAGTCGAAGGCTTCTTCGTTGATGATGGCGGCGATTTCGCCGGCGAGGCCTCCGGTGCGGGAGTGCTCGTGGAGGACGATGACTTTGTTCGTCTTCTTCACGGTTTCGGCGATGGCTTCGCGGTCGAGCGGAACGAGCGAGCGGAGGTCGAGGATTTCGAGGTCAATGCCTTCCTTGCTTAGAATGTCGGCGGCTTCGATCGCGGTGTGGACCATGGCGGCGTAGGTAATGATGCTGAGGTCTTTGCCTTCGCGGGCCACTCGGGCTTTTCCGATGGGGACGACGTAGTCTTCGGCAGGGATTTCTTCCTTGATGCGGCGGTAGAGATATTTGTGCTCGAAGAACAGGCACGGGTTGTTGTCGCGGATGGCGGCTTTGATGAGGCCCTTGGCGTCATAGGCAGTGGCGGGACAGATGACTTTGAGACCGGGATTGTGGACGAACCACATCTCGGGATTCTGGGAGTGGAAGGGTCCTCCGTGGACGTATCCGCCGCTGGGGCCTCGGATGACCAGCGGGGCGGGCGCTCCCCAGAGATAGTGCGACTTGGCGACCATGTTGGAAATCTGGTTCATGGCGCAGGCGATAAAATCCATGAACTGGAATTCGGCGACCGGGCGCATTCCGACGAGCGACGCGCCGAAGGCGGCGCCGACGATGGCGGACTCGGCGATGGGCGTGTCAATGACACGCCCGGGGCCGAAGCGATCAATGAAGCCGTCGGTGACTTTGAAGGCTCCGCCGTAGATGCCGATGTCCTCGCCGAGGCAGAAGACAGTGGGGTCGCGGTCCATTTCTTCCCAGATTCCCTGGCGGATGGCTTCGAGGTAGGTGAGGAGCATAGGATCAGGTTTCAAAGCTTCAAAGTTTCAAAGACAAAACCCTTCGCCACGGATTGGCACGGATGAACCGGATTGTACAGCCGCGCACACTACGAGCCGGCCTCCAGGACGCTTCTATCCACCAAGGCTTTCTGGCGCAGCAGTTCCAAGGCATCTAGAAGAGCCTTGGTTTTTTCTTTCGAGAGCACATCGGCGGCGTTCTTGAACCGAGTGCTCAGAAAGAGAGCTTCGGTGGCCGCATTTTTCGGGAATACGAGGGCCATGGTGTGCGCCTCATAGAAGAGGCGCATCAACTGGTTGAGGTCCCGAACTTGCTCCGGCGACTGCGGCAAGGGACTGCTGCCCTGGTATTGCGCCTGATAGTGCTCCAACCCGTTGTAGGCGCGGCCGGCCTTGAGATATAGATCAAACCACTTTTCTTGAGCCCAGTCCATGCGGGCATGCTCGACGGTCTTCCTGGCGATCGCCAGTGAATCGCGGGCAAGCTTGAGAGTCCACCACGAGATCAACAGCGCCATAACGGAAAGCAGGGCGCCGAACACTGTGACAAACACCATTCTGAGCACCTCCTTTCTTTTTCAAGCATTTCCGCTGATGCTCGACCGCGAGCTACTTCAAATGCACGGTGGCGTCCGTTTCCTGGTAGCCTCTGCTTCCCTTCTTTACTTTGGGCGCGCCGTACTTCGGTTTGATTTCGTGGCAGCCGGGGTCGCAGAAGACACCGCCTTCGGCGGATTCGGGCGCGGGCATCGGCGAGGTCACGGCCAGCTCACGATCTCTCTCGATCAACTCATCTACTTCTGCGATCAGGTCGGCGTTCTGTTTCGCTGACAGCCATTTCTTTTCTTTCACCAGGTAATTCTCGAAGCGGGCGATGGGGTCGCGCCTGCGCCAGAAATCGTACATTTCTTTCGGAACGTACTGGGCAGCGTCGTGGATGGCGTGGCCTTTCATGCGCATCATTTTGGCTTCGATCATCGTGGGGCCTTGGCCGCGGTGGGCGCGGGCGACGGCTTCGTGGGTGGCGTCGTAGACCTGGCAGGGGTCGGTGCCGTCCACGATCGCAGCGGGGATGCCGTAGGCGATGGCGCGTTCGGCGAGATCTTTGCAGCGGTACTGCATTTCTGACGGCGTGGAGTAAGCCCAGAGATTCGATTCGGCGATGAGCACGAGGCCGAGATTCTGCACGGCAGCGAAGTTGATGCCTTCGTAGGTGACGCCGGTGGACTGGCCGCCGTCGCCGATGTGGGTGAGGACGGCGAGGTTGCGTCCTTGCATACGCGCGCCGAGGGCCACGCCGGCGAGAACTGGAATGAGATCGCCGAGCATGGAGATGGGCGAGACGGTGTTGCGCTTTTCGATGTCGCCGAAGTGGGCCGTGAGGTTACGGCCTTTGGTTGGCGAGTCGGCCTTGGCCATGTACTGCATCATGATGTCGGCGACGCTGAAGCCGCGGACGAGGAGCGATCCCTGGTTGCGGATCATGGGGGCGAACCAGTCGTCCTGGTCGAGGGCAAGGGCGGAAGCGCAGGAGCAGGCTTCCTGGCCGAGTCCGAAATAGACTCCGCCGACGACCTTGCCCTGCTTGTAGAGGTTTTCGAGCGCGGTCTCCATTTTGCGGTTGAGCAGCATGTAGCGGTAGATGGAGATGGCCTGCTCTTTGGTCAGGTATTTCGAGTCGCGAATGGGCGGGACGGGGGCGGTTAGGTCGCCTTCTACTTCGTAGCGGACGTGGCCGTCTTTCTCTGTGGTTTGGTGGACGGTGAAGTTGGGGTGCTCGAGGCGGAGGTCGGGGATGGAGTAGGTGCGGAGGTGCTTGCTCTCTGCCGAGCTGCGCTTGGCTGGACAGCCGATGGCGGCTGTCCCCACATGAGCAGTGCTGGGTTTGGATTTCTTCTTCTTGTTCCCCATGAAAGGCGGCGCTGGAGGCGCGGCCTCCTGATGGTATCGCGGGAGCGGGGGGAAGGGCTAGTTTCTCTGCCATGCGTTTCGCAGGCGGGGATGCCCGCGCCACAAAGGCTTACGCCCAGGTAGTGTCGTCTTCTTTATGAAGCCGGCGGAGCTCGGTGGGCGGTTTCATGGGGACTCCTACCGTGTGGCCGAGGAGGGCGTCGAGGGTTTCGACCCAGAGGATCTGGCTTTCGAACACGACGCCGAAGTTGCGGGAGATGGATTCGGCGACGGGGTTGAGGTCGAGCAGGTGGCCGAGTTGTTGTTGCATCGAGGTGACCGGCTTTGTGGTGATGCCGCAGGGGATGATCAGGTTGAAATAGCTGAGATCGGTGTTGACGTTGAGGGCGAAGCCGTGCGAGGTGACGGAGCGGGAGATGTGGACTCCGATGGCGGCGAGCTTGGACTCGGGGGAAGCGTTGGTGGCGGCGCCGGCAAACAGCAGGTTCCTCGCTTCCGCTCGGAATGACAAACTTTCTTCTGGGGAGTTGGCTTCGGGGGCGGTCCAGATGCCGGTGAGGCCGGGGATGCGCTTGGTTGCGATTGCGAAATCGGCGCAGGTGCGGATGAGGACTTCTTCGAGGCGGCGGACGAATTCGACAACGCCGAGGGTTTTGCGCAAGGTAGACGGGGCGGCGGACGAGGCGTCCGCCGGTCCACGAGTAAATCCTCGGAGATCGAAGATGGGATAGCCGACAAGTTGGCCGGGGCCGTGGAAGGTGACGTCGCCGCCGCGGTCGCATTCGAAGAGCTCGACGCCGCGTTGGGCGAGGAGTTCGGGCGAGGCGATTACGTTCGCGGCCTTGGCGTTGCGGCCGAGGGTGATGACTGGCTTGTGTTCGAGAAGAAGGAGCACGTCTCCGATTTTTTCTTCTTTGCGGAGTGCAACGAGCTGCTGCTGCAGGCGGAGGCCGGTGGCGTAGTCAACGGTGCCGAGTTGGACGACGGAGATCATTGAGTAATTGTGTAATTTGGTAATTGAGTAATTTGGAACCACGAGATTCCGACCGCGCAGGTCTCAAATTACTCAATTACCAAATTCCCCAAACTCAATTTTCTCATGCGTTGATGGCAATTCCGTACACGCTGTTGGAAGCATCCAGCATGGCTTCGGCCAGGGTGGGGTGGGCGTGGATCGTCCACATTAAGTCTTCGACCGTGGCTTCCAGCTCCATGGCGGCGACTGCTTCGGCTATCAGTTCTGTCGCTTGCGGGCCGATGATGTGGACTCCGAGGATTTCGCCGTAGTCGGCGTCGCTGACGATTTTGATGAAGCCTTCGTGCTGGCCGACGATCGAGGCGCGCGAGTTGGCAGTGAAGGGGAACTTGCCGACTTTGACGTTGTATCCGGCTTCGCGGGCGCGGGTTTCGGTGAGGCCGACGCTGCCGATTTCGGGATGGCAGTAGGTGGCACCGGGGATGTGCTCGGGGTTGATCGGCTTGCCCGGCTTACCGGCAATTTTGGCGACCGCGACGAGCGCTTCCATAGCGCCGACATGGGCGAGTTGCGGCGTGCCGAGGACGATGTCGCCAACGGCGTAGACGCCGGGCTCGGCGGTCTGCATCCAGGAATCGGTTTTGAGGAAGCCGCGGTCGGGCTTGATTTTGGTGCGTTCGAGGCCGATGTTTTCGGTGCGCGGCTTGCGGCCGACGGCGATGAGAATTTTTTCGGCTTCGATCTTCTGTTGTTTGCCGTCCACGGTGATGGTGACGGCGATGCCGGATTTTGTCTTCTCGACTTTATCCACCCGGGCGCCGGTGTGGAAATTGATGCCCCGTTTGCGGTAGACGCGGGCGAGTTCCTTGGAGACTTCTTCGTCTTCGACGGGAACCAGGCGGGGGAGCATTTCGATGATCGTGACTTCCGTGTCGAAGGAACGGTAGATCGAGGCGAATTCGACGCCAACCGCGCCGGCTCCGACGATGACCAGCGACTTCGGGATTTCTTTCAGGTTGAGGATTTCGATGTTGGTGAGGATGCGGTCGTCGGCATCCAGGCCCGGGAGCATGCGGGCTTCGGAGCCGGTAGCCAGAATGACGTTTTTCGCCTTGAGATGAGTGGCTTTGCCGTCGTTGGTCAATTCGACCGTGAGCACGCCGTTTTGTGCGGGGCCGGTCAGCTTGCCGTAGCCCTTGATGGTCTCAACTTTGTTCTTCTTCATCAGGAATTCGAGGCCTTTGGCGTGCTTGGCGACGATCTTCGCTTTGCGTTCCTGCACGGCGGCCCAGTTCAGTTTGCGGGCGTCTACGCCTTCGATGCCGAATTCCTTCGCGTCTTTGAGGTGATCCCAGAGTTCGGCGTTGAACAGCAACGCTTTGGTCGGGATGCAGCCGACGTGGAGGCAGGTGCCGCCGAGGAATCCGTCTTTTTCGATGAGCGCGGTTTTCAGGCCGCATTGGCCGGCGCGGATGGCGGCGGTGTATCCGGCGGGGCCGCTGCCGATGATGGCGACGTCGTAGATGGTGTCGGGCAAGGAATTGTCCTCAGTAAGAGATGCTTAGAAGCAAACGAATGATTCTAGAACAGGGCGATGGGATGGGCCAAACGGGGCGATTTGGCATGCAAACCCCCACCTCTCGCGCACAGAAAGCGCGAGAAATGGGGCACCCGCTTCCGAGACTAATTGTTTTCGTTGCTGGCGCGCTTCCAGGAGATCAGCTCGCCGATAGTTGAACTGGTGCTGCTGGAGACCGGCTGTTTGTAAGCTTCCACTTCCGAGCGGGAAGCTTCTTCGCCGACGGCGCGGATGCTGAGCCCGACTTTCTTTTCTTCCGGACTCATCTTGATGATCTTGAAATCGTGCTCGACGCCGGGCTCAAGATGCAGGGGCTGGCCGTTGCCGTCTACGGCCTCCGACTTGTGGCACAGGCCCTCGATGCCCTCGGAAATCTCGACGAAGGCTCCGAATGCGGCGACCCGCAGGACTTTGCCGTGGACCACGTCGCCGATGTGGTGAGCTGCGAAGAACGTATCCCAGACATCCGGCTGCAGTTGCTTGACGCCGAGCGAGAGGCGGCGCTTGTCGGGTTCGATAGCGAGGACGATGGCCTTCACGCGATCGCCCTTCTTCAGAACTTCCGAAGGGTGCTTCACGCGCTTGGTCCAACTGAGGTTCGAAACGTGCACCAGGCCGTCAATGCCGTCTTCAATTTCGAGGAAGGCGCCGAAGTCGGTGAGGTTGCGGACGCGGCCTTCAACGGTCATGCCGACGGGGAATTTTTCGTGCAATGAGTCCCAGGGGTTGGCCGCGAGCTGGCGCATTCCGAGGGAAATGCGGCGCTCGGTGGGATTGACGCTGAGCACGGCACACTCGACCTGATCGCCGACGTTGACCAGCTTGGAGGGATGCTTCATGCGCTTGGACCAGGTCATTTCGCTGACGTGGACCAGACCTTCGATGCCCTGCTCGAGTTCGACGAAGGCACCGTAATCGGTCACGCTGATGATGCGTCCTGAAACTTGGGCGCCCACGGGATAACGATGCTCGGCGTCGAACCAGGGATCGGGTGTGAGCTGCTTGAAGCCGAGCGAGACGCGCTGCTTCTCTTTGTCGTACTTGAGGATCTTGACCTGGATCTGGTCGCCGACGTTGACGAGGTCTTTGGGATGAGTCAGGCGTCCCCAGGACATGTCGGTGATGTGGAGCAGGCCGTCGAGACCGCCGAGATCCACAAATGCGCCGTACTCGGTGAGATTCTTGACCACGCCGGTGAGGGTGGCGCCTTCTTCCAGGTGCTCCAGAGTCTTGGATCGCTTTTCGTTCTGCTCGCCTTCGAGCAATTCCTTGCGCGAGACCACGATGTTGCCGCGCTTCTTGTTGAGCTTGATGATGGCGACTTCGATGGTCTGGCCCTTCATGCCGTCAAGATTGCGAATCGGGCGGAGATCTACCTGCGAGCCGGGCAGGAAAGCATGAGCGCCGTGAATGTCTACGGTGAGGCCGCCCTTGATGCGGTCCACGACCACGGCTTTGATGGGCTTCTTGTCGTGGTAGGCCTTTTCAATCACATCCCAGGCATGGATGCGCTGCGCTTTCTGGTGAGAGAGACTAACGTAGCCTTCTTCAGCCTCGCCCTTGTCGCGCATGACTTCGATTTCGTCGCCGGGTTTGACCTTGGGATTGCCCTGAGGATCGAGCACCTCAGAAAGCGGGAACATGCCTTCCGACTTGGCCCCGATATCTACGACCACGTGCGTGCCGGTCAGCTTGAGCACCGTTCCCTTGATGACGCGATCTTCGCTGACGGCTTCTTCGGTTTCGGTGGTGAAGGTTTCGAGGGCGGAGGCGAAGTCTTCCCCGCCGGACGCTGCATGGGTTTCTTCCGCAGGGGCAGGCTGGGCGGGCGCGTCGGTTTTCGCGGTTTCGGCTTCGGCAACCGCAGTTGAGGTGGATTCGGGGTTGTGGGCGGCGGCGGTAGTCTCGTGGAACAAGGTTATGCCTCTCTGGTGACGGGATGCGGGGCCTGCGTTGCGGACTGCTGGATGAGTCGTTTGGTTGTGGTGGGCCCACCCTGGCGAGTGAGCTTGGACAATCCCAGCTGTCGGACGTTTTTACAGAGAACCCGCGTCCAATGGGAACTCCTCGACTATAGCAATGGGCTGCGAACAGTGTCAAACCCAATTCTGGCGAGTGTTACAGGAAGGTTTCAAAGTTTCAGAGCTGCAACCTTCAAGGTTGCAGAGGTTTCCCTGGGTGGGCTCATCTGCTAACCTGCCGTGTTATGGATTACTTATGGACTCCTTGGCGTTATGCCTACGTCGCGAGCACGGAGAAGACGACCGGGTGCGTGTTTTGCGAGGCGCCGAAGGAGAAGGATGACGCGAAAGTGCGGATCGTGTACCGGGGCGAGCGGTGCTATGTCATTTTGAATACTTACCCGTATACGCCGGGACACGTGATGATCGTGCCGTATGTCCATCTGGACGAACTGCAAAAGCTACCGGGCGACGCGGCCAACGAAATGATGGCGCTTTCGCAGCGGATGGAGACGGTGTTGCGGGAGCTTTACCATCCAGATGGCGTCAACCTGGGGATGAATATTGGCACGGCGGCGGGGGCGGGGATCGCGGGGCACATTCATATGCACGTGCTGCCGCGCTGGGTGGCGGACGCGAATTTTGTGTCGGTGGTGGGGGAGACGCGCGTGCTGCCTGAGACACTGGAGGTGACGTGGGGGAGAATGAGAGAGGCGATGGGGAAGGGATAGGATCCACGGACTTAAGATGTACGCCATCGAACTAAACGAGCAACTCAAGAGATTTGATTGCCCGGATTGCGGCAAGGAATCCATCACGGTTTGGGGCTGGGTTTCCAGGGACGGCGGTGCTCACGCGGCCTACTATGCCGGGCTGATGACGGGTCATGAGCAGGCCTCTGCGCGCCTGACCATCAGCATCGGTGGCTGGGGAGTTGAGAACGTGGACGAACAGAACGTGGAGTCAAGGCACTGGCTCTTCATAGAGGCTCGGCCCACAACGGATAGGTACGAAATGATGGTGCGCGAACCGGAGGAGTCGTTGTACTTTGACAAACCCGTCCTTGGCAAGGCGATGAGTCGGGCAGCAGCTTTAGCGAGTCCAGACTTGGACGAATTCTTCGCTGTGGCGGACTTCGTCGCGTTCAACGACCCGGCCGTAAGGAGCTATTTATCTGGGCTCCAAGTTAGTCAAGCGGGTCGAAAGGGCATCGAATAGCATCTCCGTGTGAGCGGGATAGAAGATGGCAATGAAACGGTGAACCGTTCTCCGATGTCATCCTGAGCGGCGTAGTTTTGCCGCGAAGGATCTAGGCACTCCCCGGCAAAGTTGCATAGGTCCTTCGCTTCGCTCAGGATGACAAGAGCGGGCTTAACCCGTGAGTCTTTCCATCTCCTTTTCGTCAATCACTGCCACGCCCAATTCCTTCGCCTTGTCGAGCTTTGAGCCAGCATCAGCGCCGGCTACTACGTAATCTGTTTTTTTGCTGACTGAGCCGGTCACTTTCCCGCCGGCGTCTTCGATCATTTTCTTGGCCTCGTCGCGCGTGTACTTCGTCAGCGTGCCGGTGAGGACGAAGGTCTTGCCGGCAAGTTTCGTTCCCCGCTCTTTCTTCTTGCCTTTGAGGGTAAGGCCGGCTTTCCGCAGGCGCTCGACCAGTTTGCGGTTGGCTGGGATGCCGAAGAATTCGACAATGCTCTCTGCGATGCGCGGGCCGACCTCGTTCACATTTTGCAGCTCTTCGACGCTGGCGGTCTCAAGTGCTTCCATGGAGCCGAAGTGCTCGGCGAGGAACTGAGCCGTGCGCTCGCCGACCATGCGAATGCCGAGGCCATAGATGACGCGCTCGAGCGGGAGCTTCTTCGAGTTTTCGATCTCGTCGAGGATGTTCTGCGCCGATTTGTCGGCAAAGCGCTCGAGGCTGAGCAGGTCCTTCTTGGTGAGGTCGTAGATGTCGGCGACGTTCTTGACCAGGCCGCGTTCGATGAGCTGCGTGACCAGCGATTCGCCCATACCGTCAATGTTCATGACGCCGCGCGAGGCAAAATGCAGAATCGTGCCAGCGAGTTTGGCGGGGCAGTTGGCGTTGACGCAACGATAGTCCACTTCGCCTTCGGTGCGGACCACTTTTGTGCCGCAGACCGGGCACTTGTCGGGCGCCTCGATTTCTCCGTGGCCGCGCGGGTGATCCTTGTCGTCATCGTCAATGACCTTGGCGACTTTGGGGATGACGTCGCCGCCGCGCTCGACCTGCACCCAGTCGCCGATTTTCACGCCCAGGCGTCCGACCTCATCCATGTTGTGCAGCGTGGCGTTGCGAACGGTGGTGCCGCCGATCGAGACGGGCGCTAGTTCCGCGACCGGCGTGAGTTTGCCGGTGCGTCCGACCTGCCAGCGCACGTTCTCGAGCCTGGTGATGCCGGCGCGAGCTGCGTATTTGTAGGCAATGGCCCAGCGCGGAGCTTTGCCGGTGAAGCCGAGTTCGTCCTGAAGCGCGGTGCGGTCCACTTTGACGACGATGCCGTCAATCTCGTAAGGCAACGAGTCGCGCTTCCCTTCCCACTGCTGGATGAACGACCAGACTTCGTCCATGGAGTGGACGAGCTTGCGGTTTGGATTGACCTTGAAGCTTGCTTTTTCAAGCGCGGCCAGCGTGTCGGAGTGTCGGTCGAAATAGGTTCGGCCGTCTTCGAGAAGAATGTAGGGGAAGAAATCGAGACGGCGCTGAGCGGTAATGCTGGAATCGAGCTGGCGCACCGTGCCGGCGGTGAAGTTGCGCGGATTGGCAAAGGTCTGCAGGCCCTGGCGTTCGCGCTCTTCGTTGAGTTTCTTGAAGGCGGCGGTCGGCATGAGCAGCTCGCCCCGCGTCTCGAAATTGGGCGGGATGCCGGCCTTCTTCAGCTTGTCGCGGTCAATCGAAAGCGGAATGGAGTGCACGGTGCGGACGTTGAGCGTGACGTCTTCGCCCACGCTGCCGTCACCGCGGGTGACGCCGCGGACGAGGATTCCATCTTCATAGGTTAGAGCGAGCGACATGCCGTCGAGCTTGAGTTCGCAGACGTAGTCCACGTCGGTGCGGCCGCTGAGCTCGTGAACGCGGCGCTCCCAGGCGCGCAGTTCCTCCTCGCTGTAAGTGTTGTCGAGCGACAGCATGGGCGAGGAGTGCGGGACTTTGACGAATCCTTCGCGGGGCTTGCCGCCGACGCGCTGGGTGGGGGAATCGGGCGTGATGAGTTCGGGATGCCGGGACTCGAGGTCCTGGAGCTGCTGCATCAGCTTGTCGAAATCCAGGTCGCTGATTTCGGGCTGGTCGAGGACGTAGTAAAGATGCTCGTGGCGGCGAATCTTTTCGCGGAGGGCTTCGATCTTCTTTTCGAGGTCTTTGGCGGCGGACATCGCAGAAGATTATATGCGGAAGATTCCTCTAGACGCGCGCTCCTGTCAGAACGCCCGGTAAACCTCGCGGCCTCCTACCACGGTCCAAACGACCCTGGCGTCCTTGATCTTGTCGGGAGGAATTTTGAAGAGGTCGTCCGACACCATCACCAAGTCGGCATATTTGCCAGGCGTGATGGAGCCGCGATTTTGTTCGACGAAATTCGCGTAGGCGCCGTTAATGGTATATCCGCGAATGGCGGTTTCGAGATCAATTGTCTGCTCGGGAATCCAGCCGCGGTCGGGTTTGCCATCCAGGCCCTTGCGGGTCAGTGCGGTGTAGATTCCGATCAACGGCTCCATTTCGGCGACGTTCCAGTCGGAGGCGAAAGCCAGGGTTGCGCCAGAATCGCGCAAGCTGCGGAATGCCCATGCGTATTTCGACCGAACCGGCCCTACGGCTTTTGCCCACTGCCCGGTGATGTCGGGCGCGCAGTGTCTGGGCTGCATGCAGGCCACCACCGCCAATTGTTTGAAGCGCGGGAGATCCTGCGGGTTCAGGCATTCGATATGGATCAGTTGATCGCGCCGGTCCCTTGGCCCGTTTTGCTTCTCGGCAAACTCGATCGCGTCCAGCGCCGTCCGGATACCGCGGTCGCCGATCGAGTGGATGAACACCTGAAACTTCATCGCGTCCAGCCGCGCCACCACCTGCTTGAACTCCTCGGCAGGGTAATCGAGTTCGCCGCGCGTGTCGGGACGGTCGCTGTATGGCTCAAGCATGGCGGCGGTATGGGGCTCGATCACGTCGTCTATGTACAGCTTCACCGCAGAAACCCGCAGCCGGTCATCGTTGTATTGCTTGCGCGCCTGGTCGAACTTATCGAGCGTCGCCTGGGTTGTGCCGCGACGGTGAAACAGCGCCACCTGCAGCCGTGAAGGCAGGCCACCCTCTTTCAGCAGCCTCTCGTAGACCGGCAGATCCTCCAGGTACGACTGGGGATCAACCACCGTCGTGATGCCAGCCCGCGAGGCCGCTGTCACGTTGCTCTTCACGCTCCGGGCAATGGCATCGCCCTGATGCGAAGGCAGGTGCCTGCGCACCTCCGCTTCGGCTTCTTCGGAGAGCCCGGTACTGCCGAAGCCGGTTACGATTCCGGTGGGCTCTCCGCTCTTTGGGTCTTTTTCGACCTTCTCAGCGAAGATCACGCTCCTGGTTTGGCGCGTAATGCCAAATTCTTGCAGTGCCTCACGGTTCATCCAGATGGTGTGGTAGTCATAGGCAACGAGGAATGCCGGGCGCCCGCCGGTCAGTCCCTCGAGATCCCTGGCGGTGGGCAGAGAGCCGTCAGGAAAAGCGGAGTAGTTCCAGCCCTCGACTTCGATCCACTTCAGCTCTGGACGTTTTGCCGCGAATTCCTTGATCTGCCGCTGGATTTCCTCAAGTGAGTTGCCGTTCTCGATCCTCAGCACATCCGGGCTGCCGCCCAGCAGCACGTGGAAGTGCGAATCAATGAAACCCGGCAACAAGAGACGCCCGCCCGCATCCACGACCTTGGTGACGCTGCCGATGTGGGCCGTCGCGTCGGCGTCCGATCCTACCCATACGATGCGCTCCCCGCGCACGGCCACGGCCTCTGCCCAGGGACGCTCCTGGTCTACTGTGTACACGCGAGCATGGCGAATCACCAGGTCTGCAGGCGCCACCGACTGGTCCGCGCGGAGCGCACCCAACGTGACGATCAGAAGGAGCGTAAGCCAGCCGCAACGAAACCAGACAGGATTGCTGCCATGATTCATAGCGCTCCAAGTTTAATCGTTCCTGTTCGCCTTCGTGGAGGCGAAGCCGGGCAGTCTAACACGGAGGGAGGGGATGGGCGGCGGCCAGAAGCCCCCGTATTTTCCTAACGGCACTATCAGCCTTGGCGACCTCAGGGGCTGAAGCCCTCCCAGAAAAAAAGGCCTTATCGCAGCGCTGAAAGCGCTGCGCCACCCAAAACCGAGTTTTTTCAACAAACTGTGGAGCTACACGAGATCGTCCAGTTTCAGCGCCTGAGAACCGCCTTTCCACGACGCTTCAAACTGTTTCTGGACGAAGCCAGCGTCGTAGTCGCGCTTCTGCTGCAGCAAGGCCTGGCGCAGCCCCCATAGGGAGCGGGGATTCCGCGGATTGCGGTCGAGGTCGTCGCGGAAGACTTTCTCGCTGCCGGCGGCGTCTCCGGTCATGAGCAGCGCCGCCCCCAGATTTTCGCGCACGGGATAGAACCAGTCGGGCGGTTCTCCGTAGTTGAGCCTGTCCTGAATGGCGACAGCGTCTCGCAGCATGGCGACGGATCCGCTGGCATCTTTCCTGGCCAAGGCGATCTTCGCGCCCAGAACATCTTCGGCGATCTTCATGATGTCTTTGGCCTTGTTGTTGATGGGCATCTGGAAGATGACGTCGGGCGCGGTCGCCGCCTCGGCGTCGGAAACGATCTTGTATTCCGCCTCCGCTTCTTGCACCTTTCCGGTTCCAGCCAGGGCCAGACCTCGCCCAAAATGCCAGAAGACGCTCGCTGTCTTCATGGCAGGATCGGGCGCGGCCATCTTCAAAATTTCGTTCCAGTGATGGAAGCGAATTTCCACCGCCATGGGAATGGTCATGAAGCCTTCGAGGGGCGGCATATCCTTCACGTGAGGAGCCACATTGGCCACCAGCAGATCGGCGTTCCTGCGGGCTTCGGCATAGCGGCCGTTCATGGCGCCGCACATGGCGACGAAGTGAAGGTTGTGGCTGTAGTACATCATCGGGTAGATGCCCTGGGCGCCGGTGGCCTTGATGTAGGCGCGGTCGACTTCCGCTGCCTGCTCATTGATCTTCACAGCGGCGTCGTAGTCGCCGGTGCGGATATAGACGTGTGCGGGCATGTGCACGATGTGCCCGGCGGCGGGCGCGATTGCGGCGAGCTTGCTGGCTGCAGCCAGCGCGCGCTCGGGATTGTTCGAGGCTTCAACCGCGTGGATGTAGTAGTGGATGGCCCCAAGGTGATTGGGATCGCGTTTCAGCACGGACTCCAGCGTCGCCACAATTTCCTCGGTGCCGGCCTCGGGCGTGCCGTCCTGATGCCACAAGCCCCACGGGTGCAGGTTCATGCCGGACTCGGCGAAGAGCGTGGCCGCATCGAGATCGTCAGGAAACTGCTTGGCAACCTGACGCATGGCGTCGTGGTAGTCCTCGGCGGATTTCTTCAGATCGGAACTCGGATCGGCGGGAAATCGCTTCGCCATGGCCTCGATGTATGCCTGCTCAACGGGGGAGGCTCCGGCGGATAAATCCACGGCCTTCTGCACGGCGTCGTGGGCATGCTTGTAGCGGTCGGGATCGGCCGGGTCGTTGTAGTTCGGGCCGACCGCCTCGGCAACGCCCCAATATGCCATCGCCAGTTTGGGATCGAGTTCGGCGGCGTGCTGAAAGGAGCGTGCGGCTTCATCGTGGTTAAAGGCATAGATAAAGCGCAGTCCCTGATCGAAGAACTTCTGCGCCTCGGCGTTGTGAGTGGAAACGGGGTGATGAAGATCGCTGAGACCGGTAACCAGCGTGACCGGGTGGGCTTGCCTATGGGAGGCGTGATCCTGCGCTGCGGCGCAAACGCACAGCAAAGCGACATACAGCAACTGCGCCAGAGTTTTCATCTGTGCAGCCCTCCTTTGATCTCAATTGAAGAGCCGGAATCCCAACAAAAATCCGGCCGGGAAGTGTGCCCCTTGTGAGTGCGCCCAGCTTATGCCAAGTCAGCTTCCCTTGCCAAGTCCTGGCTTCCGCGCCTCAGGTACAATCCAGCAGCGATCCCGTGATGCGCAAGGCCGCTTTAGTCTACAACCCGGATTCTGGTGGAAGCCGAAAACGCCGGCGAGAGCTGGAGTCGGCGCTGGCGGTGCTCACCGAAGCAGGGGTTGAAGCTGGATTAGTGCTGGCAGAATCGCGTGACCATGCCGGGGAAGAAGTGCGGAGAGCCATCGCCTCGGGGTGCGACACAGTCTTCGCCTGCGGGGGCGATGGAACGATTCACAATGTGGCGCAGGTGCTGGCGAATTCTCCGGTGGCGCTGGGAGTTTTGCCCATGGGGACTGCCAACGCTTTGGCGCACGATTTGGGTCTTCCGCTGAACGTAACGGCTGCAGCAAAGGCGGCGCTGCGCGCGCAGGCGCGGCGGGTGGCGCTTGGACGCGTCGAGTATCGGGACCTGCAGGGAAATCCCGGGATGCGATATTTTGTGGTCGCCGCCGGGATGGGCGTGGATGCGCATCTGTTCTACAAGCTGCACAGCGGGGCCAAGCAGCGAATGGGGATGGCTGCTTATTACGCCAAAGCCTGGAATCTGTGGTTCAGTTATCCGATGACGCGGTTCGTGGCGGAGTACATCGAGACTGGGGCGGAAACGAAGCGATTTGAGGTGACGGAACTCATGGCGGTACGGATCAGCAACTTTGGTGGAGTGCTGCGGGAACTGGCTCCGGGAGCTTCGCTGGAACGGAACGATGTGCGCGTGGTTCTTTGCCGGACAACGAGCCGGTGGGCATTTCTGGCCTACGTGACGCGCGGACTGCTGCGGCAGAGGTGGAGCGTTCCCGGAATCGATCTGGCCGACTGCAGGAAAGTTTCCTGCCGGTGCCGCGAAGGGTCGGGCGAAGAGCGGCGAAACGTCTATGTTGAGGCGGATGGGGAACTGCTGGGAACGCTGCCGGCGGAGATCACGGTGGTTCCGGATGCGCTGACGGTGCTGGCGCCGGCGAAGTGAGTGTGGCAAGAAAGCCTCGTTGCGCTCAGGGCAAGCTTGGGCAATCATCCCCACCGGTTGCTGCAAATGTCATAGAATTCTTCGAACTCTTTGGAACCGATCACTCACTTTCTGACCGGCGCTTGCCTGGGCCGCGCCGGGCTCAACCGAAAGACGGCGATGGCCACGCTCACACTCACCCTGGCGGCGGAGGCGCCGGACCTCGATGTGCTGGCGGGCGTCCGCGGGCGCGTGTTCGGCTTCGCCCATCATCGAGGCTTCACACATTCGTTCGTAGGCGTGCCGCTCGATGCGCTGGTGGTGGTGGGCTTTGTCTATCTGGTATGGCGGTTGCGCAAACGAAAGACAAGAGATCCCAAGCTTCCGCCGAGGTGGGGGATTCTTTATCTCTACGCGTGCCTGGCCGGGCTGAGCCACATCCTGCTGGATTTCACGAACAACTATGGCGTGCGGCCGTTCTGGCCGTTTTCCGGGAAGTGGTATTCGTGGGACATCGTTTTTATTGTCGAGCCGGTCATGCTGGCGCTGCTGACTTTGGGACTGGTGGCGCCAGTTCTGTTCGGCCTGATTGACACCGAAATCGGGGCGCGGCGGCGCGGCCCGAGAGGGCGCCTAGCTGCGGCTTTGGCGTTGCTCGGCGTTGTGTTGATGTGGGGAGTGCGGGATTATGAGCATCGGCGGGCGGTCGAGGCGCTCACGGCGAGAACCTATGAGAATGCCGATCCGGTGCGGGTTTCGGCTTATCCGAAAATGATTGATCCGTTTCATTGGTACGGTGTGGTCGAGACTCCGGTATTTTTTGCACTGGCGCCGGTGGATTCGCTTGACCCGGAAGTGGATCCCCTGGGGCAGATGGAAATTCGCTACAAGCCGGAGGAGACGCCGGTAACGCTGGCGGCGAAGAATTCGTACGCCGGAAGAGTATTCCTGGACTGGGCGCAGTATCCAATTACGGAGACGCAGGCGCTGCCTGCGCCTCACGAGGGCTACGTCGTGCGGCTCACAGATCTGCGCTACGCCGGAGGCATGAGCTTGCTTCGAGGGCGGAGGAATCGGAATCCGCTGGGCCAGGCGGTGGAGATTGACAAGAACCTGCGGGTGGTGGGCGATGTTCTCGGAACGGAAGAAAAGCAGGTAGTGGTGCCGGAGCCGGGCCAGCGGTAGGGCGTCTCGCCGCGCTCGACTGACAGCCGAGGCGGCTGTCCCTACATCACCTCCCTTGACGGCGGGCGCGACAGCGCCCAGAATAATATCTTGCTCGCGAGGTGCTCATGCTGGCTTACATCTTCGTGGTTCTGGCGGTGGCGGTGCGATTCCTGCCGCATCCTTTTGCGTTTACCCCGGTCGGCGCGGCGCTGCTGTTTTTCGGAGCGCGCGGGCCGCAGCGGCGGATGTGGGTGCCGCTGGCGCTGCTGGCTGGCTCTGACGTCGTGCTGACAACGATGGTCTACCGTTACCCGTTCGCCTGGGATCACTTCGTGACGTGGGCGTGGTATGCGGGCATGCTCTGGCTGGGGACCGGCCTCCGGCAGAACGCCGGGGTGCTTCGCATCCTGGGAAGCGCGCTGGCCGGATCGGTGTCGTTTTTCGTGCTGAGCAACTTCGCGGTGTGGGCGGCATGGAACATGTATCCGCAGAATTTTGCCGGGCTGATGGCGTGCTATGACGCCGGGCTGCCATTCTTCCGGCGCGCAGTGGAAGGCGATTTGCTCTTTACGTCGGCCATGTTCGCCACGCCCGTGGTGCTGCACACTTTGGCCGAGTGGCTGCACAAGTCTGGCGACCACGCGGCGGCCGCGTAACCGAAAAGCCGCGACCTCAGGGATTAAGGCCCTGGCAGGAAAAGAAGAGCTTTATCGCAGCGCTGAGAGCCTGCCCTGAGCGAAGTCGAAGGGCGCTGCGCCATCCAAAACCGAGCGCGATCGAGTCTTTCAGCAGCCGGCTAGACCTTTCCCTCCGCCTGACCCGATCGGCGCCAACGCATCCCCAACCACACGCCAACGCCGACGACGGCCGCCGCCAGCACCCAAGGCCAATGCCGCTTCACCACACCTCCGAAAAGTCCAACGATCTGCGGGCCGAACCACAGCGTCAGCAAACACAGGACTAGGAAGCGCACGAATCTTCCGGCGAAGATGGCAGCCAGAAAATGAGCGAAGCGCATTTCGAAGATGGCTGCAGCCAGCACAAAAATCTTGAATGGCATGGGCGGCGGCAGCATGCCGGGGAACATCAGCGCCCAGAATTCATGCTTCTCAAACGATTGATGAATCTTCTGAAAGCGTTCTTCGGAGATCCGCTTGCGCAGGACCTTTTCGCCGCCCAGGTATCCGACGAAGTAGAGCGGGATGCTGCCGAGCGCCGAACCAAGCGACGCCATCGCGACATAGAAGAGCAGGCGCTTGCGATCCTGATACACGTAGGCGGCGACGATCGCATCCACCGGCATGCCCAGCAAGGCGCTGTCCGCGAAGGTGATCGCGAAGACGCCCCAGATGCCGAGCACCTTCAGCAACCCCCAGATCCAGGCTGTGTAGCGCGCCAGAATGTGTGCGATGGTTTTCAACCGAAATGCCAGTGTACGTGATCGAGAAACAAGCAGGCTATTTGTGTTCCGTGCTGCCGCTCAGCAGATCGATCGCGTGCCGGATGAGGCCAGCAACCGCTTCCAGCGATTCGACGGCGCCTTTGGGGCTTCCCGGCAGGTTGAGGATAAGGGCCTGCCCTCGTACTCCGCAAACGCCACGGCTCAGCGCGGCAAACAGCGTCTTCTTCGTACCTTCGTTGCGCATGCGTTCGGCGACGCCATCCAGGAGGCGATCGCAGATGCCGGCCGTCGCTTCGGGAGTAACGTCGCGGGGAGCAATTCCGGTGCCGCCGGTGGTCACGACGAAACGCACGTCCCGCGCCAGGCGGATGAGAAGATTCTGAATCTGGATGCGGTCGTCGGGCACGACTTCGTGCACGACAACTCTAAAGTTAAGCTTTTCGAGAAACTGTGCGACGGCCGGGCCGGAGCGGTCTTCGCGTTCGCCTCGACTGCTGGAATCGCTGATGGTGACGACGGCCGCAGTAATGGCGGCGGAGCCGGCGTCAGCTGTCGAGGAGGACATCATCCTCATCGTCCCTTCCCGTGGGGCGGCCGCCGGGAGCGCCTGCGCTCGCGGCACTCTTTGCCGCAGGTGGTGCTGCAACCGGCTCGGCTGCCGGCTCCGCTTCGCCCGCGTCGCGCTGCGATTCGTCGAGCAGGCGCAGGCCTTCCATCAGCAAGCCCTGGGTGTTGAGTTTCGCGGTCTCCTGGTCGGTTTTGCCCTCGAAATCGAGCTGAAAACTGCCGCCGGTCCAGCGCAGGACTTTGAAAACCGCTTCGTCGCCGACGAGCGAACCATAGGTCGCGTGCTTAACCTGGCCTTCGACAAAAAACACTTCGCAGCGGTCGGCATCGTTAGTCAACGTGAGCTGGCAGCTCTTGCGTCCCATCTCAAGCGACTGCATGAGGTCAATCACGTTCATCTGCGAAAGATTGCCACGCACCACGCCGTCGGAAGGCGCAGTCTTGGCCATTTTTTCGAGCGCGATGCGGTCAATCATGCGCTTGATGCGGCGGGTGGCGTCTTTCAGAAAGAACGGCTTTTCCAGATAGTCGTCGGCGGCGTCCTGGGGGGAAAGACGCTCGGCGATGTCGGCCTTGCTGGCCATCAGCACCGAAGAGAAATTCGCCGTCGCCGGCCGGCTCTTCAGCCGCTCCAGCAGCTGACGCCCGTCCATCCCCGGCATGCGATAGTCAATGACCACCAGATCCGGGGGATTGTCTACCGCCTTCAATAATGCGTCGGCGGTGTCGGTAGACGTGGCCACGTGCGCCAGCGGAGACAAGGCCTGCTCCAGCATCCCCAGCACCATGGGGTTGTCGTCGACCAAGAGCAGATTGACGTCGTTGGCCATGCGATTTGTTATTTCGGCTTGCGGCGATACTCGCCGCTTTTGCCACCGCTTTTGCGTTCGAGCACGACCTGACGAATCTCGATGCCTTTATCCGCTCCCTTGCACATATCGTAGACGGTCAGGGCAGCAACGCTGGCAGCGACCAGGGCCTCCATTTCGACGCCGGTGGTGGCGGTGGTCGTGACTTTCGAGGCAATAGCGACGCCATTCTCGCACAGGCGCATGTGGACATCAACGAGCGCCAGGGGCAAAGGATGGCACATCGGGATCAGCTCTGCCGTGCGCTTGGCCGCCATGATGCCGGCCACCCGCGCCACTTCCAGCGGATCGCCTTTGGGATTCTCCGGCAGAGCGGCGAGCACGGAAGGTTTCATGGCCACGAAGGCGCTGGCCTCGGCCTCGCGCCGGGTTGCCGATTTGCCGGAAACGTCCACCATGCGGGCGCGGCCGGCAGCGTCGAAATGAGAGAGCTTTTTCGCCATGCGGCCCTTCTATCTTACATGTGCGGTTAGAACTCATAAATGCACTCCAGCAGTTGCCGGTGATATCCTCCGCAACATCGGTGGTCCGTGCGAACGAAACGGCCAAGACCGGCCGCCCCAGGAGAAGAGATGATTCCACCAACTTACAAACCGAAGAAGAAGTTTATGCAATTGGCGATCGCGGAGGCGAAGCGCGCCCGCGACCGGGGCGACTATCCCATCGGCGCGGTCATCACGCGTCTGATCGGGAAACGGGAGGTCGTGATCGCGTCTGCCGGCAACCGGGTAAAAACTTCGGGTTCGTCCATCAAGCATGTGGAGCTTGAAACTTTGAAATATGTTTCCTCCGGATACGGCCGGTATCTGCCGGATTTCGTGTTGTATTCGACGCACGAACCGTGCGCCATGTGCGCGGGCGCCTGCGTCTGGTCCAAGATAGGAGCGGTGGTGTTTGGGGTTTCCCAGGAAGACATCACCGCCTACGGCAAAAAACACGGCACCGAGGAATTCAAGTGGCGCGCTTGTCTTATTTCCTGCGAATTCGTCCTTGAAAAAGGCGCCCGTGACATTCCCGTCTTCGGCCATTTCTTGAGATCGGAATGCCGGAAGTTATTTAAGTATCGGGTCTCCTGACGTGCTTGGCCCAGCAGTTAGGCCATCGTGCCGACCTTTACGTAGAGACTGGACGATCCGGTTGATCTCAGGTTGTGTAACACCGGCGGGGTTCTGGTAGTCCTTCTGAGAGAAAATCATCTCGATGCTACCCTCGTCCGAAAAAAGATGAATTTCGATTCCAGTCTGCCGGACCTGCGGATCACCTTGTTGAAAACCTTTGAAGCTCTCATTCTGCAGGTTGAAAATCCCAGTGCCGGCCAAGGGCAATAGCGCAGCAGTCTTGATCGTGAGGAGGAAGTGCTCGCGATAGTGAACTCGCGGCGAGAGAGCCCAGTAATGCATCTTGTCCGGGGTGAACTCGTACAAGTTCCTGAGAAAGCTGTAATCTGATTTCGCTCCGAAGGACGACTCGATCCTCCGGCGGGGAACTTTGAGTTGCGTGGCGAGTCCGTTGGTCCACTCTTGGGCCGGAGTGGCAGTAATGACCAGTCGCAATCCCGAACGAAAACGAAGATCGGCTTTGCATTTCTCGGGCTTGTCCTTCGGATACAGCTGGGTCTGATTCTCGTCGAGATCGCTCCAGGGAACCTCAAATTCATAGCCGAAGTACGATAGCGTCTTTCCCGGAGCCTGCGAAACAGACCTGTCTTTCAAGTCGGTGGGAACGATTCTGGTGATCGGAAGGGAGTTTCTCGCCGCGTCAAAAGAGAGCGCCACCGGAAGGACCCATTGCACGCCCGCGAAGATGACCGCTAGTGTGATGGCTGCCGTTACCAGAATGCGTCGAGCTAATTTCATCAATGCTCCTACCATTCCGGCAAGCCGCACGCGACCTTCATGCTATTTTCTGCAATAGGGCTCGTCAAGAGTTACCCCTGGCCCAAGCCGTTAAATACGCCCCGGGCTACATTTACCGCAGCATCACCGCCACCCACTCGCCCGCGGCGATGTGGTCGCGGTCAGGCGGGATGACGACGTAGCAGTTGGCCAGCGCGGTTGCGGCCATGTCGCCCGATCCCTGCCAGGCCACACGCTCGACCTCCTCGTTCTCGAATTCTCCCGAAATGACGGCGGGAAGGAAACGGCGCAAGCCGGGCTTGACGCGGATTTCTGACTTCAGCCGGACATGGAAAAACGTAAGTTTGCCGGGCGACTGGCCGGCGAGAGCTTCGAGCATGGGCCGGGCGAAGAGTTCGAAGGTGACCATGGTGGAGACGGGGTTACCGGGGAGGCCGAAGAAATACGTGGCTGGCTTTTCGCGGGCGGGGGCGCCACATTTTCCGAATACCACCGGGCGGCCTGGCTGGATGTGGGCTCCGGTGAAGAAGAACTCGGCTTGCAGTTCTGCCAGGACTTGTTCGACAAGATCGTAGCGCCCTACAGAGACTCCGCCGGTAATCAGCAGCAGGTCCGATTGCAACCCCTGTTCGATCAGCCGGCGCAGGGCCCGGCGTTCGTCGGGGGCGATGGGCAGGGGAACCGGCTCTCCGCCGGCCTCACGGACCTGCACGGCTAAGGAATAGCTGTTCGAGTTACGAATCTGCGTGGGGCCGGGGGTGGCTCCGATCTCGACCAGTTCATCGCCGGTGGCGAGAATGGCGACGCGAGGCTTAGAGTAGACACTCAGATGTGACTTGCCAACCGAAGCGGCGAGCGCAATGGATGCATTGTTCAGACGCAGGCCGCGGTCGAGCAGGCGGCTGCCCTGCCGGGCTTCAGCGGCGCGGGGCACGATGTTGGCTCCGGTGGCGATGCCGCTCGTGATCTGGACCGTGTCGCCCTGCCGCGTTGTGTATTCGACCATGACTACCGCGTCGGCGCCGTCCGGAACGGAAGCTCCGGTCATGATGGAAGCAGCCTGCCCGGCCGCGATGTGGGGTGGTATCTCTTCTGGTCGCGCGCCAGCCTTGATTTCGCCAACCACCTCCAGTCTGGTGGGAAGCTGCGACAAATCTGTTGCGCGCACCGCATACCCGTCGCGCGCAGATCGAGGAAAGGGCGGGGAATCGCGGTCGGCGAGGATCACCTCGGCCAGCACGCGTCTGGCAGCCGAGAGTAGATCCACCGGCTCGGTGGCCGGGGCGGGCAGCAGCGCGGCATGCTCTTCAACCACGCGGCGCGCCTCTTCGAAGCTCACGACCCCTGGTTGCGGCTCGGACATGGACCGATGATACGACAGGAGCAGCGAAATGAAGGGGAGCATGCGCCGGTTTGACGCGGAAACGGTAGTGGCTGCGAAGTTACCGCGCCAGTTCCTGCCCCAGCACGGAGGGATTGCTGGCGAATGAGAGTCCGGTTTCGAGGTCCACGACGCGATCGTTGACCAGTGCAGCGATCTCGCCGTCGAAGTGCTGCATGCCCTCGGTCGCACTTGCCTTGATGATCTCGAGCAACGTTCTGCCGTCTCGTTCGCCCTTCTCGATGCACTCGCGGGTGCGGGCATTGGCTTTCAGGACTTCGAACACCGGAACGCGTCCGCTGCGATCGGCCTTCGAAATCAGGCGCTGGCAGATGATGTAGCGGAAAGATTTCGCAAAGCGCTCCCGCACGGTCTGCTGCTCGGCGGGCGAGAACGAGCTGACAATGCGTTCGACGGTCTTGGGTGCGTCCATGGTATTGAGGCTGGAAAAGACCAGGTGCCCGGTTTCGGCGGCCTCAAGCACGATTTCAATGGTCTCGCGGTCGCGCATCTCGCCGACGAGGATCACTTTGGGCGCCTGACGCATGGCGGAACGCAGTGCATGGGCAAAGCTCGGCGTGTCGCTGTGCAGTTCCCGCTGATGGATGGTCGAACACTTGTGATTGTGCAGGAATTCGATCGGATCCTCGATGGTGATGATGTGGTAATACTTTTCGCGGTTGATGCAATCGAGCAGCACCGCGAGCGTCGAGGACTTGCCGGAGCCTGCGGTTCCCGTGACCAGGACAATGCCATCGCGCAGGCGGCTGACGTCGGAAAGCTGTGGCGGCAGCCGAAGTGCGGCAAAATCGGGGATCGTCGTGGGGATCACGCGCATTACCGCCGCGCAGCTGCCGCGTTGGATGAAAATGTTGACCCGGAAGCGGGCGAGCCCAGCCAGGCCGTACGAGATGTCGCAAGCGCCCTGCTCCCGCAGAGTCGTTATGGCCTGCTTGTTGTCGCCGATGAGGTCGGCGGCGATGTGGCGTGTATCGTCGGCGGTGAGCTGGTTCAGCCCGGGAACCTGCACCGGGATCATCTGCCCGTAAACCTGTACCTGCGGCGGACGGCCGGGGGAGAAGATCAGGTCGCTGATCTTGTCGGTGGCGCCGAGCATGGCGCTCAGGAGCGCGGAGGTGGCGATCCTGCCGCCTCCGTTGAAGCCTTCCAAGACTACCGAAATTGGCGCAATGGTTGGCGCGGCCATACGTTGTTCACACCTCTGTTGTCACACTTCGGCGCAGCACGCACCACAGACGGGGAAAAAACGGGAGATGGTTTACTGTACCGCGCACGGGATCGGGAGCGAAGGCCAGCTAGGACATGTACTTCGGTAACCGTGGCGGATACAAAAGAAAAGGGCGGCCCAATAAGCCGCCCTGGTCTTGATTTCTAATCCCGGTACGTTCTACTTCTTGGGCTTCTTCTTGTTGCCAAAGCTGGTTTCCACCGACGCTCCAATGCTGGCCAGCATCTGCTTGGCGGCATCGGCATAAGTGCCGGTCGGCTGCAGCTCAAGGTATTTCTGGAAGGCCTCGGCCGTCCCGGCAGGAGCAACCATTTTGTCGCCCTGGAGCGTAGCCTTGCCGATCATGTTTACGCCCTTCCAATAGTAGGCGTCGGCCTTGTTGGGGTCGGCGGCAATCACCTTGTCGAAGGCCACGATGGCGTCGTCCACCTTGCCGGCGTTGGTAAGTACCGCCCCTGTGTTGTACAGGTACTGGCCACTGGCCGACGGGTCGGTCTGCGCTGCCAGTTCATAGGTCTTGACCGCCTCATCCACTTTATTCGACTTGGCATAGGCTTCGGCAAGGTTGTTGTAGTAAGCGGCCAGAGTCTTGGTGGCCGCCGCGGGATCCTTGTCCGGGGGAGCAGCTTTCTTGAGGTCCACCGCTTTCTGGTAGGACTCGACGGCCGAGGCCAGGCGTTTCTGCTTTTCTGCCGAATCGGTCTGCTTGGTGGCGGACATGCGATAGTAGTCGCCCAATTTGAACCAGACCAGGTCGCGGGACGGATCCATTTGGTTGGCGTCGTTCAAGGCGGCAATGGCAGTATCGTAGTCACCAGCGTCGGCCGCCGTTTTGGCGGCATTCAATTTGTCATTCAGGGACTTGACGGTGTTGACTTCCTTCTCCTGCTTGGCTTTCTGCTCCTGCATCTGCTTCAGCTGCTCGGGGGTATAGCCGGAGGCCTTCCCCTGTTCCTCCTGCAGCTTCTTGAGATCGAAATCGAGAACGTTTTCGTCAAGTTGAACCGGGAACCCTTTGACAACGTCCAGTTCCTTGCCCGCTTTTTGCTCATCGGGGTTCTTGTAAAGGGTGACGTTGTACTTGCCGACCGAAATTCCAAGCGAGAAGTAGTCGCCCTTCTTGCCGGTTTTCAGGACGTACTTTTGCCCGTTGTCCTGATTCACCCAAACGACTACCGCATCAGCCAGTGGAGTGCCCTGAGCGTCTCTGGCCACGCCCTTCACGGAACCGGACTGGGCAGCGGCGGGACGAGAGCCCAGACCGACAGCCAGCACTGCGAATAGGAAAATTACGAAGTACTTTTTCATTTTGCCTCCCGGCAAACCGAAAATCTGGCGGCCAACCTCCGCATCTGCTCCGGCGAGGTGCGACCGTCAGGCGATTTCATTCCGAATCTCTATTAAGCCGCGTAGGAAATTGGATCCCTGGCTCCGGCAGCTTCAAACGCACGCAGGCGCAAGACGCAGCTGTCGCACACTCCGCAGGCCCGATCCTCGCGGCTGTAGCATGACCAAGTTAAATCGAAGGGCGCACCCAGTTCAAGGCCCAGGCGCACAATCTCGGCTTTGCGCATGGCAATGAGAGGCGTCACAATCTCGATTCGCCCCTCTTTGGTCCCGGCTTTCACAACCTCGTTGAAGGCTCTGTAGTACGCAGGACGGCAGTCGGGATAGCCGGAACTATCGGGTTCAACCGCACCAATGTACACCTTCTCCGCGTTGAGTGTCTCGGCCCAACTGACGGCCACGGCCAGGAAATGCGCGTTGCGAAAGGGCACGTAGGTGACCGGAATACTCTGCCCAACGTGTTCAGCCCTGGGAACGGCGATGGAGGCGTCGGTGAGGGCTGAGCCGCCGATGGCGCGCAGGGCTTCGTTTCTGACCAGCAGTTTATCGCGAATCTTCAGCCGCTCGCAGATGCCGAGGAACGACTGCCGCTCGCGCTCCTCTGTGCGCTGGCCGTAGCTGACGTGAACGGCGGCGGGGTCATGATCACGCGCGGCCAGGGCCGCGCAGACACAGGAGTCCATGCCACCACTGAGCAGCACCACCGCTCGCGATTTGTTCGGATTCGGCATGGTCTATTGTTGATGGACAATTGTTGATGGAAAGTCCGGAATCGATCGGTCGGATTTTCAATCAACAATCAAAAAAACGTCGGTCAGCAATCTCTAGACTCCCTTAACCGCCGGATCCCAGATGAACTTGTGCAGTTGCAGTCCGAGCCGGGCCGGAACGTTGTCGGCGATCATCCACTCGGCCAGATCCTTAAGATCGAGCAGGCAGTGCGAAGCCGTGTGGCCGCCAGTTGCGTCCTTGCGAAATGCGGGAGAGAACAGCACCGCATTCACGCGTGCGGCAAGATCATGCTGGCGGGTAAAGCCCCGGGCAAACTCGTAGTCGGCTCGGGTCGCGAGTACGAACTTGATCTCGTCGCGCGGCGTCAGAGTTTTCAGGTTCTCCCTGTGGAACGTGTCCCCCTCGCCCGAGTCCGGGCACTTGACGTCCACGATCTTCACCACATCTGCCGGCACCCGGTCGAGCGGCCGCTCGCCGCTGGTTTCGAGCAACACCTTATATCCATCTGACAGAAGGCTCCGCATCAGCGGGACCACTTCCTTTTCCTGCAGCATGGGCTCGCCGCCGGTGATCTCGACCAGACCGCCTCCGGGCCTGAGACGCAGAACCTCGGCGAGCACCTCTTCGAGGGCCATCTTGCGACCGCCCTGGAAGGTGTACTCGCTATCGCACCAGGTACAGCGCAGGTTGCATCCCGTGAGCCGCACGAACACGCACGGCAACCCCGCGTAAGTGGATTCGCCCTGCAGGGATTTGTAGATTTCGGTGATCTGCATCGTAGGTCTGGCGGCTGGCAACTGGAGGCCAGCAGCCGATTACTCGCTATATTTCGCGGTGGTCGTGTCGGTCTCGAATACCGTCACATCCTTCACGCGCACGCGGCCGTTGGTCACTCTCTGCAGGCGGGTGTTTGACTCGTCGTAAAAATACTTGGCCAGGTTCTCAGCCGAAGGATTGATCAGGGTGAAGGGCTCGATCTCGTTGATCATCCGGTGATCGAGCCGCTCGATGACGTGCTTCATCACTTCGCGCAGGTCCTTGAAATCCAGCAACAGTCCGGCCTTGTCGAGTTCCGCGCCGGCCAGCGTGACCCGGATCTTATAGTTATGCCCGTGCGGGTTCTCGCACTTCCCTTTGTAGTTGCGCAGGTAGTGGCCTGCGGCAAACGTATCTTCGACCGTAACCTCGAACATGATACCCGGCGGCCCCCGAATGCGGGCCGAGTTGCCCTCCTGGTGAGATAGTCCATTCTACCGCGAGCGGCAGAAACGCACTTGACTCTGCACGAGGCGATGTTTCGAGGCAGGCGAAGCAAACCGGTTTCCGTCGAGGAAATGAGCCGAGCGGCCGCCCGGCGCGCATCCCAATCCCGATGATTAGCCTCGACACCTACGTCGTTGTCCCCTTGGGGCAGGCATGCGGCTGATCGGTTGAATCGCAACCTTGCTTCAGCTGCCCACGCCGAAAAACTCCTCCACCGCCCGCATCTCGGTCGTCCTTCTGTAATTCGGCAGGCTCTCGACGAACACCCGGCCGTACTGTTTCTTCAGAATGCGGTTGTCGAGCAGGACCAGCAAACCGCGGTCATGCAGCGAGCGGATCAGGCGTCCGAAGCCCTGTTTCAGCGTTATTACGGCCGCCGGAACCTGATATTGGAAGAAGGCGTTGCCGCCGTCACCGTCAATTGCCTTCACGCGCGCAGCCACCACCGGGTCGCTCGGAACCGCGAAGGGCAGGCGGTCGATAATGACGCAGCTCAACTGCTCGCCCTGCACATCTACCCCCTGCCAAAAGGACGACGTGGCGAACAGCACCGCATTGGGCGTCATGCGGAACTCTTCGAGCAGCGCGCTTTTGGGGGCGTCGCCCTGGCGGAGCAGGGGAAACTCCATCTCGCCCAGAAGCCGCTGATGGATCTCATTCATCTGCGCGTAGCTGGTGAAGAGCACGAAAGCCCGCCCGCGGGTGATTTCGAGAATCCGGCGAATACAGTCGGCGGCCTTGGCCACAAACTGCGGCGTCCGCGGATCAGGAAGGTCCGGCGGTACATATAAGAGTGCCTGGCTTTGATAGTCGAAATGCGACGGCAACACCGACTCGCGCGCGTGCTCGAACCCCAGCCGCTGCCGAATGTACTCAAAACCGCCACCCACGGCGAGAGTGGCCGAGGTCAGCACGGCGCATTCCAGCTTTGACCAGAGGCACTCGCGCAGGATCGGACCGACATCAATCGGCGTGGCCTGCAGGAATACGTTCTGCCGTCCCTGCGGGCTGTCTTTTGTTCTCTCGGTGTCTCGGTGTCTGCGTGGTGAGAACGCCTTTCCTCGCCGCTCAATCCAGAACACCGTGTTGCGCTCTTCCGACTCCAGGGCAAAGCTGAGGTGCATCTGAATCTCCTGCGCCCGCCGGACGAAGTTGAAAATCTCCTCCGGCTTCTGCGGCAGGCCTTCCAGTTCGCCCGCCAGCCGCGTGAGCGCCTGATTCAGCGCCAGAAACTCGTCTCCGTTTTCTTCCAGAAATTCCCGCCGCGTCTCGAAAGCGAATCGCCCCTCACCCGGAGGCAGGAGCGAAAAAAAGAATTGCGCACGTTCGCGCAAGCTGCCCACTGCTCCCGACAGCGACGGCGATAGCATCCGATTATGCTGCAGTGAATTCTCGATGTCTCGGGCCAGTTCCTCCACCCGCAGATTACTGACGGAGATACCGAAATAGTTCCCGGCCACATCCTCCAGTTCGTGCGCTTCATCGAAAATCACGGCGGCGGCTTCCGGCAGGATGCCCGCGTCGGCCGCGCCTTCGGCCTGCAGTTTGATGGCGAGGTCGGCGAAAAACAAATGGTGGTTGACGATGATGATGTCGCTTTCCATCGCCCGGCGCCGCATTTCGGTGATGAAACAGCGGTCGAACTGGCTGCATTTCTGCCCGGTGCAGGCCTCCGCGCGAGCGTCCAGCTTGTGCCAGAGAGGGCTCATTTCCGGCAGTTCCGCGAGTTCGGCGCGATCGCCGGTGCTGGTCGTCTTCTCCCAGGCGGCGATGGCACGATACTGCTCGATTTCTTCCAGGCCGCTGAGAACCGGCTGGTCTGTCAGGTCATAGAGCTTCTTGCGGCACAGATAATTGTTGCGCCCCTTCATGTAGCAAACCGAAAGCCGCCCTGCACTTTCCTTTTCGTTTCGACTCACACTTTCTTTGTCGTCTCGACTCGCACTTTCCTTGTCATTTCGAGCGAAGCGAGAAACCTGCTTTTCGCCGGAAGCTGAACCGGCCTCGCCATAAAGTGCCTGCTCCAGAAACGGAATGTCTTTATAGAAAAGTTGCTCCTGCAGGTTTTTCGTGCCGGTCGAAATGATGACGCGCTTACCCGAACGAATGACCGGAAGCAGATACGCCAGTGTTTTGCCCGTGCCGGTGCCCGCTTCGACAATGAGATGACGTTTTTCTTCGAGCGCCTGTTCGACGGCCTGCGCCATCTGCAGCTGCCCGCGGCGGAATTCGTAAGCGGGATGGGTGCGCGAGAGCACGCCGCCAGGGGCGAAGAACTGATGCAGCGAGGCGTCCTTTCCGCTGGGTGCGGACCGGTCAGGCGGTGCCGAGGACGCGGGCTGGGAAGGACGAGCCACGGAGTCTCTATAATAGCGATTTCGATCATCCTTCGGGCCGATGCTAGTATCAGCAGACTTTGACTCAACCAACGTACAACTCGACCAGCGCTGTCGCCGCCACCGCCGCCGGCATTCCCACGCTCGCCATCGTCGGCCGCCCCAACGTCGGCAAGTCCACGCTGTTCAATCGCATTGTGGGCTCGCGGCGCGCGATCGTAGGCGACGAACCGGGCATCACCCGCGACCGGCTGTACGGCGAAGCGGAGTGGCGCGGCCGGCGTTTGCGCATCGTGGACACGGGCGGCATTCTGCCGGAAGAAAAAGATTTGATTCCGGCGGAAATCTACCGCCAGGCCCGCCTCGCGCTCGACGAGGCCGCCGCCATCGTCATGGTCGTGGATGGCCGCACCGAACTCGCCGGTCCCGACCTCGAACTCGCGCGCCTGCTCCGCAAGGCGAACCGTCCACTTTTTGTCGCCGTGAACAAGGTGGACAGCGACAAGCAGTCGTCCCTGATTGACGATTTTCACCGTCTCGGCGTTCCGCGGATGATCCCGATCTCCGCCGAGCACGGCCGCGGCGTGGATGATTTGCTGGATGCAGTCCTGGAGGTCCTGCCGGAACAATGTGCGACCACAGAAGACACAGAAGTCGCGGACGAGCGAGGAAGTCAGGAAGATTCGCCAACCACCGACGACCAGCGACCGACGATCGAGCACGAAGTCAAGGTCGCCATCATCGGCCACCCCAACGTGGGCAAATCCACGCTGCTGAACTGCCTGACCGCCTCGGACCGCGCCATCGTCTCACCGATCCCCGGCACTACGCGCGACGCGGTGGATGAGGTGATTGAGCGCAACGGGCGGCGGTTCCGCTTCATTGACACCGCCGGCATCCGCCGCAAAGGCAAGACGCACCTCATGGCCGAAAAGCTCTCAGTCGTGATGGCGCGCAAGCATCTTGAATCCGCCGACATCGCCCTGCTCGTCATTGACGCCACCGAGGGCGTCAGCCAGCTCGATGCCGCCATCGCCGGATACGCGCATGAGAGCGGGCGCTCGATCATCATCGTCGTCAACAAGTGGGATCTCGTGATCCATCCTGAGAAGATCAGCAGCAAGCGGAAACCGGACCGGCCCACCAAGGCCGAGCGCATGCGCGAGTCCAAGCGGCCCGGAGACCGCGACGCATACGAGCAGCGCCTGCGCTACCAGCTCAAGTTTCTGAACTACGCGCCCATCGTTTTCGTTTCCGCGCAGAGCGGCGCCGGCACGGAGAAAATCTTCCCTTTACTCGAACAAGTCGCCACGGAACGGCGTAAGCGCGTCACCACCTCGCAGATGAACCGCTTCCTCGAGCGGGTGGACTTCGAACGCGCCTCCGTCCCCATGCGCCAGCGCGTGAAGATTCTCTACATGACCCAGGCTTCGGTCGCCCCGCCCACATTCGTCCTCTTCACCAACCGCGCCGTCAAACTGCACTTCTCATACCAGCGCTTCCTGGAGAACCAGATTCGCGAAGCTTTCGGCTTCGTAGGCACGCCGGTCTGGATCAAGAACCGGGCAAGGAATTCGTAAAGACGACAATTCATGTCGGGACAGCCTCCCCGGCTGTCCGGCCCGAACGAAGCCCGGCTTCTTGCTACTCCCCCTCCACCATCCGGTCCTGCGTCAGCAGCCCGATCCGCTGCACGCCCGCGTGATGCGCCACGTCAATCACGTCGGCGACATACTGAAAGTCCACGTCGGCATCGCCGCGCACGAAGGCGACTTTCTCCGCGCGCCTAAGATAAGTTTGTGCCAGCTGTGTTTCCAGTTCTTCCCAGCGCACATCGTTCCGGTTGATCTTCACGTGCGTCGTCTGGTCTTTCGCCGTCCATACGACCTGAATGACCACTGTGCGTTCCGGTTGCAGAACAGATTTGCCATCCGGCTGCGGCTGGGGAATCTGCGCGACCTCCCCCTGCTCCTTTTGCATCGAAACCACCAGCATAAACATCACGATCAGGGTCAACAGCACGTCAATCAGCGGCGTGACGTTGATCTGCGGCCCGCGCGCTCCTCCGCCTGCCATTGAGAAAGCCATACACCGTTCCTCTCCAGCACGCGCGTGTCTGCAGGATCAGACACCTCGCCCGCCGCAAGAGTTCCCCGCCCGCCTCCAGCTTGCCTGGTCATTCCGATCCAAGAACCTTGTCATTCCGAGGAGCGAAGCGACGAGAGCCTGCCCTGAGCGCAGCCGAAGGGAACCTGCTGTTTGCCGGCGCCGGCAAGAAGCAGGTTCCTCGCTTCGCTCGGAATGACAGAATGTTGATTTCCTATTTGCGCTCCATTTGCCTCTTCCCTTCCGCGCCATGCATCATGGAACAATCCGGCCCATGCCCAGATCCCGAATCGCATCCCTGACTCTCTTTGCCGCCGCAGTCCTCGTCCCGCTCGTCTATGCTCAGGACAACTACGAGATTCAGATTTACGGATACGACACGGTGCCGCCACGCTCCACGATGGTCGAGATCCACTCGAATTTCACCGTGGAAGGCAGCAGGACCGTGCAAGCCGGCATGCTGCCCACCAACCACGCCCTGCACGAAACCCTGGAAATCACCCAGGGAATCAATGAGTGGGCCGAAGTTGGCTTCTACGTTTTCTCGAGCATCCAACCCGACGGCGGATGGCAGTGGGTGGGCGATCACATCCGGCCGCGCGTGCGTGTTCCCGAAAGCTGGCACTGGCCCGTCGGCGTAAGCCTGTCGCAGGAAATCGGCTACCAGCGCGCCGCCTTTTCCCCCGACACCTGGACATGGGAAATCCGCCCGATCGTAGACAGGAAAATCGGCCCCTGGTACTTCAGCTTCAATCCCGCGCTCGACCGTTCGTTTCACGGTCCGAGCGTGAACAAGGGCGTGGAGTTCTCTCCGAATGTGAAGTTCAGTTACGACCTCACCAAAAAGATCGCCGCCGGGCTGGAATACTACGGATCCTACGGACCGATCACCGGTTTCGATCCTCTGCGGGATCAGCAACAGCAATTCTTTCCCACCATAGACGTGGATTTCGGCCCGCAGTGGGAGTTCAACCTGGGTGTAGGCGTAGGCGCAACGCGCTCCACCGATCATCTGATCGTGAAGTGCATCATCGGGCGCAGATTCTCCTGGCCCCATGGGAAAGCGGCGAAACCGAATCCTGCAGAACCATGACAGCCAGGATTTGCATCCCGCGCTACCCGGCTGGTTCCGGCGTGGGCGCCAAGGACGAAGGCGGCGGATATAAAACCAGGCTCAGCGGGCGATATCGCGGGGCAAAGAAGTAAATGGAATAGGCCGGAAAAAACACAATCGCCGGCACAGAGAGCAGCGCCATAAGATAGATCAGCGCCGCCAGCGCAATGCAACCACCAACCACGGCTGCCGTAATGGTAAAAACATTCCAAGTCCAGCCTGCGGCTTGGCCCGCGATGATCACCACGCCCACGATCGGGATTCCAATCACGAGCAACACGATCAGCGAGGCAATTCCGGTGACGATTCCCGCCCCGATCGCCAGCACGATCTTCATGCCGACATAGACGGCGTATCCGCCCTTTTCGCCCTGCAACGTGGGCCAAAGCCGCCGCCACGCTTCCATGGCGCTAATACCTTCAAGAGCCATTTGAGGGACCACAAAATCCTTGGTCAGGACGTGAACCACTGCGATAGCGACCAAGAACGCAACCAGCAGGAAAAACACAACGATCCCGCCGAGCACGAGCGCAAGCACGTGCTTACCGGGCGCGGTAAACCATCCCATCGCGAACCCGAGCGCCACAGGAATTCCGAAAAGCACAATGGCTGCGCCGAGCGTGGCCAGCATGAAACCAAGCTGCCAGAGGAAATACTTCCATCCCGGCCCCTGGCGACGGCTCCAGCCTTGCCGGATATGGCATTCGCGAGCCAGCACACTGTCGAACAAAATGAACCGCATGACGCTACTGACGTACATCATGACGATGCCGAATACCAGGGCCGCCCCCACCAGCACCACGATCAGCACGACTTGCGCCGAATCGATCGAACTCAATCCCGGGCCCAGAAGGTGGCGCGAAGACCCGCTCTGCGAGGGAAAACTGGTAGGAACATTGAACCCGCCGCCGGATCCCATTTCACCCGCGAGCATGCCAACGATCGCGAGCCGCGTCCATTGCCAAAAGCGAAAGGGCTGAACCAACTGGCGCTTGGTGTGCTGAAACGCGAGTTGTATCGTGTCTACCGCGGAAATGGGCAACGCTGCACCTCGGCAGAAGTCCCCAGCAGCAAGGTACTGCGAACTGGGATGGGGATCAAATCAATTCTCGCCGCCCAAAACTAGAGACAGCCGACTATTCATAACGCAGGGCTTCGACCGGATCCAGCTTCGATGCCCGCAACGCTGGCACGAGCCCGCTGACCACACCCACCACGAGCAGAACGACCGTCGAAAGGATGACCGTCATCAGTGAGATTCGCAGGTGGATGTCGCCTTGACCGGAGTCGTCCTCGAAGAGCGGGCCCATCATCGGCAGGGTACCGACCGACCAGGCGACAACATACGACAGGAATACCCCGATCGCGCCTCCCAGCAGCATGATGAGCAGCGTTTCCGCCAGGAACTGCAGCCGGATGTGGCGTTTGCGCGCCCCTAGCGCCCGCCGCAGTCCAATTTCGCGAATGCGTTCGTCCACCGAGACCAGCATGATGTTCATCACGCCTACGCCACCGATGCCGAGCGTCAGAGTCCCGATGAAAGTCAGTAGCACCTGCAGGCCAATCGTCAGGGCATCAATCACTGGCCGGAATTCATCGCGTCCGAACATCTGGAAGGCTTTCGGATCGGTGGGCGAGAAATTCTGGCGGGCGGCGACCGCGGCCAGCACCTGCGCCATCGCTTTCTTCTCAAACTGCGGGGCGATCGGCTCGAAGACCATTACGGCGGCGTAGCGGGTATTCCAAAGATCGCCTGCCGCCGAGTAGGGAATCCACGAAGAATCGTCGTCGCTCGAGAAGTAATTGCTAAGCTGAATCTTGCGCGCCATCACGCCGATCACGGTAAAGCGCACCCCGGCGACCTGCACCGTCTCACCCACCGCCGGACGTCCGCTGAAGAGTTGCTCCTTCAGGCGTCCGCCAAGAAAAATCACACGCCGCCGTTCGAGTTCGTCTTCCGCGTTGATCCAGCGCCCTTCAGTCGGGACTTCATTCCGCATCTCGCCGTATTCCGGACAGACGCCCCGCACCGGAGCGGTTCCCACCATGCGATCGCCATAGGCAATGCCCGGCCGGCGGACCGTTTCAAGGCAAACATGCTTCACCAGCGGCGCGGTCGCCTTGACCATATCGAGATCAGCTTGCTCAAGGAGCACCTTTTTCCCCGCCCGCTGCCCGCCCGGCTGCTCGCTCGTCTGCTGCGGCCAGCAGATCACTGCGCCTTTGCCGAACGCGTCGAACCCGTGCACCAGAACACTGCGGAAACTGCTGCCGTAGGCGATCAGCAAGGTCACGGTGGCGATCCCCCACACGATCCCCAGCATGGTGAGCAAACTGCGCGTCACGTTGCGCTTCAATGCCATCCAGGCTTCGAGGATGATTTCAATCAGCATATAAGTCTTAGCCTGTCATCCTGAAGCGACGTGCTTCTCGTCGCGGAAGGACCCAGGCGCGCCGCACGAACATTCTCGCGCTCTTTGCGAGAATGCGAAATCGTGCGTCTGGCGCGCTTCCTATCCTCCCGCCTCATAGCGCAGCGCCTCAATCGGATCGATCGAAGCAGCCCGGCGCGCGGGATACAAGGCCGCTCCTACCGCAATCGCGCTCAGCAATCCAGCCGCGGTCAGGCCCGAACCCCAACTGGGCAGCAAGCCCGCGAAGAAGTCCGGCATAGGCAGCAGATTCACCAGGGCGCAAAAGCCAAACGCCACACCCAGCCCGATTCCGCCGCTGAGAAAGGAAATGATCAGGGCCTCGACGAAGAACTGTCGCAGGATGGTGTGCGCGGGCGCTCCAATCGCTTTGCGCACTCCGATCTCGCGTGTCCGTTCCCGCACCGCCACCAGCATCACGTTCATGACTCCGATGCCGCCCAGCAGGAGCGTCACGATACCGACCGCCCCCAAAAAGAACTTCATCCCGTCGGTCATGGTCTTGAAGGCCTGAGCCTCCTGCACCGTATCCCAAATCGGACAGGCTTCCTTGTCGTTCGGGTCGTAGCGATGCATGCGCGCCAGCGCGACGCGCACTTCATGCTTGCACGCCTGATGCTGTCCAACTGATTTCGGTGTGACCAGCAGTTGATCGAACGTCCTGTCCGTGCCCGGAGGCCTGTCCGGAAAGTCGCGCCGCATGGCCGCAAACGGCACAAAGATCTTGTTCACGTCCCAGCCGTCATAGCTGGAGTCCTGCTTCTTCTTGGCCATCACTCCGATCACAACGTAGGGAAAATCGTTCAGATAAACGTTCTCCCCCACAGGATTGCGGCCGGGGAAAAGTTGCTTGGCCGCGTCGGAGCCGAGAAACGCTACCCGCCGCGCCTCGCGCATGTCGTCCCAGTCGTAGAAGCGGCCCGCGCCCACGTCCAGGCTGCGGATGTAGCCAAACGGCGGATACGAACCCGTCACCTGCAAGGCGGCATTGTTGAAATTGGAGTGCGCCCGCACCGTGTCTTGCTCCAGTTCCGGAATGGCGTATTCACAGTCCGGAGATTCCGCTTGGACCACCGGCACATCGGAATCTTCCCAGTGCACCACGCGTCCCGCGTGCATTCCCCCCGCCTGCAGGCTGGTGCGCCCGTGGAAGACAATCATGATGTCTTTGCCGAGATTGCGCGCCTGCTCTTCCTGCCCCTTGCGCAACCCCTCCCCGGCCGCCACCATGAGCACAATCGAGACGATCCCCCACACAATGCCGAACATGGTGAGGAACGCGCGCAGCTTGTGCGCCCACAAGGTTCGAATCACATCGAAAATGAGATCGCGCAGCGTCACGCTGTTTTGGACGCAGCCAGGTCGAGAACGTAAGCCGCGCCGCCTCTAGCGTCAGTTACGTAAAGAGCCGCCGATTTGTTGCACCCGATTTAGGTTCTCAGCGCTGGTGCGCCAGCCCGCTCCATCCATTGGCCGACTTCCCTCAACGCCAGTTCGCACTGCAGGCGATGCCGTTCTTTTCGGTCCCGGACTCTCTTTTCCAGCGGAGGCAAAAGATCGAAGGTGATGTTGGCGGGCTGGAAGTTTCGGGCGTCGGCGTGGGTCACATAATGAGTGAGCGATCCGAAAGCTGAAGCGCGAGGGGCGGGAACGGCCTCAGTCCCCGAAACCAGCGCCGCAGCATGGATTCCCGCCAGCAAGCCCGTGGCAATCGATTCCACATAACCTTCGACCCCGCAAATCTGGCCGGCGAAGAAAACTTTGGGATGCGCCCTCATTTGCAGGGTCTCCCGCAACAGCGTGGGAGCATTGATATACGTATTGCGGTGGATTTGCCCGTAGCGCAGGAAGCGTGCATTCTCCAGGCCTGGAATCATGCGCAGCACGCGCGCCTGTTCGCCGAACTTGAGATGATTTTGAAAGCCGACCAGGTTGTAGGAATCCGCCCGCAGATTTTCCTGCCGCAACTGCACCACCGCATAGGGCATCTTTCCGGTTCGCGGATCCTTCAGCCCCACCGGCTTCATCGGACCGAAGCGCAGCGTGTCGCGCCCCCGCCGCGCGATCTCTTCAATCGGCAGGCAGCCTTCAAAATAGTTCAGCTTCTCCCAATCGCGTTCTTCGACCGACTGGGCCGCTAAGAGCGCGTCGTAGAAACGGCCGTATTCTTCCGGCGTCATCGGGCAATTGACGTAATCGGCCGTCCCCTTGTCATAACGCGCGGCCATGTACACGCGCGCCATGTCAATCGAGTCAGCCTCAACGATCGGGCTGATCGAATCGTAGAAATACAGGTGAGGATTGTGCGGAGCGGACCTGCCCTGAGCGGGCGTCGAAGGATCGCCCGCCCGCGAATTGTCGGGAGCGGCATGTACTTCGCTTAGTCGCGAAATCTCCCGCGCCAATCCGTCGGAAGTCAGCGGTCCAGTGGCGATTATGGTCACGGGACCATCCTCGTCCACAGAGGTAACTTCTTCGCGGCAAACCACAATTCGCGGCTCCCGCGAGATCTCCTCGGTCACGCGCGTGGCAAATGACACCCGATCCACCGCCAGCGCATGTCCGGCCGGAACCGCGCACTCGCGCGCAATTTCCATCAGGAGTGAACCCGCGCGCCGCATCTCCTCTTTCAACAGCCACGGAGCCGTATTCTCGCTATCCGATTTGAGCGAGTTCGAGCACACGAGTTCAGCAAAATCCCCGGTTTGGTGGGCCGGCGTGGAACGTACCGGACGCATCTCGAACAGTTCGACCTCGATCCCTCTCCGCGCACACTGCCACGCCGCTTCCGACCCAGCCAACCCAGCCCCGATGATCTTCACGCTCCTGATCCCAGTCATCTGGTTTCGAATCACTCAATTACCCAATCACTAGATCACTAAATCCTCTAAAGAATCTCCCGCGAATCTCCAACTCGCCGCGTGACCCGTTCCCGGTCGAGGTATTCCAGCAAAGGAATGGCATACTTGCGGCTCACTCCGGCGAGATCTTTGAATTGAGTCACGTCCATCTTCGACGATTTTGCCTTATAGGCTAAGATTCGCTGCCGCAATTGCTCCAGCGCGCTGCGATGAAAGACTAGCTCGTTCGACACTTTGATCAAGACCTTGTCGCGCAAAAGCAGCGTGACGATCTTCTGCGCCCGGCCTTTGTCCACTCTCAAGCCGGCCAGCACCTCGGCCAGGGCCGGAACTTTCAGCCCCGCTGCGGCAAACGCCTCTTCGATCGCCTTCTTCGACTCCGCTTCCTCGTCTTTCATCACCGCGCCTTGCCCCGGAACGCGGACCAGCTCGCCCACGAATTCCAGCCGCCTCTCTCGGACCAGAGATGACACGGCCGCGTCGAACAGCTCATTGGCCATCGCCAACGCGTGAGCCATGTCGTCTTGCAATTCACTCTTAGCCATACCCGGCCGGAGCGGATCTTTCTTATGAAATGCATTCACCGCATCGAGCACGCTGGCCTGGGCCAGCTTCAGTTCATGCGCTGCGAACAGTCGCTCCTCAAATCGCATCACCAGGCCTTCCGCTTTGAGGACCGCCACCACCATTGCCACCTTGTCCAGCGCCCAGCCAGTTTCGGCAACGGCCTCCGCCAGTGACAATCCGCTTTTGCCGCGCCGTGTCACCCTGATCGTGAGAATCGCGCCCTCCTGCTCAGAGACGAACACATCGAGCATCTGCTCAATGGCCGGAAACGATGCGGCTTTTTCCCGGCTGAAGATCGGCGCAGCGTCCAGCACCATGCCACCGCCGATCGTCACCACCGGAGAAAACTGCCGCAGGATGAAGCGATCCCCCGGCAACAGCAACTGGGCTTCCGGCAACGACACCCGCGCAAATGCCGTCTCGCCCGGCTGCAGTTCCCTCGCGCCGTACAAACCGATGTCCGCTACGGCCTCCATGGTGTTCGAGTGAAAATGCACTCGCGCTCGATTCTTCAAGGATCGCGGGGCAGAAGACAGCAAACGCAGCTGCACGTCCATCCGGCGTGTCGCGGTCAACGTTCGGGGCGGGCCCAGAGTCATTCCGCGCGCCAGGTCTTCCGGGCTGGCCCCCGCCAGGTTCACCGCGGTGCGCTGCCCGGCCGCGGCCACATCCGCACTCTGTCCGTGAACCTGCACCCCGCGCACCCGCACCCGCAGCCCCTTGGGAAAGACTTCCAACTCTTCCTCTCTGCGGATCTCGCCGGAGATCAGCGTACCCGTGACCACCGTCCCAAATCCCTTCATGGTGAAGACGCGGTCAATCGGCAATCGCGTCAGAGCCTGTGAATCTCTCGGCTCGACCTGCGCGGCCACCGCGACGATGGCCCCTTTCAAGTCTTCCAGCCCAACGCCGGTCAGCGAACTGACCGCGATCACAGGAGACTTCGGAGCTTCCAGGAACGTGCCTCGCAGGAAGTCCTCCACCTCCAGCCGCACCACATCGAGCGTGTCGCTGTCCACCGCGTCAGACTTGGTAATCACCGTGATGCCGCGCTTCACGCCGATCAACTGCAAAATGTCGAAGTGCTCCCGCGTTTGCGGCTTGATGGATTCATCCGCCGCAATCACCAGCAGCACTAGATCAATCCCTCCGACCCCGGCCAGCATGTTGCGCACGAAGCGCTCATGCCCTGGCACATCCACAAACCCCAGCCGCAGGACATCGCCATTGCCCCCCGGCAGATCGAGATGCGCAAATCCGAGATCAATCGTGATCCCCCGTCGCTTCTCCTCCTCCAGTCGGTCGGCGTCAATTCCGGTTAGCGCCTTGACCAGCGCGGTCTTCCCGTGATCAATGTGCCCGGCCGTGCCCACGATGATGGATTTCATGCCAGAAGAATCCTAGCAGGAGACGCCAGAGCGCTGTCCCGCCAATCCCGCGTAGTGGCTCGGCTTGACTTTCGACCGTCTCCGCCCCTACTTGGGCGTCATCCTGAGCGGAGCCGATTTTCAGGCGGAGCGAAGGATCTCCATCTGTACAGGCCCGCTTCGCGCGAGATCCCTCGCCCCGCTGGTGAAACGCCGGGCTTCGGGATGACCCCTTCCATAGGGAGATGAGATTCAAACAGCCCTATCCTCCCGGGCCTCGAAATGCGACAATAGAAATTCCTCCCATGGCTACCTCTGTGACATCTGCTCATTCGCTGGAGACCCTCCGGCAGCACGGCCTCACCCCCGATGAGTACGAAAAGATCCGTCAACTTCTCGGTGGCCGCGAACCCACGATCACCGAACTCGGTATCTTCAGCGTGATGTGGAGCGAGCACTGCTCCTACAAGTCTTCGCGCGTTCATCTGAAGCGCCTGCCCACCCGCAGCAAACGCGTGCTGCAGGGGCCAGGAGAAAACGCCGGCATCATTGACATTGGCGACGGCTGGGCCTGCGCCTTCAAGATCGAATCCCACAATCACCCGAGCTTCATCGAACCGTTTCAGGGTGCAACCACCGGCGTGGGCGGAATCCTGCGGGACATCTTCACCATGGGCGCCAGACCGGTCGCAGTGATGGACTCGCTGCGCTTCGGCCCGATCACTTCCTCCAGGGAAACTTCTCAGAAGGAACTCCACAAGAATCATTCCATCCTTGAAGGTGTAGTCAGCGGCGTCGCGTCTTACGGCAACTGTTTCGGCGTGCCAAACCTCGGCGGCGAAACCAAGTTCGAGCCCTGCTATTCGGGCAATCCCCTGGTGAACGCGTTCGCGCTCGGCCTGGTGCGGAAGAACGAAATTTTCTACGCGCGCGCCGCCGGCGAAGGCAATCCGGTGATCTATGTCGGCGCCAAGACCGGCCGCGACGGTATCCACGGCGCCACCATGGCCAGCGAGGAGTTCAGCGAGGCCTCCGAAGCCAAGCGCCCAAACGTGCAAGTCGGCGATCCTTTCCTCGAAAAGCTTTTGCTCGAGGCCTGCCTTGAGGCCATGCAGACCGGCGCCATCGTCGGCATTCAAGATATGGGCGCGGCCGGCCTCACTTGCTCGACCTGCGAGATGGGCGCGCGTGGACACGTCGGCATCGAAATCGAGCTCGACCGTGTTCCCCAACGCGAAACCGGCATGACTCCCTACGAGATCATGCTCAGCGAGTCGCAGGAGCGCATGCTGCTGGTCGCGCAAAAGGGCCGCGAACACGAAGTGTTCCGCGTCTTCGAAAAATGGGGCCTCGATGCGGTGGAAGTCGGCAAGGTCACGGCCGACAACAAGCTGCGCGTACTCCAGCACGGCCAGGTCGTGGGAGAAATCCCAAATCAGGCGCTGACCGACGATGCTCCCGTCTATAAGCGGCCCCTGGCCCGCTGGGAGCCGCCCGTGCCGCGCGAAGTGCCCGAGCACATCAAGCTCGGCGGTACTCGCGACTTCACTGACGATCTGAAGCGCCTGCTGGCCAGTCCCAACATCTGCGGCAAGCGCTGGGTGTGGCAGCAGTATGACCACATGGTGCAGACCAACACCGTCGAGGCGCCCGGCGCGGGCGACACCGGCGTGATCCGCATCAAAGGCTCGCAACGCGGGCTTGCCATGTCGCTCGACGGTAACGGACGCTGGTGTTATCTCGATCCGCGGCTGGGCGCGATGCATGCCGTCGCCGAAGCCGCCCGCAAGGTCGCCTGCTCGGGCGCAACGCCGGTCGGAGCGACCAATTGCCTGAACTTCGGTAATCCGGAAAAGCCGCACATCATGTGGCAGTTTTCGCAGACCATTGATGGCATGACCAAGGCCTGCGAGGAACTGGAAATCCCCATCACGGGGGGCAACGTTAGTTTCTATAACGAGACGCTCGGCGAAGGCATCTACCCAACTCCCGTGCTCGGAGTGGTCGGGATTCTCGACGATGTGCACAAGGCCGCCAAAATGCCATTCGCCGCGCCCGGGCGCACCATCGTGCTATTACGCGCGGGCGAGCCAGGTGATATCACCGATGCAGAAAGTGAATTCGGATCGTCGGAATACGCGAAGGAGATACTCGATACGCTTTGGGGCTATCCGCCGGAACTTGATCTGGAAAGAGAAGCTGCCTTGCAGAAAGCGATCGTCGAACTCATTCAGCAGCAGCTGCTGGACTCGGTCCACGATTGTTCTGATGGCGGTCTGGCAGTAGCCCTGGCGGAAAAGGCGTTTCCAGGGGGCATCGGCGCGCGCGTAAACCTCGAATCCCAGGGTCTGCCCGCCCAGTTTGCTCTCTTCGGAGAGGACGCCAGCCGGATCGTAGTCTCTTGCGACCCGGCCAGCCTGGCGCGAATCAAAGAAGTAGCGAAGAAGCACGGGATCGGCGCCGATGGAATTGGGGAAACGATTCCGGAGCGCCTGGATATTCGCTTGGATGGAAAAACCGTCATCTCCGCTGCAGTGTTGGATCTAAGAGATGCGTACGAGGGCGCGCTGGAATCCGCGCTGCGCACGGATCCGGAACTGGTTGCAGCAGATTAAACACGAAATTGCGGAGCCAACTCGTGAGCTCTTCAGTGTGGATAAATGCTCGCCGGTTCGCTTACTTGCTGCCGGCGGTGCATTTCGCACTTCTCATCGCCATCTGTCTGATAGATCTGAATGAAATCGTACCCAGGATCGGAATCATTGATTTTCCTTTAACGATATTGGCTTCTCCGGTATTGATGAATGTGGACCTTTCGGCGATCTCGGTGGTTCTCTACTATTTGGTTTCCGGATCGATACTTTGGTTTTTCGTTGGGAAGGTACTAGACCGATTGGTGGGGACGACAAAGTAGAGGGAAAGCTGATTGGTGCATCAAGGTCAAATTGCCAAATGCCGATTTCCGACAAATTTCACGATGAATGCGGTGTAGTGGCGATCTTCGCTCATCCCGAGGCGGAGAAACTCGCCTATCTCGGTCTCCACGCCCTGCAGCACCGCGGACAGGAGTCGGCCGGACTTGTCAGTTCCGACGGAATAACCCTGCGCCAGCACAAGGCCATGGGCCTGGTCGCCGACATCTTCACCGAAGAGGTCCTCGCCCGCCTGCGCGGTTCGCTCGCCATCGGACACACCCGCTACTCCACCGCCGGCGATTCGGCCCTCCTCAACGCCCAGCCCATCCTGGTGCAGTCCAACAAGGGTCCTATTGCCATTGCCCACAACGGCAATCTCGTGAACGCTCACCTGATTCGCCACCGGCTGGAAAGCCAGGGATCCATCTTCCAGACCAACAGCGATACGGAAGTGATTGTGCATCTCATCGCTTTGTCCCACGAACAAACCCTACCTGAAGCCATGGCCGACGCCTTGCGCCGGGTGGAGGGAGCCTTTTCGCTGGTGATGATGAGCGCCGACCGCATCTTCGCCGCCCGCGACCCGCGCGGCTTCCGGCCGCTGGCCATGGGCCGTATCCGGGCCACCGAAAGACACGCGCGCGATACCATCGTGTTTGCCTCCGAGACGTGCGCCTTCGACCTGATCGGCGCCGAATACGAGCGCGACGTGAAGCCGGGGGAACTCGTCGTCGTCGGCCCCGATGAAATCGCCTCCCGCTTCTATTCCACCAGCACGACGCAGTCGAGCTGCATCTTCGAGCACGTGTATTTCTCGCGTCCCGACAGCATGGTGTTCGGCCGGCCGGTGCAGACCAGCCGCGAAAACCTTGGCCGGCAATTGGCCATCGAAGCCCCGGTCGAGGCTGACCTCGTCGTCCCGGTTCCCGACTCCGGCGTTACGGCAGCGGTCGGGTATTCCTCGGAAAGCGGAATTCCATTCCGCTTCGCCCTGATTCGCAATCATTACGTCGGCCGCACTTTCATCGAACCCCGCCAGAGTGTGCGCGATTTCGGCGTCAAGCTGAAGCTGAATCCCGTCCGCTCGCTGCTTGAAGGCAAACGGGTCGTTCTGATTGACGACTCCATTGTCCGTGGCACGACCAGCCGCAAGATTGTCCGCATGATTCGCGGCGCCGGCGCAACCCAGGTCCACATGCGCATTTCCTGCCCGCCCACGATCTCCCCCTGCTTCTACGGCGTGGATACGCCTTCCAAGAAGCAGCTCATCGCAGCCAATAAGTCGATTGAGGAAATTCGCGAATACATCGGCGCCGACTCGCTGGCCTATCTCTCCCTCGAAGGCCTGAAAGCGGCCTGTGGCGAGGGCGCCAAAGCGTGCTACTGCACGGCGTGTTATACGGGGAACTATCCCACCGACATCATTGACATCGAAGAGATTCAGCCAGCGGCAGCCCGGCGCTGACCGGTTCTTCCTTTCTCCCCAAAAAAGAAGAGCCTGTGAGAGCCAGTCGGCCCTCACAGGCAGAATCCTAACGATCAGTGGGTGATGTGTGCGACAAAGGGCTGAGGATCACCCAGGCGGCCATCCGACCAGTTGAAATACACGAGTTGATGGGTGCCGTAGCCTGCCCCGGCGTACGTGCCCGCCTGACAGTAGTTGTCGGTGTAATCGCCAAAGTTGGGGTTGATGTCGGAGCTGACGGTAAGCCAGTTGCTGCCCACGTTGGTGATTTTAGTGGCGGCGCCGGGTGACGCCAGAGACGTCGGATCCACAAACGCTGCAAAGTAATTCGTGACCGCCGTGTTATTGTTCGCGCGCCCATACCAGCTGACGGGCAGCTTCCCATCCCAGCAGGCATTGCGCAGCGCAGGCAGGAATTGCCAGCCCGTTCCTGCTTTGTTATCCACCACGATGGGCGCGGCCTGGACCGGCGTCAACGAGCCCAGCCAGTAGCTCTGCAGGAGAATGTCCCCAGAGGGCTTGAACCGGCCGTCGTTCCAGACGACGGTAACCGTTCCCTTGGGGTCGCTGACCGCAATCCGCGGAAAGTCGTTCATCGGGAAACGGCTATATCCGGGGATGAACGCGCCCGAGAGGGAAGTCACGAGTTCAGCCGCTTGGCCGAACGGAGCCGTGCAGCTCGACGTGGGTAAGGTCAGGCAAGCCGACGGGACCCGCACCGTAGCCACTGCGGCTGGGTCGATGGCGCACACCCCGCCGCCGAATACGCTTGGCCAGTTGTGTTCGTAGCTCAAGTACACATCGCCTGTAGCCGCATCCACCGCGGGATACGCGCCTTCGTTCTCGCACAACGCCGTAAATGGCGGCGCGCCCAAAGGCTGCACGTTAATATATGGCGCTGCCGCCATCATCCCGAGCCCCGAGGAACCATTGGAGCACACCGGAGCCATCGGGTTGGCGGTCAGATCACAGGCTGCCAGTTCGATTTCGTTAAAATAAGCCGTGACGCCAAACTCGGTGTACGAAGCATAGAGTCTGCCTCTCGCTGGGTCGATCGCCAGAAAGTCCTTGTCGAGGAAACTGCAGTCGAAGTCGGGCTTATAGCAGTTGTTACTGTTTGCGACGATCGTCGGCTGGCCACAATTCAGGGCGGTGCCCACTACCTCGCAGGCCGTGACTGCGATGCTGTTCACGCCCAGGTTGAGCGAGGCATAAATACTGGAGATGTAAAAGTAGATGTGCCCCTGGTACTGCCACACCTCGACGCTGGGATCGCCCTCGTATAGATAGGTGGCGCAATTGAGGTTTGGAAGACCGCCCATATCCGTGAAGGAGGCTCCGCCATTGTAGGAGACACCGAATCCGGTGCCTTCCTCTTTGTAGTTGGCCGACGGGCACGGTGAGAAAAAGTTGGTTGCGTCGTTCCATGCCGAAACCACGTAATTGCCATAGCCGGCAATCGAAGTCTCGGATTGACCATAGGCCAGGCTTCCGTTTGGGGTAACGTCTTCGCTGGGGTTGGCAGCGTCCACGTTCTTGATCGGACTCGTGGGAGGAACATAGCCGGCCATGGCTTTGGCAGCGCTTGCGCCGCCGTTCCGCTGAGCGCCGAAGCAGTACATCTGCCCCGCTTGCGACGCAAAGGTCTTCCCGGCGGGGTTGAGCGTGGGATGATATAGGTTCGAGCAGAAGTGGGTGCCTGCTCCCACCCCTTGCGCGTTCCCGACGGTGGTTGCCAGAGTCACAACCACAAGCGCCAGCGCGATGAACAACGACGCAGCGCAAAATCGTTTCGACGCCCTGCAGTGTGTGCTTTTCAAGTCCCCAAGTGGGTTAGCCGAGCTGGATTAACCCTTAGTCCGCCGAAGGAAGGGTCCATTCCCCGCGCCGGACGCGGCATCCGCGGGGAAGCCTCAAGAACCAGACGGGAAGTCGGACTGGAAACGCCTAAGGCAGCGGATGCGCGTACACGTCCGGGTTGCCTCGGTTGGTCTGATTCTGGAACGATCCGATGAAGCCGGAGTGTAGATTCAGGAAATCGCTGGTCGTCTGGTCGTAGTCCCCCATATACGCAGGGTTCTCGAAAAGGTCGTCCCCGTGGGTCGGAGCAAAACCGCTCATGCCGATATCGGTGTCGCTGAAGCTCGCCCCATAATTGCTCGATTCGCCACAGTGGCGGCGGATGGCAAAGTTCTCGGGGTCCAGGCGCCGGTCATACCAGCAAATTCCCACGGCGCCGCGGTTGTCCACGGCCACCCCCGGCTGGTAGTGGTCGCGGCCGCTGCCCAGGCGGGGCTGGGTGTCGCTATTGACCTTGATCGGAGCGGCTCCCCAGGTGTTTCCGCCATCGTAGGAAGCCCGCAGAAACACGTCGGTATAGGCATAGTAGCCTTGCGCGGCCAGAGGATCGGGAACAGTCTTATTCCGCCCATCCGCCCAGGTAACGTACAGAGTGCCGTCCGAAATGGTTCCGGAATGGTCAATGGCCAGGCTCATGTCCACCGTGTCCTTGAATTCCCCCTGCAAAAAATAGGAATCCCCGCCCGGCTGAATCGCGTTGTCCACCGTCACCGGCCCCGACAGAACGCCCTTGGCGTAGCTCGTGATCTGGATGGCGCGCGGACCCATCGGAAAGTTCGCCCCGTAATTGATCCAGGCAATGTAGAGCGTCCCTTTGGAACTGACCGCCATCTGCGAACCTGACACTGCCTGGACGTTGCATGCTTCGATGGCCACGTTGGGAGTTGCAGACCAGGTTGCGCCGCCATCATCCGACTCCACGAACTCGATCGCGATGCGGAAATTCGTCCCGCAGGCCGCACTCGTTCCCGAATAGTCAAAATCGGTGTAAGAGACAAAGATGCGCTTGTGGTTGGAAGGATCAATGGTGGACCACGGTTTATCGAGCACGTGGCCCACGCTGCTTTTTGCGATGGCCGCAACCGGGTCTCCCCAGGTTTTGCCGCCGTCCGTGGACTTGTTGACAGCGATCGCCGCCCATGAATTCTGACTGGCGTCGAGGTAATCGAAGATTTGCGTAAAGTAAAACGTATTCGAGTCGGTGCAATTCACCACCGGGTCCCCACCCAGGAAATTGAAGTTGTTGGACCCGGGGTTGATCGGGCCAATGTCGGTAAACGAAGCACCCTCATTCGTGGAATAGGCGGCGCCACTGAAACTCTCGCCCCCTTTCCCGGTGGAGAAAAGCGGAGTCTCAAAGATGCTGCCCGAATCATTGAAGCCGACCACCACGGCATTGCCGCAGCGCGCGGTCGAGGTTTCGCTCTGGGTGAATCCGGCGAACGACGAATATGCGACGTCGGTGGATGGATTCGACACCGGAATGATGCTTCCCGCCGAAGGAGGCATCGGCGCCCACGTCACTGCCTTCGCATGGGCAATAAATGTCGGGTCGGTGAAACGCATGCCATAGTTCCGCCAGACCGTGGCGAGATTATTGACGTTGGCATAGCCATCCAGCAGCTGTTGTTTCGCCGGGGGCATCCTCCTGATGGTGCTCTGCACCTGCTGCAGGACCTTGTTCGTGGCCGCGACCTGTTCCACCGTCAACTGGGCGGCCGCAAACGATGAAGCCAACAGCCCGACAGCCATCACACGTGCCGCGATGCGCAAGAACCTGGGCGATTCCATGCTTTTCTCCATATCCTGCTCGACTGTTCTCTTGAAGCTGCTGGCCTGAGTTGAATGGCGCGACTACCCCATTCCAATTCGCTAGTAGGCCATCGCGGTTGCGGTGCGTCAAGCGGAAACCGCACCTGACGCAAGAATGCCAACCAGTGCGCAGATTCTTGCACACCCTGAGAAGCCGCGCCGGTCAAGGGCTCTCGCGGAACTGTGATTTGGAGTCGTTTACGTTTGCCGCTTGCGGGCTCGCGCTACTCGTGGAATCGCCTGCAGATCGGGAGCGATCGCCACTTCATCCCAGGCCTGCAGGAGCCGCCTGGTTTCGTCCGCAATCGTCCCGCTGATTTCCATCACGAGCCAGCCGCCAGGGAGGAGCGCGCCCTCGGCCTGTAGAATCAGCCGGGCAATCACCTCGGTCCCCTTTGGTCCGGCAAAAACCGCCCGGCGCGGCTCGAACTTGCGCACCTCGAGTTGCACCTGATCTTCCTCTGCGTCCCCGACGTAGGGCGGATTGGAAACGATCAAGTCGAACTTCCCCGCCAGGCCTTCCAGCAGGTCAGTCTGATGAAAGCGAATGCGGCTTTCAAACTGGTGGCGCGCTGCATTGGCGCGCGCCACTTCCAGAGCCGCCGCAGACACGTCGGTGGCATGAATCTCCGCATCCGGGAGTTCTTTGGCCAGTGCGATGGCAATGCAGCCTGACCCGGTTCCGACGTCCGCGATACGGACTCTGTGGGGCTCTTGCCCGCCAGCCCTCGCGGAACTGGTCTCATCAACGGTGTCCGGAAGGGTACGGTTGGGAAGCCCACATCTGGGAAGGGCACGGCTTCCAGCCGTGCCGTTACCGGCGAACGAAGACGCGGGCTTCAGCCCCTGAGGGACTCTTTCCGCCCCGGGAGAACTCATGAATCCAGCCCTAGCTAAGTCCAGCACCTTCTCGACCACGTGCTCAGTCTCCGGCCGCGGAATCAGCACCGCCGGCGTCACGATGAAATCCAGCCCCCAAAACTCCTGATGCCCGGTGATGTATTGCGCCGGCCCCCCCCGCGCGCGCTCGGCCAGCGCCGCCTCGTACCGGGATTGTTCTTCTTCCGTGAGTTCGCGCTCAGGATGGGCAAAGAGGTAAGCGCGGTCGCAGTCTAGCGTAAACATCAGCAGCAGCTCGGCGTTCATGCGCGGGGAAGGCACGCGCTCTGCGGTGAGACGGGCCACTGCCGACGTGAGGGATTCCCTGAGTCGCATCACCCTATTTCACCCCGGAGCTACACCACGCTGGCTGTTTCCTGCTTCAGTTTCTCCGCCTGGTAATACGTCACCAGCGCCTCGATGAGCGGCTGCAGTTTGCCGTCCATCACGGCGTCGAGTTGGTGGATGGTAAATCCGATGCGGTGGTCGGTGAGCCGGTTCTGCGGGAAGTTGTACGTTCGAATCTTTTCGCTCCGATCGCCCGATTTCACCATCGCCTTGCGCTCTTTGGCCAGCGCCTCCTGCTGCTTTTCCATCTCGATTTCATAAAGCCGGGAGCGCAGCACGCGCATGCCTTTTTCCCGGTTCTTGATCTGCGATTTTTCGTCCTGACAGCTGACCACCGTATTCGTCGGAATATGCGTGATGCGCACCGCGGAATACGTAGTATTCACCGACTGCCCGCCCGGACCGGATGAACAAAACGTGTCAATGCGCAGGTCTTTGGCTTCGATCTTGATGTCCACATCTTCGGCCTCGGGCAGCACCGCAACCGTAACCGCCGAAGTGTGCACCCGCCCCTGCTGTTCCGTTGCCGGCACGCGCTGTACGCGGTGCACTCCGCTTTCATATTTCAGCTGCGAATAAACCCGATTGCCCTCGATGATGGCAATGACTTCCTTCAGCCCGCCCACCGACGATTCCGAACTCGAAAGCACCTCGACCTTCCAGCGCTGCATCTCTGCAAAGCGCGTGTACATGCGGAAAATTTCCGCGGCAAACAGAGTGGCTTCGTCTCCGCCCGTCCCCGCCCGGATTTCCAGAATGACGTTCTTCTCGTCATTAGGGTCCTTCGGCAGCAACAGAACCTTCAGTTCTTCCTCCACGCCGCCCACCCGCGACTCCAACCGGTCCAATTCCTCCTGCGCATACGCCCGCATCTCCGCATCTTTTTCGTCCGCCAGCACAGCCCTGCTCTCGGCGATGCCCTTCTTCAGATCCTTGTATTCGCGGTACTTTTCCACCACGGGAGTGATTTCGCTGTGCGCCTTGGCAGTCTTCTGGTATTTCGCCGAGTCGTTCATGATCTCCGGCGACGCCAGCGCCTGCGTCAGTTCTTCATAGCGGGCTTCGATTTGGTCTAAGCGTTCAAACATGGAAACCGTCGTTGGTCGTTGGTCGTCGGTCGTCGGCCTCCAGGCCGTTGACCTCTCGTCGTTCCTTGTCTCTTAAGCGGCGTGTGCCGTGAGGGAGTTTATGAGCCCGCTCAAACTTCTACCCACTCGTGTCGCCATACTCTGCAGAAGCGTCCATTGTTCTGCAGACAGATATTGTAGCTTGCCAGCGATCAAGATCTGGGTCTCGAGTTCCATGAGCGATCCGCGGGCGTGAAATAGAAATTGTCGAAACTCCTTGTCGGACCGGCAGCCCTTTCCTTCCGCAATGTTGCTCGCAACCGAAATCGCGGCCCGCCTCATCTGCTGCGAAAGCCCGTAGATTTCGTGTTTCGGAAATGCCTCACTACTGCGATAAACCGATAATGCAAGTTCAACGGCCTGTTGCCACACATGCAACTCTCTAAACGATGACCTTTCCATAGAGCCTCCGGGGATGACATTACCGCTGAGGCGACACGGAAACGCCAAAGACGAAAAAAGAAAACAAGTCAGATTCCCAAACCGGGCCAGCGACAACTGCTCTCGCAGGCCGAGCACCGGCTACCGGGTTGAGCAGGCCGAGGGCCGAGGACCGACGACCGACGACTGGGTTGAGCAATTAACCGCAGGGTACCCCGGGGAGACCGACGACCAACGACGTTTTCCCTAGGCAATCACCAGCTCGCCGCCGTGTTCCTTTTCCACCGACATGGCCTGTTTCAGCGCAACGATGGCGCATTCGGCTTCTTCGTCCGTCGGCGGCTTGGTCGTGATGCGCTGCAGCCACAGACCGGGAGCGGTCATCAGCGCGAACAGCGAACCCCGATGCTTGGCGGCAAACCGGATGATCTCGTACGAAACGCCGGCGATGACCGGCAGCAGCACGATGCGCGACGCAAACCGCGCCCAGAAGGTCGTAAACGGCACCAGCATGTAGAAGCCGATCGAGATCAGCATCACTGTCATCAGAAAACTCGTGCCGCAGCGCGGATGATACGTCGAATACTTCTGCACCGCTCCGATTTCCAGCGGATCCCCATTCTCGAAAGCAAACACCGTCTTGTGTTCGGCGCCGTGATACTCGTAGACCCGCCGGATGTCCTTCCACAGCGACACTCCCCAGATAAACAGCAGGAACAACGCCAGCCGGATGCCGCCATCCACCAGATTGAAAACGATGCGCCCGCCCAGCGCCGGATCAATCTTCTTCAACTCCGTCGCCGCCAGCAAAGGAATGTATTTGTACATGAAGATGAAGAAAGCCAGCGAGATCACGATGTTCACCGCCGCCAGCCAGTTGCTCAGGGTCGCAGCTTTCTCGCGCGTTTCCTTTTTCGAGGTACTTCCCGCCCCCTCCGCTCGCCGGCTAGAGTCGCCAGTTCCGCTGCCAGCCTCGCTTTGCATCACATCTTCGATCGCCACATTCGCCGAAAATCGCAGCGCCCGGTAGCCCAGGTTCATGGCATAGCCCAGCGTCATCACGCCACGCACCACCGGCCAGCCCATCCATTTGTGCTTTTCCGAAGGCCGCTCCAGCGGTTCGCTCATGGTGGCCAGTTCGCCCGACGGCTTGCGGCAGGCAATGGCCCACGCATGCGGAGACCGCATCATCACGCCTTCCAGCACCGCCTGACCGCCGACCAGCGTCTCCTCGCCGCTTTCCAGGGCGGGCAGAAGCTGCACGGCAGTCAGAAATTTCACGTAATTTCGCAGGGAACGCACCAGTTTTAGATGATCCTTCCGGGGGACAAGCGCCAAGTAGTAGGTTATCACAGGTAGCAACGCTGTTTGACAGCCAGCCGATCGTGCACAAGTTACTTTTCTGTCAAGCAGTTACCATGGGGTTGGAGGAAGAGGTCAAGAAGCGAAACTCAATCGCCGGAGAAGGTGAGTTCCAAGGAGTGTCCTTCCGGGCCTGAAGCACTTTCGTGAACCTTCGTGTCCTTCGTGGTTTATGGCTTCGACCCGCAGCGGACAAGAACCTGCGCCCTAGTGGCTGTGATGATGGTGCTCCGTTTCGCTCTCTGCCACCGGAATCACGCACCCATGCGCCACTTCGCACACCGCGTGCTCGAACTGGATCGTCGTGTGGTCAATGCGGAAGTCATGCAGCAGCCGTTCTTTGACATCGCGCAGAATGCGCTCGCTCACCGACGGCGGAATATCCGCAATCGAAATATGGCACGACAGCGCATGTGTCTCCGACCCGATGCTCCACACATGCAGATCGTGCACGTCGTTGACGCCCTCGACCGCGCAGATCGCCGACTCAATCTTCTCCAGGCTCATGCCGCGGGGCGTGCCTTCCAGCAGAATGTTCAACGTCTCGCGCACAATCCCGGAACCCGACCACAGAATCAGCCCGCCGATTCCCACCGACAGCGCCGGGTCAATCCAGTAGTTGCCGGTCATCAGGATGGCCCAGCCGCCCGCAATCACCGCGGCGGTCGAAAGCGTGTCCCCAACTTCATGCAACAGCGCGCTGCGGATGTTAACGTCGCCCCCGGCACGATAGAGCAGCAGCGCAATCACCCCGTTCATCACTACCCCGGCCGCCGCCACCCACATCATCATGCTGGCCTGCACGTGCTCGGGATGCTGCAGCCGCCGGAACGCCTCGTAGAAAATGAAAAACGCAACCGCGACCAGCGACGTCGCATTCACCAGCGCCGCCAGCACTCCAGCCCGGTGATAGCCGTAAGTCTTCCTTGAGTTCGCCGGGCGCGTCTGGAAATACACCGCCACCAGCGAAAGCAGCAGCGCCAGGAAATCCGACAGGTTGTGCCCCGCCTCCGACAGCAAAGCCAGCGAATGCGCCCGCACCCCGGCCACAACCAGCAGCGCGATATAGGCGAGTGTCACCGCCAGCGAGATCTTCAGAACCCGCGTCGGACCGCCCGCGCCATATGCATGCACGTGCATTCCTTAAGTCTACGGTCCAACGGAAAGCCCTTCAAGCCATCTCGCGCCGGGTGCCCCATTTCTCGCGCGTTCTTTGCGCGAGAAGTGGGGGTTTTCCACCTCACCGAAGGGAAAGTTTCGCACCCGCCCGCACTTCCTGCGGAGTCCACCCCAACTCGCGCAGCCTGCGAATGCTCAGCGCATCGTGCCGCTTGGCCAGCCGCACACCGCCTTCGTCGCGCACCAGATCGCAGTGGTAGTAATCCGGCGGAGCCAGTCCCAGCGCCCGAAACAACAAAATCTGCCGCGCGGTGGACTTCAACAAATCAGCCCCGCGAACAACTTCGGTGATCCCCATCGCCGCATCGTCCACCACCACGGCGAGCTGATAAGCCGGCACATCATCCCGCCGCCACACGATGAAGTCGCCGAAATCCCGCCCCGCGATCATCCGCTGCGGACCAAGATGCAAGTCGGTAAAGGAAATCTCCTCCCCATCCGGCACCCGAAACCGCCAATTCACTCCCGCCGGCTCATCGAACCCTCTGACCTGGGTGCCCCACGTCTCGCTTTTGAGACGTGGGGATTTTAGCGGCCGGCACGTCCCCGGATACACCGGCTCATCCTCCCCCTCATTCGGAGCCCCCGCCGCCTGCGCCACATCCCTCCGCGAGCACGTGCACGGATAAATCCATCCGCCCTCGCGCAGCTTCTTCCACGCCGAAAGATAATGTTCCCGCCGCTCGCTCTGCGCATAAGGCCCAAACTCGCCGCCGCAATCCGGCCCCTCGACCCAGCGAATCCCCAGCCAGAGCAAATCCTCAAACATCGCCCCAACGAACTCCACCCGGCACCGCTGCGGATCCAGATCCTCGTTACGCAGAATCAACACTCCGCCGTTAGCAGCCGCCCGCTGCGCCGCAACCCAGAACGTCCGCGCATGCCCAAGATGCAGCAGCCCGGTAGGCGAAGGCGCCAGCCGTCCGCGATAGATCCGGACCGAATTGGCAGATAATGCCATGGCTCTTTCCTCAAAGCGTGCGCTGCCGTGGAAGAGCGGCCCTTCAGGGCCGCGTAAGGCGGGCGCTAAAGCACCTGGGCTTCAGCCGCTGGGGAAGCAACTCCTCCTAAGCAACCGCCAATTTCAGCGGCTTCGCAATTGAATCCGACGCCGCGTACTCGATATGCAAGACCCGCCTCGGCATTTCAGTCACTGACTTGGATGAGGCATGCACCAGGAGAGGCCTCATCGCCACAACTCCTCCTTTAGGAACGACGCAGTCTGCGGGATCGATGTGCATCGCAAGATCGTGGATTGTGTCATCGCTGAGCACGCCGAGCGTATGCGTGCGAGGCAAAACGCGGAGCGGCCCATTTCCAGCGTTCGAATCGTCAAGGCTCACCCGCAGCGCCAGCACCTGGCTCAGAGCGTTTGCCGGCGCATGCGCGTAGATGATCCCCTCTTTCACGGACCACGGCCCCCAGCCGGGGAGGTCGAGCCGCTCTCGGATTGGAAGGGCCGTATCCTGGTGCCAAACTACAAGCCAATTTGCCAACGGTGATTTGTCGAACAAAGTCGCACGAAACGGAAAAGCATCGGGACCCAAGACCTCACGCGCCAGGTCAATCATCCGCGGATGCCGGGCTGCTGCGGCAACCGGCGGCAACCCCAGAGCGTGCCGGACACCCGCCCTGCTTCTTCGCGGTGCTAACGCATTGATGTCTTGCAGAAGACGGTCGAGAGATTCACATGGGAAGAGTCCGGGGAGAACTGTAAATCCGGACTCGTTGATTGTGTCGCCCCAGCACATCACTTGACGTCCGCACTTTCCCCTCCCCCCGCAATCGCCCCAACCACCATGAACGGTTCTTTCCCCGACGCCACCGCCTCAGGCAGGAGAGCGTCCGGCGACTCTTGCGACAAATCCTGCTCACAGGCAAAGAACCGCAGAAACGCCCGCCGCTCCAGCGTCACGTGGTCGCGGATCGCCCCCCGCAGCATGGGATACCGACCCTCCAGCCCGTCGAGCACCGAGCGTTGCGTGACCGGACCCGCGATGTCGAGAGTCACCTCGCTCCCGACATGCGCCAGCGTTCTCAAATGGGGCGGAAGTATGACGCGGATCATGTTTACGTCGCTATGCAGCTTCTCCTTCGTACGCCCGCTGCAAGTCTTCGATGATGATCTTGTTCATCTTGAGCATCGCCTGCATCACCGCCGCTGACTTCTCAGCGTTGGGATCGCTCAGGAGCCGGGTCAAAGCTCTGGGGATAATCTGCCACGACAGTCCAAACTTATCCTTCAGCCAGCCGCACCGGCCGGGATCCCCTCCTCGGCAAAGCTTTTCCCACAACTCATCCACTTCCTGCTGAGTCTCGCAATCCACGAACAGCGAGATCGCTTCCGTGAATTTGAACAGCGGTCCTCCGTTCAGCCCCATGAACTCTTGCCCTTCCAGTTCAAAGCTGACCGTCAGGACCTTCCCGCCGGCGCGATGTACCCCCAGAACCTTTCCATTCTTGAAAATCGAGATGTAGTGGTTCATCGCTTCTTCGGCCTGATCGTTGAACCACAGAAACGTCCTTATTTTCTGCATCGCGTTGCGCTCCTTCTGCGTTACGGCAGCGTCTGCACCTCGACCGACAGCACCGCCGGCAAATCCCGCACAATCGGAGCCCAGGAATCGCCCGCATCGTTCGAGCAGTAGACTTGCCCGCCCGTTGTGCCAAAATAGATCCCGCACTCGTCCAGAAAATCCACCGCCATGGCGTCGCGCAGCACGTTCACATAGCAGTCTTTTTGCGGCAGGCCTTTGGTCAGTGCCTCCCATTCGTTCCCACCGGTGCGGCTGCGGAACACGCGCAGCTTGCCCTCGGGCACAAAGTGCTCCCCATCGCTCTTGATCGGCACCACATAGATCGTCTCCGGCTCGTGCGCATGCACATCAATCACGAACCCGAAATCCGTGGGCAGATTCCCGCTCACTTCTTTCCAGTTATCGCCCGCGTCATCCGACCGCATCACGTCCCAATGCTTCTGCATGAAGAGCACACCCGGACGCTTCGGGTTCATCGCAATGTGGTGCACGCAGTGTCCGACTTCAGCCCTCGGATTGGGAATGTATTGCGAGTACAGTCCTTTGTTGATCGGCTTCCACGTCGCACCGCCGTCGTCGGTGCGGAACGCCCCCGCCGCCGAAATCGCAATATACATCCGCTGCTCATTCGAAGGATCAAGAATGATCGTGTGCAGGCACATCCCGCCCGCGCCTGGCTGCCACATCGGCCCGGTGCCGTGCCCGCGCAAGCCGGACATCTCCTTCCAGTTCTTTCCGCCGTCGGTCGAACGAAAGATGGCCGCGTCCTCCACTCCGGCGTAAACCGTATCCGGATCGGTCAGCGACGGCTCAAGATGCCACACCCGCTTGAACTCCCACGGATGCTGCTTGCCGTCATAGAACTGATGCGTGGTCAGCGGCTTGCCCGTCTCCGCCGACGTGTCATACACGAACTTGTTGCTCTCACCCTTGGGCATGTCGCCAGGGCCGCTGGTTGCTCCGGCAGGCGTACCCGGCTGATGCCACGTCTTGCCTCCGTCGTCCGAGCGTTGAATGATCTGCCCGAACCAGCCGCTCGTCTGCGACGCATAAATCCGATTCGGATCCGCCGGCGAGCCCTTGAGGTGATAGATCTCCCACCCGGCAAAAAGAGGACCGCTGACTGTCCAGTTCTCCCGCTTGCCGTCCGATTCCAGAATAAAAGCTCCCTTGCGCGTGCCTGCCAAGACTCGCACTCTGCTCATAAGTCGTTCTCTCCTGCCTTAATTTCTTTCTGCCCCCATCAATTCTTCGGGAAGTTCGGATCCGCCTTCACCTCCAGAATCTGTTTTGTGTGCCGCTCGCTGTGTGCCCCGATAAACAGCAGCCATTCATAGCCGTCGAGCGGAGCGCCCAGCGGGCTGTCCACCACGTGCTGCCGCAGATCGGGCGTCGTCTGCAGGAACGCAATCGTTTTCTCCCGGCTCTTCAGAAAATGCTGAAGGGTCTGCGTCGGTGTCCACCGGCCGGTCGGAACCAGCGGCGGCGGCGCCTGCGCTTTATGGCTGCGGTCCGGAATCATGGCCAGCACCCCGGCATCGGTCTTGGCCGTATCACGATCCGCCGCCCCGGCCGGAGCCTTCATGATTTTTTCCGTGACGTTCTGAAAAATGAAATCTTCCGCCAGGGCAATGTGCTCCAGCGTTTCTGCCACCGACCAGCGATCCGCAGCGGGTTTGAACTTCAGTTGAGCCTCCGACAACCCCTTCACCGCAGCCGCCACACCATCGCGCGTCTGCTCTAGATACTGCACCCCCTTATCACGGTCTGCCTGGGTGAGGGTTTGACTGAATCCGGCGCTGGCCAGTAACAGCATGATTAGGAGCAATGAAACTTTTCTCATCTTCAGCTCTCTCCTTCGAAAATAGACGTTTGCAACAGGGTAAACGGCCGTTTGAGAAGCCGACCGTTTTACCTTGATGCTAGGTGATCGTCAAGATATTCAAAAAACATTCGGCCCCGGGTCTTCAATTGACTGGCTTTTGCCGTTGAGGGACCACACGGCCCGAGCCCCTGTTAGAATCGATCTGCATGCTGCTTCCCTTCGTCCGCGAACTCTTCGCGGACGTGGAAATGCTTCCCGGCTTTTCGCGTGTAGCCTCCCACCTCAAGGAGGGCGCGGGGCGGCTTCGTGTTTCCGGGCTCACTCCCACCGCCAAAGCCTTGCTGCTCGTGCTCTTGCGTCGCGCCGCCGACCGCCCGCTCCTCCTCGTCGTCCAGGATAACCGCGCCGTCGAAGAGTTCATCCCCCTGCTTCAGGGCTTCTGCGAACTGACCTCGGCCTGCGACCCGGAGAACGTGGTCGCGCTTCCAGCCCGCGACGTGCTCCCCTTCCAGAATCTCTCTCCGCATCCCGAACTTCAGGAAGAGCGTGCCACCGCCCTGTGGAAAATCTCGACCGGCAAAGCCGCCATCGTCGTCTCTCCCATCGCCGCCACCGCCATCCGTCTGCGTTCCGCCGAATACTATGCCGACCTCGCCCGCACCCTGCGCCGCGGCGAGACCTTCGACCTCGACAACCTGCTCGCCCACCTCAACACCGTCGGCTACACTTCGGCCGATGTTGTCGAAATGCCCGGCCAGTATGCCCTCCGCGGCGGCATCCTCGATGTTTACTCGCCCGAAGCCGAGCGCCCTGTGCGCATCGAATTCTTCGGCGACGAAGTGGACTCCATCCGCCGCTTCGATCCCGCCTCACAGCGCTCATCGAATCCCATGGACGAGGCGCTCCTTCTTCCGCTCACCGAAACTCCCGTCAGCGACCACCTGCTCGGCGCCATTCACACCCGTCTGTCGGGCAAACGCATCACGGGATCGGAAGAGATCCTCGAAGCCGCGGTCCGTGCCGGCGGGGTCACGGTTTTCCCCGGCTGGGAGTTCTACGCCCCCGTCGCCGGCGCCGACCGCAGCGTTTTCGATCTTCTCCCGCGCGCCACCATCCTGCTCGACGAACCCGATTCCCTCCGCACCGAATTTGACCGCTTCTGGACGCGCGTCACGGATATGCACGAGCGCAGCGGCATCGGCAACCTCGTCCGCCCCGAGGACTTGTACCTGCCTCCCGATGATTGGTGGCACAAAGCTACGACGCTTTCCGGAGCCGACGTCGAACACCTCGGCATCACCCGCCCCGAAGACGACAACTCAAGCGTCACTTTCCTCACCCAGCCCACACCGCGCTTCCACGGCGCGGTCCCGGCCATGCTCGAAGAAGTCCAGAAACTCATTCGCGACGGCAAGCAGGTGATCTTCGCCGTCCCCAACACCGGCGAAGTCGAGCGCCTGGCCGATATCTTCACCCAATACAACGTTTCCTTCCGCCTCGGCAGCCGCACCCGCGGCGGCGAAAGCTACGCCGACGAGACCAGCTATTTCGCCGGAGACTTCCAGACCACAACGCTGGCCAAAGCCTACGTTCCCGACGGCGTGCTCCTGCCCGAGGCCAATCTCGCCATCTTCGGCGCCCGCGACCTGTTCGACGAATCCGACACGGTCGCCTCTCGCCCGCAGCGCCAGAAATCCAAGGTCTCCGCCTTCCTTTCCGACTTCCGCGACCTGCAGGTCGGCGACTACGTCGTCCACGTCGAACACGGCATCGGCCAGTATCAGGGCTTGAAAGAAATCAACCAGGGTGACGGCAACGCCGAATTCATGCTGCTCGAATATGCCGAAACCGCCCGCCTCTACGTCCCGCTCACGCGCCTCGACCTGATTCAGAAATACCGCTCATCCGAAGGAGCCAAGCCCGCCCTCAGTCATCTCGGCACGCAGGCCTGGGCCAAGACCAAAGCCCGCGTCCGCAAGGCCATGAAAGACATGGCCGATGAACTACTCAAACTCTACGCCGCCCGCACAATGGCGCAGGGCCACGCTTTTCCCGCGGGCGACGAATTCGTCCGCGAATTCGAAGACACTTTTGAGTTCAATGAGACCGAAGACCAGGCGCAAGCGATCAAAGACGTGATGCGCGATATGGAATCGCCCCTGCCCATGGACCGCCTGCTCTGCGGTGACGTCGGCTATGGCAAAACCGAAGTCGCCATGCGCGCCGCTTTCAAAGCCGTCAGCGACAACAAGCAGGTAGCCGTCCTCGCCCCCACCACGGTCCTCGCCTTCCAACACTACGAAACCTTCAAACAGCGTTTCGGCCCCTTCCCCGTCACCATCGAGATGATCAGCCGCTTCCGCAATCCCAAGCAGCAGAAGGAAATCCTGCAGAAACTGGAAGCCGGGAAAATCGATATCCTCATCGGCACCCACCGCATTCTCTCCAAAGACCTCAAGTTCGCCGACCTCGGCCTCCTCATCGTGGACGAAGAGCAGCGCTTCGGCGTCCGCCACAAAGAGCGCATCAAGCAGATGCGCAAGCAAGTGGACGTGCTCACCATGTCGGCCACACCGATCCCGCGGACCCTGCACATGTCCCTGGTCGGCTTGCGCGACATGAGCGTGATCGAAACGCCGCCCAAAGACCGCATGGCCATTCAAACCGTCGTCGCCAGTTGGGACGACAAACTAATCCAGTCATCGCTCGAGCAGGAACTCGAACGCGGCGGACAGGTCTACTTCGTCCACAACCGCGTCGAAAGCATCTGGGAGATCGCCGCCAAGCTGCAGGAACTCGTCCCCAAGGCGCGCATCGCCGTCGGCCACGGCCAGATGGGCGAAACCGAGCTCGAAAAAGTGATGCTGAAATTCATGCATCACGAAGCCGACATTCTCGTCGCCACAACGATCATCGAAAACGGCCTCGACATTCCCCTCTGCAATACGATCCTCATCAACCGCGCCGACCGCCTGGGCCTATCCGAGCTCTACCAGCTCCGCGGCCGCGTCGGCCGCTCCAACCGCCGCGCCTACGCCTATCTGCTGATCCCGCGCGAAGTTGAGCTCACGCCGATCGCCCGCCGCCGCCTCGCCGCATTGAAGGAATTCTCCGACCTCGGCGCAGGATTCAAAATCGCCGCCCTCGATCTCGAGCTCCGCGGCGCCGGCAATCTCCTCGGCGGTGAACAAAGCGGACACATCGAAGCCATCGGCTTCGAGCTCTACACCCAGATGCTCGAGCGCGCCGTCCGCGAAATGAAAGGCGAAGCCGCTCCCGACGAAGCCGAAACCCAGCTCAACCTCGGCCTCAACATCCGCATCCCGGGAGATTACATCCCCGAAGAGAACCAGCGCCTGCAGATGTACAAGCGTGTCGCCCGAGTGGAAACCGAATCGCAGCTGAGCGATGTTGGGTTGGAATTGAAAGACCGCTACGGCCCGCCGCCGCCGGCCGTCCGCAACCTGCTCGACTACGCCAGCCTGAAGCTGCTCTGCCTCCGCGTCGGCGTAACCACCATCGAACGCAAGCGCGACGCGGTCACTTTCAAGTTCCGCCAAAACGCCGCGGTAGATCCCGAGCAGCTTGCGAGATTCGTCTCCGCCCAGCGCGGCGCCCAGTTCACCCCCGACGGCATGCTGAAATTCGTTGTGAAAGCCAGCGCCGCAGACGAAGTGCTGCGCACCCTTCATACAGTGCTCGAGCAATTGGCCAGCGCAGAAGCCGCATCCGAGGTAAGTTCGAGCGCGAGCCCGCAGGGCGGCATTCACTAGCCCGGAACGTCAGTGCCGGGTCAAAATCCAGAAAACAAGAACGAGTCCCCTGGGGACGGCCCTTACCACCGTAATCTCCGCGATACCTATCCTCATAACGCCACTCAACACCACCAGTTACAATGATTCGTTTGCTGGGAAATAAGGCCGACGACCGTTCTTAGCCTGCCCTGAGCTGGGCGAAGGGACTAACGACCAACCACCCCCATGATGAAACTCCGCAAAGCCGTCTTCCCCGCCGCCGGCCTGGGCACGCGCTTTCTGCCCGCTACCAAAGCCCAGCCCAAGGAAATGCTCCCGCTGGTAGACAAGCCCATCATTCAATACGGCGTCGAAGAGGCCATGGCCTCGGGCTGCGACCAGATCATCATCATCACCGGCCGCGGCAAGCAGTCCATCGAAGACCATTTCGACGTCAGCTACGAACTGGAACGAATGCTCGAAGACCGCGGGAAAACCGATCTGCTCAAGATCGTGCGCTCGATCTCCGACATGATCCACATGGCCTACGTTCGCCAGAAAGAAGCGCTCGGCCTCGGCCACGCCGTGCTCATGGCGCGCGAACTCGTCGGCAACGAACCGTTCGCCGTCCTCCTCGCCGACGACGTCATTGACCATCCCGTCCCCGTCCTCAAGCAGATGGCTAACGTCTTTGACCAGAAACAGTGCTCGGTGATCGCCGCCCAGGTCGTCGAAGGCAAGATGATTTCTTCCTACGGCGTGCTCGACGCCAAGCTGGCCGACGGCTTCAACGGACGCCTGTTTGAAATCAAAGATATGGTCGAGAAACCCAAGCCCGAAGAGGCCCCCTCGAATCTGGCCATCATCGGCCGTTACATCCTCACGCCAGCCGTCTTCGACTCCATCGCCCACGCCGGAACCGGCGCCGGCGGCGAAATCCAGCTCACCGACGGTATGAAAGCCTTACTCAAGCAGGAAAAAATGTACGCCTACGTCTACGAAGGCCGCCGCTACGACACCGGCGACAAGCTGGGCTTCCTGAAAGCCACCGTAGAATTCGCCCTGAAGCGAGAGGATCTGGGCGGCCCCTTCCGCGAATATCTAAAGGGACTGAAGCTATAGTAAAGACGGCCCATATTTTCCAGCCTTGTCATCCCGACGTTCTTACTTGTCTTGTCATTCCGGGGTCCCTGTTGTCTTGTCATTCCGGGGTCCCTTGTCTTGTCATTCCGAGGTTCTTACCGTTTGTCATTCCGAGGAGCGAACGCGACGAGGAACCTGCTTCTTTCCTCCCACATCGGAACAGCGTACGTCGCCACGCAGCGGGTGCCCCACGTCTCGCTTTTGAGACGTGGGGATTTTGACTTTGCTTCAGAACGCCCTAACTCTTACTCTCCCTCAATTTCCTCGACTTCTCCTCCACCCCGCGCGCCAGCTTTGCCTTGTGAGCCGCAAGCTTCTTCGCCACCGCCCCATCCGCCAACCCAATCATCTGCGCCGCCAGAATCCCCGCATTCGTAGCCCCCGGCTTCCCAATCGCCACGCTGGCCACCGGAATCCCCGCCGGCATCTGCACCGTCGAGAGCAACGAATCCATCCCGTTCAGCGAAGTCGAAGGAATCGGCACCCCAATCACCGGCAAAGTAGTATGCGCCGCAATCACGCCCGCCAGATGCGCCGCCCCGCCCGCTCCCGCAATAATCACCCGAATCCCCCGTCCCGCGGCCCCGCGCGCAAACTCCGCCGTCCGGTCCGGAGACCGATGCGCCGAAGTCACGTCCATCTCATACGCGATCCCAAACTCGTCCAGTGCCTTCCCAGCCTCGCGCATGATCTCCAGATCAGAATCACTCCCCATCACAATCGAAACCAGCGGCTTGCTCATCTCTTCCCCTCAAAAAAGATTCTTGTAGGGACAGCCGCCCTCGGCTGTCCAGGAGCGAAACTCCGCAGTCCGACGATCCAGCGAGAATGTCATCCTGCTCGAGGATCGCGATAAGCTCATCGAGACGTTCGCTTCCGCCGATTCTCAAGAACGACACCGATTCCTAATGCGGCTGGAACCACCACAAACAGACCACCGAAAATGCACACATACAGAATCGGCGACTGTGCTCCCTTCGCACCCGGAAGGATGAGGGCACCGGCGAGAAGGGCAAAACCGATGAAGAAGATGCCTACGCTTGTCGGAACAGGTTTTCCTGTGACTTTCATGGTTCCGACCAATTCTAAGCCCGCCCGGCAAAAGTCACTGCCTCTTTACCGCTCTCCCCGCAATATCCTTCCGATAATGCGCCCCCTCAAACCCAATCTTCCCACACGCCTCATACGCCCGCGCCACCGCCGTCGTTAAATCCCCGGCCCGTGCCGTCACTCCCAGCACCCGCCCGCCCGCCGTATAGTGAACTCCATCGCGAATCGAAGTCCCCGCATGAAACACCTTCACTCCCTCGACCGCGCCCGCCTCATGCAGCCCATCAATCCGCTTCCCTACCTCAAACGTCCCCGGATACCCTCCCGACGCCATCACCACGCACACTGACGCATCCGCCGACCACTTGAAATCGCCGTCACTGACTCGTCCCTGAATGGAGGCTTCCAAGGCATCCACCAGATCGCTTTCCAGCCGCATCAGGATCGGCTGCGTTTCCGGATCGCCAAACCGGCAATTAAACTCCAGAACCATCGGACCGCGCGCTGTCATCATCAGCCCGCAGTAGAGCACGCCCTTGAACTCCGTGCCCTCGGCTTTCATGCCCGCGACCACCGGCTGCGCGATGTGATGCACCAGCCAGTCGCGCATCTGGTCGTCAATAATGTCGGATGTCGAATACGCTCCCATCCCGCCGGTATTCGGCCCGGTGTCGCCATCGCCCACGCGCTTATGATCCTGCGCCGCCACCAAAGGCGCCACCCGCTCCCCATCGCTGAACACCAGAAACGACAGCTCATCTCCCGTCAAGCACTCTTCCAGCACCACGCGCGCCCCAGCCTCGCCCAGCATCTTCCCGCTCAGCATCTCCGCCGCCACGCTGGCCGCTTCCTCCTTGCTCTTGGCGATGACCACGCCCTTGCCCGCAGCCAGTCCATCGGCCTTCACCACCACCGGCGCATGAAAGTGTCCAAGCGCCGACCGCACCTGCTCGATTGAATCGCAAATCGCGAAAGGAGCCGTCGGAATGCGGTGCCGCTGCAGAAATTCCTTGGCGAAGCTCTTGCTCGACTCCAGCCGCGCCGCCGCCTGTGTCGGACCAAACACCGGCCATCCCCGCCGCGTGAATTCATCTACCACGCCCAGGGTAAGCGGCAGTTCCGGCCCGACCACCGTCAAATCCGGCTTCAGCCGCGTCGCCAGATCCACAATCGCATCCAGATTCTTTAAGTCCACCGGCAGGCACTCGGCATCGTCGGCAATGCCGCCGTTTCCCGGAGCACAATAGAGCTGCTGGATGCGCGGCGATTGCCGCAGCTTCCATACCAGCGCGTGCTCGCGCCCACCGCCTCCTAAGATAAGAACCTTCATAGGCCAGAACGAATCAGGTTAGGGGACCGCCGCATGACTGTCAAACCGCTCTACGGGGGCGTCATCCTGAGCGGAGCCGGTCTTCAGGCGGAGCGAAGGATCTCCCCAGCAACAGAACCAAAACTGAGCGACTACCCATCTGTTAGCTTCAGGATCTCGCGGTCCCTCTTCGATCAGCCTCTAAATACGCCATTAACCATGCTTAACTCCCACGTATAATCCTCCCAGCATGATCACCGTCTCCAAAGAGGACTACCTCAAGTCCATTCTTGAAGCCGAGAGCGAAGGTGAAACCGTCATCTCCGCTCGCCTGGCCCACTGGCACAAGGTATCCCCGCCCGCCGCGACCATGGCCTTGCGCCGCCTCAAGAAAGACGGCCTGGTCCGCATCGACGGCGGCGAAGTGCGCCTCACACCTGCCGGCCGCAAAATTGCCCGCAAACTCACCCTCCGCCACCATCTCATCGAGCGCATGCTCTCTGAAATGTTCGGCATGGAGTGGTGGAAAGTCCATGACGAAGCCGAGCGCCTGGAGCACGCCGTCTCCCCGGACTTTGAAGCGAAACTCCTCGCCCGCCTCGGATCCGGCGGCGCCTGCCCCCATGGCAACCTCAGCGAAGTCGAAGGGCCTGCCAGCCGCCGCCGCCGCGGCCTCGTTCTGCTCGCCGACGCCGACCTCGAACAGACCTACGCCGTCAGCGGCATCTACGAACGCGACCGCCAGCTCCTCGAATTCCTTGAGCACCGCGGCATCCGCCCCGGCGCCCGCCTTCGCCTGCTCGAACGCAATTACGATCAGACTCTCACCCTCTCCACCGCCGCCGGCAAAATCTCTCTCGGACCAGCCGCCTCCCAGCGCGTCTGGCTCGCCCCCGCCCGCCCAAAGTCCTGACCGCGAAATCACCCTGCGCGGTTTTGGGTGGCGCAGCGCTTTCAGCGCTGCGATAGCCTTTTCTTTTCTGGACGGGCTTCAGCCCCTGAGGTATTTGGATCGAGTTTTCAGCAGTCTCTTTGGCCACTGGCGTTGTTCCGTGCGTTACCAGCGGCTGAACCCGGACTTGTGAGCGTGCGCCTGCAGCATGCCTGAAGGCATAGCCGATGCGAATCTCCCGGCAGCACAGCATCCGTCCTGGGTTAACTATGGTTTACATTTTGATGTATACTACCGCTAATACCGATGCTGTGCGGTCCGCGTTTTTCCCGTTGCCATGCAAGAATCGAAGACAACATCGCCACCGCCGGGAAATCTGCTTTCCAAATTTCCGAACGCCAGCACATCCGCCGTCGTCATCACCCACGAAGATATTGACCGCGCCCACGACCGCGAGCGTGTCCTCGAAACCCGCACTCAGCCTGGCTTTGGGTCCCGCGCCCGGCTGCTCTGGCTGCTCATCGGACCCGGCATCCTCGTCATGCTTGGCGAAAACGACGGCCCCAGCATGCTCTCCTACGCCGCCACCGGAGCACGCTTCGGCATCGGCTTCTTCCTCCCCTTCGTCGTTCTCACCTTCCTCATGGCCTGCGTCGTCCAGGAAATGACAGTCCGCCTCGGAGCCGCCACCCATCGCGGCCACGCCGAACTCATCTTCGACCGCTTCGGCCCTTTCTGGGGATGGTTCTCCATGGTAGACCTCATGGTCGGCAACTTCCTCACCCTGGTTACCGAATTCATCGCCATCCGCGCCGGCCTGGGATTCTTTGGCATTCCGCCCGCCGTTGCCGTGCTCACCGCCTGGCTGGTCCTTTTCGCCGCCCTGATGGCCCACCGCTATTGGACCTGGGAGCGCGTCACGCTCGCCGCCGCACTCGGCAACCTCGTCTTCGTACCCGTCGCTCTGCTCAGCCATCCGCATTGGGGAAAAATCGGCAGCGCCCTGTTCACCTTCAGACCCCTCCCCGGCGGCCTCACCCAAGAAACAGTGCTCATCCTCCTCGCCGACATCGGCGCCACCGTCACTCCCTGGATGCTCTTCTTCCAGCAAAGCGCCATCGCCGACAAGGGCCTCACCACCCCCGACATCCGCTTCGGCCGCGTGGACACCGTACTGGGAGCAGCTTTGGCTGCCCTCGCTGCCCTCGCCACCATCGTTGCCACCGCACCCCTGTTCGCCCACGGCATGTCCGCTTCGAACTTCGAAGGCGCCCAATTCGCCCAGGCCCTCCAACCCTTCGTTGGACATTGGGGAGCCGCCCTCTTCGCTCTCGGCATGTTCGAAGCCGGTATGGTCGCCGCCGTCACCATCTCGACTTCCTCCGCTTACGCCTTCGGAGAAGTCGCCCACCGCCCGCACAGTCTGAATCTCCCCTTCCAGCAGGGCAAATCGTTTTATCTCGTGCTGTTGGTCGAAGCCGCCGCTGCCGCTGCTCTGGTCCTCATTCCAGGCATTCCCCTGGTTTACATCGTGCTCATCGTGAACGTTATCGCCGTGCTGGCCATGCCGCCGGCTCTGCTGTTTCTGTACCTTCTGGTCAACGATCGCGAGATTATGGGCGACCTGGTCAGCCCTTTGTGGGCCAATATCCTCGCCTTGGGCGTCGTCGTAGTTTTGATTGCTGCCGGCCTGCTGTTCGGCGTGAGCGTCGTCGCCCCGCACGCCCTGGCGTTCCTCGGAGGTGGATAGTGCTACGCACGCCAAATCGAAAACATAGTTTGACTGTCATCCTGAGCGAAGGGAAGGACCTATGCAACCTGCCCGCAGCGCCCAACGAACTGTCCCGAAAATGGACTGCCAGGTCTCGTCAGGGGGGCTCTAAATGGACGAAAGACTAAACTCGGTCAACGATGACTCCGTCAGCGGCGCAGATCTCGCCTCCGTCGTCGCCGCCCTCGAGCCCGACCAGCTCATCTCCGCCAAGACGCAACATCGCATCGCCCGCCGCCAACTGACCGGGCCCGAAAAGGTCCTCTTTTGGGTGCTCCGCATCTACCTCGTCTTCATGTTCGCGGTCGTCCTCTACCAGATTTGGACCCCCGCTCGCTGACATCCGCCATACTCGCGGGTGCTCCACCCTTGTCGCCCTTTGCGACAGGGTGGAGGATTTTGACTTTGGGTGGCGCGGCGCTTCCAGCGCTGCGATCAGCGGACTCTTCCCGGAACCGGCTTTAGCCGCTGGGGTCCTAGGACCGCCCTACGCAATCCCCACCCAAAACAATTACACTGTTAGGTTGCAATTTCCGCCGCAACCCTCATAGGAAGGTCCATCATGTCTGTGAACAGCTTCAACTCCCGCTCTACTCTCAAAGTCGGCAGCAAGGAATACGAAATCTTCCGCCTCGACGCCCTCGACAAAGCAGGCATCTCGACCAAACATCTGCCCTTCTCCCTGCGCATCCTGCTCGAAAATCTGCTGCGAACCGAAGACGGCCGCAACGTCACCAAAGAAGAAATCCGCGCCCTCGCCGCCTGGAACAAGAGCTCCAGGCCGGAAAAGGAAATCGCCTTCACCCCGAGCCGTGTCCTGCTGCAGGATTTCACCGGCGTCCCCTGCGTCGTGGATCTCGCCGCCATGCGCGATGCCATGCAGCAACTCGGAGGCGACCCATCGCTGATCAATCCGCTGCAGCCGGTCGAACTGGTCATTGATCACTCCGTCCAGGTAGACGAATTCGGTTCCCCCAATGCCCTCGAGATGAACGCCCTGCTCGAATTCCAGCGCAACAAGGAGCGCTACTCCTTCCTCCGCTGGGGACAAACCGGCTTCCGCAATCTTGCCATCGTCCCGCCTGACACCGGCATCGTGCACCAGGTCAACCTCGAATACCTCGCCCGCGTCGTCTTCGTCCATCAATCTCCCGGCAAACGCACCGCCTACCCCGACACCCTGGTTGGCACCGACAGTCACACGACTATGGTGAACGGTTTGGGAGTTTTGGGATGGGGTGTGGGCGGCATTGAAGCCGAGGCCGCGATGCTCGGCCAGCCCGTATCCATGCTGATTCCGCTCGTCGTCGGCGTGAAGTTGACCGGACGTTTGCACGAAGGCGCGACCGCGACCGATCTCGTCCTGACCATCACCGAATTGCTGCGCAAGCACGGCGTCGTCGGAAAGTTCGTCGAGTATTTCGGACCCGGCCTGCGCGATTTGCCGCTCGCCGATCGCGCCACCATAGCAAATATGAGCCCGGAATATGGGGCGACTTGCGGGATTTTCCCGATTGATAAAGAGAGTCTGCGCTATCTGCGGCTGACCGGGCGCAGCGACGAGCAGATCGCGCTGGTCGAGGCCTATGCTCGCGAGCAGGGTTTGTTCCACGATGAAAAGACTCCCGAGGCGGAATATTCCGAACTGCTGAGTCTTGATCTGGCGACTGTGGAGCCCAGTCTGGCCGGGCCGAAGCGCCCTCAGGATCGTGTGGTGCTTTCGCAGGCGGCCGAGTCGTTCAACAAGGCGCTGCCTTCGCTGATCAAACCCAAATCGGGAGGAAAATCTGCCGCAGCTTCCGGCAACGGCAATTCGATGAAGGATTCTCTGAAACACGGCAGCGTGGTCATCGCGGCCATCACCTCGTGCACGAACACCTCGAATCCTTTTGTGCTGATCGGCGCCGGGCTGCTGGCGAAAAAAGCGGTCGAGAAGGGCCTGACGGTTCCGCCGTGGGTCAAGACTTCTTTGGCTCCGGGGTCGAAGGTGGTGCGCGACTATCTGGAAAAAGCCGGACTGATGCCTTATCTCGAGAAACTGAAATTCCATCTTGTCGGCTACGGATGCACCACTTGTATCGGCAACTCCGGCCCGCTGCCCGCGGAAGTCTCGCAGGCAATTGACGAAAAAGATCTGGTCGTCGCCTCGGTGCTGTCGGGCAATCGCAACTTCGAAGGCCGCATCAACTCCGAAGTGCGCGCGAATTATCTGATGTCGCCACCGCTGGTGGTGGCCTTCGCGCTCGCCGGGCGCATTGACACCGACCTGCGCAAGGATCCGCTGGGCAAAGGCAAAGACGGCCAGCCCGTCTATCTTGCCGACATCTGGCCATCGTCGCGCGAGATTGAAAAAACCATGCAGCAAGCCATCACCTCCGACATGTTTACGAAATCTTATGGCGAAGTTTTTCAGGGCGACGAGCGCTGGCGGGGCCTCGCCGTCCCTAAGGGCGAGACCTACGCCTGGGAAAAAGACTCCACCTACATCCGCCGCGCGCCCTACTTCGACGACATGGCCGTGCACCCCGCGCCGGTCGACGAGATCCAGAACGCCCGCGCGCTGGCTGTGCTCGGCGACAGCGTGACCACCGACCACATCTCGCCCGCCGGCTCGATCAAGAAAGACAGCCCGGCCGGAAAGTATCTGCAGGAACACGGCGTGAAGCCGGCCGACTTCAACTCCTACGGCTCGCGCCGCGGCAATCACGAAGTCATGGTGCGCGGCACCTTCGCCAACGTCCGCCTGCGCAACAAGCTGGTCTCGACCGAAGGCGGATTCACCCGCCACCTGCCGACCAATACCGAGATGTCCATCTTCGACGCGAGCGAAAAATATCGCGCCGCGGGCACCCCGCTCGTCGTGTTGGCCGGAAAAGAATACGGTTCCGGTTCCTCCCGCGACTGGGCCGCGAAAGGCCCGGCGCTGCTCGGCGTGCGCGCAGTGATTGCCGAAAGCTACGAGCGCATCCATCGCTCGAACCTGGTCGGCATGGGCATTCTGCCGCTGCAGTTCCCGGCAGGCCAGAACGCGGACTCGCTCAAGCTGACGGGAGAAGAAGTGTTCGAGATCGCCGGCGTCCGCGAAGTAGTCGAGCACTTCGCCGCAGGGCGGACGGTGAAGGTGCGCGCCACCGCCAACGGAAAGGCGACGGAGTTCGACGCGCTCGTGCGCATTGATACGCCGCAGGAAGCGCTGTACTACGCCAACGGCGGGATTCTGCAGTATGTGCTGCGGCAGTTGCTGGCGACGAAGCCGCAGGCGGTGGGGGTGTAGAAGCCCGCAGCCGAAAATCCCCACGTCTCAAAAGCGAGACGTGGGGCACCCGCTGTGCTACGCCGACGGTGGCAACCGAATGTCTTCCTCCAGCTTAGACCAGTCCTTAACTCGCACCAACCCAACCTCGCCGCACGCATAAGCGCGAAAACTGCTCCACTCCCAATCTTCAGGACGTTGGACGAGGCCGCGGACCACAGGATTCCGATGCATGTAGCGAAGTTTCTCCACCTCCTTACGCTGACTCCACACATTGAAATCGTAAAACCGTTTCATCCAGAAATGCTGCGGGTGCCCCACTTCTCGCGTTCTTTGCGAGAAGTGGGGATTTTCGCCGGAACCATTCAGCACTCTGCGTACGAAACCCAACTTGATTGCCTGGATAACGGTCGCAGGTGTTCCCTCCTCCGGTTCCGAGATCAGCAGGTGAAGATGTTCCGGCATGACGACGTATCCGACTACGGCAAATCGGTAGCGGACGCGCATGCGCTCGACTACGCTAAGTAGCAGGTCTCTGCGTTCCATCGTGCCCAGAACAGGCAGGCGCCGGAAACAACTCGACGTAATGAAATGCAGGCCGCCGGTGTCATAGTAGCGCTTCAGTCCCCAAGGCATGAAGCAAGAGTAAACGCCGGTACTGGGTCAGTTTTCAAACTGACCCAGTACCTAAACGCCGATTTTCGCTATGTCGTGCCGGTCGGTCGAATTTGTCTGTTTCGATTCCCGAATTGGCCCTTGACCGTGTGCTTGGGATCGAAAAATCCCCACGTCCCAAAATCGAGACGTGGGGCACCCACGCAGCTTGAACGTACGAAACTTGTTTTTCATTATGCCGCCCCAGACTCGGCCCGTAACTTCCGCGCAAAAGAAAAGGCGCGACCGGTGGCCGCGCCTTGTTCCTGAAAATCCTCTAGAAAATTGTCTCTATACTTTTAGAATAGCAAATTGGGCGGGGTAAAGTGGACATTTCGGGCAGCGATATTTTCGGAATGCTTTCAGCGAGTTAGCGCGATTCGTGTAATTTTTGCCTATTGACAAGATTTTCAGGTTTTCTCAGTGGCCGACGCGCCGCGCTTTCTTGCGCCGTCCATGTCGAGGGCAGGGACAGCAGATTCCTCGCTCCGCTCGGAATGACAAGTTGAAAGGGAGGGTGCGTCTTGCGGCACGGCTGAAGCCGTGCCCTTCCCGTTCGTGTCGTCCCTGCGAGGCTCTCTGCGTGATGCCAGGGCCGCGCGGACCGCTTATCCAGATGCTCTTTGCGGGGTTTGCGGTTACAATTTCCTTCGGCATCCTGCCCTCGGGAATCTTTTCTGGCCTCGCAGAATCCGATCTTTGCCGCGGTGGTGGGTGTGGGCGTTTTCGGACGCAATCACGCCCGAGTCTACAAAGAACTCGAGCAACAAGGCGCGGGCGTTCACCTGCTGGGGGTGGTGGACCCCGACACCAACCGGGCCGACGCGGTGGCCCGCGAATTTGGCTGCAAGGCCTTCGGCTCGGTGCAGCAGATGCTGACCACCCACAGCGAAGTGCAGGCCGCCTCGGTGGCCGTGCCTACCGTACACCATCTCGCCGTCGCCCGGGACCTGATGAAAGCCGGCGTGGATGTGCTGATCGAAAAGCCTCTGGCCGCCACTCTTTCCGAGGCCGACGAACTGGCCGCGCTCGCCGTCAGGCACAAACGCGTTGCGCAGGCCGGCCACCTGGAGCGATTCAATCCCGCGGTGCAGGCCACGCTGCCGCTGCTCACCCAGCCGATGTTCTTTGAAGTTCACCGGCTGAGCGTGTTCACGCCGCGGTCGCTCGATGTAGACGTGGTGCTCGACCTGATGATTCACGATCTCGACATCGTGCTGGCGTTCACCAACTCGGCGGTGAAGGAAGTTCGCGCCGTGGGCCTGCCGATCCTGTCCGGGAAGGTGGATATCGCGAATGTGCGGCTGGAGCTGGAATCCGGATGCATTGCCAATTTCACGGCCAGCCGGGTTTCCACCGAGCGGGTGCGCAAGCTGCGCTTCTTTCAGCCGAAGCAATACATTTCGTTGGACTATGGACGGCAGGAAGTGCTGGTCTTCACGGTCGGGCAGGATGGCACGCAGAGTGAGCCGTCGGTCAATCCTCAGATCGGCGTGGCCAAGCCACCGGTGGCTTCGGAAGAGCCGCTGCATGCCGAGATCAAGTCGTTCTTGCGCGCGGTGCGGGACCGATCCACGCCAGTGGTGCCGCTGGAGCATGGCCGCCGCGCTCTGGCCGTGGCGTTCGACATCGTGGCGGCGATTCGCGAGCACAACAAGAACGTGGATCTCGCAGGCATCGCAAAGGCCTGAGCCGGGCCGCCTATCGCTTCCTTTTACATATGTTTACACACCAAAGTCGCGGCCCCACTGCGGCTGAGCAGAAGCCGCGGAAAGGTGCGAAAATGAAATATTGGCTGTAGCGTGCCACGCGGCTTGCATCCGTCGAAGGCCCAATGCAACGCCGGCCGCGCATTCCGGTTCTAACGGCAGGCGCAGACAGCCAAAACCAGCTCATGCCCATCACGCAAATTCCATTCCAGGACCCGGCGCCTCCCACGGAGAAGCCGCAGCCGGAGCAGCTTGGTCTCTATGAAGCGCGGGGATGGGAACAAGCTTATCGGGATCTGGATGCGCATGTGCCGCATCTGCTGATCCAGCTGCAGGACGATCTGGCGCGGTCGCGGCGCCGGGAAGCCGCCTGGATCTCCGTCGTCGTGCACCTGGTGATTTTCATTCTGCTGTGGAAGATGGATGTGATTCAGAAATTTATCCCGTGGCACGCGGTGGTCGTGGTGCCGATGAACTCGGTCAAGGACAAAGATGTAACTTTCCTGGCCCTGCCGCCGGACACGCAAAAAGCGCCGCGCAAGCCGAACACGTCCATTGCGTCCGACAAGGACCGCATCGCGATGTCGCGGCATCCGGAGCTCGATCCCAAGGAACTGAGGAGGATTCTGACGCCGCCGCCAGGAGCGCCGGGGATGAGCGGTCCACACGCGCCGGAGACGCCGCCGGCCGCGCAGAACACTCCGCCCGCGCAGCAGCCGCAGCAGGGGCAGCAATCGGAGCAGCGGCCGCAATTCCAGAGCAATCAGACCGCTCAATTGCAGGCGCCCGCCAGCCCGAAGAACTCATTTGCGAAGTATGCCGGCGGGATGAGCGCCGGCACCGCCATTCAAGAAGCGACCCAAGCCGCTGCCGCCCGCCGCGGCCAGGGGGGACAGGAAGGCGACTTCGGTCTGGGCACGGGGGCGCGCGGCCGCCAGATGGGCGCTCTCGAGATTCTGAGCGACACCAAGGGGGTGGACTTCGGGCCATACCTGCAGCGCATCCTGGAGAACGTCCGAGAGAACTGGTACCGCCTGATTCCGGAATCCGCCGAGATGAAAAAAGGCAGGCTCGCGATCGAGTTCGCCATCACCAAGGACGGCAACGTCGCCGACATGCGCCTGGTGGCTACGTCCAACGATGTCGCTCTCGATCGGGCCGCCTGGGGTGGCATCACCGCATCGAATCCGTTCCCTCCCTTGCCCCCTGATTTCACCGGGCAGTATCTGGCGCTGCGCTTCCGTTTCTACTACAACCCGGACAAAACCGATCTGGAATAAGACGCCGGGTTTGGGCTGCCAGGAATCTTTTCGGCGGCGCCGCCATCCGAAGTGAAGTGACGATCTTTGGGCTAGCCCACGTTGTACGGCTACACAGTTTGCTGAAAACTTGATCCAAGTACCTCAGGGGCTGAAGCCCGTAAAAATGCTTTATCGCAGCGCTAAAAGCGCTGCGCCACCCAAGACCTCAGGAACGAGCGATGCCAGTCCAGAAGATGCCGGTCCTGTTCGTCGGCCACGGATCGCCGATGAACGCGATTGAACACAATGCCTTCACCGAAGCGCTCAGCCGCGTGAGCGGGCGCCTGCCCAAACCGAAAGCCGTATGCGTGGTCTCGGCGCATTGGGTGACCGAGGGTCCCCACGTTTTCGCCTTGGCGCATCCGCGCACCATTCACGATTTTTACGGATTTCCCCGGCCGCTTTACGAAGTCGAATATCCCGCGCCGGGCGCGCCGGCTGAAGCGGAGAAGCTTGCGGCCAATCCAAAGATCGCGACTGACGATACCTGGGGACTCGATCACGGCGCGTGGAGCGTGCTGCGGCATCTTTATCCCAAAGCAGACGTGCCCGCCTTTCAGCTGAGCCTCGACCAGCGCCGCAGTTTCAAGGAGCATCTCGAACTGGGGCGCGAAATCCAGTCGCTGCGCGAGCGCGGAGTGCTGATTCTGGGCAGCGGCAACATCGTGCACAACCTTGGCCGCCTGGACTGGGAAAAACCGCACGCCGCTTACGACTGGGCGGTCGAATTCGACGCCAAGGTGAAGAGCGCCGTGGATGCCCACGACATAAACGGGTTGGCGGAACCGCAGAAGTGGGGAGAGGCGCTGTTGGCCACGGCGCATCCGACGGTCGAGCATTATCTTCCGCTGCTTTACTGCATGGGCGCGACCGACGGGCACGACGAAGTGTCGTATCCCTACGAAGGCTTCGACTTCGGCAGCATCTCAATGCGGATGATTCAGTTCGGCCCTGCGTGCGAGACTGCGGGGAATTGAAGCTGCAGAGCCACCGAGGGGCCCAGTGGTTAAATTCCAAGTACCTCAGGGGCTCAATCCCGTCCAGAAAAGGAAAGCTTTATCGCAGCGCTGAAAGCGCTGCGCCACCCAAAACCGAGTTTTTTCGGCCTCATGCGGCGCGGCTAAAGCCGCGCCCGTTCAAAGCGCTCGCTTCATGAAATGGAGTTCTGACTCAGGACGCCAAGCGGCCGTTCCGGGTTTTCTTCAGGATGGCGATCTGGCCGGCGTGGTAGAGCTCGTGCTGCACGACGCCGTGCAGCATGTGGTAGAAGTCATAGCGCTTGCCGGGGACGCGGTCGCGCAGATGCGAGTCGGGGAGCGCGGCAACGGTCGAGATCAGAGCATCGTGGGTGCGCTTTGCGTTCGCGATGGCCTCGCGCCATGCGGTCTCCGTGGGATTGGGAACAACCGGAAAATTCTGTTTGCCCTTGAGCTGCGCCTTCTTGCCACCTAAGCGGCGGAGCACGGCACCGTCCCAGGCCGCGATGTGGAGCATGAGTTCCCAGATGCTGTGAACATTCGGCAGGGGCTTCGCTGCGGCGGTGGCGGCGTCAATATCTTCGAGCAGTTGGTAGTGTCCTAATTTGGCTTTTATCGGCAATCCTGCTATTCCACGTCATTGCCGGGACATGCTTTCCAGATATTTTCTTCGTGATCCCAAACTGCGCAGAACTTAGTTTGATGGCTGTCTTTGAAGATGTCTATGTAAGAAGCCGTCCCAGTGATGTGAGCCTCGGCGATTCCGCTCTTGATATTGGAAACTACCGGACCCGTAGGGTAAAGAAGAAGTTCGACGGTGACGCTCCGGTCGGCAGCGATTGTTCCCTCACCAACAAAGCCCGGAGCCGTTCTGTCCGTCCTTACCCCACCGATGAACATCTCCATAGTTTGGGTTTGCTTCAGGGCTGGCGTGCGCCCGCTATTATGCAGGTCCAACCTAATGTGAATCGGAAATTGATTCTCCTGCAACGGTGGGTCGAATCTGACATTTTCAACGGTGAGATATGGCCTCTGACTAATCCGCAGGGACTTCTCGGCATTTCGAGTCGCCTGATTAATGGCTTTCTCGGAATCATCCGCCGTCCGCTTGAGTTCTTGGACCGCTTTTTGGGTTTCATCTCTAATTACCGAGACGCTTTTCGAGAAATTATCAGCCGCACTGGAGATACTGGTTGCAGCGCCAGCAATCGCCTGAATATGGGTCGCCTGCTGGCTGGCGGCTGTGGCCAAGGCATGCGTATCCTTTCCCCCAGACCGCATTTCGAGCCATTGAAAGCAGATGAAGGCGGCAGTGGCCGCGACTATGACGAAACTAGCCCTTGTCCACCTGAGAGTCGAACGCTCAAAACCGCTCATGCGTTCTTCTACTTTTTCGAGATCAGCTTCGGTTGCTGGCTTGGATGGGACGGGGTCTTTTGGCTTGGTTTCTGTGACCGCAGGCGTGCCTATCGCGGCATTCTCTCCGTTCTCGGAGCCGTTGTGTTCGTCTGTCATGGCTCAATTAGTGTAGCACAAAAATACTTGACGAGAAATGATTTGTGTAGTACAGTAATGAGTATGGCAAACATACTCAGCACCGACAAGCAAATCGCGATAATCAGCGCACTCGCTGAAGGTTCCAGCATCCGCTCGATTGAACGCATGACGGGCATTCACCGCGATACGATCATGCGGCTAGGCGTACGGGTCGGGAAGGGTTGCGAAATGTTGCTCGATTCCAAGATGCAGGACTTAGGCTGCAACTACCTGCAATTGGATGAAGTCTGGGGCTACATCGGCAAGAAAGAGCGGCACTGCTCTGTCGACGATAACCCTGAGTATGGCGACGTGTGGACGTTTTGCGCGATTGATTCCGAGACGAAGCTAGTCCCGTCCTTTAAGTGTGGTAAGCGGACGCATGAACTAGCAAATGAGTTTATTCAGGACATCGCTGGCCGCATTCGCAACCGTGTGCAGATTTCTACGGATGCGATGCACTCCTATCCGGAAGCAATAGAGCGGGCTTTTGGGGCTGATGTGGACTACGGCCAGATTGTGAAGGTGTATGTCCACGATGCTGCACAGCACCCAGAGCGCAAGTACAGTGCCCCGTCCTTCGCGTCTGCTTATCGCAGAGCCGTTGCTGGCAATCCTGAGATGGAATTGGTCTCAACAAGCCATGTCGAGCGCCTGAACGCAACTACACGGCTACACGTGAAACGGCTCAACCGTCTCACGCTGGCATTTAGCAAGAAATTCGAGAACTTCAAGGCAGCTGTGGCGCTACACTTCGCGTACTACAATCTCGTTCGCCGTCACAATACGTTGCGCTGCACTCCAGCGATGGCGGCGGGAGTTGAAAAAGACTTCTGGACGGTCGGCCAACTGGTAGAGGCAGCATCGTGAGCTACATCGCAGAATTGCAAGACGTGATCCGACGGCTGCACGGAGTCGAATCCGAGCACATAGGAAGCGTGCCAGTGAAAGAGACGTATCGCGGTAAGACGATCTGGGAAGGGATTGTTGAAGTGTTCGAGTTGAAGGGGCATGAAACGGCTAATCGGGTTTACGCATGGGCACACGAAACGAACGACCTAGACAAGCCGATCCGACACGTCACTGTGTTGCATCAGCATCCTGTGAAGTCAGCACAGGATGCGGTAAAAATCGCCATCGCACAGGAGATACGCGGCCTTGAACCAGCAGAGTAAGAAACGGAAAGTAGGACGGCCACGGCTCCCGAAGGGTGATGCGATGGGCCGAGTCATTCAGGTTCGCTTCACTGCTGAGGATACAAAGGGGATTGCATTGGCGGCGAAGGCCAGCAAACAAACTGTTTCAGAATGGGTCAGGAGCACGATTCATGCGGCCATCCAGCAGTAAGAAAGTATCGGCATTAGCAGACGAAATTGTCGAACGATGTAAGCGTGGTGTTTTGTGTGCTCCTTTCGGGATGGCAGACATTCGCAAGCATTTCGGCGCACATTATGCGGACAGTCATATCCGAACGGTGCTACCAAATTACTGTGAGACTACAGGTTATTGGGCCAAGCGCGGTTACCGCCCTCGCTTCAAGAAGGTTGGTTGGGGGAAGTATGACATCCTCTAATTCCGTCAAATTAGGACACTACCGAGCAGTTCGAGCAACGCGGGCCCGTGCCAGGCGGAACCGTCAAAGGCGCGGCGGAGTTGGTCGGCGATGCGCGCGGCTTCGATCGGCGAATTCTTTTTGCGCATGATGCGGTGCCCTCAGTCTACTTCCGCGACTATAGCGACTCCTGCGGTGTCGGCCGCTTCAATCACTCTCTGCCCGTCCAGCAGCAGGCATTTACCCGCGTCCACGGCGAGGCAGGTCGCGCCGGCGGTGCACATCACATCGATCGTCTTCACCCCGATCACGGGGACGTCGAAGCGCATGTCCTGATTGGGCTTGGCGATCTTCACCACGGTCAGGGCGCGGCTGAGAGTGGAGGCTTCGCCGTGAAGCGAGCGCATGATCTGGCCGGCTCGTTTGATGGTAGCGTCGGTGCCTTCCATGGCTTCGACGGCGACGCAGGCCGACTCGGCGATGACCACGGTCTGCCCGATGTCGTGCTCGGCGAGTTTTGCGGCGACGGCCCGGCCGTAGGCGATGTTCTGGAGTTCCTGCCCGGTAGGCGGGCGTTTCGTCAGCACTCCGGGCTTAACCAGCAGCGGCTCGAGCAGCCAGGTGGATTTTTCGAGGGTGATGCCTTCGCCGGCGAGAACTTTCGCGACCGCGCCGAGCAGCGAGTCGGTGTTGCGCGTGGCGAGCGAGAGCAGGAGCCTGGCCAGGCGCCAGTCCGGCTGGATGCTGGAAAAAATCTGCTTGTGCTTGACCTGTCCGGCCATCACCGCGCGGCGCACGCCTTCACGCTGGAAGGTTTCGATAAGCTTCGACAGTTCGCCGAGCGAGAGCCAGTGCACCGCAGCGGCGCCGCGGGATTCGATTTCCGGGGAGGCCTCCTCCTTGATCGCGGCGACCACGACTTCGTAGCCCTGGGCGCGCGCCGCGTCGAGCACGAGGATGGGGAACTTGCCATTGCCGGCGATGAGGCCGAGTTTTTCGTTCTGGGATGACATTGAGTGCGTCCAACAACCGAATGGAGTCAGTCTATAGCAGTTCTTCGGATGGTGTAGAGTGCGCACCCTCAGCGGCTAAAGCCGAAACCCTTTGCGGCTCATGGCGGCACCCTTCGACTGCGCTCAGGGCAGGCTCTTGAAGCCGTGCCCTTCCCGTTCTTGCCTCCCTACGGCAAATCGAGAAATGCTCCAGCACTCAGTTGGTTTTGTGGGCGGCGGCTATCACCTGGTAGAAGATCGGCTTCAGAGACTCGTCTCCTCTGAACGTGGCGGCAAGGTGCAGATTGGAATTCAGGCAGGATGCCATGACCCTTCCGTCATCGGAGATCCAGTCGAGTTCGAGGCACTCGGTTCCGGGACCATCCTCGACCGTTCGAAGGTCGGCATCCGGCGACATGCGCTGCAGGTTCTTCCCGGCGGTGCTGAGCCACACCTTGTCGGGCAGTTTGGTCATTTCCACAATGAATCCGGCGCGGGCTGATCCGCAGAAGATGGTGTAGCAGGGTTTCGAGACCGTGACCTTTCCCGAGCGGTCCGAGGAGGTCCATCCCTTGGGGATGGTGAGCGCCGCACCGCCAAAGCGGACTTCTCGCGATTGCATGGCGCCGGCTCCCAATCTGAGGTTAGGACTGAGAATGATCAGGACAAGCAGCACCCACAGGGCTGCCAGGATCTTTACTTGCTTTGCCATGCCTGAGTTTCGCTCATGAAATACGGGGAGAACAACCGTTCCCTAAGGGCCGATCCCCTACTTGATTACTCCCCGCTCGGAAGCTTCGATGAAGCGGATCAGCAGGTCCACGTCTTGGCCGCGATCGACTTCGGACTTCAGCTTGTCGAGGGCCTGCGAGGTGTTCATCTTCGAGGCGAGCAGAATCTTGTAGGCGTGGTGAATTTTGGCGATGCGCTCTTTGGAAAAGCCACGGCGTTCGAGGCCGACTTTGTTCAAGCCATAGGCGTGGGTGTCGCGCGCGGCCGAGGTCATGGAGAAGGGCAGCACGTCCTGGGTGATGGTAGTGCCGCCGCCGATGTAGGCATGCGCGCCGATGCGCACGAACTGATGCACCGGGCAGAGCGCGCCGACCACGGCCCATTCTTCGACGGTGACGTGTCCGCCGAGAGTGGCGCCGTTGACCAGCATGGCGTGGTCGCCGATGACGCAATCGTGGCCGACGTGGGCGTAGGCCATGATGAGCAGGTGGCTGCCGATTTTGGTGAGGCCACCGCCTTTCACGGTGCCGCGAGTGATGGTGACGCACTCGCGGATTTCGTTGTGATCGCCGATTTCGAGGCGGGTGGGCTCGCCTCGGTACGACACATCCTGCGGCGCCATGCCGATGGCGGCGAAGGAGAAGATTCCGTTGTCGGCGCCGATTCTGGTGGGGCCTTCAATCGAGACGTGCGAGACCAGATGGCAGCCTTCGCCGAGCTCGACGCCGGCGCCGATCACGCAGTACGGGCCGATCTTGCACGAGGCCGGAACCTTGGCCTGCGGGTGAATGACGGCGGTGGGGTGGATGTTCATCGGGCGGCAGTTTTCAGAACGCCGACGGGAGTGGCGCTGTCAGCAAAGTGCATAGGTCCTTCGCTTCGCTCAGGATGACAACTATTCCCCTTCGTTGCCATTGTTGCCGTTGGAACCGCGGCCGCGAGCGGCGTCTACGAGCTGGCAGGAGACGACCGCCTCAGCCACGCGTTTGTCGCCTACGTAGGCGTAGCCCTGCATTTTGGCGGCGGTCATGCCCGGCACCGAGCGCCAGCCGGTGACTGCCACTTCGAGACGCAACTGGTCACCGGGGCTGACCGGCTTGCGAAACTTTGCGCGGTCAATTCCAGTGAAGACCATGACCTTGTCGCTGCGGTCTTCGACTTCGGTAAGCAGCAGCGCGCCTCCGGCCTGGGCGATGGCTTCGACGATCAGCACGCCGGGCATGATGGGCAGGCCGGGAAAGTGTCCGTTGAAAAAAGGCTCGTTGATGGTCACGTTCTTGATGGCGACGATGCGCACCTTACGCTGCAGCTCAAGCACGCGGTCAATCAGCAGGAACGGATAGCGGTGCGGCAGAATCTTGAGAATGTCGTGAATGTCGAGCGCGATCTTCGGCGTTTCTGGCGAAGAGTCGGGCACGGTGGAAGAGCTTTCCGTCATAAATTCGTCCGAAGCGGCTTGAAGATTATACTGTACGACTCGTGGCCGGAGGGGTGAGCGAGCCTCTACCGGCCGCGAGCAACGAGGGGGAGATTGCGAGGATTGATGGCTGCGGTTAAGAAACCCCGTCCAAAGAGTACATCCGACAACCCGTGGCGCGAGCGGCTGCGCTACTTCGAAGGCAAGCAGGATGCGATCGTGCAGACGATCCGCGAGTGGGTTGAGATTGAGTCTCCCAGCGACAACAAGGCGGCGGCAGACCGCATGGGAGCGGTACTGGCTGAAGAGTTTGAACAGCTCGGCGGGCGGGCGCGCATTCATCCTGCGGACCAGTTCGGCAACCATGTGCAGATTGATTTTGCCGGACGCGGAGATGGGGAGCCTGTGCTGTTGCTGGGGCACTTCGATACCGTTTATCCGCTGGGCACGCTGGGGGCGATGCGGTGCCGGGTGGACGATGGGCGGATGTACGGTCCGGGTGTGCTCGACATGAAGTCGGGCGTGGCGCTGATGTGGTATGCGATTGAAGCGTTGCGGGCCTGGCACGGGGATTTGCCGCGGCCGGTGACGGTGTTTCTCGTGTCGGATGAAGAAGTAGGCAGCAGTTCTTCGCGCAAAATCACCGAGGCGCTGGCGCGGGAATCGGCCGGGGTGCTCGTGCTTGAACCGGCGGCGGGAGAGCGCGGGGCGGTGAAGACGGCGCGCAAAGGAGTGGGCGATTACACGCTGACGGTCAGAGGAGTGGCGGCACATGCCGGGCTCGATCCGGGCAAGGGACACAGCGCGATTCTTGAACTGGCGCGGCAGATTACGGCGATTGCGAAGCTGAACGATTTGCGGCGGGGCGTGTCGGTCAATCCGGGTGTAATTCGCGGGGGAACGCGGACCAACGTGATCGCGGCCGAGGCTGTGCTTGAAATTGACGTGCGCATTCAGAAGACGAAGCAGGCCGCCGCGCTCGACCGCAAGCTCCGGGCCTTGCGGCCGTTCGATAAACGCTGCCAGCTCAGCCTGGAGGGCGGGGTGAATCGCATGCCGATGGAGCGGACGGCCGGCGTGGCTGCGCTCTATCGCAGTGCGAAGACGATCGCGCGGCAGATTGGCTGGAAGCTCGAAGAAGCGGCGGTGGGCGGAGGTTCAGACGGAAATTTCACGGCCGCCCTGGGCGTTCCCACGCTGGACGGCCTCGGCGGGGTGGGGCAGGGCGCGCATGCGGCGCACGAGCACATCGTGATTTCCGAACTACCGCGGCGGGCGCTGCTGCTGGCGGCGATGATCGAGAGCATCTGAGCCTTGATCCCGGGACATGCGCATGGTTAAGTTCATCGTGGTGCTTTACCGACGGCCGGAAATGACCGCGGAGGAGTTCCGGCAGCATCTGGAACAAGTCCACGGGCCTTTGGCCAAGAAGCTACCGGGACTGAGGCGGTATTTCCAGAACTACCCCCTGCCTGATTCCAAGCGGAGATCGCCCGAGTGGGACGCGATCGTCGAACTCTACTTTGACAGCCGCGAGGCAATGGAAGCGGCGTGGGAGAGTCCGGAAGGCGCAGCCTCGGACACCGACCTTCCCCTGTTTGCCGATCTGACGCGAACGACCTGGTCGGTGGTGGAAGAGATCACGGGGCTGCCGTGAAGACGAGAAAATAATCCATGTGGTCCGGCTTCACGAAATCGTACTGCCCGAGCAGTTTGTAGCCGGCCTGCATGGCTTCCCGAATGACCACATCGCGGTTGACGCCGTGATCCTCGCCGTTTCCGTTGCGGTCAATGATGCCGACGCGAGCGCCGGGGAGAAGCGCGGCACGCAGGCTGCTCAGCAGAGTGACCGGCTGTGCGACCTCGTGGTAAGTCTTGAGCAGCAGAACGGCATTGAGCGAGGCGGGCGGCAGGTGCGGGTCGTCGGGCGTGCTGAGGATCGCCTTCACGTTGTGCATCTGCTCCTTTTTCACCCGCTCGCCGATGTGGCGGATGGCTTCGGGGTTGATATCCACTGCATAGACGACGCCGGTCGCGCCCACACGATGGGCGGCACGAACGGTGAACCAGCCGGAACCGGCGCCGACATCCGCCGCCGCTTTCCCGGGGGCAATGCCGAGAATATCCATAACCCGGTTGATCTGCAGGCGTTCCTCTCTGCCGGGCGACTCGAAGATGGAAAGATCGCCGGTGTAAGGATCACTGGTCTTTCTCTGTTCACTTCGCTGTTGGGGGGTTGGCGCGACCGGTGGCGGGGCGGCGCTCTGTGTCCAGGTAAGCGGCGCGGGCTGGAGAAGAAGCAGGAGCGTAATGAGCACAACGGAAATTCGACGCATCGGGATGGCCTTGTGTAACGCTCCAGAATAGACTTCTTCCGGCGTGCTTGGTAAGCGGGGAATCGGGCAAGAGGAGCGGGGCAAGCGGGCAGGTTTTTGACTCGCCGACTGGAGTGGCCTAGAATTTCATCAGAGTTGTGCGGCCCTCGTGCAACTCGCGAACGCCGACGGAGGAATCATGGGCGAATTTTCGATCTGGCATTGGCTGCTGGTCGCGGCGATCGCCCTGCTTCTGTTCGGGCCGTCGAAGTTGGGCTCGTTGGGCAAGGGCCTGGGGGAAGGTATCCGCAACTTCAAGACGGCCATGAGAGAGGGAGTAGAAGAGAAGAAAGACGAAAAGCCGGGAGAGAAGAAACCCTAGCCGATCCTCTCGAATTTCCCTCGCCTTCTACAGCGTATGGCCAGCCTCCCGTAGCATCCGGCGCACGAGTTCCACAGGTAATCCCACGACATTGCTGTAGTCGCCCTCAATGCGCGGAATCCAGCCTGAGGCTCCGCCCTGGATCGCGTACGCTCCCGCTTTGTCCATCGGTTCTCCGGTGGCGACGTAGCCGCGGATTTCTTCTTCGGTGAGATTGCGCATGGTGACGTGCGTGGTTTCGGAGGCAGTTCTCGGTGCGCAGTTCTCAGTACTCAGTTCTCGGTTCTCAATTTTCGGGCCGGGCATCTCAGTTTTGACGGTTTCGTTGCCCACGGGCAGCTGGCCCCTGGCTACAGGGGTTACCAGGCAAACGCCGGTGATCACCTGATGCACGCGGCCGGAGAGCAGGCGCAACATGCGGACGGCGTCTTCGGCGTTGGCGGGCTTGCCGAGAATCGTTCCGTCTACGGCAACGACCGTGTCGGCTCCCAGCACCGGATTGCCATCCTGCGGACGTTTTCGGCAGACGGCAAGCGCTTTTTCCCGCGCCAGACGTTCGGCGCAGGCGCGCGGAGATTCGCCGGCGAGCGGCGTTTCGTCCACATCCGCGGGTTCGACAGTGAACGAAATGCCCGCGTTGCGCAGTAGTTCCTGGCGTCGCGGTGAGGCGGAGGCGAGTACGAGCATTAGACTTTCAATTTTACTGGCAACTGCCTGTTAGCAAGCGCCCCAACCATCGCGGCAAGCTGCCTGCTAAAATTAGCAGTTAGCCACTCCCATCATGGATTCCCAGCACATCCGTAACTTCGCGATCATCGCGCACATTGACCACGGCAAATCCACGCTGGCCGACCGCCTGCTGGAGTTGACCGGATCGCTGACCGCGCGCGAGATGCAGGCGCAGGTGCTCGACTCCATGGACCTGGAGCGCGAGCGGGGCATCACCATCAAGGCGCATGCCGTGCGCATGGCGTACACCGCGCAGGACGGGCAAACTTACCAGCTCAACCTGATTGATACGCCCGGCCACGTGGATTTTTCCTACGAAGTTTCGCGGTCGCTGGCTTCGTGCGAAGGGGCGCTGCTGGTGGTGGACGCTTCGCAGGGCGTGGAGGCGCAGACGCTAGCGAATTCTTATCTTGCGATCAATCACGGGCTCGAGATTATTCCGGTCATCAACAAGATTGATCTGCAAAGCGCCGACATCCCACGCACGAAGGAAATGATTGAGGGCGCGGTTGGACTGGACGCTGCCGGCGCCGTACTCATCAGCGCCAAGACCGGGCAGGGCGTGCCCGACGTGCTGGAAGCGATTGTGAAACGGGTTCCGCCGCCGAAGGGATCGCCCGAAAACCGGCTGCAGGCGCTGATCTTCGATTCCTGGTTCGATGCCTATCGCGGCGTGATCGTGCTGGCTCGCGTCTTCCAAGGAACGTTGCGCAAGGGACAGAGAATCCGTCTGATGTGGAACGGAACCACCTTCGACGCGGAAACTCTGGGCGTGCTGACGCCCAAGCCGGTGGAAATTGACCAGCTTGTGGCAGGCGAAGTCGGGTTTCTTATCGCCAACATCAAGAATGTGGCTGATACAAAAATCGGCGACACGATCACCGACGACACCAATCCCGCGATTGAACCTTTGCCCGGCTTTGAAGAGATCAAGCCGATGGTCTTTGCCGGGCTTTATACGGTGGATGCTCATGAGCACACGCAGTTGCGGGAAGCGCTTGAAAAGCTGCGGTTGAATGATTCTTCGTTTTTCTTCGAGCCAGAAAGTTCGGTGGCGCTCGGATTCGGCTTCCGCTGCGGATTCCTGGGTCTGCTACACATGGAGATCATCCAGGAGCGGCTGGAGCGCGAGTTCAATCTCGAACTGATCACGACTGCGCCCGGAGTGCGCTACAAGGTCACGCGGACCGACGGCAGCATGGTCGAAATTGATAATCCTTCGCGCTGGCTCGACCCCAGCGAAATCGCGAAAGTCGAAGAGCCGGTGATTTTGGCCACGATTCTCACCAATGAAGAATATGTGGGCGGCATTCTGGCGCTGGTCGAAGAAAAGAGGGGCAAGCAGAAGACGTTCGAGTACGTCAGCTCCTCGCGGGTGATGCTGCATTACGAATTGCCGCTGAACGAGATCGTGCTGGATTTCTATGATCGGCTCAAGTCGGTGTCGCGCGGCTACGCTTCGCTCGATTATCACCTTGCCGATTACTGGGAATCGCCGATGGTGAAGCTGGACATTCTGGTGGCGGGTGAGCCGGTAGATGCGCTCTCCATCATCGTGCACCGCGATTTCGCTTACGAACGGGGCAAGGCGCTGGTATCGAAAATGAGGGAACTCATTCCCCGACAGATGTTCGAGGTTCCGATTCAGGCCTCGATCGGGGCCAAGATCATCGCCCGCGAGACGGTTCACGCTATGCGCAAGAACGTGCTCGCCAAGTGCTACGGCGGCGACATCACCCGCAAAAGAAAGCTCCTTGAGAAGCAAAAAGAAGGTAAGAAAAGAATGAAGAGAATAGGGAGGGTGGACATTCCCCAGGAGGCCTTCCTGGCCGTGCTGAAGGTAGGCGAGGACAGCTAGGAAACGGCCGGAAATGCCCGCTCCCGGCGCGGTTTTGGCGGGAGACTCGGCTCCCAACTCAACAGCCCTACAACCCAGAATGTGCAAATCTCAAAAGGGGAAGTACGGCCGCAAATACTGGCAGCGGGCAGCGTTACTGTCCAATGAATTGCATAACTGGTTACCATTCATTGATTTGAGGGGTTGCTGAGGCCAAGGTCACGACCGGCCGCGCGCTCATTCTGGCGAACGCTCGTGAACCGGGTTTTCAATTCCACAAGCTTTTCCACAGGCGGAATGGGATTGGCGGGCACCCGTCGAAGCCTCATTTTCTCAAGGGACTTACCGGGGAAAGCTTTAGGCCGTGGTTGCCGCCTGGAATCACTCTTCCGGTTCGGGACCGCCCTCCAAGAGGGTCTCAAACCGGGTGCAGTTCTTGCGGAAGGCAAGCATCAGCCGGCCGGTGGGACCGTTGCGCTGCTTGGCAATGAGTATCTCGGCTTTGCCCTGCAGGTCGGGGTCATCCTGCTTGTAGACCTCTTCGCGGAAAATGAACATGACCAGGTCGGCGTCCTGCTCGATGGAACCGGACTCGCGCAGGTCGGCCAGTTGGGGGCGATGATCTCCGCCGCGGCTTTCCGGGGCGCGGCTCAACTGCGAAAGCGCGATCACGGGCACGTGCAGTTCCTTGGCCAGGGCTTTCAGACCGCGTGAGATCGCCGAAACTTCCTGGGTGCGGTTTTCGAAGCGCTTGCCGCCGCCAGACATCAACTGCAGGTAATCCACGATGACCAGGTCGAGCCTGCCTCCCTGGGCCTGTTTCAGACGCCGCGCTTTGGCGCGCATCTCGCTGAGGGAAATGCCGGGCGTGTCGTCAATGAAGATGGGAGCGTGGGCGAGCTGCTCCATGGCGCGGACAACTTTTTTGGTGTCGTCCTGCCAAAGCGAGCCGGTGCGCATTTTGTGGGCGTCTACCTCGGCGGTCGAGCAGAGCAGGCGCAGCAGCAGGGCCTCGCGCGACATTTCGAGCGAGAACACGGCGACGACCTGCTGGTCTTTAATCGCCGAGTTCTCGGCGATGTTCATGGCGAAGGCGGTCTTGCCCATGGAGGGACGGGCGGCGATGATGACCAGGTCGGAGCGCTGCAGGCCGCTGGTCAACTCGTCGAGTTTTTCGTAGTGGGTTTCGAGGCCGGTGATGCGCTGGCCGCGCTGCAGCAGGGCGTCGACTGAACCGAACGACTCGCGGACGATTTCCTGGACGCCCATGAAGCCGCGGCCGATGCGTTTTTCGGAGAGCTGGAAGATGGCGGCCTCGGCGTCGCCGAGAACTTCTTCGGCGGTGTCGGCCTGGTCGCTGGCCCGGGCGATGGCGGTGTTGGCCGCGGCAATCAGCCCGCGCAGCAGCGCCTTGTCGCGCACGATCTTGACGTAGTGCTCGATGCTGGGCCGCTCGGGGACGCCTTCGACCAAGCTCGACACATAGGCCACGTCGCCGATGGCCTGCAGATCCTTGTGCCGGTCGAGTTCCTCGATCAGCGTGATCATGTCAATCGGGCGCGAGGATTCGGCCAGGTCCACCATGCGCGAGTAGATGCGGCGGTGGGAGTCGAGCGAGAAGTCTTCGGTGCGCAGGTGTTCGGCGGCCTGGTTATAGGCGAAGTTGTCGAGCAGGATGGCGCCCAGAATCGAGCGCTCGGCCTCTACGTTGGCCGGAAGCGTGCTGATCGTGTAGTCGGTAGTGGCCAAATCTGTTGCCCTTAAGCTCGTCCGTTCGGAACACAGCTCGGTGGTCCGAGTCCGCGTCCCGGATGGTTTTGAATTCGTTGTGCTGGTGTGCGGTTCATACTAGCGTGAGCAGGCTTGTGAATTCACAGCGGCCCTTTGGAAATCTCCGCACAATGCAAATTTCTTTCGGAGAGCGAAGTGCGTGGACCGGGCAGCCTTGACAGACTCGATGCGGAGAGTATCTCATATGGGCGAATGAAAATCGAATCCTAAGGAAGCCGTATGAATGCCAGAGCGGTCAAGCCCCACCCGGAGGCGAAAAAACTCGGCTATTTCGTGGGGAAGTGGACTACGAAAGGCGCGATCCTGCCCGGGCCGTGGGGACCCGGCGGAAACTTCAGCTGGACCGAGACCACGAAATGGATGACCGGCCGCTTCTTCGTGATCGGGCGATGGCATTTCAAGATGCCGGCCGCGCTCGGCGGCGACGGCGAAGAAATATTCATCATGGGGTACGACGCGAACCTGAATGAGTACACGTTCGACGCCTTCAGTAGCCAGGGGCTGCACCAGGTGTCGAAGGGAACGATCATCGGCGACACCTGGACATGGAACAGCCGCGGAGTGCAACCGGTCGAGGGCCGCATGCAGATCGTGCGGCAGAAAATGACGATGCAGATCCTGTCGCGGCGCAGCTATTTGCTGAAATTCGAGATTTCTACCGACGGCGCAAGCTGGAGGACGTTCATGGAGGGGAAGGCAACCAGGAAGTAGCTCTTCAGCGCCTTGCCTTGCGCCAGCGGCCGAGGGCGATAGCGGACCACACCAGTTCCACGGCGCCGAACGGCCAGGCGCCCTGCAGGAATCCGTAGATGGAACCCAGCAGGCACGCCCCGGCGAAGGCCAGGACGAACCCCGGCGAGCGGCTCTCGTAGGCGTAGCACACCACCATCGCCGTAACTGCGAACAAACCGAAGAGGGTCAGAGGAGTCATTCTTGCTCGTGGAGTCCGACCATTCTAGCAGGGCAAGGAGCTTTGCTCGGTCCCTGGTCTTTCTTCCCGCTGGTGTCATCCTGAGCGGAGCCGGTCTTCGGGTGGAGCGAAGGATCTCCCACTTATCTAATGCCCGGTGTTCTATGGGAGATCCCTCGCCCCGCTGGTGAAAGCGCGGGGCTTCGGGATGACGCCTTCCGAGAGCGACGAGATTCAAACTAAGGCAGCGCGGCACGCGAAGGCTCGCAGCTTCGGGCGTTAAGTTTATAATCTGAAGTTCGGCACAACCGCCACATTCCTACTGTAAGGATTCCACTTTGCTGGATTTTCTAGGCGATTTACGACGGACTCATATGTGCGGGACGCTGCGCCCTGCTGACGCCGGCAAGAAAGCCGTGCTGATGGGATGGGTGAACCGCCGCCGCGACCTGGGCAACATCATTTTCATTGACTTGCGCGACCGGACTGGCATCACGCAGGTCGTGTTCAACCGCGAACTCAATACGGCCGCGCATGACAAGGCCGAGCTGCTGCGTAACGAATTTGTCATTGCCGCCATCGGCACGGTCAAGCTGCGCGACTCCGACACGGTCAACAAGAATATTCCCACCGGTGAGGTGGAACTGGTGGTGGATGAACTCCGCCTGCTCAACGAGTCCAAGCAGCCGCCGTTCCTGCCTTCGGATACGGCGCTGACCAACGAAGAGACGCGGCTGAAATATCGCTACATTGACCTGCGGCGGGATGTGATGCAGTTCAACATCGAGACGCGGCACAACGTGGCCAAGGCGATTCGCGACTATCTTTCGGCGCAGGGATTCTTCGAGATCGAAACGCCGTTCATGACGCGCTCGACGCCGGAAGGCGCGCGCGATTATCTGGTGCCGAGCCGCGTGCAGCCGGGGACGTTCTACGCCCTGCCGCAGTCGCCGCAGATGTTCAAGCAGATTCTGATGATTAGCGGCTTCGACAAGTATTTTCAGATCGTGCGCTGCTTCCGCGACGAGGATCTGCGCGCCGACCGCCAGCCCGAGTTTACCCAGATTGATCTTGAGATTTCCTATCCGCAGCCGGAGCGGGTGTGGGAGGTGGTCGAAGGATTTCTGGTGGCGGCGTTCAGGGCGGCGCACTTCGACATCAAGACGCCGTTTCCGCGCATGGACTATGACGAGGCGATCCGGATGTATGGCATTGACAAGCCGGATTTGCGCCTGCCGGAGTTCACCGACGTGCGGGATTGCTTTACCGAAGCCAATCTGCAGGAACTGGCGATCAACGCTAATCTGCCGGTGATCGCGATCCGCACGCCGAAAGTCGGCGAGCTCTCGCGCAAGGAGCGCGACGACATCAAGCCGATGTTCCACTCCAAGGGCGGGGCCAAGATTTTTGAAGACTTCAAGCGCATTGGCAACAAATATCCCGAGGCGGCCGCCGCGATCATGAAGAAGGCGGCAGCCGAGGAAGGCGATCTGATCGTGCTGGTGGCCGGATCGGCGCAGGCGGGACCGCAGACCGCCATGCCGGCGCACCGCAAAGTTACACCCGCAGAGCTGGCCATCTATGCTTCGGCCGGGCTGCTGCGCCTGGCGCTGGCGCAGAAGTATGCCGACCGTCACCAATGTTTTCAGCGCGGCGATTTTCGTTTTCTGTGGGTCACGAACTTTCCCATGTTCGAATGGGACGAAGGCGAGAAGCAGTGGATGGCGGCGCATCATCCGTTCACCTCGCCGCATGAAGAAGACATGAAGCTGCTCGAGGCGGGCGTGGAGTCGGTGAACGACCCGCAGTCGCCGCTGAGCGCGGTGCGGGCGCTGGCCTACGACGTGGTGCTGAACGGCACCGAACTGGGCTCGGGCTCGATTCGTATTCACCGGCAGGATATTCAGAGCAAGATCTTCCGCGCTCTCGGCATGACGGAGGAAGAAGCGAAGTCGCGCTTCGGATTTTTCCTGGAAGCGCTGGAATATGGGACTCCGCCGCATGGGGGGATCGCGTTGGGGCTCGATCGCATCGTGATGATCCTGGCGGGAGCGGAAAGCCTGCGGGAGGTGATCCCGTTCCCCAAGACGGCTCGGGCGGTGGACTTGATGGTGGACGCTCCGACGCCGGTCAGCGAGAAGCAGTTGCGGGAACTGGGGATTCAGAACAGGAAGTAGACTGGCTACAGACAGATCTGCTCTTGGGTGGCGCAGTGCTTTCAGCGCTGCGATAAGGCCTGCAGATATTGACGGGCTTCAGCCCCCGAGGTACCTCAGCGGCTAAAGCCGCTTATGCTTGGTTGCTTGAATCGCAGCGCTGAAAGCGCTGCGCCACCCAAAAGCACGCCACCCTCCAAAGAGGGAGGCCTAAAAGGCCTCGCCACGCCAAAACCCCGCGCTTCGGCAAAAACACATTGATCTCAAGTCCGACTAAGCCCCAACCTTCAAGCACTCAATCTCAGCCGTTCCGGGACCTCATCCATCACAAACCCGGGATACGCTGAACTGTATCGGTACTCCTCAGGAGTCTCGGCCAATCCTCGCTTCACAGGATTCTGTCGTATGTAATACTTGAAATTGATGTAGTCTTCAACATCTCTGACTCGCCGGTCGTAGTAGCTCGGCTGCCATATCTCCCCCGCATATCCCAACTCTTTCCTGGCCCGATAAGAAAATCCGCCTTTGAGGAACTGCATCGCCTTTTCCAAAGTCAGGGTTGGAGTGATCAGCAAGTGGAAATGATTGGGCATGACCACAAATTCATGCAGCAGGTATCTTCTCTGCAGCCGGTAGTTCAACAGGGTCTCGATGAATGGCAGCGAAAACCGCTCGGATTGAAAAAGGCTTTGCTTTTGGAATGTGGACGCGGTTATGAAGTAAACGCTGTAGCCGGTGTTGCCTCGGGGAGGAGCAGCCATAAGTACCTCGGCGGCTGAAGCCCCTTCTTTTCTCGGCCACTTTATCGCAGCGCTGGAAGCGCTGCGCCACCCAAAAGCTTATTTTTGTCTGGTCGTTCCCGATTTGAGACCGCCCAGTTCTTCCTGTTAGCCTCTCTCCCATGGCTGATCGCACTCCGGCTCACATACCCGGTCCCCCCACCCCGCATCCCAAGCACTTTCTCAGTGATAAGGTCGAGCACTTCACGGAATCCGTGATCCGCGAGATGACGCGGCAGGCCATGCTGCATAACGCCGTCAATCTCGCCCAAGGATTCCCTGACTTCCCCGCTCCCGCCGAAATCAAGCAGGCTGCTCAGCAGGCCGTTGCTGCCGACGTCAACCAGTACGCCATCACCTGGGGCGCGAAAAATCTGCGGAATGCGATTGCGCGGCAGATGGGGGTGTGGCAGGGGATTCAGGTCGATCCGGAAAAGGAAATCACCGTCTGCTGCGGCTCGACCGAGGCGATGATTTCAACCCTGCTTGCGATGTGCAATGCGGGCGATGAAGTCGTGATCTTCGAGCCGTTCTACGAAAATTACGGACCTGACTCGGTGCTGAGCGGGGCCAAGCCGAAGTTCGTCAAGCTGCACCCGCCGAAAGAAGACGGCGGCGAGTGGACCTTCGATGAAAAAGAATTGCGCCGCGCTTTCGACCAGCACACCAAGGCGATCATTCTGAACACGCCGAACAACCCGACCGGTAAGGTTTTCACCCGCGCCGAACTCGAACTGATTCGCGACCTATGCGTCGAGTTTGACGTGCTGGCCATCACCGACGAGATTTACGAGCATATTCTTTACGACGGCACCCAGCATATTTCCATGGTTTCGCTCGACGGCATGCGCGAGCGCACGGTGACCATCAACGGCATGTCAAAAACTTACAGCGTGACGGGATGGCGCGTGGGCTGGGCCGTGGCTCCGGAGAAGATCACGAATGCGATCCGCAAGGTGCATGATTTTCTTACCGTGGGAGCGCCGGCGCCACTGCAGGAAGCCGGAGCTGTGGCCCTGAGCCTGCCGTCGGAGTACTACGCCAAGCTGGCCGAAGGCTACCGGGTGCGGCGCGATCATCTGATTCCGGCTTTAAGTGCTGCCGGCTTCAAGTGCTTCCGTCCGCGGGGCGCGTACTACGTAATGACCGACATTTCAGCTTTTGGATATGACGATGATGTGGCGTTCGCCAGGTATCTGGTCCAAGAGATCGGCGTGGCCTGCGTGCCGGGGTCGAGTTTCTATCGCCATCCGCGGGACGGGGCGCGGCAGGTGCGGTTCGCGTTCTGCAAGAGGCCGGAGACGCTGGATGAAGCGGGACGAAGGCTGGCGAAGCTGACCCGGTGAATGGACTGTTGCTTATACAACAACGCGGAAATGCTGCAGGCGAACAGCAGGTTCCTCGCTATGCTCGGAATGACAAAACTTGTTTAATTGCTCTACTTCGTGAGCACCCCGCAGGCCACACGGTCGCCGGAGTTTCCCGACGGATCTGTCTTGTAATCGTCCGCCTTGGCATGGATCACGATTGCGGCGCCGTTGGTCAGCAGTGAGTGTGGGCCATCCTTGAGGGTGACGTCGGCATCTTCCAACTCGGTCTTGACCTTGCCGTCGGCCCGGACCATAAAGTTCTTCATGTCGCCGGCGTGATGACCATCGGGGCTGTCGAAGCCGTGCTTTTTGCCGTCAGGATTGAAGTGCCCGCCGGCGGACTTGAAGTCGGGGGCTTCGCACTTGGGAACCTGATGGAAGTGGATGGCGTGCTCGCCGGGAGTGAGGTCGTGGAGGCGGAGTTCGAGTTCAACGCCGGTGCCTTGATCCCAGAGGATCACGTTGCCTACCACTTTGCCCTGCGCATCCTTGAGTTCGACCTTGGTTTTGGCTGCGCTGTGCGATGGCAGCGCGAGCAGCACAAGGAGCAATCCGAGGGTCAGATAGCCGGCGCGTTGCATAGTGGAACCTCCAGAGCGCGAAGTTTGGATTTGGAAATTTGAGGAAAGTAGCGGGATTATAGCTCAGCCGGCCCGGTCTGCAAAAGGCGGTCCTGCCGGACAATTTGTCCACAGCGAGCTGGAGTATACTGCGGAAAGCTCGAGAATTTCTCCCGAGGTATGGCACTCATGGCATTGAATGCGGTTGAGCCATTGACGGAACAGGTTCCGGCGGACGATTTTGAGGCACTCGAACAGAAGGTATATCGCACCATAGAAATGTACAAGGCGGCGCGCCAGGGCCAGGCAGCGGCCGAGCGCGAGGCGCAGCGCCTGCGACAGCAACTGCAGGAACGCGACGGCGAATTGGCGGCGCTGCGCCGCGACAGCGTGCATCTGAAGAAGGAACGGGAAGTCATCCGGGGACGCGTGGAGAAAATGCTGGAGCAGATCGAGTCCATTGCGGAAGCGAGCTAGGGCCGCTCACGACGGGACGGAGACGCTATGGCGACAGCGACCAAAAATCAAGCGGTAAAGGACGCGCAGAATGCCAGCGTTCGCGTGGAGATCTTCGACCAGGCTTACAATTTGCGCGGGTCCGATCCGGAATACATTCTGAAGCTCGCCGAGTACGTAGACTCGAAGATGCGCGCCGTGGCCGAGGCCACCAATACGGTTGACACCGCGCGGCTGGCCGTGCTGGCCGCGCTGAATATTGCCGACGAATACCACCTGCTCAAGAAAAAGCAGGACCGCGGGGCAACTGACTACCAGAAACGCGCGCATCTATTAGCAGATGCGCTGGACGAAGTGCTGGCCGATACCCGCAAGGCGGGGTAGTCTGCGGCGCGGCCTCGTCTTCTGCTTCATCTCCTTCTCCATCGCGGTGCTAGTCTGCCCCGCTGCTTTAGCGCAGGAAACCACGCTGCGCTCCCAATCGAACGTAGTGCTGGTTCCGGCGCTGGTGAAAGACGCGCAGGGCGGGATCGTATACGGACTTCAGGCCAGAGACTTCATTATTGAAGATGACGGCGTGGAGCAGACGGTGCGGCTCGACGAGCAACCGGAGGGCCAGCCGATCTCGCTGGTGGTCGCGATTCAGCGGGGAAGGCGCGCCAGCTACGAATTTCCGCGGATTCGGAAGCTGAACTCGATGCTCGGCCCGCTGGTCAGCGAAGGGCTGGCCAAGATCGCCGTGATCGAGTTCGACAGCCAGGTGCACTATGTCCACGATTTCTCCAGCAATGCAGACCGGCTGACCCAGGATCTCGAGTTGCAGCCGGGCGACGGCGGCGCGGCCATTCTCGACGCGGTGGATGAATCCATCAAACTGCTGGAAAAGGCTCCCCGGGAGCGGCAGCGAGTGCTGCTGCTGATCAGCGAAACGCGCGATCACGGCAGCCGCGCCAAGATTGAAGGCGTAGTGGCGGCCATCGGGCAAAGCAATACCGTGATGTATGCGCTGGCTTTTTCGCCTGCGCTTTCCAACATTCTCGACACCGGGCGCGGCAACAACAAGAGCGAGATGCACCAGGGGGTGGACATCCTCGACCTCATGTACCGGACGGCGCAGGCGGTGCGGAAAAATGTTCCCAGCGCAGTCGCGGCCATGACCGGAGGGGAGTACCAGTTGTTCGCCACGCAAAAGAAGTTCGAGGTGCGAGTGAATGACTTTACCAACCACCTGCAAAGCCGTTATCTGTTGAGTATCGCGCCTCGGGATCCGCATCCGGGACTGCACCAGATTCGCGTGCGGCTAAGGGATACGGGAGGCAACACGGTGCTGGCGAGAACCAGTTATTGGGCGATGGAAGCAAAGTAAGCATGCAAGACTCGGATCAGGCACGCCGTGAGGCGCAGAAGACCACAATGAAGGAACCAGCCTCGGCCGCTGCAGCCTCCATCCAGGTACCTCAGGGGCTGAAGCCCTGCAAATCTGAAGAGGCTTTCTCGCAGCGCTGAAAGCGCTGCGCCACCCAAAACCAAGCCGTAGCGGCACGCCTGAAGCGATGCCCTGATACGATTCGTCGCACCCAGGCAACAGGACTCGGCCCGGCATCGCAAGGCAAGCTCTTCTTGTGAATGTGGCGTTACTTTGGTTGCAAGCGGCCTGCCATCTTTTTGCGGTCATCCCCTTGCCAAGCGGCGGGGATTTGCCTAGCATCCAACTTGAAAGCCGGCCTGCCGGGTTGGTGATGGCGGGTAACCGATTTTTGAACCAATGCTGAATGAACGGGTGCTCGACTCGAACTAAGATCCGGTGAGCGACGCTCCGCCATGCGGAGATGCCTAAAGGGTCTCGGCGGGCGCCCAACGTCTACCGACGGGTTCATTCTCGGCCCCGTCACACGGCATAGCGGGTCGGCTTGAATAAAACCTGCCATTGGCATTTGGCTCTTGACCTTTGGCTAAGAGCCAAGGGCTTAGGGCGCGCTGCTGCTAGACTGTCTGTAGCAAATCCCGCAACTCACGCATCCAATTAGACTGTGCATCCACAGCTTTTTCATATCGGACATTTCTTTCTCCCGACTTACGGTTTCCTCGTGTCCATGGGCGTGCTGCTCGGCCTCTGGATCAGCGTGCGCAACGCCGAGCGCCTCGGCTATGACGGCGACAAGGCATGGAATCTGGGCATCCTCGTTGTGCTTTGCGGAATCATTGGGGCGAAGGTGTTGTACGTCATCAACGAATGGAGCTACTACTCGGCGCACCCGGGAGAGATTTTCAGCATCGCGACACTGCAGGCGGGAGGTGTCTTCTCGGGCGGCCTGCTCGCCGCCTTCGTGGCCGCCGCCTGGTATGTCTGGAAGCATCAAATGCCGCCGCTCGGCACCTGCGACGCCTTCGCTCCCGGCCTCGCGCTAGGGCATGCCATCGGGCGTCTCGGGTGTTTTGCCGCCGGATGCTGCTACGGAAAGCCGACGCATCACTGGTGGGGAGTCACATTCACCAATCCGCTGGCCAACGAGGTCACGGGCACGCCCCTGAATATCCCGCTTGAGCCGACACAGCTGTTCGAATTCGCTGTGGAGCTGGCGAATTTCTTCTTTCTCATGTGGCTGCTCAAGCACCGAAAGTTCGACGGCCAGATTATCGGCGCGTTCATGTTCATCTATGGGATTGCCCGATTCTTTCTCGAGTATCTGCGCGACGATCCCGGCCGGGGTTCGGTGTTTGGCGGCGCCATGACGGGCACGCAGTTGATCGCGATCGGGCTGGTGCTGGCCGGCGGCGTGATCTGGTGGCTACGGCCGGGTTCGAAGGCCGTCGCGGCGCAGACGGCAAGCACGGCCCGCTAAGCGGTCGCCTTGAAACCAGAAACGCAATAAAGCCAGTCGGATCAGTCACTTCCATGGTCACCTCCTACTGGTAACGAGCGTCAATTGCAAAGCAGAAAAAGCTAATCTAAGGTGGTCAGATCGGACGTACGACTGGTCCCGGATTTGCGTTACCTATGACCAATACCCCCGTCGTTCGCTCTGCCCTTGCCAAGCGCCGCAGCAGCCGGATGCTGCTCAAAGCGGCGGTGCAATTGACCGGTCAGGACCGCAGGAAGTTTTCTTTCACCCTGCCTGCCCGAGCCACCAACCTGAATCGCTGCGGAGCTGCCGTTCACGTCAATTGCGAGCTGGCGGTCGGATCCACGATTGTAGTGCGCAACCAGCATGGGGCCGAGGTCTGTGCGCGAGTGGTCACGCGAATCAGCGCGACGGAAGGCGTCAGTGTCTACGGGATCGAGTTTCTCGAACCGGATGACGAGAAGAGACCGTTCTGGGGCATCTCGTTTCCGACCGCGTAGCATCAGCGTCACACGCACGGCTGCGGTCAAATGCCTGTAGTATTCTTCCCGCTGTGCCGCCCGCGTTCCCCATTCCGATGATTGTTTCTCCGGAGGATGCCGGCCGTCGTCTCGACCAGTTCCTGGCGGCGCAGCTCAACGTCAGCCGGGCGCGGGTTCAGGAACTGATTGCCGGCGGGAAGATTCTGGTGGATGACGCACCAGCGAAGGCGGCGCTCAAATTGCGTGGCGGGGAGCGCATCAGCGTACTCGGTCGGGCGGAGCGGCCACCGCTGCGCGCCATCGCAGAAGAGATTCCCCTCGACATTCTTTATGAAGACGACGATCTCGCCATCATCAACAAGGCGGCGGGAATGATGGTGCATGCCGGCGCGGGAGCGACGGAAGACCGGCGCAATCGCGGGACGCTGGTCAACGCGCTGCTGCATCATTTCGCGAGCCTGTCGGCGGTGGGCGGCGAGATGCGGCCGGGCATCGTGCACCGCCTGGACAAGGAGACCAGCGGGCTGATCGTGGTGGCAAAGAACGACGAGGCGCATGGCAAGCTGGCCGCGCAGTTTGCCCGGCGCGAGGTCAGGAAGACTTATGTAGCGCTGGTCCATGGCTGGCTGAAAAAGGATCAGGGGACGGTCGCGGCCAGCATCAGCCGCGACCGGGTGCGGCGCACGCGCATGACGACGCGCGTGGCGGGCGGGCGTGAGGCGATCTCGCATTACCGCGTCGTGCGGCGGATTGAGTCGACCTACGGCAAGTTCACGCTGATCGAGGTAAAAATTGACACCGGGCGCACGCACCAGATTCGGGTGCACATGGCGTCGCTGGGACATCCGGTGGTGGGGGATAGGCTCTATGGCGCGCCTGCGGAGTTGCGCATGCGCCCACCCTTCGCAAAAGGCGCGAAGGATGGGCCACCCGGGGCCCCGGTGACTTCGCTGGCGCGGAATTTTCTTCATGCGGCGGAACTTGAGCTGGCGCATCCGCGAACCGGCAAGCGGATCGCGCTCAAGAGCCCTCTGCCGGCCGAGTTGCAGGCATTTTTGATGGCGATCGAGGGAAAGGGCGCCAGCAACGCCTCTGCGAGTTCACGGATATAATGTCAAATCAGGTGGAAGCCTTGGGGACGGGAATCTTGCTTAAGCCTTTGGCGCTGGTTCTGCTGGCGCTATTCACGATAGGCGCGATGGCACAGGCGCCTGCGCCGGCCTCCGATTCAGCACCGGCCGCGGCGCAGGCGCAGCCATCCCCCTCGAGCCCGCCGTCTGCCGACAAGCAGGCCAGTGGAAATCCCGCGACCGAACCGTCCACGAAAAGTCCGGACTCGACGCCAGGCGACGAGCCAGTGACCAAAATCATTGTCCGAACTGACGAAGTCAACGTCGTTTTCACTGTGACGGACAAACACGGCAAGCGCGTCACCGACCTCAAGCAGAACGACTTCCGCGTGGTGGACGACAACAAGCCGCCGGAAGAAATCAAGAGCTTCCATGCCGAAACCAACCTGCCGCTGCAGGTCGCGTTGCTCATTGACGCGAGCAACTCGGTGCGCGACCGCTTCAAGTTCGAGCAGGAATCGGCGGTTGAGTTCCTGAATCAGACGGTGCGCTTGCGCTATGACCGGGCGCTCGTCGTCGGATTCGATGCGACTCCGGAGGTAACCCAGGATTTTACCGACAATACCGAAGCGCTGGCGCACGGCGTGCACGAACTGCGTCCGGGTGGCGGCACGGCGCTCTACGATGCGGTGTATTTTGCCTGCCGCGACAAGCTGCTGAAAGCGCCGAACAATACGCCGGTGCGGCGAGCCATCATTCTGCTGAGTGACGGCGAAGACAACCTGAGCCACGTGAGCCGCGAAGAAGCCATCGAGATGGCGCAGCGCGCCGAGGCCATCATCTACACCATCAGCACCAACGTCAGCGGGACCAAAGGCGCGGGGGACAAGGTGCTCGAGCGCATCGCCGACGCCACCGGCGGCCGCGCTTTCTTTCCCTTCCAGATCCGCGACGTGGCCAACGCCTTCGCCGAGATTCAGAATGAACTGCGCAGCCAGTACGCCATTTCCTACAAGCCGGCCGACTTCAAACGGGACGGGCACTATCGCACCATTGAGATCGTGGCCAACGACCGGAAGAATCTGAAGGTACGCTCGCGGCGCGGATACTACGCACCGGCGCAGTGAAAACCTGACCTCGGACCTCAGACATCAGCTATGCCAGGATATTCAGGCACGCCGCTTCCGAAAAAGCTGGGCATCAAAGACGGTTTGCGCGTGCACTTCGTTGCGCTTCCAGCCGACGTTCAGCAGGAGTTGAAATCCGCGCTGGCTGGATGCGAACTGGTGCGCGATAGCGGCGCGCTCGACTTTGCGATGGTATTCACGAAGGCGAAGGCCGAACTGGCGAAGGAGTTCAAACGGGTCACCAAGGTCCTTGCGCCCGCCGGCATGCTCTGGATCAGTTGGCCAAAGAAGAGTTCCGGCGTGGCGACGGACCTGGACGAAAACACTGTGCGCGGTATTGGTTTAGCGGCGGGACTGGTAGACGTGAAGGTGTGCGCGGTGACGGAGGTGTGGTCGGGGCTGAAGTTTGTCCGCCGGCTGAAAGATCGCTAGAGTCTTGAGGTATCAATCGGGAGAGCAAAATGGTACGAGTGGGGCTGATCGGATTTGGCCTGGCCGGACAGGCGTTTCACGCGCCGGTGATTCGCGGTGTGCGGGGCATGGAACTGGCATGCGTGCTGGAGCGCCACAGCTCGCTGGCGAAGGAGAAGTATCCGGAGGTCCGACAAGCACGAACGCTCGACGAACTGCTCGCCGACAAGACGATCCAACTGGTCGTCGTGGCTACGCCGAACGACTCTCATTTTTCCTACACCAAGACCTGTCTGGAAGCCGGACGGGATGTCGTTGTAGACAAGCCGTTCACCCCTACGATGGCCGAGGCCGAACTGCTGGTTCGTCTGGCCGCCGAACGAGGGCGCCTGCTCACGGTATATCAGGACCGCCGCTTCGACGGCGCATTTCAGACGGTGAAGAAACTTCTAGCGGCGGGGGCGCTGGGACGGGTTGCGGAGTACGAGGCGCGCTTCGACCGGTTCCGGCCCGAGCCGAAGCCTGGCGCGTGGCGCGAGCAGCCAAATCCGGCTCTTGCTCCTGGCGTGCTGTGGGATCTTGGTCCGCACGTCATAGATGGGGCGCTGGTTCTGTTCGGCGAGCCGGAGACGATCACTGCATCGGCTTTCTGCCAGCGTCCAGGGTCGCGCGTGGACGATTTTTTCGAAGTGGTGATGGAATATCCGGGACTGCGTGCGCGAGTGAGCGCCCACGCGATCGCTTACGCTCCGGGGCACCACATCCTGATGCACGGGACTCTGGGCTCGTTCGTCAAGTACGGGATGGATCCGCAGGAAGAACTTCTGCGCAGTCCCAACTGCCCCGATGGCCCCGATTGGGGCGCCGACTGGGGGCTGGAACCGGAAGATCGGTGGGGCACGCTGAGCCGCGTGGGCGAGGTGGCGCACAAGGTAGAGACGGAGCGGGGCGACTATCGCGGGTTCTACGCCAATGTGCGGGACGCAATCGAAAAGAGCGCTGCGCTTGAGGTCACTCCCGAGCAGGCGCTGCGGACCATGCGGGCGCTCCTGCTGGCGCACAAAAGCAGTCGCGAGCAGCGGACGGTACGGTGGACCGAAGCGCCAGAGTGACAGATACATCCCTCAGGGGCTGAAGCCCTCGCCGAAAAGAAGGTCTTCATCGCAGCGCTGAAAGCGCTGCGCCACCCAAAACCGAGCTTTTCAGCAAACTGTGAAGCCCAAGTCTTTTAGGCGATGCCGATCACAGCGCCACGCAAAATCAGTTTCGTTTCGCAGATACAAATCTTCGCCCCTGGCTTCCGGTGCGCTACCCTTTCATCACTTTCTGAAAGGCAGCCTGGAATTTTTCCATCTCTTCCTGCGTGCCCACGGTGATGCGCACGTGGTTCGGCATCACGGGCCAGGTGCGGCCGATCATCACGTTCTCCCTGGCCATCGCCTCGCGGAAATCCTTCCCCGGCCGCTTCACGTCCACCAGGAAGCAGTTCGATTCGGACGGAATGTAGGCATAGCCATTGCGGTCGAGCCACTCGAAGGTCTGCCGCCGGATGGCGGCAGACAGGCGGCGGCGCTCCGGGACAAGCTGCGGATCTTTCAGGCTGGCCGTGGCGGCAACGACGGCCGTGATGGGCATGAAATTGTATCCGCCGCGCCCCAACACTTTGTCGGACAATTCGGGACGGGCGACGAGAAACCCGCAACGAATCCCGGCCATGCCGAAAATTTTCGAGAAGGTGCGCAGCACGATCACGTCCTTGCCGGCCTTGACCAGATCGAGCGTCGAGGGCGCTTCGCTGAAGTGGAGATAGGCCTCGTCCACCAGCACCATGGAGTTTTTCGGCTTGTTGGCGACCAAGTATTCGATATCCGCATGCGGAGTCAGGGTGCCGGTGGGATTGTTGGGATTGCAGATGTAGAAGAGTCCGGCATCTGGCGCGGCGGCCAGCATGGCTTTGATGTCGTGAGCGAAGGTCTTCGTCAGGGGAACCTTCACGACCCTGGCGCCATTCTTGTCGGCCATATGCATGCCGGTCTCGAAGCTCGGGTCGGCAGTGACGTAGCTCTTCTGCGGCGAGGTGAAGGCCAGCACGGCCAGGCTGAGAGGCGGCGTCGAGCCGACGGTGACGCGAACGAAGTCGGGGTCCAGGCCTTCGATCTGCGCGAAGGTGCTGACCAGATCGTCGGTGAGATTGTCGGAGTAGCGGCCTCCCTGCGGGATGACGCCGGCCATGGCATCGCGCGCGGCCTGCGAAGGTCCGAGCGGATTCTCGTTGGCATCAATCATGACCGCGCCCGGCACGTGCGCGTGGCGGCGCTGGGCCGCGGCCAGCATGGGTTCGGTCACGATGCGAAAAGCAGCGGCCGCGGAAGCGGCCGTCGTCAGATGCAGAAAGGAACGCCGGGAAAAGCTGGGCATGCGAACCTCCACAGGGAAAGGAGTGTAACAGAGATTATTGCCGGCAGCGGCGCGGGAAGAGAGCGGAGGCGGGTTGTGAGTGCTATCGCCTGTTCTCGACAATTGAGCGGAACCAGAGTACGCTGACGCAGAAAAGGGCGAGCCGCCGATTCATGTTACTGCTTGCGTTAGCTGAACTCCTCTTCGAGGCCCTTCTCGAACTAGGAGGAGAGGCACTATCAGACGTGCTCTCTCGCGCCGCGTCCGAAGTGTTTAAGCCTGCTGGCCCTCCGCATCCGATAAGGAGCTTTTGCGCATGGGGCCTCTTGGGTGTAGCAATTGGCGCGACGAGTATTGCCATCTTTCCGCACCCGCTATTCCATCGCTCTCGGTTTCACGGCATCAGCCTGATTCTCAGCCCAATTCTCGCCGCCGGGGTGATGTCCGCGATTGGGGTGACGCTGCGCAATCTGGGCAAACGAGTAGTTCAGATTGAGCGTTTTCCATATGCATTTGCTTTCGCGTTCGGCATGGCTCTGGTTCGATTGGTTCGGGCGTCCTGACGTGCATCAAGCCCGTGGCGTTGGGTTAAGTGTTGAAACATCCCGATTTCACTCATCGACGGGCCGACCAGGTCAATGACTGTAAATGCCTGTTTGAACAACTGACAGAAACAGATGCGGTCATGAGCTAAACTCATCCACGTGAAACAGTCACCGGTTGGTTCCACGAGGCGGTACCATCACATCGGGATTCCCACTACCGAGCGTCGGGAAGGTGAACGCCTGGTCAAGGGCTATGCGACGTTCGTGTCGGGATATGAAACGAGCGCCTACGGAATCGAGTGGATGCGGTTCGAACCTGAAGCGCCGGTCCCTGAACTGGTGCGTACGGTTCCGCATGTCGCTTTCGAAGTGGATGACCTCTCCGCTGAAATCGCCGGAAAAGAGATCCTGATTGTGCCCAACTCACCCTCACCGGGCGTGACCGTCGCTTTTATTGTCGAGAATGGAGCCCCGGTCGAGTTTCTCCAGTTCGATAAGAAGTGATCTTTGAAAACCATCAACGGGGTTGTGGCGGATTGTTGGCGAAAAATCGCGATATCACTCAACGACGAGTACTGGTGCCTCTAAGCCCGGCATTTCTAGTTGCGGGCCGGTATTCCCCCGGTCAAGCCGAATCCGCTCGAATCGGGATCAGTCTGCGCCATGGCCGGCGTAGTATCCCGAGCGGGCCTGGATCTTGTAGTTCTCTTTGGTCTTGATTTCCAGCTTGCGGTAACTGCCATCGAGCTTGTCGTTGACCGGCGTGAAGCCGATGTTGTACTGGCTGCGCAGTTCGGCGGCGATCTGGTCGAAGGCCTCTTTCAGCTTGTCGAACTTGCTGCCTACCGTGATGACGCGCCCGCCGGTCTGCTCGGTGAGCTTCTTCATATCGGCTTCGCCGTAGTAGGACATCCCCATGCTGTAATATCCGCCGCGGTCGGCACAGAGCAGGACGTAGACGATGGCGTCGGCCTTCTGGGCGGCTTCGATGGCGTCCTTCAGCTTGAGCCTGCTGCCTTCGTCCTCGCCGTCGGTCAGCAGAATCATGGCTTTGCGTCCGACTTCCTTGGCCAGCATGTCGTGAGCCGAGAGATAGACCGCGTCAAACAGCACGGTGCCGCGCGTGGCGCCCGGGGCCGTCGGTACGGGGCCGCCACCGGCTCCCGGCAGCGGGCCGGTCGTGTACCCGGTATTGATCTTGACCTTGTTCAGAGCGGCCTGAAGGCGGTGAACGTCGCGGGTGTAATCCTGGATCAGTTCCGCGTCCAGGTCGAAGTCCATGACGTAGGCCAGGTCTTTGTCGGTGAGAATCTGCTTGAGAAATGCTCCCCCGACCTCCTTCTCCATGTCGAGCACACGCAACTGGCTGCCGGAAGTGTCAATGAGAATGCCGAGCGTCAAGGGCAAGTTGGTTTCGGCAGTGAAGTACTTGATGGTCTGCGGCTTGCCGTCCTCGTAAATTTCGAAATCGTCTTTCGGCAGGTTCGGGATGAGAGCGCCGTGCTTGTCCTTCACATTGAAAAACAACGACACAACGTTGACGTTGGCCTTCAGGGTGGTGACCGGGCCCTGGGTGTCCTCTGGCTTCTGACCGGCATCCGGTTGATTCTGGGCGGGTTGCTGGCCGGCAGGGGCTTGCTGACTAAAGGTGAATGACGCTGTCATGCACAAGGCCGCCAGGAGAAACAGGGGCGCCACACGGGAGCGAAGAACCAGGGTTGCCGTCATAGTTCCAATCGTAGTTCCAGCCATAGGGGGGATTCTCTTGCGATTCTTTGTTACTCTAAATTGGTAGTCTAATCCTGTAGCTTAGATGCACCAAATAGCCGGGTTTGCCATCCAAGAAGCTGGGGTGGAGAATTTTTTCCGGACGGGCAAGCGCATGAGACGGTTGGATCCGATCAGGTCGCGCAGGATGGCGGGCAAACCGCTGCCGCTCGCAATGATTCGGCGGATTGGAATCGTGATTCTTACCGTTTGCGTCCTGGCCCTGGCAGTGGCCTTTGCCCAGCAGTCGCAGGCCGGAAGCGGGCAGAACCAGCCACCCGCCGGGGCCAATCAAAAGCCCGATCAGGACATTCCGGACGCGCCTTCGGCGGTGCAGCCGCCGTCAAAGCCGACGATTCCGAATGTGGTTCCACCGAATCCGACCAGGCCGGAACCGCCAACGGATGCGGACACGGAGAAAACACCTCCGCCGCAGATGCCTCCGGTGGAGACGATCCCGCCTGGCACCGGGCCAAGGAATCAGATCAATGCCAATGACACGCTCTACAAACTGGTGGTGCCGGTCCATTTTGTGCAGATTCCAGTCATGGTCAAGGACCCCGGTGGCCGGCGCGTGGACGGCCTGCTCCCCAAAGACTTCACAGTTCTTGAAAACGGCAAGAAACAGACTCTGTCGTTCTTCACCAGCGATCCGTTTCAGCTGTCGGTAGCGGTTCTGTTGGACATTGGCATGCCCGACGTGGCGGTGCAGAAGGTGAATCAGACCTACTCGGCGCTGGTGGGGGCTTTCAGCCCGTACGACGAGGTCTCGATTTACACCTACAGCAGCACGGTTAGTCAGATAACGGACTTCACGTCCCGGCCTGAACGGCTGACCGCTGAGTTGAACCAGATCAAACTGGTGCGGGGCCACGCCAACGGACCGCCCATCCTCGGCGGGCCGTTTTCCGGCGGACCTACCGTCAATGGGGCGCCGGTAGGCGGGCCGGTTATCGCTCCGGTCAACACTCCGGACCGGGAAGCGCACGTCCTGAATGACGCGATCCTGCGGGCAGCGTTGGATTTGAGCAAGCGCCCACGCACCCGGCGGAAAGTGATTTTCGTCATCAGCGACGGGCGGGAACTCGGCAGCAAGGCCAGCTACCGGGACGTGCTCAAACTGCTGCAAACCCAGGATATTCAGGTCAAGGGCGTTGTGGTGGATAGCGGCGCGCTGCCCCTTTTCCGGCAGATCGGAAAGCTGCATGTTCCCGGCCAAGGCTACAGCGATGTCCTGCCGAGGTATGCTTCGGCGACCGGAGGTGGCCAGGTGTTTCCTGAGCTCTCGCGCAACGCGATCGAAGAGGCCTATGCCGAGATCACCTCCGAAGCCCGCAATCAATACACCCTCGGATACACTCCCAAGACGGTCTCCACGAAGGCATATCGCAACATTGAGGTTCTGGTGGATAAGAAGGGCCTCAAGATCTACGCCAAAGATGGGTACTATCCGGTTCCGGCGGCCCGGTAGGACTGGCTCCGGAAATCACTTGCAATGAAGCTCTATCTTCGACATGCAGTTCCGTCCGACGCATCATGCTGGGAAGCGCTGCGCGGCGATCTGTGGCCCGACGGAAAACAGGACCACGGCCCGGAAATCGCGGCCTTTTTCGCTGGGAAACTCGAAGAACCGGCGGCAGTGCTCATGGCCGAGAACGTGGCGGGGAGAATCGTCGCTTTCGCGGAGCTTTCCATCCGCATGGACGTGGCCGGGCTGGAAGGAACTTGGGTGGGCTACGTCGAGGGGCTCTACGTCATTCCTGAAGCGCGACATCAGGGCGTTGCCCGAGACCTGCTCGAGGCATCGCGCGCCTGGGCGCTCGGCCAGAACTGTGCCGGGTTTGCCAGCGATCGGGCCGGCCGGGTCGTGGTGGATCGAGGTTTCCCGGGACTCCGCAGCCGGGATTTGACCGAATTTGGAAAGGGGTCACCTGAGTAACCTGCCTTCGACCGGCCCCGTGTGATATAAAGACCGCGAAGCTCTCATCAGCCTATTTTTGCGCGGGACGCCCGCTGAGGGCGTGCCCGTATTTTTGAGGAAAGCCTTGAGTTTCATCAACTTCGCTGCCCGCGAGATCAACTGCAAGATCGTGTACTATGGCGCCGGACTCGGCGGCAAGACCACGAACCTGCAGGTCATTTACCAGAAAACCGCGGACCAGCAGAAGGGTAAGATGATCTCGCTGGCCACCGAGACCGAGCGAACCCTGTTCTTCGACTTTCTTCCGCTCGACCTGGGCACGGTGCGCGGTTTCAAGACGCGCATCCATCTTTACACGGTTCCCGGCCAGGTGTTTTATGACGCCAGCCGCAAACTGATTTTGCGCGGGGTGGACGGCATTGTGTTCGTGGCCGATTCGCAGGAACAGCGCCAGGACGCCAACGTCGAAGCTCTCGACAACCTGATGTCGAACCTGAAAGAGCACGGTTACGACTTCAACAAGATTCCGTACGTACTCCAGCTCAACAAGCGCGACCTGCCCAACATCCTGCCGGTGGACCTGCTCGCCACCGAACTGCGCAAAAAGAATGAACCCGTCGTTGAGGCGGTCGCCTTCCAGGGCGTCGGCGTGTTCGAAACGCTGAAGGAAATCGCCAAGCAGGTGCTCACCGAACTTAAAGCCGGCGGGTAGCGGTTTCGGGTTTGCGGACAACGTTTTCGCTGTCAGGCTCCCGCCTCAGAAGAAGTAAATGATGTCGCCCGCCAGCATCAGCTGGTTCTTTTTCGTCCCGTTGTCGTAAGCGGGGCGATCGTAGGATCGCTCGAAGCGCAGTTCCGGACGGAACAAAACTGTGGTTCCGATCCAGTGTCCCCAGCCAATCAGATGTTCGGTGTACCTCGTTTTGAAACCGGTTCGCTGGCCGCGCATGTCGTCGAAGTATTCGTTGCGAATAGTGAAGTAATCGTGCTTGGAAACCTGTTTCTCCAGGTAGTTGACCACCGCCCACTCCGGCGCGAAACAGGTGAGCTGGGCCGCGGTCGCGCAGAAAGCCCCGTTCGCGTTGGTCTCGAGCAACGACGAGGCGGACGGGTTCAGCACATTCGGCGTCTGCTTCTCATACTGATACCAGCTCTCGGTCGCGCTGTGCCACGAGCTGTTGATCTTGTGATACCAGGTCAGATAGTAGGCAGCCAGGTTGTTATAGGCGTACTTGCCGTCGTTGATCGAGTTGGCGCACAGATAAAGATTGTCACCGCCCTGCTGCCAGGTGTAGCCCAGGCAAGTATTGAACGTGGGCTTGGAATCCGGACGCGTCCAGGGCACCGCTTCGCAGCCCGCTGAGATGCCCGCTTGAAACAGCCAACGATCCGAGAGCCTCGTCGTGGTATTGATCCCGCTCTGGGTATAGCAATCGTAGGTATAAGTCAGCGAGTGGCTGTAGGTGTAGTTGTTGGGAGCAAGTTGGGCCTCGATGTCAGGCAGAGAAATATATCGCCCGATGCGGACGTCCATGCCCTGGGCCACGTGGGGAAAGTAGAGATCGGCATAGAGCATAACCGGGTCAAAACCATATTCCCGATTGTGGGTGAGCAGTTGCTGGCTGAAGACGCCTTTGGCGGTGGTGAAGCGGTAGTCGAGGCCGTAGAGCGCCGCGATCCGGAATCCCCAGTCAAAATGATCGGTCTGCACCGTGTCCGGCTGCCGCTCGATGTAGAGCACTTCCTGATCGGGTTGGATGGAGTTGGGTTTCTCGGCATAGGCGGCGGGCAGGTTGGCGTACCCGGGCTTGTTGGAGGTGCTGATGTTAAATCCGAAGTTCGCCCAGCCATAAATCTGGACTCCGCTCGCCTTCCACCCTTCGCCGCGCGAACCACCCCAAATGGATTGCATCAATGGACCTGACTGCGTCCAGGGCTTGGCGACGACGACCGATCCGCCGTAAGGCCAATCGGAAAATGGAAATGGAGGACCGTTGACGGGCGACGGATATCCGCGGAATTTCGGCGCCGGCGAGCTGGCGTCAGCACTCTTCCAGTCACTTGCGTACGCCTGCGCCCAGCGCCGCCAGAACCCGGGCGGCGTCGCAACCACACCTGCGGCCGCAGCAGATTCGCTGCCGGCAGAGGGCCTGTTCTCAGGATCGGCGAGCCGCGACACTTGGCACTGCGCGCCGAGACAGAACATTCCCACGACCAGCCATGTTAGAGAGAACCACTCTGGGATTCGGCGAAGCCACCATCGAATCATGGCGTGAGCGTAAGCTCGCACTCATAAGGAAGGCGTAAGGCCGGCATCAAAGTTCGATAAATGCGACACGGAGTCCTCTGACTGGCCCTCTCGGCTCTCGACAATTCCAATTCCCCCAGAGTACCTTGGAAGGTTCGACTTCCCGGGAGAACTGTATGCATAGCTGGTTCCGTCCACGATTGATCGTGGCTTTCAGCACTATGGCGATAGCATCGCTGTGCTTTGCGCAAACCGCTCCCCTTCACGGCATCGAACTCGGCGATCTTGACCGCAAGGCCGAGCCCTGCGACGACTTTTACCAGTTCGCCAACGGCACTTGGCGGGCTAATAATCCCATTCCCGCCTCGATGTCGCGCTGGAGTCGGCGCTGGCAGGCCGGCGAATTCGCCAAAGACAAACTGCACGACGTCGCCGAAGCTGCCGCGGCCGAAAAAGACGCCTCCAAAGGCAGCATTGACCAGATCATCGGCGACTACTACGGCGCCTGCATGGACGAATCCCGAGTCAACGCCCGCGGCATGGATCCGATCCAACCGTGGTTCGGCAAAATTGACGGCGCCAAGGATGTAGCGGCGCTCCATCCGGTTATCGCCGAACTGCAGGCAATCATTGTGAACGCTCCTTTCGCATTCAGCAGCCAGCAGGATCCGCATAAACCGTCGTGGGTACTGGCCGATGTCGGCGCGAGCGGGCTGAGTCTTCCCGATCGCGACTACTATCTGAAGCCGGAGGCGCGCTTCAAAGAGGCTCGCGAAAAATATGTGGAGCACGTCACCGCCATGTTCAAACTGGCGGGCTGGGACCAGAAGTCCGCCGCTGCCGCCGCACAAACCGTGATGTCCATGGAAACGAAATTCGCCGAGGCGTCGCTCGACAACGTCGCCTTGCGCGATCCTGCAGCCACCGATCACAACACCACCTTCGCCCAACTGCAGGCGATGGTTCCGCATTTCGACTGGACCGCCTACTTCCAGCACAAGCAGATTCCCACCGACGTGGACATGAACGTGGACCAGCCCAAGTTCATGCAGGAATTCGACCGGCAACTGCGCGAGACTCCGCTGGCCGACTGGAAGGTGTATTTGAAATGGCAGTTGCTGAATTCGACCGCGAGTTCGCTCTCGGCGCCGTTTGTCGGTGAGGATTTCGCGTTCTATGGCAAGTACCTGAGCGGTGCGGCGGAGATGAAGCCGCGCTGGAAGCGCTGCGTGGAATCCGCCGATCAGCTATTGGGCGAGGCGTTGGGCAAGAAATACGTTGAGAAGTATTTCCCGCCCGCCGCGAAGGCGCGCATGCAGGAGATGGTACGTAACCTGCTGGCGGCCATGCGGGACGACATCCTCAGCCGCCCCTGGATGAGCGACGACACCAAGGAAAAGGCGATGGCCAAGATCGCCACCTTCAATCCGAAGATCGGCTATCCCGACAAGTGGAAGGACTACAGCCACGTCGAGATTCGTCGCGACGCTTTCTTCGAAGACTTGATCGCAGGCAGAAAATTTGTGGAACAAGACGACCGCGCCCAGATCGGCAAGGCGGTGGACCGCGGCCGCTGGGGCATGACGCCGCCGACCTCCGACGCCTACTACAACCCTCTGCTGAACGAAATCGTGTTTCCGGCGGGCATCCTGCAGCCTCCCGGGTTCGATATGAACGCGGTGGACGCGGTGAACTACGGCGCGATCGGCGTGGTTATCGGGCACGAAATCTCGCACGGGTTCGATGATCAAGGCGCGCAGTTCGACTTTCTGGGACGGCTACGGAACTGGTGGACCGATGCCGACCTCAAAGACTTTCAGGGGCGCGGCGCATGTGTGGCCGATCAGTTCGATCACTACTTCATAGAGAAAGATATCCACCACAACGGCAAGCTGGTGCTCGGAGAGAGCATCGGCGACCTGGGCGGGGCGAAGATCGCCTATCTCGCGTACATGAAGTCGCTCGAGGGCAAGCCGCGGCCCGCTGAGCTGGATGGCTTCACACCAGAGCAGCAGTTCTTCATCGCCTGGGGACAGTTCCGGGGCGACGCGATGCGTCCTGAGTTTCAGCGCCTGATGGTGCAGAGCGATCCGCATCCGGTATCGAAGTTTCGCGTGATCGGACCGCTGTCGAATCTGCCGGAGTTTCAAAAGGCGTGGAGTTGTAAGGCGGATGCGGCGATGGTGCGCCCTGCGGACAAGCGCTGCGAAGTGTGGTAGAGGCCCGATTGCGCGGCCCTGAAGGGCCGCTCTTCCACGTCCGTTACCAACGTAAGGGGAAACGCCCGTTTTCAGCTGCAGCCTCGCTTTGCGGTTCGGTAGCCTGATCACGGGGCCGGTGTATCAGCGCGGCCCATGGACTGCATTCGTGATTCCTGCTGCACTCATCCTGACTTCGTCGAGCGGGGAACTGCTGTTTCTGTGCGCCGTTGGTTTCTGCGTCGGGATCGGGATCTTCTACTACGGATTCCGCCTGTTGCAGCGGCGGCGGCTGATTCTGGACACTCCGCTCTCGAAAATTCGCAGTGCCTCGATGGGCCTGGTCGAAGTCAGCGGGCTCGCCGTCGGTCCTTACAACCTGATCGCACCCATCACCGCGCGACGCTGCTACTACTACCGCACCGTGGTCTGGGAATACAAGCAGCAGGGAAAGAACAAAGAATGGGTGCAGATTGCCTGCGAGTGCCTGCACGTTCCGTTTTTCGTGGACGACAACACGGGACGTGTGCTGGTGGATCCGCGCGGCGCCGACCTGGACCTGCACCGGGATTTTGAAGACGAGTTCTGTAATTCGTTCTTTACCACGAAGGAGTCCGTGCCGCCCAACGTGAGCAGTTTTCTGGGGCGCCACGGCGTATCCACCGACAATAAAATCAAGGTAGAGGAGTATTGCATCAAGCCCAAGAACTCGCTGTTTGTCCTGGGGACGCTGTCGGAGAATCCAGGCTTGGAGGTAGGTCCGCAGCCGGTGCAGGACCCTGACCCTCCCGGTTCCTTTGTGTCCCGGGGACTTCCACTGAGATCGTTGGGCGTTTCCATAGGGTCGCTCGTGTTGGAACAGTTTACTTTGGGATCGTTTACTTCGAGATCGCCGGAAGGGGGCTTTGACGATGGTGCGTTTAACCAACGGCTTGCGACTCTGGCCGCCCCCACCCAGGCAGTCCGCCCGGCCGGGGGAACAGGTCCGGCGAGACCGGCGGACACGATGCAGCAGCAGAAGGTAGCAGCAGCGATGCTGAGGGCGGGGATATCGAATCCGGCGGCGTGGGCGGCGGCGGGACTGTCGGCAGCGGGCATGGGCCCGGCGCCGGTGATTCCAGACGAGTCCGCGGCGGGCACGAAAGGCGGAAACGGTCCGGGCACAGGAGACGGGCAGGCCACGAACGGTTTTGAGGTGCGCCCTCCGACCGTGCTGGGGAAGGGTGTAAACAATAAGACGTTCCTAATCTCGTGGCGCAGCCAGCGCGAAATCGCCCGCTCGCTGGGATGGAAGTGCACGCTGATGATCTGGGGTGGCCCTGTGCTGGCCTTAGTCAGCGTGTATTTTTTCCTCGGCTTCGAGCATTTGATCTAGTCTGTTTGACGCGGACCTGCCCTGTGCGTTGTCGAGGGGGCCTTCGTCCGTGCCCGCGGCACCAAACTTCTAAGCCTCGTCCTAACCTGCTCCCGCCAGTTGCCTGCATCGCTCTAGTACAATCAAGCCGTGAGCGACGCCGTCCGCATAGGAATCCTGGGCGACTTCAACCCTGAGTTCCGCTCGCACCACGCCACCAACGACGCGCTCCAGCACGCCGCCGGTAAACTCGGAGTGAAAGTTGTGTCCGAGTGGCTGGCGACGCCGTCGCTGCTGGAACCCGGCGCCGAGAAGAAGCTCGAGTCGTGGGACGGCTTGTGGGCCTCGCCCGGCAGTCCTTACAAGAGTTTCGAGGGCATGCTCAAGGGCATCGAGTTCGCGCGCCGGCGTGACTGGCCTTTTCTCGGCACTTGCGGCGGATTCCAATACGCCTTCATCGAATTTGCCCGCAACGTGCTCCACATCCAGGACGCCGACAGCGCGGAAAATAATTCCGGATCGAAGAATGTTGTGATTTATCCGGTGGCCTGCGCCGTGCCCGATGGCAAAGGTGGCGCGCCCAAACTTTCCGGCGCGGTCCCGGAGATTCGCCTGCGCCCGGGTTCATACTTGCAGTCGTTCTATGGCAGGGACAAAGAGACGGTGCAGGAAGAGTTCTTCTGCAATTTCGAGATCAATCCGGATTTCGAGTGGGCCGCCATGGAAGCGGGATTCCCAGTCGTGGCCCGCGGGCCGAAGGGCGAGATTCGCGCCATCGAGTCGCCGACGCACCGCTTTTTTGTGGCCACGTTGTTTCAGCCGCAGTTATCGTCTACCGCTAAGAAGCCGCATCCGGTCGTGCTGGCATTCGTGCAGGCGGCCGCCGACTGGGGCAGGAAAAAGCTGGACGACAGCGTGCTGGAATAGTCCGCGGAAAAGAGTTGACTTGAGGCCCCGCCTAGGCGCAATTCTCTGCGACCTGGGGATTCGATGGCAGTAATACTTACCGAAGTTCGCCGCCCTGGCTAAAGGTCCTGCCCCCAACGCCGATCTTGTTCCTCTGTATGATTAACCCAGTCAGCGCTGCCTACAGTAGCCACGCCAGCCAGACGGCGCAACCCGCCGCCTCCAAGGCTCAACCTCAACCCAGCCGACCGCTTCCGCAGGACCAAGTGACACTGAAAAGCACTGGGAACGCGGACCACGACGGCGACAGCAAGTAGCCTCGATTCCTCCTGTTGCAACCCACCGAGGGAGGACGGGCTTCCGGCCCGTCCCCCTTCGTGTTTCTCCAGCGCGCGGTTGTACTCAACGGCCGACTCCGCTCCAGCCGTCAATGTGCGTCCACTTGCCGTAGCCGACGTCGCGACGTTGTTCTCGCCGATCTCGCGCAAGCAGCACCGCCAGCCCATAAGCCACGTCGGTGCGCTGCATCTCGGAACGGTGAGACAGCGGAGCGGTCCCCGAGCGGGAAACGTCCACCAACACGATGGTCTTTCCGCGCAGCTTCTCGGCACCTGCCACGCACTTCAGCATCGCCTGCTCGAGGATTCTGATTCTGCGGAATCAGAAGGTCATCTTGGACACGGACCTGGCTGCGCTGTACGGTGTTCCGGTCAAACATCTCAATCAGCAAGTGAAACGCAACAGCCACCGGTTTCCGCCTGACTTCCGTTTCACTCTGAGCAAGGCGGAGGACGAAAGTTTGAGGTCACAAATTGTGACCTCAAACTCTGCCCGCGGCGGCCGGCGCTATTTGCCGCATGCCTTTACTGAACACGGCGCGATCATGGCGGCAACCGTGCTGAACTCGAAGCGCGCCATCGAAATGAGCATCTTCGTGGTGCGTGCATTCGTTCAAGTGCGCCAAACCTTGATTGCAAATCAGCATGTGGTATCCAAACTTTCAGAGCTCGAAGCGCGCTTGGATAGTCACGATGCGGAGATTCAGGATCTCGTCGAGGCGATTCGCGAACTCATCGCTCCACTGCCGGCCAATAATCGGAGGATCGGATTCGAAGCGCCGTCACGATCCGCCAAAAATGCCAAAGCGCTCAAGGCGCGGAAGGCTTAGTCGTTTGGCGACGGGGAACCTATCTAGGTCTCAATCACTCGCCGGCGAATTGGGCGACTGTATGGTTCCGATGCTCTGCCCCTAAGCGCGTGCCGCGTTGCCCCCAGGTTGCATAGGTCCTTCGCTTTGGGAAGGATGACGGTACGGGTTAGCGTCAGGTTCGCGGCACGAAGCGCAGGGAGGCGGAGTTCATGCAGTAGCGCAGGCCGGTGGGTTGGGGGCCGTCGTCGAAGACGTGGCCGAGGTGGGCGTCGCATTGCGTGCAGGACACCGCGGTGCGGACCATACCGAGGCTGGTGTCACGCAATTCGGTGACGTTTTCGGCTGCAATGGGCGCCCAGAAGCTGGGCCATCCGGTGCCGGAGTCGAATTTGGTCGCAGCATCGAACAGCGCGTTGTCACAGCAGATGCAGCGATAGAGGCCCTTGTCGTGCAGGTTCCAGTATTTACCGGAGAAGGCGATTTCGGTGTCGGCGTTGCGGGTGATGTCGAAGACTCCGGCAGGGAGCTGCTTGCGCCATTCTGCAGCGGTCTTGACGATGCGGGCTATGCGAACTCTCTTCAGGCGCTCGCCGGAATCGGAGAATACGACGATGGTGACTTCTTTGGGCTCGGCCGGCTGCGCGGGAGCAGCCTCAAGTACGGCCGGTCTTTTCCATTGCCAAAGGGCGAGGCCTGCCATCGTGGCCATTGACGTAGCGAGGAACACGCGCCGTTGGATATTGGGAGACGAGGCGGTCGAGCTCTGCTCAACGGGACCGCCGGGAGCCTGTCCTGAGCTTGCCGAAGGGGCGGCTGCCCCCACATTGGTTTTTTTCTGATCGAGGTCTGAGTCGAACATCGTCGTCTCCTTACTTCCCGGTGTACAGGTCGGGGAATTCGTGGCGCAAGTGCTCGACCTTGGGCGCGTCGTTGTAGACGATGTAGGGCTGATTGGGATGCAAGGCCGCGTAGTTCTGGTGATAGGCCTCCGCCGGATAGAACGCTTGCAGGGGTACGACCTTGGTCGCGATCGGACGCGGGAAGACGCGTGCGTTGTTGAGCTGCGCGATGTAGGCGTCAGCGATGCGCTTCTGCTCGTCGTTGCCGTAGAAAATTGAAGAGCGGTACTGCGTGCCTTCGTCGGGCCCCTGGCGGTTAAGCTGCGTGGGGTCGTGCGCGACTGAGAAGAAGACGCGCAGCAGCTCGCCGAGAGTGATCTGCGACGGATCGTAGACGATCTGCACAGACTCGGCGTGCCCGGTTTCGCCAGTGCTGACGATTTCATAATCGGCGGTCTTGGCGGAACCACCGGCATAACCGGAAGTCGCGCTGATCACTCCTTTCACGTGCTGAAAGACGGCTTGAATGCCCCAGAAACAACCACCGGCCACGACGACCGATTGGCGGCCTGGAGACGAGGCGCGCGGCTCATCGGCAGCCGCCGCAGGCACAGAGGAGGGCGCTGCGGCCTTGGCATTGCAGGCGGTGGCTACAAGCAGAGATCCAAAAACAACCAGAATGCGATGCAATAGAGATGAAGTCATGTTGGTTTCCCTGGCTTAGGTTCGGGTCAACCCCAGTTACCAGATTGGAGTCGTAGAGGGGAGAAAAGTTTCAGGCGGCAAACGGCTCATACGGCCGGGGTTATGGACTGATTCGAGGCGCCTGTTAGCGTCTGTGATCCGGCTCATTGCATTTTTGCGGAAACTGGGGATAATTACGTTTCCTCTTCCCCCAGAGGAGGGTTCATGCCGTTCCTGGTTCGCGCCCTGCGCAACTTCGCGGTTGTGTGTCCGGAGGAAGCGCCCATCAACTTCTGCCAGCTTCTTGCCATCATTTTGATTCTGCTCGCCAGCGTTTGCGCCCAGAACGCGGCGCCGGCGGCGAACTCGGACCCGGCGTATCAGGCGCTTCGAAACCTCACGTTGGGCAGCGAAGCGGTCAGCGTCAGCGACGTAACTCTGAAGCGGGAGGCCGGAACGTTCCACCTGCATTCCGGCACCGTGTGCTTCGCCGCGCCGGTGAATGGAAAAGTGACTGGAGCCGTGTTCGCGGGCGAAGGGACATTTGTTCTGGATCCGCCGACGGAGACCGAGAAGAATTCGCTGAAGCTGCTGACGAAAGAGAACGAGTTCAGCGAAAGTTTCAGCCAGATGGTGCTGCGATTCACAGACTCGACGTATGAAGAAATCAAGAAGGCAGGCAGCGCGGCCTCGTCCACTTGCGATGCCGGTACCCTCAAAGACAGCCAGAACACAACCCGCCACAAACTGAGAGACAACCTGGAGGTGCGCCTCCTGGAGGACGTGCTGAGTCCGGAGCCGGGTGGCTTGTTTGTGGCCTTCATCCACGGGAAGCATTACAACGGGCAGGAGTTGTACGTGATTGATCCGCACGAAGGCGCGGCCGATCAGGTGGAATTCAGCACCTACGATTTGAGCAAGTCCGGCCGGTGGGCTGCGTTTCCGATGTCGGGTGAGCACAAGGCGGGGACCGGGCGTGCGGTGCAAATCGAGCACCAGCAACTGGATGCAACGCTGGAGAAAAGTGGGAACCTCATTGGCAAGGCCAAGGCCGAGTGGGTGACGCGACGGGCGGGTGTGAGGGTGGTCCCGCTGGATTTGTTTGCATCGCTGCGGGTGCGCAAGGTGACCGCCGACGATGGTCAGGCGCTGTCGTTCATTCAGGAAGACAAGAACAACGATCCCGATTTCGCCGTAATCCTGCCGAAAGCGCTGGCCGCGGGCGAAAGGTACGCGATCACGACCGAGTACGAAGGGAAAGAGGCCGTCATCAATGAGGGCGCGGGCAATTACTTTCCCGTGGCGCGTGATAACTGGTACCCAAACAATGCCGGGGCGAGTTTTGGCGAGTACGCAACCTATGACATGACCTTCCGGATTCCGAAAGGGATGCAGATGGCGGCCACCGGCGTGCGCGTAAGCGAAACCAATGACGGTGGACAGAATGTCACCACGTGGAAGAGTGAGGCGCCGCAAGCCGTCGCTGGCTTCAGCTTTGGGCGCTTCAAGCTGGAAGAAGGCAAGGTGGACAAGCCGGAATATTTGATCCAGTCGTACGCTAACCAGGATCCGCCAGACTGGGTCGAGCGCTTTAAGCGCGGCGCCAGTGGCGACTTGGTGCCCGGCACGGGTCCGCAGATGGAAGTGGACGCTCCGGTCGGCACCATGAGCACTACGGGGCTGAACAAGAAGGCGCTGGCCGAGGGGCAATTGGCAGTGCAGGTTTATAACGACTGGTTCGGACCTTCCATTTTCAAGCACATGCAACTGACGCAGCAGACGGCGTGCAATTTCGGGCAGTCCTGGCCGGAACTAGTGTGGATTCCGATCTGTTACTACTTTGACACCACGGTGCGTCATCAGCTGGGCCTCGATTGGGGCGATCGGGGCTACTGGAAGGTGGTGACGCCGCACGAGGTGGCGCACCAGTGGTGGGGGCACACGGTCGGGTTCAGTTCCTACCGCGATCAGTGGATGAGCGAGGGATTCGCCGATATGTCAGCATCGCTGTACCTGGCGACGCTCGATAAGAGCCCCAAGAAGTTCATCGGTTTCTGGAACGACGAACGGGAGTTGTTGCTGGAGCGAGACGCGCAGGGGTTCCGCGCCATTGATGCGGGCCCGCTCATCATGGGATATCGGACCAGCAACTCGCGCACCGGATTCGGCACCACCCGCCGCCTGATTTATCCGAAGGGCGCGTACGTTCTGCACATGATCCGGATGATGATGCGCAGCAATCAGATGGGCGAGCAGCGCTTCAAGGAAACGATGCGGGATTTCGTGAAGACGTACTCGGGCAAGGCAGCTACCACCGAAGATTTCAAGGCCATGGTGGAAAAGCATATGACTCCAGAGATGGACGTGGAGGGTAACCACCGGATGGACTGGTTCTTCAACGAGTACGTGTACGGGACGCAGTTGCCGAGCTACAAGTCAGAGTCGTCGTTTGACATTGGCGCGGATGGAGATGTCGTGCTCAACCTGAAGATCAGCCAGTCGAATGTGGACGACAGCTTCCGGATGCTGGTGCCGGTTTACCTGGAAATGGCGGATGGCAGCATCTTCTTCTTGGGGCGGGCGAAGATCACCGGTAAGAAGACCGTCGAGCAGAAGATTCCGCTGAAAGGCCTGAAGACCAAGCCGCGGCAGACCGTGCTGAATTACTACGACGACGTGCTGGCTTCGCCGAACTGAAACCGGGACGGGAGAATAAGAAGGGGAGCGAGCGAACGCTCCCCTTTGGTTTGTGGTTGAGACGTTCTGGTTACTTTGCCGAGCCGGCCTGGCCTCCTTCGCTGGCGCTGCCCAGTTCGAGCGAATACTTCTTGCCTTCAAAGCGTGCGCCGACAAGAGACTTGCTGCCGTCATCGTTGTCCTTGACCATGGTGGCCGAGGCCGCGGATGGAGCGTTCAAATCCACCACGCGGGCGGGGGCTTTGGCAACTACGGTCTTACCCTGCATGATGCTGACTTCCACACTCGGACCGGCGCCATCCCACTGGAGTTTGTAATCGCCCGGCTGGAGAGTGGTGCCGCCGACGGTCACGGCCGATCGCAGCTGCAGGTTAGCCTTCGTTGCGGCGAAGGCGCTGGAGCTCAGCATTAGAGCCAACCCCAGCACCAGGGTCTTTGAAACTGTCGCGAACTTCATGGCTGCTCCTTTTTCTTTCCCGAGATACGCCGGGAAGCGGTTAGGGTGGCGGCCCGGTCGCGACGAGCGCGAGAAAACGTTTGCGTTTCCCGGCGATTCGCCTACAATGCTGGCGCCGGGGTTGAGCAGGCAAGCCACGCGCTTGCGCTGCTGTCAATGGGGGTTTTCTCACCTGGGCCGCCAAACCGAGTGTAAGAAGATCCCCAAACCCCGCTAGGAATCAGTTTGCAGAAACCAGCCTGAGTCACCTCTGCCCTGGCCGAGTGTCCGCGTGAGTGAGTTACGTACCGGCCGCGCTCGCGGTTCCCTTCTCAGCGTGAACGATGCCTTTTTCTTGGACGAGGTCGTCCGCGTTCCGATAGCAAGAAAGGTCGCTCTTCCGCGTTCTAGATATGGAACAGCGCGGCTGTGTTTTGTGAGGCGGAAGGGCAGGCGATTCGGCTGCTGCTGGTAGCGGTGTTCGTCACGCGAGATGTGCTGCTTTTGCGGTGGAGCGGCGGCGGGAGCATCTCATCGCAGGTCTGAAGGCCTGCGCCACTCAAGAGCAACGTTCCCCCCGATTGGCGGGCGGCGGGGTTTCTGGTACACCTAGCTGCTTGAACCTTACTACCCTGGAAAGTGTCGTTTTTCTTTTCTGCGCCGGAGCGCTGGGCGGGGCGTTGAACTCCGTGGCGGGCGGGGGCAGTTTTATTGCGTTTCCGGCTCTGCTGTTCACGGGCGTGCCGCCGATCCCGGCGAATGCGACCAACACGATTGCGCTCTGGACGGGCGCGGCAGCCAGCGGCGGCGCATATCGGAAGCGGTTGGACGTGCCGCGCCGGGTGCTGATTCCGCTGCTGGCGGCGAGTTTGACCGGCGGGCTGGCGGGTGCCTTTCTGCTGCTGCATACTCCGGCGCGCACATTCATGCGCGTGCTGCCTTGGCTGACGCTGGGCGCGACATTGCTGTTCGCTTTCGGCAGGAAACTGGCTGGGGAGCGGAAATCGGCGCTCGCACACGAGGCGTCGGGTGCGGCTCTGGCGGGGGCGACGCTGTTCCAGCTATGTGTTGCCGTTTATGGCGGCTACTTTGGCGGAGGCATGGGGATTGTGATGCTTGCCATGCTGGCCACGCTTGGCATGACTGACATTCACGCCATGAACGCACTGAAAAGCGTGATGGGATTCGTGATCAACGGGGTGGCGGTGGCAACATTCATCGTGTTCCGCGCGGTCTACTGGCGGCAAGGGATCGTAATGATTGCGGGCGGAATCGCAGGCGGATACCTCGGGGCGCACTATGCGCAGAAAGTCCCGCAAGCGTGGATTCGGGCGTTTGTAGTGCTGGTGGGCGCGGGAATGACGGCGTATTTCTTCTGGAAGTCGTATTGAAAAGCAGAGGGCAGGGAAGGGGTACCTGTAGCCCTGCCCCCTGTTCTACTGAATCGGCTCGGAGACGTGCTCGTGGACGATCAGCCACTTACCGTCTTCGTTTTCCCAGACGACGGTCCAGCGGAAGGCACCCATCTCAACTTTTCCTGCTTTCGTGGTCATTTCATTCTTAACGATCGCCGTGGCCCAGGCTAGATCGCCGTGCGGGTGAACCATGGCGTCCTCTACGGCGCACTTCGCGCTCTTGTAGCCGGCGAGAATGTTCTTCACATTTTTCTCGTATTCGTCCCAGCTGCCATACTTCAGCGGAGCGATGTCGAAGAAAACATGAGGGCCGGCCGCGTAGTACTTTTCGACGTTGGCGGGATCGAGGGTGCACCAGCCGTCCCAGATCTTCTGCATCAGGGCGGCGTCGGGCGCGGGGCCGGCGGGCTTCTTCATGGACGACTTCTTCATTTGCGCGGAACTGGATAGGGCGAGTGCAAGCAGGCACAAGGAAACGGGGATAACGCGCTTCAGCATGGGGCTCCTCCGGGAATCCGGCGGAATTTTCGCACAGACGGTGGGAAAGTCAAGGAGCGGGCTTCGGACGTCAAGGACTCAACCACAGAGGGCACTGAGGTGCAGAGAGGAATTTCACAAGAAAGGGCAGGAAGGTTCACGAAGGATAGGCAATCTCAACTTCCTGCCCTCCTTGCTTCCTGGGCCTTGACCGCATACGGGGCAATTCTGTTTGACCGGCATCGGGGCGCACGATAGAATAATTGGGTTTGCCTGTACTCGCCGATCCGTTCTGGGGAGGCGTGTCCCCGCTGCCGAAGCGCCGGGGACGGAAAACACAGCAAGCACAGGAAATCAGAGTTCCGCGACCGCCCCCGTGTGTGCCCCGGGGATGAGTGAGCGACTTGCGGGCGAGCTGATTTTCACGACGTGGACGGAGGCAGAGGCATGTACGCAGTCATTCGCGCCGGTGGGAAGCAGTACCGGGTGGCGCCGGGCGATGTAATTCGAGTAGAGCGGTTCGGTACCGGAACTGACGGCCAGGTGGAGTTCCCTGTGCTGGCGGTTTCGAGCGAGGCCGGCCAGGTGGCCAAAGGGGCCGATGCCCGCGTGGTTGGCCAGGTGGTCGAAGAAGGACGCGGCGCGAAGGTGCTGGTGTTCCATTACAAGCGGAAGAAACAGTACAAGAAACTGCGCGGGCATCGGCAGAACTACACCGCCGTGCGGATCACGGAGATCGCAGCCGGCGGGCAGAGCTTCAAGGCTCCGGAATTGCCCAAGAAGGAAGCTAAGCCGAAGAAGGTGAAGGCGGAAGCGGAGCCGGCTGCCGAGGAAAAGGCAGTAAAGGCTTCGGCTAAGAAAAAGGCGGCTCCAACGAGGGCAGCTAAGAAGTCGGCTGCGAAGAAGAAGTAGAAGTCATGAGCTGCCGGGTCCTCGACCCGGCCGGACCGCCGAGGGCGGCTGCCCCCACATCGTTTTTTACTGAGAACTGACAAGCGAGAGCTGAGAATTTATGGCGCATAAAAAAGGACAAGGTACTTCGCGAAACGGCCGCGACTCGAATTCGCAGCGGCTTGGCTTCAAGGCATTCGGCGGGCAGGTCGTGCCCGGTGGGACCATCATCGTGCGGCAGCGCGGCACCCGGGTGAAGCCGGGGCTGAACGTGGGCCGCGGCAAAGACGACACGCTCTTCGCCAAGATCACGGGGCGCATCAAGTTCCTGAACAAGGGCTCGATGGGCAAGTTCGTGATGGTCGAGCCGGTGGAAGCGAAGTAGTTCTCCCTAAGAGTTTCGCGGGCGAGGGCGCCCGCGCCACATGAACCGCGAGCCTCGCCTTCGGGACGAGGCTTTTTCTTTGGTCGTTGGCCGCGCGTTGTTGGTCGACGGCGAAAATCCAACGAGCCAGCCAACGACGAACGACTGATTCATGTTCATTGATGAAGCGAAAATTCGGGTGAAGGCCGGGGACGGCGGAAACGGCTGCATGGCGTTCCGGCGGGAGAAGTTCGTTCCGCGGGGCGGGCCTTCGGGCGGCGATGGCGGCAAGGGCGGCGACGTGGTCATGGAATCGAGTGAACGCCACAATACGCTGGTGCATTTCCGCTTCAATCCCGAGTACAAGGCGGAGCGCGGCCGGCACGGCGAGGGCTCCAACAGGACCGGGCGCGAAGGCGGCGACGTCACGTTGAAAGTGCCGGTCGGAACGATCGTGTACGACGACGAAACGGGCGAGAAGGTTTTCGATTTTTCAAAGGCGGACCAGCGGATCGTGATCGCGCGCGGCGGGCGTGGCGGGCGCGGGAATGCACGGTTTGCGACGTCGGTGCACCAGGCGCCGCGCGAGCACGAGGCAGGACGGCCCGGGGAAGAACGTAATTACCGGCTCGAATTGAAACTGTTGGCGGATGTGGGGCTGGTGGGATATCCGAATGTCGGAAAGTCCACGCTGATTTCGCGGATTTCGGCGGCGCGGCCGAAGATCGCGGATTATCCGTTTACGACTTTGGAGCCGAATCTGGGCGTGGTCGCGGTGGGCGACGCTAAAAATGAAGTCAGCTTCGTGGTGGCGGATATTCCCGGGCTTATCGAAGGCGCGCATGCCGGGGCCGGGCTGGGGACGCAGTTTCTGCGGCACATCGAGCGCACGCGGCTGCTGGTGCACCTGGTGGACGTGTCGGACGGCAGCGGGCGCAAGGATGTCACCAAGGATGTGGAAGTCATTGTCGGGGAGCTGGGCAGCTTTGGCGCGCATCTGGAAGAGAAACCGATGATCATGGTGGCGTCGAAGATTGACGTGGCGAGTAAGGACAAGCTGGCGGCGTTGAAGAAGTATTGCAGGAAGAAGAAGTGGAAGCTCTATGAGATTTCGGCGGTCACGGGTAAAGGGATTGAGGAGTTGAAGTACGCAATGGCGGAGGAAGTGGAAGAGTTGCGGGAAGAAGCGTTGAAAGAAGCCTCAGGGCACCCTGGCTAACCAGCGGCTGCATTTCCTGTGCCGCGAGTCACCGCAGCGGCTAAAGCCGATGCCGAAAGAAGTCAGTGACCGCAGCGCTGAAGCGCTGCGCCACCCAAAATCAGTCCAAAGGCGGCCCCCAAGGGAGGCCGCCTTTGTTTTTCCTGCTATCCCGTGACGGAAGTCAGGCCCTTGGAAGCGGCCCGTGCTGGAAGTGATACTGCAGGATGCGCGCGGCCAGGGCCGGGTTCACGGTGCCATGCGGCTCGATCGTGCGCACGACTTCTCCGCGGCAGACTACTTCGGTCGCCGAGAGCCCGGCAATCTCGGCCGGGAGAACAAGGTTGATCTCCAGCTGCGCTGCCGGCTGCAAGACTTCGTCGGCCTCAAAGAGCATGCCCGAGCGGCTGATGTTCTGGGTTTCTCCCTGGTGCCACTTGGTTTCTCCAAGACGGCGGTAACGCAGGGGCAAGTGAAGTTGGAAACGTTGCGCGCGCGCCGCCGAAGTTTCGACGGCCCGCATCGCGCGGCTGGATTGTGCTGACTGCAAGGGCATGACTGCCTCCGGGGGAGTTGGAGTTGCATCGAGCACTTCGCGCACCATGCGCTTCAGGTCGCGAAGGTTAAAGGGCTTCTGGAGCAGGCGTACGCCGGTGTCCAGTGTGCCGTTGTGTCCGACCACGTTCTCGGTATAACCGGACATGTAGAGAACGCGGGTGTTGGGGCGAATCTCGGAAATGCGCTGGGCCAGCTCGCGGCCATTCATGCCGGGCATGATGACGTCGGTGAGCAGCAGGTGGATCACGCCTTCATGCGCGACCGCAATCTGCATGGCGACGGCGCCATCGGCGGCTTCGATCACCTTGTAGCCCTGCTTCTCCAGGAACTGTCGGGCGAGATAACGGAGGTTGGCCTCGTCTTCGACCAGCAGGATCGTCTCTTTGCCGGCTTCGACCTTGTCGGTTTCAGCCGGGACGACGACCGGGGAAACCGCCGGACTGGCGGCGGGCACGCGCGGCAGGTAGATTTTGAAGGTAGTGCCTTTCCCGACTTCGCTGTAAACCCAGATGTAGCCTCCGCTCTGCTTGACGATGCCGTAGACGGTGGAGAGGCCGAGGCCGGTTCCCTTGGTGCCCTTGGTGGTGAAGAAAGGCTCGAAGATGTGGGACTGAGTTTCTGCGTCCATGCCGGCGCCGGTGTCGCTGATGGCGATCATGACGTAGTCGCCGGGCTGCAGGGGAGCATGCAGGCGGACGTAGTCTTCATCGAGGGTGACGTTCGCAGTCTCGATGGTGAGCTTGCCGCCGGAAGGCATGGCGTCTCGGGCGTTGATGGCCAGGTTCATGACGACCTGCTCGATCTGGCCGGCATCGGCGCGCACGGGCCAGACTTCGGAGGCCGGAACCATGACCAGGTCCACGTCTTCACCAATCATGCGGGTGAGCATTTTGAGATTCTCGGTGACGACGTCGTTGAGGTTGACGATTTTAGGAGCGAGCATCTGCTTGCGGCTGAAAGCGAGAAGCTGGCGGGTGAGCGAGGAGGCGCGTTCGGCGGCGCTGCCGATTTCCTGCGCCGGGGCGCGCAATTCAGGGGTATCGCCCAGACGTTCCAGAAGAAACTCGGTGTAGCCGGAGATCACCATCAGCAGATTGTTGAAGTCGTGGGCGATGCCGCCGGCGAGGCGTCCGATGGCCTCCATTTTTTGAGACTGGCGAAGCTGCTGCTCGAGAACGCGGCGCTCGGTGACGTCTTCAGCGAACAATTCGAAGATCACGCCGCCGCCCCGGCCGTTGGGAACGGAGCGTCCTGAGACCCGCACGACTGTCGTGCTGTTGTCTTTGCGGTTCCATTCCGCCGTCACGCCCTGGAAGGGCGAAGGGGAACGAAGAAAATCGGCGAGGGTGAACCACTGTTCGGCCTCGGCATAAAAGCTGTAGATATGATGGCCGATCAGTTCGTCCGTGGTGGAGTAGCCGAGCATTTCCAGAAAAGCCGGATTGACGTCGAGCAGCTTGCCGGTTGCGTCGCAGCGGCAGATGCCGTAAGGAGCGTTGGTGACCAGAGAGCGGAAATTCAGTTCCGAGCGGCGCAGATTTTCCTGGGCGGCGCGAAGTGCGGCGTTGAGCCAGCAGATCAGCATCGCGACGAAGAAGAACAGGCTCAGGCGGATGATGGCTATGCGCAACTGGGCGGGGTTGTGCTCTCCGGCCAGGGTGAAATAAGCGCTCACGGTCAGCGCGAAAGAGGTCGCAACCAGGCCGGGCTTCCAGCCGCCGTACCAGGCGCTCACCATGATGGCCACGCCGAACAGGGCCAGGCGGCTTTCTGACACGTCTGCGAGAAGAACCGTGGGGATGAGGGCCAGCGCCGTGCTGAGCACAGCTACTCCATAGCGCAGGATCGGAGCCCTGGCCGGAGGGATGCGAAGTAGGGGGAGGGTTACTCGCATGACCTCATCGTAGTGCCGCCCAAGGAAATCACGAAGTTACAGGAGTTCCTTACAGGCTCGCAGAGCAGGCGCCTCTGGATGCGAATTAGTTCCTTGTAAGATAACGGCCAGTCGGACAGTGCCCCTGCGAGCTCGGGCCTGGCCGCCCGGTTCCCTGCTTGGTTCGCGGCTCGGGCCGCTTGCATCTTTGGCGGTAAATCTGGAGACTAGCCGGGACACTCATTGCGCATATGAACATCGGCCTATTCGGCGGAACGTTCGATCCGGTGCACAAGGGGCACCTGGCGCTGGCGCGTAGGGCGCTGGAGCAGTGCAAATTGCATCGAATTTACTTTGTGCCGGCGAATATTCCGCCCCACAAGCAGCGGCAGCCGCTGTCGCCGTATGTACATCGTTTCGCCATGCTGGCCTTGGCCACGGCGCAGGAGAAGGCGTTTGTGCCTTCGCTGCTGGAGGCGCCGGCAGGCGAAGAGGGCGAAGTTCGCAAGGCACGCCGGGAGAAGCCGAACTACACGATTGATACCGTGCGGCGGCTGAAGTCCTCGCTCAAGGCAAGCGACAATCTGTTTCTGCTGATCGGAATGGATGCGTTTGCCGACATCGCCAAGTGGCACGAGGCAGAGGCTTTGTTTGTCGAGTGCGAATTTATTGTGGCCGGACGGCCGGGATATTCGCTGGCCGACGTGGCCAATGCCCTGCCCGAGAAACTGCGACCGCGACCGGAAGTCACCCGGCCGTTTCACAAGCAGCCGGCCTCGGGCGATCTGGTGCTGCCGGGAGCGACGATTCATCTGCTGGGAGATTCGCGCCAGCCGGCCTCGGCGACCGCGATCCGCGAAGCTGCCGCTGCGGGCAAGCCGCTCGGGCGGTTTCTGGATCCCGTGATCGCGAAGTACATCCAGAAGACGGGGCTTTATAAATAGTTCTCATAAATAGCCGGCGCGGCGTCGCCGGAAAGTTCCACGACCCGTTATGATGGGTAGCAGTCTTCCTGGCATGGCGGAATCAGACGACTCCGACTCATGCCGGGCAGTCGTCCCAAACCGCCAGCGTAAGAATTCAAGGAGATTTTAGAATGGCTCAGAATCACTATGTCACCAAGACTAAGCGGAGAAACAAGAGCGGCAAGCGGAAAGATCCTTCCGCGGCTACCATGGCAAAATTGCGTCAACTCGAAGCGGCCGAGGCGAAAAAAACTGGGAAGTGACCGCACCCGCATGGAGCCGAGAGCCCATGGCAGGTCGGTTACAATGAGGTTCAAGATCACGACCGGCAGCCAAACGACCGCATGAAGAAGACCGAACTGAAAAAGCAAATCGCCTCCGCCATTCAAGCCTGCCTCGACAAGAAGGCCGAAGAACTCAGCATCCTGGAAATGGAGAAAGGGTCGGGAGCATTTACCGACTACTTTGTGTTGTGCAGCGGGACCAACCCGCGGCAGATTCAGGCCATCGCCGACGAAGTGGAGCTGCGGCTGAAGGGCGCGGGACTGCGTCCGACGCACATTGAGGGCTACAACCAGGCCGAATGGGTGCTGATTGATTACGTGGACTTTGTGGTGCACGTGTTCTCGGAAAAGGCGCGGAAGTTCTACGATCTGGAGCGGCTGTGGAAGACGGCGAAGCGGCTGGAGCCAGGCGAACTCAAGAGCGCACCGAGGAAGCGAAAAGCTGCCGGCACCGCGGCTGCGGCGAAAAAGAAGAAAAAAAAGAAGACGTAGGAACTCTTCGCGTCACGCTGGGCATTCCATGGCATCGAAACCAGACTCGGAACAAAGCCCGGAAACATACTCGGAACCGGGCTGGGGATCGCAGTACCGGCTGGTGGCCACCGAGAAATGGAAAGCCAAATCGGCGGCGATGGGCCAGCCGGTCACCGACGCGCTGGTCGAGTATGCGCGCCCGGAAGCCGGCATGAAGGTGCTGGACCTGGCCAGCGGAACGGGCGAGCCTGCGATCAGCCTGGCCTTGCGGGTCGGAGCCGATGGACACGTCACGGCGCTTGATCTGAGCCCAGACCTGCTGAAGATCGCCGAGTATCGAGCGCAGGCGCGGGGACTCAAGAACTTCACCACGCGGCAGGCTGACGCGCACAGTCTTCCTTTCCCGGACAATTCGTTTGATCTGGCGACGTCGCGCTTCGGTGTGATGTTCTTTCGCGATCCCGTGCTTGCGCTGCGCGAATTGCTGCGCGTGCTGCGGCCGGGCGCGCGTGCGTGTTTTCTGACGTGGGGACCATTTGAACAACCCTATTGGCAGAGCATGATGGGCGTGGCGCATCGGCACGCCGGCGGGCCTCTGCTGGAGCCGGGCGGACCGGATCCCTTTCGTTTTGCCGCGCCGGGAAGTCTTTCCTCCGTGATGCGCGACGCAGGATTCCGCGAGGTTGAAGAGGGGGCGAAGACTCTTCCGTGGACATGGCCCGGCCCGCCGGAGGAGGTTTGGGAGCAGGCACAGGCGGTATCGGTGCCGTTCCGTCCGATGCTGGAGCGCGTGCCCGCGGACCAATGGCCACGAGTGCATGAAGAAGTGCATGCGGCCGTACGGCAGTACTCGGATGGCCAAAAGGTTGCGTTCGGGGCAACGGTGGTGCTGGCCTCGGGAAGGAAGTAGGCCGGGGCTCCGTTTCTCCCAAGCATAGAGCAGTCGAGCTTCGCCCGACAGGACAGCCGAGGGCGGCTGTGCCCACACGGGAGTTTTAGGCCGCCGACCACAATGAGGGCTTGAGCATCCCGTGAAGATCAAGATCGCGTGGATCGGGAAAATGAAGGACGCGGCGATCGCTTCGCTGACGGCCGAATATCTCAAGCGCATCTCGCGGTATGCGCAGGTTGAGGGCGTTTCGCTGCGCGACGATGCGGCGCTGCTGGAGATGTGCGGGCAAGGCAAACGCGGGGCGAAGTCCACGCTGGTGCTGATGGATTCGCGGGGAAAGGAGTATTCGTCGGAAGGATTGGCGAAGTTCCTGGGGGATTATCAGGAACGGAGTTCTATGCCGCTGGTGTTCGCGATCGGCGGGGCCGACGGATTCAGCTCAGAGGTCCGAGGCGCTGCTCAGCAGGTGATCTCACTCGGGAAGATGACCCTGGCGCATGAACTGGCGCGCGTGGTGCTCCTGGAACAGTTGTATCGCGCATTTACGATTTTAAAGGGTCACCCATATCATTCGGGGCACTGAGGGCCGTTATTTTTGATCGGCTTTGCCCGTTGTGCCCACCAGAATTCGGAGTATCTCTCGAGCTAGTTTGTCAGGGCCTGTGTCTTCCATGTTGGTGAGCACGACGACTCCGGCGCGCTGCGCAGGAGCGATCACGAAGGCAGTGCTGGTGCCTTGTTGGCCACCGGTGTGGCCGAAGGTTGAGATGCCGTCTTCACTGCCCGCGCCCCACCCCAAGCCGTAGGTATCGCTAGAGCCGTCGGAGGGCGTCAGCGGCGTCCACATCAAATCGCGCGTGGCGCGCTTGATCAATTTGTCGCTCAGAATAGCCACTTCGAATCGCGCCATGTCTTCCGCGGAAGAGAGCCATCCACCGCCTGGAATCTTGTAGCTGGAGTCGAGAAAGTCCGCGTTCTGCACCGTTCCAGCGTCTGTCTTGTGATAGAAGCGGGTGCGGTATGGAATGACGGCGAAGCGGTCGTCGGCCTGAGTGCGCTCCATGCCCGCCGGGACGAAAACATTCTGGCGCATGAAGTCCAGGTACCTGGTTCCGGAAGCCCCTTCAATGACGCAGCCCACCAGAGTGTAGCCCTGGGTGGAGTAGTGGAAATGCGTGCCCGGTTGCGCCACCAGCGGATCGTCCTTGAAGAAGTCGAGCCCGGCCTGGATGGGGTTGTCGAAGTGCTTGGTGTTGCCCCCTTCGGGGTCGTTCTGCCCACCGGACTTATAGTGGCGAATTCCGCCCAGGTGGCCCATCACCTGACGGGTGGTGATGGGCCACGGCTTCTGGGGAAAGACCGGACAATATTTCTGGACCGGGGCGTCGAGGTCGAGTTGCCCGCGCTCCCAAAGTTGCATGGCTGCAGTGGCCGTGAGGGGCTTAGAGATGGAAGCCAAGCGGAAAAGCGTGTGTTCGCTGGCCGGGGCGTTGTTCTCCAGGTCGGCGATGCCGAAGCCCGCACCCCACTCGTATTCGCCGTTCTCGACCACAGCAACCGAAACTCCCGGCAGGTGCGTGGAGGCCATGAACCGGGAGACCGCCGCCTCGATCTGAGAGCGCTTTTCAGGGGAGAGCTGGTGTTCCTGGGATTGGGACAGCGCCGTGCCGAGCAGGAGCAACCCGAGGAGTGCGTACTGGCTCAGCTGTCGTTTATTCCGCGTCATGGATAGGGATTTAACCACAGAGGACACGGGGAGGGAACAGAGGAAACCTCGGCGCCGGCTCGCTTTGAGTTTTACTGCGTAAGCTACTGCGTCACGGTGGCCTGATAGCTGACCGCCTGCCAGTGGCCGCTCTGGCGGACCCAGACGCGCGTGTAGCGGTAGGGCCCGCTGAAATCTTCGCCGAGCTGGTGGCCTTTAACGTCGGCGCGGGCGGTGACGATCGCGGTGTCACCATAAAGGCGGACGACCATGTCGGTCACGTTGATGGTGTCATAGTGGAGCTGGCCGCTTTTGCGGGCCGAGACGGTGTCCTGCTTGGTGGTGACGGTGCCCAGGGGAGTAATGGCGACATAGTCGTCGGCTAGGGTGCGCTGGGAAAAATCCGGGTCGCGGTGGAGGCTGGCTTCCCGAGCCTGCCGTTCCATCTCCACAATCTCGCGGATTGTCCCCTGGTCAGCAGAGTCTGCAGTTCGCTTGGGAAGAGCCATGTGCTGGGCCGAAAAGGCCGGATAGGCCAAAAGTGCGACAAACAGTAACACGGCACATTTGTTGGTCACGGTGAGACCTCCGCGAATTTTGCGAGGGGACGCAGCTCCGCCACACCGAGCTACGCATGGTTAGATGCAAGAGTTCCGTGAAAAACTTCCTTGCGATTCCCCATCTTGAATCCAGGTTCTTAACAGCATGCCACAAACGCCACAAGTGGCCTTTGAAAATTAAGACCAGCGCGGAAGGCGATTCGTTGCAGACAATTCTTGGCGGGAAGTAACGATTCGCTGTCTCAATTTGAATCGCCGGGCTGGCACGAGGCAGACGGGGCTGGGCATATCTAGTAGAATCAAACCTCTCTAGTAGAGCCGGGGATTTGATCGGCGCGGCTGATTGACATGGCTGATATGCGTCGCGGTCTGATAATCGTGAATACCGGGCCGGGCAAGGGCAAGACCACAGCGGCCATGGGCACGGCACTGCGGGCGGTTGGCCAAGGGATGCGGGTGTTGATGCTGCAGTTCCTGAAAGGCTCGTGGCACTATGGCGAACTGGATGCAGTTCAGGCTTTCGGGGGCAAGTTCGTCATCAAGCAGATGGGCCGGGGCTTCGTGAAGGTAGGAACCGAAAAACCTGACCCGGAAGATGTTCGGATGGTGGGAGAGGCATGGGCTGAGGCCGAGAAGGCCATTCAGTCAGGCGAATGGGATCTGGTGGTGCTGGACGAGATCAACTACGCCATCAGCTACGGCATGCTGGACCCGGCTAAGGTAGTCGAGGCCCTGAGGAAGAAGCCGGAGATGGTGCACGTAATCTTGACGGGCCGGAGCGCGCACCCGACAATTGTGGAGGCCGCCGACACGGTGACCGAAATGCGGCAAGTGAAACATGCCTACGAGAAAGGCGTGATGGCGCAGAAAGGGATCGAGTACTGAGGAACCAGTACCTAGTACCCAGTACCCAGAAAGTCGAGAGCCTTGGCACCGCTTGCTTTTCACTTGCAACTGGGCACTGGCAACTGGCAACTAACTTCATGGCTTGGTTTCGACGCGAATCCGGGGAACTGGATACTTCGGGGGAAAAGCGGGTCCGTACCGAAGGGCTGTGGGTGAAGTGTGAGAGCTGCCGGCAGATCATCTGGAAGAAGGACCTCGAAGAGAATATGAACGTCTGTCCGAAGTGCGAAAAGCACTTCCGGATTGACGCCCGCGCCCGCCTGGCTCTGCTGCTCGACGATAACCAATACGAAGTTTTCGACGCCAACATCGCCTCGACAGATCCGCTGAAGTTCGTGGATCTAAAGCCCTATGCTTCGCGACTACGGCAGGCTCAGAAGGATACGGGGTTGAAGGACGCGGTCATCAACGCCCACGGGAAGCTGATGGGGCGTCCTGTAATTGTGAGCGCGATGGAATATGCGTTCATCGGAGGCAGTATGGGCGCGGTCGTCGGAGAGGCGATTACGCGGGCGATCGAGCGGGCGGCCGAAACGCAAACGCCGCTGGTGATTGTGTCGGCGTCGGGCGGAGCCCGGATGATGGAGGGCGTGATCAGCCTGATGCAACTGGCCAAGATTTCGGCGGCGCTGGCGCGGCTGGATAGGTCGAACGTTCCCTACATCTCGCTGCTCACCGATCCGACCACCGGCGGCGTGACCGCCTCGTTTGCCATGCTGGGCGATCTCAATATCGCGGAACCGGGGGCGCTGATCGGCTTTGCCGGGCCACGAGTGATCGAACAGACGATCCGGCAGAAGCTGCCGCCGGGCTTCCAGCGCAGCGAGTTCCTGCTACAGCACGGCATGCTGGACGCGGTGGTTCCGCGCAGGCAGCTAAAGCCGTACATTGCGCGAGCGCTGGAGTTCATGGTGGCGTAGAGAGCTTTGAGCTTTTAGCTTTTAGCTTTTAGCTTTTGGCTTTTGGCTTTTGGCTTGTCCAACCCTCGCGTCTTATTCCAGCCCCCTTCCCTTAATCAGTTTGGAATATTGGTAAGCTTGTATTCTTGTGTTCGAAAGCCAATAGCTAAAAACCAAGAGCCAAGAGCTGGGGTTATGTCCTACGAAACCGCAGTGGCGAGCCTGTTTGCGCTGGGGCACGAACTGGCGCACACGCCTTTGCACAAGTTCGATCTGGTGCACATGCGCGCGCTGCTGGAAGGGATGAGCCATCCGGAGCGGGCGTTTCCAAGTGTGCTGATTGCCGGAACCAACGGGAAGGGATCAACCGCGGCGACTTTGACGTCCATCTTGCGCGCTTCCGGACTGAAGACGGCGCTGTACACCTCGCCGCATCTGATCCGGATCAACGAGCGCATCCGGGTGAACGGCGACGAAATCAGCGACGACGATTTTGCCCGACTGCATGGGGAGGTCGACGGCGTGGCGGAAAGACTGGTCGAGCAGGGGAAGTTGCCCTGGCATCCCAGTTTTTTCGAGATGATGACGGCGATTGCCTTTTCCCATTTTGCGCGTGAGCGGGTGGATATTGCGGTCCTGGAAGTCGGGATGGGCGGGCGCCTGGACGCGACCAATGCCGTCGAGCCGCTGGTCAGCGTGATTACTGACATCTCGCTCGACCATCAGAAATTTCTAGGCAACACGGTGAGGGAGATCGCCCGGGAAAAGGCGGGCATCATTCGGCCCGGTGGGGTGGTGGTGACCCTGCCGCAGCAACCCGAAGCCAACGACGTGATCGGCAACACGGTTCTTGATCTGGGCGCGGCGGGCGTGAGCGCGGTGCAGTATGTGCCGCCGGTGTCGCCGGGGAGTACCGAGTACCTTGTACCCAGTACCCAGAGAGGACCCTTTACCGCCGGGCCTGCCGAGCGCACCCCGGAGTCCATCTATCGGTATCCTCTGGAAGTCATGGGGAAGCAGATTCTGGTGGAGTCGCCGCTGGTCGGGCGGCATCAGTTACGGAATGTTGCCCTGGCGGTGGCAGCGGCGGAAGAGTTGGGGAAAAAGGGGCTGGCGGGGATCACTCCAGAGACGATTGAACGGGGGATTCGCGGGACGAACTGGCCGGGGAGATTTCAGGTGTTGGGCGCGCATGGAGGCTGGCCCGAGATCGTGCTCGATGTAGCCCACAATCCGGCCGGAGCCTGGGCCCTGCGGTCTGCCCTTTCGGAGCGCTATGGCGACCGTTCCATGATTTTTGTTTTTGGGGCGATGCGCGACAAGGCCATCGCAGAGATGGCAGAGATCCTGTTCCCGCTGGCGCGGTGTGTCATTGCCACGCGACCGGGAAACCCCAGGTCGGCCTCGCCGGATGAGATTGAGGAGGCTGGCTGCCGCACAGGGACCGAGATCGAACTGGTGCCCCATGTGGCGTCCGCACTGGAGCGCGCCCGCGCCGTGGCGGGAAGTGCCGGGATCATGGTGGTCACTGGCTCCATCTATCTTGTGGGGGAAGCCATGCAGGTTCTGGGGTACTGAAACGGAAACGTGTTTTCCCCTAGAATAGAAGCACTGTGCCGGAAGTGAGCCCCATCGAACAACTGGAAAAAGACGCGCCCGAAGCTGCGCCGATGGTCTCCCGCCGCAGCCCTCATGAGATTCCGGGGCTGAAGCACGGCTGGCTGAGCCGGTTGCGCTCGTACTTTATTCTCGATCCGCTGATCTGGCTGTACACGCTGGTGATGGGTCTGGGGGCGCTGCCCGGCGGGCTGTTTGACCGCGGCGGGCGGAGGCTGCACTGGTTTTCCCGCACCTGGTCGTGGCTGATCATGAAGACGATCTTCTCGCCGGTGAAAGTCACAGGGCTCGAAAAGATTGACACGTCGAAACCGCACGTTTATGCAGTCAACCACGCCTCGGCCCTCGATATTCCGGTGCTATACGTGCACCTGCCTTTTCAGTTCCGCATTGTCTTTAAGAAAGAATTGTTGTCGTATCCGATTGTGGGCTGGCAGCTGAAGCGGTCGGGACAAGTCTGCATTGATCAGCAGAGGCCGACCCATTCAATCGCGGCCATCCGCTCTGCGGTGAAAAGCCTGAAGGCAGGCATGCCGCTGGTGATATTCCCTGAAGGCGGGCGAACCCCCGACGGCGAGATCAAGCCGTTTCTGCCGGGGGCATTCTTTCTAGCCATCAAGGCCCAGGTTGATATTGTGCCGGTGGCGTTAGTCGGGACCTATGAACTGCTGCCGATGAACACGTATCACATCAAATGCCGTCTGCTGGAGATGCGGGTGGGGGAACCGATCTCGACGGCGGGGCTGACCATGCGGGATATGGAGGCGCTTTCGGCTAAAGTGCAGTCTGCCTTGGAAACACTGTATTACGCCGAAAGCGCAGTTGCCGACTAAATCTATTTTCAGCGTAACCTTTTGACCCTACCGTAAGTTATCCCCATGTAAGACAAAATCGCGGAGAATTCGTTGAAGGCTCTGAAGAAAGAAGCGGACGAGCGGCTTCTGATCGAGGCTGCGCAGAAGGACCCCGCCCGCTTTGCCGATCTCTATGAGCTCAACTTCGAACGAGTGTACGCCTACGTAGTAAAGCGGGTGCAGGATCGCACGGAAACCGAAGATGTGACGGCAGAAGTCTTTCACCAGGCCTTGGCGAACCTGAAGCGGTTTGAGTGGCGTGGGATTCCGTTTGCGGCGTGGTTGTTCCGGATTGCGGCTAATCTGATTTCCGACCGTTGGCAGAAATCCGGGCGGGAAGTTGCGGACGATTCGGCGATCGAGTCTTCGCAGGTCAGTCCGGCGGAAATCGAAGAAGTCGAACGGCGGGCCACGCTGTTTCGCCTGGTGGAGACGTTGCCGGCGGAGCAGCGGCGGGTGGTGGTGCTGAGGTTTGTTGAACAGAAAAGCATCAAGGAAGTGGCGCGGGAGATTCGCAAGACCGAGGGGGCAGTGAAGCAGCTACAGTTTCGCGCGCTGACCAATTTACGCGCGCGTATGGAGGGTGCCGATGCCTAAGCGCTCTCTACATCCCGGAAATGGCGGGAAGAACAACGGCGAGCGGAAGAAGACCGAACAGTTGAACCAGGCCGTGGACCGTATGCTGGCCCGAACCGACGGCCGACTGGGCAAGGTGGACTCCGAAATCGAACCTCTGGTGCGCCTCGCGGCGGAATTGCGCAATCGGCCGCGGGAAAGCTTCAAGGCACGATTGAAATCCGAATTCGAAGGGAGAAAACGTATGTCCGCTGTTGCAGAACCTATTTCCTTGCCCGCCGCAGCCGTCCGCACGACTGCATTACCCAGGCTGGCATTCAGAAATGCCACGCAGGCGATGGAGTTCTATCAGAGAGCTTTCGGCGCACGGGAAACAATGCGTTTTGAAATCGGCGGCCATATCGCGCACGCCGAGATTCAGATCGGCGACTCGACGATCATGCTCAGCGAGGAGTGGCCGGAAGGCGGCCGCTTCAGCGCCGAAACGTTGGGCAACTCGCCGATTTCGCTGGTCATCCACGTGCCCGATGTGGATGCGTTCGCAGAGCGGGCGGTCGAGGCCGGAATGAAGGTGGTTCGGCCGTTGAAAGATCAGTTCTACGGCTATCGCGACGTGACGATGGTGGATCCGTTCGGGTATTCGTGGACGGTGCAGACGGCAAAAGAGAAGATGTCGGTCGAGGAGATGCACCGGCGTCACAGCGCCTTGCACGAGGGACCTGACGGCGGACGCATGCCGGCGGAAGGTGAGCGGCCAGCCGTGAGCCCGGTTCCTCGCGGATTCCGTAGGGTGACGCCGTACCTGGTGGCCGAGAACGGCCCTGCACTGCTGGACTTTGCTGTGCAGGCTTTCAGGGCAGAAGAGATTATGCGGGCTGAGACCCCGTCAGGCGGCGTGCACGGCGAAGTGCGCATTGGTGATTCCATGCTGATGATAGGGGGCGGGATTCCGGGCAGGCAGTTCCCTGGCTCGCTGCATCCCAACGCTCTACACGTCTATGTCGAGGACGCGGATGCGGTTTGCCAGCAAGCCGTGAAGGCAGGGGCAACGTTGATTGACGAGCCCCGCGATCAGGAATACGGCGAGCGCTCAGGCACGGTGAAGGATCCCGCGGGCAACTTCTGGTACATCGCCACGCACAAGGGCGAGGGCTACGTTCCCCAGGGCCTGCACAGCGTGAATCCGTATCTGCACCCGCTGCGAGCGGAGCCGCTGATCGGCTTCCTGAAGCGTGCGTTTGGGGCGCAGGAAGTGGCGAAGTACGCGTCACCAAACGGCGTGGTGAACCACGCCGTGATTCGCGTTGGCGATTCGGTGATCGAGATGGGCGAGGCCCACGGCAAGTACGAGGCGATGCCGGCGATGTTCTACCTCTACGTGCCGGACGTGGATGCGCAGTACAAGCAGGCAATGGCGGCGGGGGGAACCTCGTTCCAGGAACCGACTGATCAGTTCTACGGCGACCGCACCGCGGGAGTAAGAGACAACTTCGGCAACACGTGGTACATCGCCACGCACATCAAAGACGTAGAGATGTAGGATTCGCGGGCAGAGTCGATTGCCCACCTTGACTCTCGGGTCCTGTTGGTTCCCGCCCTTTGCAAACCGCAAAGGGTGGGAATCCGCCTTAGCTATCCGAGGATCGTATGGGTGATTCCCTGCCACCAAGCCGGATTGAGCCGCCACGCGTACACTGCAAGACTCTGCACAACGATCATCGGGGGCAGCACATAGAGATACACCTTGTGAACGCGTCCCTCCACCACCCAATCGCGCATCATACCGAGAACGATCAGCAGGTCCAAGCTGGGATAGAACAGGTTGTGGTTGAAGATGAAGTCGAAGCGGCCGACGGCGGCGTCCATAAGTTGACAACTCGCGATGAAGACAAGGCGGCGGTGGTAGTCCGGCCATTTTCTCCAAGCAATCGCGAACGCCATGCACGAGCCGAAGACGATCATGTCGCAGAACGGAATGGACAGGAAAGCATCTGCCCCGCCCTGATGGAGCACCACGGTATCGAAACGGGCCATGACAACGGCGATCGTGAAACCCAATGCGACCATGGCCGTGGCTAGTCCGACCCCAAACCAGCCGAGAAAGCGGTGTACGCTCACTTTCCGCGCGCGCACCAAAGACGACTGAAGGATGAAGAAGACGACCCACGCTGAGAAGGCGGCTCCGTGCATCCACAAAAGCAACGGCCTAGGCGGGTTGGCATGAAACAGGTTGGCGTCAACCGTACGGCTGAAGCCCCATACCACCAGCGCGGCCATCACCAGCGCCATACAGAGATAGAAGTACCGGCTCAGGAAAGTCCTGAGCGGATTGGTCGTAGTTGAGTCTTTCTCGATGCGAGCAGCCAACCCCACGTTTCCAATGGCCACAGGACTCGCCTCCGGGACATCTAGTTGCAACACAGTAGCCGCTTGCGCCTTCGCGGCGCAACCAAGAAATGACTCGACGGGCCGCCTACGGCTTCTTTAGACTGAAGGTTTAGTTTCCTGGCAGGATCGACATTTATGGCAGACAGCATTCATATCAAGTTCCCCGACGGCAGCGTGAAGGAAGTTCCCAAAGGCACGACTGCGCTCGAGATTGCCAAGTCCATCAGCCCGCGGCTGGCGGATGCGGCCCTGGCGGCCAAAACTAACGGCGATCTCATTGACCTGACCCGGCCGCTCGAAAAGGACACCGATCTCCGGATTCTGACGGAGAAAGACCCCGAGGCGCTTGAAGTCTACCGGCATTCCTCAGCGCACTTGCTGGCGGCGGCAGTGCTGGAGCTTTTTCCTGAGACCAAGCTCGGCCATGGCCCTGCCACCGAGAGCGGATTTTTTTACGATTTTTACCGGCCGACGGCATTCACGCCGGAGGACCTCGAAAAGATCGAGAAGAAGATGCAGGAACTGGTGCAGCAGAACATTCCGTATGCGCGCGAGTTTCTGCCACGCGATCAGGGGCTGGCCGAGTTCAAAAAAGAAGGCGATTTCATGAAGTGCCATTTCATCGAGCAGTTCACCAAGCCCGATGAAAAGATTTCGATCTACCGCACCGGCAGGTTTACCGATTTTTGCCGCGGGCCGCACGTTCCTTCGACGGGGAAGATCAAGGCCTTCAAGCTGCTCAACATCGCCGGCGCGTACTGGCTGGGAGATGAGAAGAACCAGCAACTGCAGCGGATTTACGGGACTTCGTTCTTTTCGAAGAAAGACCTCGACGACTATTTGAAGCATGTTGAGGAGACGAAAAAGCGCGACCATCGCGTGATCGGCAAGCAGCTGGATCTGTTTTCCATTCAGGAACTGGCCGGGCCGGGGCTGATTTTCTGGCATCCCAAGGGCGGCATCATCCGCAAAGAGATGGAAGACTGGATGCGCTCGGAGTACCTGAAGCGCGGATACTCGCTGGTGTGCACTCCACATGTGGCGCGGCGGCAGTTGTTCTATACGTCGGGGCACGAGGGGTACTACTCGCAGAATATGTTCGACGCGATGGAACTGGATGACGCCGAATACCGGCTGAAGCCGATGAATTGCCCGGGGCACATTCTGATTTACAAGGATTCGCTGAAGTCATATCGCGACTTGCCGGTGCGGCTGGGCGAACTGGGCACGGTGTATCGGTATGAGCGCTCGGGCGTAATGCATGGGTTGATGAGGGTCCGGGGTTTTACGCAAGATGATGCGCACATCTTTTGCACTCCGGAGCAGATTGAGGACGAGATCGCGTTGTGCCTGGATTTTGCGCTCGATGTGCTGAAGGATTTCGGCTTCGACGAGTTCCAGGTGGAGCTTTCGACGTGGAATCCGGAGGACAAGAAGAATTTCGTCGGCAGCGAGGAGCAGTGGAATCACGCCCAGCAATCGCTCGAAAAAGTGCTGAAGGCGCGGAATATTGCTTATAAGACGATCCCGGGCGAGGCTGCGTTCTACGGGCCGAAGATTGACGTCAAACTGGTGGATGCGATCGGGCGGCTGTGGCAGCTTTCGACGGTGCAGTTCGATTTCAACCTGCCAGCGCGCTTCGGTTTGGAATACGTCGCCGAAGACGGCTCGCGCAAGCAGCCGGTCATGGTGCATCGCGCGCTGTACGGGTCGGTGGAGCGATTCTTCGGCGTGCTGATCGAGCATTACGCGGGGGCGTTTCCGGTGTGGCTGTCGCCGGTGCAGGCGGTGATGATTCCGATCAGCGAGCGGCACGCGGAGTACGCGAACAAGGTGGCGGCTCAGCTCAAGGCGATCGGCGTGCGCGTGGAAGTGGATGCGCGCAACGAAAAGATGAACGCCAAGATTCGCGAGCATGCCATGCAGAAGGTGCCGTTCCTGCTCGTCGTCGGCGACAAAGAAGCCGAGGCAGGCAAGGTGAACGTCCGCTCGCGCGGAAAAGAGAAGACGGAAGACATGCCAGCGGCGGAGTTCGTGGAGAAGATTGGGAAGCTGATTGCGGAGAAGAGCCCGGGAGTGTAGAGCGTTTTCACCACCGAGACACAGAGGCACAGAGTTAAAGGCCCTGCGGTACCATGTTCCCGTGCACCCACTGGCGGAGCGCGTGCTTGGCCATATTCGGCGGCAGGAACTGCTGAAGGCTGGGGACCGCGTTGGCGTGGCGGTTTCCGGTGGGATTGATTCGGTCGCGCTGCTGCGGCTGCTGCTGGAGTTGCGAGGCGAGCTGGGGGTTGTCCTTTCCGTCGTTCATTTCAATCACAAGCTGCGCGGGGCGGAGTCGGATGCGGATGAGGAGTTCGTCGCGGCATTAGCTCGTGGGCACCGGCTGGAGCTGTTTTCCGACAGCGACGATGTGGCGCAGCATGCGGCTGAGGAGCGCGTCAGTGTGGAGACGGCGGCGCGTGATCTGCGATATGGGTTCTTTCGTTATCTCTTGGGCGCGGAGGGTGAGGGAAGCCCCTCAGCGGCTAAAGCCCCGGTTCCTGCAAGCGGCGCTGATCGCAGCGCTGAAAGCGCTGCGCCACCCAAAAGCGGACCTCTGGGGCTAAAGCCCCCTCCCCTTGTGGCGCTCAGCGGCACGGCTGGAGCCGTGCCCTCGCACGGGCCCCCTTCGCTTCGCTCGGCTTCGAGCCAGCCCGTGCCCACGCGTCTGCATAAGATCCTCACCGGGCACACGCTGGACGATCAGGCCGAAACAGTTCTCATGCGGCTGGTTCGCGGGGCGGGGCTGCGCGGGCTGGGCGGCATTTATCCGCGGATTGCGGTCGAAGACGATGACGGGGAACTCTGTGGCGAGATTGTGCGGCCTCTGTTGCCGTTTCGCCGGAGCGAGTTGGAACAGTACCTCAGAGACATCGAGCAGAGCTGGCGCGAAGATTCGACGAACACCGATGCCTCGCTCACCCGCAACCGGGTGCGCAAGCTTGTGGTCCCGCTGCTGGAGCGGGAATTTAATCCCTCGGTTGCCGGGAATCTGGCGGAGCTGGCCGAGATCGCCCGCGGAGAAGAGGACTATTGGGAAAACGAAGTTGCCGGATGGATGGGGACGGCCGTGCACTGGTCGGAGCCGGCGTGGGCGCGGGTGGCGAATCCGGCAGGGCTCGTCCAGATCGCGACTTCCCCAGACGCTCTTAGGCAGTCCATTTCTGCGAACTTCCCCACTTCTCGCGCAAAAAGCGCGCGAGAAATGGGGCACCCGGGTGATTTGCAGTCCCGCATCGCTAGCGCTCCCTGGCTGGTCATGAATGCAGCGGTCAATCGTTTGTGGTTTCTTGGCGAGCCGGTCGCGGTGCAGCGCAGGCTCGTCAAGGCGATCGGTGAGCAGGCTGGCATTCCGCTGGAGTACCGGCATGTGGGAGAAATTCTGTGCTTCGCGGCGGAGGACGGTCCATCCGGGAAGGAATTGTCCCTGCCGCTGGGTTGGAGGGTCGCGCGCGATGAGGATGCGCTGACGTTCCTTACGCCCGACTTGCGCTCGCCCTCGGCCCCCCAGGACTACGACTACGAACTGCCGGTGCCGGGGCGGGCCGACGTTCCAGAAATCAATTCCAGCATTGAAGTGCGCTGCGTCCCGGCGGCAGAGCCGGGGTATAATCCTGAGCGCCTGTTGGACGCGGAATCTTTGCCCCGGCCGTTGCGGGTGCGGAACTGGCGTCCGGGTAACCGGTTCTGGCCGGCCCATACCAAGTCTCCGAAGAAGGTCAAGGAGTTGCTGCAGGAGCGCCGGGTGGCACAGCGCGAACGCAGGCTCTGGCCGGTGATCGTGAGCGGGGAGGAGATCGTTTGGGTTCGGGGATTCCCGCCGCCAGCGAAGCATCAGGCAAAACAGGGGAGGCCGGCCATCGAGGTCATCGAGAGGCCCCTGCGGGCGGATTAGGCGTTTGAAACACGAAGTGCCCGGAGGCACATTACTCCCATGAGCGCGGCGCGACTCGATTCTCTTCGCCAGGTCATCAGCACCGAGCAGGTTCAGAAGCGGGTGCGCGAACTGGGCCGGCAGATCTCTGACGACTACAAAGGCCAGATCGCCGCGGGCCAGGCGATCCAGGTGCTGGCGGTTCTGGAAAACGCATTCATGTTTGTCGCCGACCTGGTTCGGGCGCTGGAAGTTCCCGTGGTGTGCCAGTTCATCAAGCCAAAATACAGCCGCACACAAGGCGGGGCGAGCGAAGTCACCGAGATTTTCTTCAGTCATGAGCCCGATATTCGCGGGCAGCACATCCTGCTCGTGGAAGGACTGGTGCACTCCGGAGTAACCAGCGAATTCCTGATGAGCGATCTGCGGGCGCGGGGAGCGGCATCGGTGAAACTGGTTACGCTGCTCGACCGGCAGTCGGCCCGGCGCGTACAGTTGCAGCCGGACTATTTCGGGTTCCTGGTAGACGATGCGTTTCTCATCGGCTACGGGTTGGGAGCGGCGGAGCAGATAAACCGAAATCTGCCCTATCTGGCGGTGGGAAGCCCGGTCGCAACGGTGACTTAAGTTATGCCTGCCAGGGCAGGCTTTTTTCTCCCGGAACGGAGTAAAATAAACTCTTGAGCTTTCGGCAATCGAAAGTTGCGGACAGGCATCTAAATTACTGGTAGGAATTTCTGGCGGTGCGTCCGGCCGCCGATGTCCAAACTTGAGGAGCCTAGGTGAATTCAACGGTAAAGACGGTGCTGTTCTGGTTGCTGATCGGAGTATCGGCCTTGCTGTTGTGGCAGGTAGTCAAGGGCGCCCGCGACAGCCAGAAGGACACAGAATTTAACGTCACCCAGTTCATGGGTGAGGTTGATCAGAACGACATTCGAGAGATTACGGTGAACGGGATGGAAGTACGCGGAAAGAAGAGGGATGGTTCCGCCTTCCACACTACGGCGCCAGCCAACTACTTCACCCCGGACATGCTGAAGTCCCTTCAGAGCAAGGGCGTTAACATCACTTTTCACGACATCAACAGTGGAAGCCTGCCTTTGCAACTGCTCGGTACCTGGGCGCCGCTGATCCTGCTGGGCGCACTGTGGTTCTTCATGATTCGCCAGATGCAGACCGGCGGGAATAAAGCGTTGTCGTTCGGCAAGAGCCGGGCGCGGCTGCTTTCGATGCAGCAGAAGAAAGTCACGTTCAAAGACGTGGCTGGCGTGGACGAGGCGAAGGAAGAACTGCGCGAGATTATCGAGTTCCTGCGCGAGGCGCAGAAGTTCCAGAAGCTGGGCGGACGGATTCCGAAGGGCGTGCTGCTGGTGGGGCCTCCGGGTACGGGCAAGACGCTTTTGGCCCGTGCCGTGGCCGGCGAAGCGAACGTCCCGTTCTTCTCGATTTCAGGCTCGGATTTTGTCGAAATGTTCGTCGGCGTAGGGGCGAGCCGCGTGCGCGATCTGTTTGAGCAGGGCAAGAAGAATGCTCCATGCATCATTTTCATTGACGAAATTGATGCGGTCGGACGCCATCGCGGCGCGGGCCTGGGCGGTGGCCACGACGAGCGCGAGCAAACCTTGAATCAGCTGCTGGTCGAAATGGACGGCTTCGAATCGAACGAAGGCGTCATCCTGATGGCCGCCACCAACCGGCCGGATGTACTTGATCCGGCGCTACTGCGGCCGGGGCGCTTTGACCGGCGCGTGGTCGTGAGCCGTCCGGATGTACGGGGACGGGAAGAAATCCTGCGCGTGCACACGCGCAAGATTCCTCTTGCAGAAGATGTTGATCTTTCCGTACTGGCTCGCGGGACCCCAGGATTCTCGGGCGCCGATCTGGCCAATATGGTCAACGAAGCGGCGCTGGCGGCGGCGCGGCAGAATCGCAAGGCGGTTCTGCAATACGACTTCGAGCTGGCCAAGGATAAGGTTCTGATGGGAGTGGAACGCAAGTCGCTGCTGCTCTCGGACGAAGAAAAGAAAAACACGGCCTATCACGAAGCCGGGCATGCGCTGGTCGCGGCGAAGATGCCGAATTCAGATCCGTTGCACAAGGTCACGATTATTCCGCGTGGCATGGCCCTGGGCGTGACCATGCAGTTGCCGATTGACGACCGGCACAACTATTACAAGAACTATCTGGAGACCGAGATCGCCATCCTGATGGGCGGACGCATCGCCGAAGAACTGTTCCTGAATTGCATGAGCACCGGTGCAGGAAACGACATCGAGCGGGCTACCGACTTGGCGCGCAAGATGGTTTGCGAGTGGGGCATGAGCGATCTTGGACCTCTGACCTTCGGCAAGAAGGAAGAGCAGATATTCCTGGGCCGGGAAATCGCGCAGCACCGCGATTACAGCGAAGATACAGCCATCAAGATTGACCAGGAAGTCCGCAAGCTGGTCAATACCGGCTACAACACCGCCAAGCAGATTCTCTCGGACAATCGCGACACGCTCGAGAAGATTGCCCGGGCACTGATCGAGCGCGAAGTGCTCGACGCGCAAGAAATCAAGCTGCTGGTGGAGGGACAGGATCTCCCTCCGGTCCAATCGCCGCCGTCGAAGTCTGACGACGGCGTGCAGCACGTCATCAAGCCGGAACTGCAGCCCGGACGAGCTCCCAAGGCAGGGGAGCGGCCGGCTACAGCGTAAAAGCAGTTCCATCAAGTTTTGCATGGGCGGCGCATCTGCCGCCCATTTTCTTCGTACAACGTAGCTTCCGAAGAGCCGAATTTGGGCTCTGCCGCCTTGCAAGAACGCGCCTTTACTCGGCCAGCGCAGGCCTTGAACAAAGGCGCGAAAAGAGCTGGTTCTGTGGTATAATTCCACTAAGCGGAAACGATCCTAAGTATTAGCAATTTCAATAACTTGAAGTCTCTTTGAGAGATCTCAAGAAGGCCGGATCGCAGCGCAGTTTCCAGCCGGTTTCCACGGGCATCAGCAGAACGGGTCAGAGAAAAAATCGGGACATTTTCGCGGAGCGGAATGGCCACCAAAGAGATCAACACTCCCATCGTCGAAACCAAGACAAAAAACGGAAAGGTGACTCCCATCAGCAACGCGAACAATGGTGGCGAGGGCGCCTACACGGCCGATTCGATCAAGGTGCTAGGCGGCATGGAAGCGGTGCGCAAGCGTCCGGCCATGTACATCGGCTCGACCGGGGAAATGGGACTGCACCATCTCGTCTACGAAGTGGTGGACAACTCGGTGGACGAGGCGCTGGCGGGATTCGCGACGAAGATCGAGGTCACCATTCACGACGACAACTCGATCACCGTGATTGACGACGGCCGCGGCATTCCCGTAGATGACATGGAAATTGACGGAGAGAAGGTCTCCGCGGCGCAGGTGGTCATGACTAAGCTGCACGCCGGCGGGAAGTTCGATTCTTCGAGCTACAAGGTTTCTGGCGGTCTGCACGGCGTAGGCGTGTCGTGCGTGAACGCGCTCAGCGAAGATCTCGATCTTGAAATCTGGCGCGACGGCGCAACGTGGCAGCAGAACTATTCCAAGGGCGAACCGACCATCAAACTGAAGAAGACGGGCGCAACCAAGAAGCGCGGGACGAAGGTTCATTTTGTGCCCGACCGCACCATCTTCACCGCCACCGAGTACAACTACGACACGCTGGCGCAGCGGTTGCGCGAACTCGCCTTCCTGAACAAGGGCCTGCTGATCACGCTGACCGACGAGCGCACCACGGATTCCAAGACCGGCGAGGCCAAACACACCGAGTTCAAGTACAACGGCGGCATCGCGGAGTTCATCAAGCATCTGAACCGCGGCAAGCAGGTGCTGCACGACAAGCCGATCTACATGGAAGCCGAGCGCAGCGGTGTGGTGATGGAGATCGGGCTGCAGTACAACGACGCGTACTCAGAGACGATTTTCAGTTTCGCCAACAACATCAACACCGTAGACGGCGGGACGCATCTTTCCGGCTTCCGCACCGCGCTGACGCGCACGATCAACTATGCCGGGCAGCAGATGGGGCTGTTCAAGGACGTGAAGGAGAATCTGACCGGCGACGACGTGCGCGAAGGCCTGGTCGCCGTAATTAGCGTGAAGCTGCCGCAGCCGCAGTTCGAAGGACAAACCAAGGGCAAGCTGAATTCCGATATCGCCGGCGTGGTGACGCAGTTCGTCAACGAGCGGCTGGGAGCCTTCTTCGAGCAGAACTCGACGGTGGCGCGGAAGATCATCAACAAGGCGATTGACGCGGCCCGGGCGCGCGAAGCGGCCCGCAAGGCTCGCGATCTGACGCGGCGCAAGGGCGCGCTCGATTCCGGCGGACTGCCGGGCAAGCTGGCCGATTGTTCCGAACGCGATCCGAACCGCTGCGAGTTGTTCCTGGTCGAGGGCGAGTCGGCAGGCGGGACGGCGAAACAGGGCCGTGACCGGCGCTTCCAGGCGATTCTGCCGCTCAAGGGCAAGATTCTGAACGTCGAGAAAGCGCGCTACGACAAGATGCTGGCGCACGAAGAAATCCGCGCCATGATCACGGCGCTAGGCACCGGCATCGCGAAAGACGACTTCGATCCGACCAAGGTACGCTACGGCAAGATCATTCTGATGACCGACGCCGACGTGGACGGAAGTCACATCCGCACGCTGTTGCTGACGTTTTTCTTCCGGCACATGCAGGACCTGATCAAGCGCGGCAACGTATTTATCGCGCAACCTCCGCTGTTCTCGCTGAAGAAGGGCAAGTCGCAGCAGTACATCAAGGACGAGCGCGAGTTCGTGAAAGTCATGGTCAAGCGCGCTTCCGAGGGGCTGAGCATCCGCTACGGCGAGGGCGCAGCCAAGATCGAGGGCAAGGACCTGGCGCGGTTCATGACGGTGCTCGATGAATATCTTGGATTCTTCGACAAAGTAGACAAGCGCGTGCGGAACGAGCGCGTGACTGAACTTGTCCCCAAGCTCGACCTAGCCAAGCACGCCGATTTTGAAGGCGACAAGAAATCTGCCCCCAAGAAGATCGAGCGGCTCGAAAAAGAAATCAAGAAGCTGCAAAAGGACGAAGGCTTCAAGAGTGTGGAGTCGCGCTTCGACGAAGAGCACAACCTTTGGGAAGTGCGCTTCGTCAACAAGCACGGCGCCGAACACGTCATCAACTGGGAACTGGCCTCGAGCGCGGAATGCCGGCAGATGATCTCGAAGTACAAGCTGATCGAGCCCTACATGGAGCCGCCGTTTGTAGTCGAGACGCTGGTCAAGGCTGCGCCCGCCAACGGAGACGGCGAAGCGGAGGCCGAAGCCGGCGACGAAAAAGGCGAAAAGAAAACGGCCAAACCGGCCAAGCGTAAGACGGATGTTGAGACCGTCGAGAAGACGACCGCCCGCGATCTTCGCGATCACGTGATCAATGAAGGGCGCAAAGACTTCACCATCCAGCGCTATAAAGGGCTGGGCGAGATGACCGCGCCGCAGTTGTGGGAGACGACCATGGATCCGGAGCGCCGGACGTTGCTGTCAGTGCGACTGGAGGACATCGCCGAGTGCGAAACCATCTTCACCACGCTGATGGGCGAGGACGTGGAGGCGCGGCGAAAGTTCATCGAAGAGAACGCGCTGGATGTGAAGAATCTGGACATCTAGTTTTTCTGCCGGAAAGCAAAGAGCCCCCAAAAGGCTAAAGCCACGGTTGGGTATCTTCAAGCCTTATCGCAGCGCTGAAAGCGCTGCGCCACCCAAGATCAAGAGCGGAGCGGCTAAAGTCATGCCCTGCCCGGTCGCTACGGACCTGTTATTTCAATCCTTCCACCAGATACAGATCCGCGAGCATGCGGTGGTAGCCGAAGACACAGGTTTTGGCGTCGGGGGTCATTAGGATGGGGCCGATGGTTTCGACTCCGGCGGGGTCAGTCGGAACGAGTTCCTTCCACAGCGTGCGCTTGCCGGTCTGGACGTCGAGGCGGTCCACGCGCGCCGGCAATTCACCCGGCTGGTACACGTAGAGCGAGTGGCTGTCGGAGCTGAAGGTGATGGGCTGTTCGCCGGCGTTCAAGCCCGGAATCGGACGAGGATCGCCTCCGCCAACCGGGAACAGATAGCCTTTCTCGTCAGGGCCGATGCCGGCAACCCACTGGGAATCCGGGGAGATCACAAAGGCAGTTCCGTTGATGCCCTCGGCGGTAATCGGATCGCTCTTGCCGGAGGCGACGTCCAGAACATACAGCCGGACCCCTTTGCCGGGCTCGTTGCCGGAAAACAGGACTCGCTTGCCGTCAGGGAACCAGTGCGCCCAGGCGTGGTTAATGTTGTCGTGGGTCAAGTCCTTGGGCTCGCCGGCACCAGTGGTTAACAACTTGAGCTGCGCCGGCGAAGCCTGGGTTTGCGCAACCACCCACTTCCCGTCCGGAGACAGAGCCACGGCGCCGCCTTCCCCTAGCAGAACGGCGGGGGAACCGTCCGTCTTACGCATGTAGACGGCATACGACAATCCACCCGACTTTGAGTAATCGAGCGATCCGCCGCCACCCTCCTCGTCGAAGAGCAGCGTCTTGCCGTCGGTGGAGACGTCCGCGGGATAGGTGTAGTCGAGCCAGGAGAGGTCGCGCTGCTTGGCGTCGTCGGCAACCATGCCGACCAATTCGCGGCGCCAGCTGGCGCGCATGAGGAGCACGCGGCCATCCTTAAAAATGTCGAAGATCATGACGGCGCCAGGAAGGCGCAGGACCATGCGTTCCTTGCCATCGAGGGTGGTGGCGTAAAGCGTGCGATCCACTCCGGACTTGCTGGCGGTAAACCAGATCTCCTTGCCGTCAGGCGCCCAAGCCAGACCCTGAATGGTGAACCATTCGCCCGACAGGGTCTTCTTGTTCCCGGCGAGATCGATCACGGCTAGTGTGCCGCTGTCGTCGCCCTGCACCGGGTGGTCAATGAAAGCAATCTGATCTCCTTTGGGCGAAAAACGGGGATGCCCAATCCAGCCGCCGGTCTCGTACAAAGGCTTGCCGACGGGATATTCGAGACGGTTGCGGCCGCCAAAATCGCGCACGACGACAAGATTGGCTCCATCCGACGACCAATCGGCCCACTGCACATGTTCGAGGACTTCGCGCGGTGCTCCACCCACCAGCGGCGCTCGCGCCAGGGTCCCCATGTTCACCCAGGTGCCGATGGCTTTGCTGTTCAACAGCACAGCCATCTCAGACGCGGACGACACCGAGACAAGCTGGGTGCGGTTCAGTCCCATGGAGCGAGCTTCTGGAGCTTCGGGGCGCGCAGTAAAAACGTCTACCGGGCCTCCCTGCCAGGCGGCGCTGTAGAGAATCGTTTGCCCATCAGGAGCGAAGCGCGCGGAGCGGATGCTGCCTCGGCGGAAAGTAAGCTGACGGTAGGTGGGAGGCGCCAGAGGTGGAGACGAAAAAAGCTGTTTCCCGGCATATACACCGGCCGCCGCTGCCACCAGGACGCACGCCGCCAGCAGGGGCCATACCGATCTTCCGGGCGGTGGCGTGATGACCTGCACGGCCCTGGAATCCGCGGTCGCGACCTGGCCTGATTCTTCGGCGGCTACGACCGCAGCACGGGAGGAGTCCAGCGAACGCTGCAGCCGCCTCAGATCGGCACGGAGTTCGGCGGCGGTCTGGCAGCGCAGGTCGCGGTCTTTTTCGAGTGACTTGGTGATGATCTCTTCCAGCTTGACGGGGAGCTGGGGATTCAACCTTTGCGGAGAGGACGCGGCGCGATTGAGAATGGAATCGGTGATGACGGCGGAGGTTTCTCCGCGAAAGGGCAGGACGCCCGTAGCCATCTCATAAAGCACGACGCCGAAGGAAAACAGGTCGGTGCGGCCGTCGAGATCTTTGCCGCGCAACTGCTCGGGCGACATGTAAGCAATCGTGCCGACGGCGGTGCCGGGGCTGGTGAGTTCCAGGCTGTTGGCGTCGGCGATGGTCTGGGAATCGCCGCTGGTGGCCTTGTTGGCCCGGGAAATCTTGGCCAGTCCGAAATCGAGAATCTTGGCGTGGCCGCGGTCAGTGACAAAAATGTTGGCCGGCTTGATGTCGCGGTGCACGATGCCCTTGCTGTGGGCAGCATCGAGCGCGTCGGCCACTTCGATCGAAAGGGTGAGCAGCCGCTCCATCTCCATGGGCCGCCCGTCAATCATGTGCTTCAGGGTCTTGCCGCTGAGACACTCCATGACGATGAACAGGTGTCCTTCGTGATGGCCGATCTCGTGAATGGTGCAAATGTTGGGGTGGTTCAGCGACGAGGCGGCACGAGCTTCGCGGCGGAAGCGCTCCAGAGCCTGCGGGTCCTGGGAGGAGTCGTCGGGGAGGAACTTGAGCGCCACAAAGCGGCCGAGGAGGGTGTCCTCGGCCTTGTAAACGACGCCCATGCCTCCGCCGCCCAGCAATTCGAGGATCCGGTAGTGCGAGACGGTTTGGCCGATCATGGATGGCTAGGGCAGGTTGCCTCCCACTGGGCAACCCAACGAGCGCAGCCATCTTAGGGCCAAATTGCGGGTTCCGTCAATGCCGTGTGGGCGGAGTTGCTCGCAAGAAAGGCCTTAAGACGCGTTCTCTGGGGGCAGAGAACCTGGGAACAAAATCGCCCGGGTCAAGCTCTATTCCCAATGAGGGTTGAGTTTCGCCGGTTACGAAAGGAATGCACATGTCGGTGACTTGGGGGCAGCGATGCAGGTCGTTCTTCAGAAACGGCAAGAACTTGAAAGCTGGGTGGCTGGTGGCGGCGGGAGTGGCCGCGCTTTACGTCGGCGTAATTCGGCCGCATGAAAATTCACTTGGCATCGCGAATTTGAGAGGAACGTCGTTGTCGGTAGACAACAGCAGGGTTGAGGTGCCCCGGAATGAGCACGCAAGACCTCTGTACCAGTTGGGTGCACCTATCGCCGGCGTGATTGGGGGAGTTCCCGGTGGAATCGCCAGCAGCCGGGCAGGCCCGTTCCGGATGATGGCGTACGTGAACGCGCCAGAGTCTCCACACGCTCAGGATGAAGATAAGTCCGCGGCGCCAGATAGCGAGGACCGCAAGATGGTTCGCACATGTTCCCTGGAACTGATTGTGCTCAAGCCGGCCGAGACTGCGGAAAAGATTCGTGCGCTGGCAGAACGCGAGGGCGGTTTTCTGATGAGTTCGCAAATGCGTGGAGACCAGGACGCCAACGGCGGGGGGCTGAGCATTCGCGTGCCGGTGGCGCGGTTCGAAGAAGTGCGCGCCGAAATTCGCAAGCTCGCGGTGCGGGTAGAAAGCGAAGCCATTGAGGCGCAGGACGTGACGCGCCAGTATGTGGACCAGGAAGCAAACCTACGAAATCTGCGGGCGGAAGAGGCACAGTATCTGGCGATTCTGAAGCAGGCCAGGACGGTGAAAGACACTCTGGACGTGAGCGAGAAGCTGAGCGGCGTGCGCGGGCAAATCGAACAGCAACAGGCGGAGTTCGAAGCGCTCTCGAAACAAACAGAGACTGTCGCCATTAACGTAACCCTGCGGGCGGAAGCCGAGGCGCGAGTTCTGGGGCTGAACTGGCGACCGCTGTATCAGGTGAAGATGGCGTTGCGCGATGGGCTCGATGGCTTGGCGACTTACGCGTCCACCATGACCGCGATTGTCTTCTTCCTTCCGACAGTGGCGTTGTGGCTGGCAACTATTGTTCTCGGCTGCGTGATTGGCTGGCGGCTGGTTCGCTGGGTGGGACGGCGATGGTTTGGATGGAAGACTCCGGAGGTACCCGTGCAGGCGTGAGCATGGTCATTGAGGGAAAGGAAGCGTAGGAGTAGGATGCGAGGCGTCGGGCATCTTTGAACTCTTGGATGGAGGCACGACCATGCCGGTAACCGTGAAACGGATCACGTTGTGGCGCAAGGAACTCGAGAACCGGGCTGGGACACTCGCAGAGACATTGGACCCGGTGGCAAGAGCCGGAGCCGACTTGCAGGTGGTGATGGGCTATTGCTATCCGGGAGATCGCACGAAGGCGGCGGTGGAACTCTTCCCGGTTGCGACCAAGAAAGCCGCCGCTGCTGCGCAGGGAGCGGGCCTGGCGATGTCGGGGATTCCCGCGCTCCATGTCGCAGGCGACAATCGGGCTGGACTGGGGCACGCCATCACACGCGCGCTGGCTGACGCGGGAGTGAATCTGGATTTCCTAGTCGCACAGGTGATCGGGAGAAAATTCTCGGCCGTGTTCGGCTTCGAGAATGAAGCCGACGCGGCGAAGGCAAGCGCCCTGATCAAGAAGGTCGGAGCGAGGAAGAAATAGCGCCTGGTAGCTTCACAAAACGCTTCTGGGGACCCGTGCCCGCGACTTAGGGTGAGGGACGGCTGCCGTCCAGGTCCGGTTCGGGCGTTTCACCACGGAAGACGCGCGAGATGCCGCGCACCACGCGGCGCATCGGGAGTTCGCCCCTGGTGTCGGCGAAGAAAATCTCTCCGATGCGGCTGGTGCGGTAGTACCAGCGCTTGAGCAGTGCCAGGTGCTCCATGGTTTCGAGGGCGGATTTCGCTTTCGACGTTGGAAAAAGACTGAGCGTTTCCTGGACGCGCGACTCCATGGATTGCGACTTTGCGTGCTCTATGGACTGGATGGCGAACGGGAGCGGCCCGGATATGCGCCCGGCTTCGATGCGAAAGAAGGCTACTGAGCCGGCGATATGGCTCGGCTGAATCATCAACGCGGAGAGGTGGTCGAGGCGCTGAACGATTTCGGGGAGCTGGCTTACGACCGGCTTGAGCTTCTCGATGCGGACATGAATCGCGGCAGCCTGTTCGAAGGCCAAGTTGGCCGAGGCCGCTTCACGCTCGGCCGTGAACTCGCGGACGAGAGAATTTCCTGAAGTATCGAAGTAGGCCTGCACCCGGTTCACTTCGGCGCCGTACTCCTCATCGCTGCAGCCCTTGAAACACGGGGCCAGGCACATCTTCATCTCGGAGTAGATACAGCCCGGGAACTTCGGGTCGGGATGGAGATCGTCCACGCAGCGGCGCATCTTGAAGAAATCGAGCGAGTCGTTCATGAATTTCTCGGCGGCGATGCGGGAAATGAACGGGCCGTAGTAAAGAGATCGTCCATTGAGACGGCCTAGACGGGTAGTGACGGAGGCGCGGGGGTATTCGTTTTCGAGGTGCAGCTTCACCAGCGGCGCGAAGCGAAAGCGCAGGCGGTTGGAGTAGGTCTTGGGAAAGGCCGCCCGGAGACTGGTATAGAGCAGGAAGCCGGACTCAAAATCTGAGCCCGTCGGCGTGTACTCGACTAAGCGGACGCGGTCGCGCAGATTGAGCTTCTTTGTGCGTTCTTCGATGGGGCCAAGCAGGCGCTGCAGGCGGCGGCGCAGGTTCGCGGTCTTGCTGACGTAAGGCTCGGCTTTGGCATCCTCGCCGCGCAGAAGGAAGACGGCCGGGGCGGCAGGAGCGGCGGCGAAGATTTCCGCATCTCGCTCCGGTGTAAATTCGAGGCGCTGAGTCAGCACGGAGTCATTCTAATAGGCGCAACCACCGAGGGCACGTTCGGCAACGCTTGTCATCCTGAGCGCAGCGAAGGACCCATGCTTTGCCTCCGCCGGAAAACGGCAGAGGTTCTTCGCTTCGCTCAGAATGACAACGCAAGTTTGATCCGTGTGAATCCGCGTTCATCCGCGGCAGAAGACGTTACCGGAAGTTTGCGCTGCGGAACTTCTGGCGGAAGTCGGTGCCATCGAGGGCGACGATCCGGCACATTTCGTGCAGGCGGGAGCGCATGCGCTCGCCGATGCGGTCGCCGAGAGTTTCTCCCCGGCTCGCGGCCCTGGCAGGCGAAATTGACGTTGCGGCCCCAGCAGCTGGCTGGTCGTCAAAATTGGTGGTGATGATCGTCGTGCGGTTATCGTTGTAGCGCGTATTCAGAATCAGGCTGACCGTATCCCAAACCCACTCGGACGGCTTCACCGCGCCCAGTTCGTCGAGCACCACGACGTCGGTGTCGAAGACGGGGCGCAAGACGTCGAGTTCAGTGGTTTGTACGGTCGCGTTGTAGGAATTCTGGATCTCTTTCAACAGTTCGCGATAATCATAGAAGAGGCAGGAGATGCCGCGGTTAAGGATCAGTTCCTTGATGATCCCGACGGCCAGGTGAGTCTTGCCGGTGCCGATCTTGCCGATGATCAAAAGGCCTTTGTCACCGCGCGGGTCACACTTTTTGGCGAAGTTGGAGGCGATGAAGTGGGCCTCGGCCAGTGAAGGGTGTGCCCCAGGAAAGTCGGTGTCGTAGTTGGTGAGTTCGCAGTGTTCGTAGCGGCGGGGAATACGGGCCGCGGCCAGCAGCGACTGGGCCCGGGCCTGCAACTGGCAGTCGCAGCGCGTGACCCGCCGTTCGGCTGTGGCGCGGGTTGAACTGGGGCCGGCGGACACGGTTTTCCAGCCTGTGCCTTCGCATAGGGGGCAAACATCTGCGGGGGCCTTGATCACTTTGGGGCGATCCACCTGGGAAAGAATTCCTATCTTAAATTCCTGCTCTGACTTTGCACCCTGAGGGCGGTTTCGCGCAAGCGGGAAAGGCTGGCGGCCTGTGTACATCCTGTGCAGGGAAGGCGGCGGGCTGTGGAGGGCATAGGAAAAATGCGAGGCTGTGTGCCAAAAGCGGCCCCGGCAGCGCCAATTCGGGCCTGGAAAGTGCGAACCCGGCTTCCCTCAAGGATTTTCACAGTTGACATTCGCCGCAGAGGGAGGACAATACGTTCCGACAGGTTTCCCAACTCAGCCATAGCCAAATTGCCTCCCGGTGCAGGCTGGGAATGAAACAGACCTGTGAGGAGAAACTATGAACAAAGCCGATCTGGTTGACAAGATCGCAGGCGCTTGTGAAATCAGTAAGGCGCAGGCCACGACTGCGATTGATACCGCCGTGGACAGCGTTACGTCCGCCCTCCGCAAAGGAGATCGGGTAGCTCTGATAGGCTTCGGCACGTTTTCCGTGTCGCAGAGAAAAGCACGGAACGGGCGCAACCCGCAAACCGGTGCCACTATCAAAATCGCTGCCCGCAGAGTCGCGAAGTTTACCCCCGGGGCTGAACTGAAAAAGGCTGTGAACAAGAAATAGTCCGGCAGCGGGCTCAAGATTGGCAAGAACGGCAGGGGGTCGGCCCTGCCGTTTTTGCTGCTCAGGAATGGTTAATGGACGCTTCTCGCCTAATTCCTCGCAAAATCATTGTGCTGCTTCCGTTATTGCTGGCGGCGGTCGCTGCGCAGCAGGGCGGTCGTGTGCCGTTCGGCGAGTGGCGGCGGGTATCGGATGCTCCCGCGATTAGTCCGCGCGGAAGCGGATGGGAATCGGCCGGGACTTTCAATCCAGCAGTCGCAATGCGCGCCGGCAAGATCGTAATGCTGTACCGCGCCCAGGACAAGCGAGGCACGTCGCGCCTGGGATACGCCGAAAGCGCGGATGGAATCCATTTCACGCGGCGGGAGGAACCGGTGCTCAGTCCATCGGCGGACTATGAGAAAGACGGCGGGGTCGAGGACCCACGGCTGGTTCAATTCGGCGACACCTACTATCTGACATACACGGGATACAACAAGAAGGACGCGCAGCTTTGCCTGGCGACCTCCAAGGATCTGGTTCACTGGGAACGGAAGGGCGTGATCATCCCGGCCAACAAGGGGAATTGGAACGTGAAGTGGACGAAATCGGGCGCTATCGTTCCGGAAAAGATCGCCGGCAAGTATTGGATGTATTTCCTGGGCACGAGCGCCGACAGCAAAGATCAGGGCGGGCTGGCGTATTCCACCGACCTGGTCCATTGGACGGAGGCTACACAAACGCCGGCCTTGCCGGTGCGGCCGGGACGATTCGATTCGCAAGTGGCGGAGCCGGGGCCCGCGCCGATTGTTACGCCGGGCGGCATCGTGCTGATCTACAACGGCGCAGATGAGAAGCTGGTGTACCGGACCGGGATCGCGATCTTTGACCGCATGGACCCGGCGAGGCTGCTGTGGCGGAGCGATGAGCCTGTCTTCTCGCCGGAAAAGCAGTGGGAGAAAGTCGGCCAGGTTCCCAACGTAGTGTTCGTGGAAGGCCTGGTGAAACAGCACAACCGCTACCTGTTTTACTATGGCGGCGCCGACACCTACCTGGGTGTGGCCGAAGCGCCGGTTGTTCGGTAGGCATCGCTTGACCCTGCGCCGAGGGCGCCCCTAACATCAAGCAGGGGTCCATGCGCGTTCCAAATCCTTCGTCCGTTGTAATGCCTCCGGTGTGGCGCATGTTTGCTGTCGGATTCCTGCTTTTGGGGATAGCTGCGAGAGCACAGCAGCCGAAGACTTCGGCCCCTGCCATCGCCGACTTCACCGACATCGCTGAAAAGTCAGGCCTCACCGCGCAAAATGTCTTCGGAGGCGTGGACACCAAGAAGTACATCATCGAGACCACAGGCAACGGCGTCGCCATCTTTGACTACGACAACGATGGCTGGCCGGACATCTTCCTGGTCAACGGGACCAAACTCGAGGGTTTTCCCACAGGGCAGGGACCGACGAACCGGCTTTATCACAATAATCACGACGGGACCTTCACCGACGTGACTGCTAAGGCAGGCCTGACCTCGACGGGCTGGGGACAGGGCGTCTGCGTCGGCGACTATGACAATGACGGCTGGGAAGACCTTTACATCACCTACTACGGCAAGAACAAGCTCTACCACAACCAAAACGGAGTCTTCACCGAGGTTGCCGAGAAAGCCGGGGTCGCCGGATCGGGCAAGGCCTGGGGCACGGGCTGCGCGTTTCTGGATTACGACCGCGACGGGCACCTCGATCTTGTGGTTGCCAACTATGTGGACTTTGATCTGGCCTCGGCGCCGGTACCAGGAGAGCGCCCCACGTGCATGTGGAAGGGCTTCCCGGTCATGTGCGGCCCGCGGGGCCTCGCCGGTGCGAAGAACATTCTGTATCACAACCGTGGCGACGGCACGTTCGAAGATGTTTCCGCCAAGTCGCACGTGGATAAGACCGACGGACACTATGCCTTCAGCGTATCTACGGTGGATTTTGACGAGGACGGCTGGCCCGACATCTTCATTGCCTGCGACAGCACGCCCGCGATTCTCTATCGCAACAACCACGATGGAACTTTCACCGACGTGGCCGTGACTGCCGGAGCCGCCTTCAACGAAGACGGACGCGAGCAGGCGGGCATGGGCTCCACGGTGGCTGATTACAACGGCGACGGCCATCTCGACATTTTCAAGACGAATTTTTCTGACGACACTTCCACGCTGTACAAGAACAACGGCGACGGCACGTTCACCGATGCCACGGCCTCGGCGGGGTTGGGCCTTTACACGCAGTATCTGGGCTGGGGCACGATGTTCTTCGATATGGACAATGACGGCTGGCCGGATCTGATCCTGGTAAACGGCCACGTGTATCCGGAGGTGGATACCCAGCATCTGGGCAGCAGCTACAAGGAGCCGCGCCTGCTCTTTCACAACAACGGCGACGGCACGTTCACCGACATTTCGGCGGCCGGAGGACCTGCCATCACCACGCCGGCTTCCTCTCGCGGGCTGGCGGTGGGCGATCTCTGGAACGATGGCAAGATTTCCATCGTGATCAACAATATGAACGCTGCGCCGAGCCTGCTGGTGAATCAGGTTCGGAGTTCCAATCATTGGGTTGCGATTCATGCGGTGGGAACAAAATCGAATCGCGACGGCATCGGCGCGCTGATTCGCGTGAAAACCGCAACACGGATGTTAGTGGATGAGGTGCGCAGCGGGTCGAGCTACATCTCGAACAATGACATGCGAGTTCATTTCGGCATTGGAAAGGCCGACAAGATTGAATGGATCGAGATCCGCTGGCCAAGCGGGTTGACGGAGCGGTTTGCCAATCCGCCCGTGGATCAGATTCAAACTTTGAAGGAAGGCTCAGGATCGCCCGCGGAGCCTGTGGCGAAGAAGCCGTGAGTTAGCCACAGAGGACACAGAGGCACACCGAGGCCCTCCTTGAAACCTTGGCGCTGTGTGTTTCATTTCTTCTTGGAAGTCCCTGAGAACTGCATCGTCCGCGCGATTCCTTCTCCCTCTTTGACGAAGATTAGCTGGTTCACCTTAACGTCCTTCAGGGTGTCCACTTGCCCGCTGGGCCAGTGAACTTCGAGCACATCCACTTTCTCAGCCTTGCCCAGGCCAAAGTGCACGCGCAGATCACTCTGCGAAATGTAGCCGCCTCCGCTGCGGACTTCGTCAATCTGCTGATGCGGCTTGGTTTCTCCCGCCGGATGGGTCAGGCACACGATGCGGGCCCCGATTCCGCTGCGGTTTGACTTGGTGCCAATGGTGCGGACTTTGATCCAGTTGTGGTCGAGCTTGGAATCGCAACGGAGAAGCTGGGGGTAGTCGTTGACGGTGTTCACGAGTACATCTACATCTCCGTCGTTGTCGAAATCTCCGAAGGCGGCGCCCCGCGCCGGAGCCGGATCGGAGATGCCGGGTCCTACCTGAAATGAAATGTCTTCAAAATGGCCGTTGCGGAGATTGCGGTAGAGAAGTTTGCGCTGAGCGTATCCCGCTTCGGTCTTGAGTTGCTCCACCTCAGGATAGACGTGGCCGTTGCAGATGAGGATGTCAGGCCAGCCGTCGTTGTCGAAGTCGAAAAAGCCGCAACCCCAACTTAGAAACTGCGTGTGAGCGCCGAGCCCGGCAGTAAAGGTAGTGTCTTCGAAATTGCCGCCGCCGAGGTTGTGATAGAGCGAGGGCGTGTCGCCCGCGAAGTTGGTTTTGACGAGATCCAAGTTGCCATCAAGATCGTAGTCACCGGCGGATACCCCCATTCCCGCTTGCGGCTTGCCATCCGGGCTCAGCGCGCAACCGGCGTCAATCGCAATATCCACAAACTTGCCGTTCTTCTTGTTCTGGTAGAGCGTCGCCGCGGTCGAGTCATTGGCCACATAGATGTCGGGCCAGCCGTCGTTGTCGAGGTCCGCGACCACCACGCCCAATCCATAGGTGCCGCTGGCGGCTTCGATGCCGGAGGGCCCGGAAACGTCAGTGAACGTCCCATCGCCATTATTGTGATAGAGAATGTTCTTGCCAGTGTTCATGCCCGGAGGCCCACATGCCACGAGCACGCCCTTGTACAGGCAAGGACCCGACTCGGGAACCGGCGCTGTGGCCAGGTCCATATCTATGTAGTTCGCGACAAAAAGATCGAGTTTGCCGTCGCGGTCGTAGTCCACGAACGCGCAACCGGTGCTCCAGCGTTTGCCGTTGCTGGCGACGCCGGCTTTCTCGCTGACGTCAGTGAAGGTGCCGTCGCCGTTGTTGTGATAGAGAACGTTCTTGCCGAAATAAGTGACGAACAGGTCGTCCCAGCCGTCGTTGTCGTAATCGCCGACGCAAACGCCCTGCCCCCAGCCGGTATGGGTCAGTCCGGCTTTGAGCGTAACGTCGGTGAAAGTGCCGTCACGATTGTTCTTGAACAGATGCGAGATCGGCTCGCTTCCAGCCGGAAATCCCTCCAGGCGCCAGCCATTGACCAGGAAAATATCGAGCCATCCGTCATTGTCGTAGTCGTAAAAGGCCGCGCCGCAGCCGGTAGTTTCCAGCAGATATTTGTTCTTGTGTTCGCCGCCGAAGATAGTCTTGACGTTCAACCCGGATTCCCGCCCCACGTTGACGAAGCTCACGCCTATATCGGCTGATGGCGAAGGCTGCTCCTTGGGAGCGGGCTTCTCCTGCGGGCTCGGACTTGCCCGCAGCCACTTCGGTCGCGCCAACTCCAGCACGCTTTCCAGGGAAAGGATCAGCGTCGAACGGCTCAGAGATTTCAGAAAGACACGGCGTGATGGGAACAAGAGGTCGCTACCTGGGCGGTTCGGCTCGTGCTAAAATTCGCCCCTTACTTCTTATATTCAACCAAGCTGCGACTTGGCAAGGTCCGGCCGGATCTCAGACTGCCGGTAGAGAAGATCACAATGAATCCATGTCCTTGCTCTCCCTCCTTTCCCCGCCTTCTTCGTTCCGCCTGCGCCGTCTGTCTGATTAGCCTCGGATTAGCATGTGCAGTTCCCCTGGGAGCGCAGAGCGCCCCTCCCATGGAGCTGTCGCGCACTGTTCGCAGCTGGGAGTTCCTTCCGGTGGTTGGAACCCGCGCGGGGTTGTTCGGCAACGAGACGGGGCGATTCGAAGCCTGGGTGTATCCGCTAAAGATTTTCCGCGAGTTCCACCTGACCTTCCACGTTGGCGACCGTGCCCTGCCCGCCGAGAGCCTGGCACGCACTCTGACGGTTCGTCCGGAGTCGGCGTCGATCCTCTATGCCGGAGACTCTTTCCGGGTCCGCGAGACGCTGTGCGTACCCGTCAACGAACCTGGAGCCGTCATCCTGCTGGACATTGAAAGTGAGCAGCCGGTGGAGGTGGAAGCTGCATTCGCAAGCGACTTTCAGCTGGAGTGGCCCGCGGGACTGGGCGGAACGTTTGTCGAGTGGGACGCCAAGCTGCATGCTTTTGCCTTTGGGGAGGAAGCAAAAAAGTTCGCTGCCTTGGTCGGCTCTCCGACAGCGAGCGATGCCCGGCTCGCGTATCAGACGAACTATTCGGCGGCGGATGAGAATTCGTTTCGTCTTGGCGTCACACCGAAGGGAAAAGATAGGAAAGTTTTGATCATCGCGGCCTCTGCTGCAGGCCGTGCAGATGCGGACAGGACCTACCAGCATCTGGCGGCGTCTTATGCGGATTCGATGCGTGCCTCGGCAGACTATTACCGCGCCTACCTCGATAGGACTGTGAGTCTTGATCTCCCCGATAGCGCGCTGCAGCAGTCCTACGATTGGGCGCGAATCAGTACCGTTCAGGGGCTGGTCAGTAATCCTTACCTCGGAACCGGACTGGTGGCCGGATATCGGACCTCGGGCACGAGCCAGCGCCCGGGATTCGCGTGGTTTTTTGGAAGGGACTCTCTGTGGACTTCGTTTGCCCTCAATGCCGAAGGAGACTATGCGACGACGCGCACCGCGCTCGATTTCATCAGCAAGTTCCAGCGCGATGACGGCAAAGTTCCGCATGAGATTTCGCAGAGTGCAAGCCTGGTGCCGTGGTTCAAGGACTATCCTTACGCCTATGTTTCGGCCGACGCCACGCCGCTGTTCATCATTGCGCTGAACGATTATGCGACCCAGAGCGGTGACCTGGCGTTTGCCAAAGACAAATGGGACAACGCCTGGCGCGCCTATCAGTTCCTGCGCTCGACTTACGATTCCCAGGGCTTCGCGCAGAATGCGGGCGTCGGCCACGGCTGGGTGGAAGGCGGGCCGCTGCTTCCGGTTAAGAACGAGTACTACCAGGCCGGGCTTGGCGTTGAGGCGCTGCGAGCGCTTTCGAATTTGGCCCGTCTTCTGGGCAAGGATGCTGCCAGCAAGCAGCTCACTGCGGAGTTTGAAAAGAGCGAAGCGGCGCTGGACCAGGCTTACTGGTCGCCCGAAAAGAAGAGTTATGCCTTTGCCTTGAAGCAGGACAACCAGCGCGCCGAGGAACTCAGCGTGCTGACCACCGTTCCGATGTGGTTTGGGCTGCCCGACGCAAACCATGCCGACGATACAGTCTCGCAACTGGCAGCTGCCGATCATCAGACCGACTGGGGAATGCGCATTATCTCCCAGCAGTCGAAGGTGTATGACGGATCCGGATATCATTTCGGCGCGGTCTGGCCGCTGTTCACAGGATGGGCATCGGTCGGAGAATATCGCTATCACCACGCGTTGCCCGGATATGCCAACCTGCGGGCGAACGCGTTGCTCGGGCTTGACGGGGCGCTCGGTCACTTTACGGAAGTTCTTTCGGGCGACTACTACCAATCGTTTGCCACCAGTTCGCCGCACCAGATCTGGTCGGCGGCGATGGTAGTGAGTCCGATTCTTCGCGGCATGCTGGGCCTGCAGACGGACGTAGAGGAGAAGCAGATCACGCTCGCGCCGCACGTTCCGGCGGACTGGACCTCGTTCGCGATTCACAATGTACGGGTCGGTGGAGTCGGAGTTGACTTCCATTATCACAAGACCTCGGACATGATTGGACTCGAGATCACGCGTACTGGCGTCGGCGACTGCTGGGTTGATTTTTCTCCTGCCTTCAGCCTGCGCACCGAAATCGTCAGCGTAGAAATGAACGGACGGCCACTGCCATTCAAAGTGCTGCCTAGCGGCAACGACAAGCACCTGTCTGCGCGGTTCGTGGTGAGCGGCGGGCAGAACACCCTGGTCATTCACCTAAAGAATGATTTTGGACTGGCGCTCTCGAACGAACTGCCAGCTCTTGGGGCCGCGAGCCGTGGCTTGCGGGTGCTCTCGGAGTCGTGGAATCCCGCTAGAACCCAGCTCACGCTCCAGGTGTCTGGCCTGGCCGGGACCGGCTACGAACTGGCAGTCTGGAATGCAGGCCAGATCTCCAGCGTGGAAGGCGGCGCGCTGACGAAGGCGGGCAAGTTGCAAATCCAAATGCCCGCAGGGACGACCGATTCCTATGTGCCGCAGACGGTCGTCATTCACTTCGGCCGATCCTGATTGCCAGCCTCCCCCGCGAGGCAGGCAGGGGCCAAAAGGATTACACTGAGGACTTCCGGATGTTGCCGGTCAGTAGCCGAGCCAATCTCCCGAAACGGAGGCAATGCGAGTGCGAAGGAAAGTGTTTTGTATTCTGATCTGTCTGATTTTCTGCATTCTCCAGGCAGCCACCCAGGGGCAGAATGCAAGCAACGCCGTAGACGCCGAGGGCCACGCATGGTGGCAACATGCGGTGTTTTATGAAATTTACCCGCGGAGTTTCGCCGACAGCAACAACGATGGCGTCGGCGACCTCAACGGGATCGCGTCGAAGCTCGATTACTTGAAGGAACTCGGGATTGACGCCATCTGGATCTCGCCCTGTTTCCCATCGCCGCAGGTGGATTTCGGCTACGACGTTTCCGACTACGAAGATATTGACCCGATGTACGGCACGCTGGCCGATTTCGACAACCTGGCCAGCGAAGCCAAGAAGCGGGGAATCCGCATCATTCTCGACTTTGTCGTGAATCACACTTCCGACCAGCACAAATGGTTTCTGGATTCGAAATCCTCGCGCACGTCGGAGCACCGCGAATGGTATATCTGGCGCGACGGCAAAGGGCCGGGGCAACCTCCGAACAATTGGATTTCGACGTTTGGCGGTTCCGCGTGGAAGTTCGACCCGGCGACAAATCAGTACTACTACCACTATTTCTACACGGCGCAGCCGGACCTGAACTGGCGCAATCCCGCGGTCGAGAAGGCGATGCTCGACACGACGCGCTGGTGGTACAAGCGCGGCGTATCTGGTTTCCGCCTCGACGCGGTAGACACGCTTTTTGAAGACCCCAACCTGCCCGACAATCCAGTCCTTCCGGGCAAGAACAAGCAGGGTGACCCCAATACCGATGAAAGGTACAACAAGAAACTGCCCGAGATTCACGACGTGATGAGGAAACTGCGCACCACCGCCGATGAATCGGGCGCGGTCCTGATCGGTGAAACGTGGACCAAGAACATCAGTGAATTGAAGGAATACTACGGTACGCGCAATGATGAACTGCAACTGCCGATGGACTTCCTTTTTACCACGGTGGACAAATTGTCGCCGGCGGAATTCCGGCGCCAGATTGCCGGGGTGGATGCGATTGGCGGCTGGCCCACGTATGTCCTGAGCAACCATGACAAGGTTCGCGCTTACAACCGTTATGGCGACGGCAAACATAATGACGCGATCGCCAAGCTGATGGCGGCACTCTTCCTGACTCTCCGCGGCTCGCCCATCCTGTATTACGGCGAAGAACTTGGCATGGAGAACAATGATCCGAAAAGGAAAGAGGACGTGAAGGATCCCATCGGCCGGACGGGCTGGCCCGAAGAGAAGGGCCGCGACGGCGAGCGCACGCCCATGCAGTGGGACGAGAGCGAGAACGCCGGATTCTCGAAGGCGGCTCCGTGGCTGCCGGTGCCGCCGAGCTACAAGACTCACAACGTGGCGGACGAAGCCAAAGATCCCAACTCGATCTTCGCGTTCTACAAGAAGGTCATCGCGCTGCGGCACACGAATAAAGCTCTGCTGGAAGGGAGCTATGTGCCGGTGAACGAGAATGACCAGAATGTGCTGTCGTACATGCGCGTCTACCAGGACCAGATGGTGCTTGTAACGTTGAATATGTCGGGCACTCAGCAGAAACAGGACTTTGAATTCAGCAGGCACGGAATGTCGTCGGTGAAACCGCTCGTGACGACCGGAAAATCTTCGGCCAAGGGCGATGTTGTAACGCTGGAGCCCTACGGGGTCTTCATTGCCCAACTCTCGCATTGAGCGGGAAGAAGCGGTGCGACCATGCACGAACTCTCGATCGCGATGAGCATCGTGGACACGGCGCTGGAAGAGGCGCAGCAGCGCGGCGTCCAGGTGAATGCTGTGCATCTCCGACTGGGCGCGCTTTCCGGGGTGGTCAAGGACGCGCTGCTGTTTTCCTACGAGATGGCTTGCCAGGATACCGCGCTGCAGGGGTCCCGCCTGATTGTGGAGGACGTGCCGGTGGTGGTGTTCTGTCCGCAATGCCAGGAGCGGCGGACGCTTGCGTCGGTGCAATCGTTCTCGTGTCCGGAGTGCGGTTCGCCCACCCGCGACATTCTGCAAGGCAAGGAACTGGAAGTCTTCGCGCTCGAGGTCGAGGAGCAGGAGGTAGGAGGATGACCGAGCCGCGCCTGGTCGAAGTACGCCGGAATGTTCTGAAGCAGAACGATATCATTGCGCGCGCCCTGCGCGAACAGTTCCGGGCTGCGGGAGTGTTTGTGGTGAGCCTGGTTTCAAGTCCGGGATCGGGGAAGACCACTTTTCTGGAAAAGACGCTCACCCAATTGCAGCCTCGCTACCGTGTCGCCGCGCTGGTCGGCGATCTGGCAACGGAAAACGATGCGCTACGGCTGTCGCGAAGCAAGGCTCCGGTAAAGCAGATCACTACCGGCACGCTGTGCCATCTCGAAGCGGCGATGGTGCAGAATGCGCTGCAGGATTGGAATCTGCATCAGCTGGATTTCCTGTTCATCGAGAACGTGGGGAACCTGGTCTGTCCCTCCTCCTATGACCTGGGCGAGGATGTGCGCCTGGTGCTGATGTCGGTGACGGAAGGCGAGGACAAGCCGCTCAAATATCCGACCATTTTCAATAGCGCCGACATTGCCGTCGTGAGCAAAAATGACCTTGCCGGCGCGGTGGAGTTTGACTGGAAAACGGCGCAGGCAAGTATCCAGTCGGTGCGGCCCGGCATGAAGATTTTTCGCCTTTCCGCGAAGACCGGCGAGGGCATGAACGCTTACCTGGACTTCCTCTCCCAGCAACTGGCAGCACACAGGGCGGTAGTGGCCACTTAGCCTGGGCAAGGCTAAGAGCGTCTAGCCGCATTTCCGCAGGTGCTGCCAGGCAAGAAAACACCCAAATACACCCCACAGCGATGCTATGATGGCCAAACTCCGTCTAGGCTAATCATCAAGAAAGATAGAGAATTCATGGCGATCACAGCTCCTAACAACTCCACGACAACAGCAGCACCCGGAACCGGCCAGAGTTACGCCGCCCCTCTGGCAACGGTGACCACCCTGTTTTTCATGTGGGGCTTTCTCACCTGCCTGAACGACATTCTGGTTCCGCACCTCAAACCGATTTTCGATCTGAACTACACGCGGGTCATGCTGATCCAGTTTGCGTTTTTTGGGGCGTATTTTGTCTTTTCGATCCCTTCGGCCAAGATCATTGACTGGATCGGATATCAGCGCTCGATGGTCGTCGGTCTGTTGACGATGGGGCTGGGAGCATTTTTGTTTGTGCCGGCGGCCAGCGTGCCGTCGTACCCATTGTTTCTGGGTGCGCTGATTGTTCTGGCGGCTGGGATCACTTGTTTGCAGGTGGCGGCCAATCCGTACGTTACCGTGCTGGGAAAACCAGAGACGGCTTCGAGCCGGCTGAATCTGACCCAGGCGTTTAATTCATTGGGAACATTCCTGGCGCCTTTCTTCGGTGGTTTGTTCATTCTCAGCGCCGCGCCCAAGACGATGGAGGAAATCCGCGCATTGGCGCCCGATGCATTACAGGCTTACCGCCTGCACGAGGCGGCGACTGTAAAGACGCCATACGTGGGCCTGGGCATCGCACTGGTTCTGCTCGCCATCGCGATCGGCAGTTTTAAGTTGCCCAAGATTGAGCACGCGCAGCACCACCTCGGCGAGAAAGTGAACGACTCGATTTGGAAGCATCCCAACCTGATTTTTGGCGCTATCGCCATCTTCGTCTATGTCGGCGGCGAAGTTTCCATCGGAAGCTTTCTGGTGAACTATTTCGGCCAGCCTGAAATTGGCGGCTTGACGGAAAAGGTTGCCGCCAGTTTTGTGGCCTTCTACTGGGGCGGGGCCATGGTCGGACGTTTCATTGGCTCAGGCCTTTTGCAAAAGATGAAAACCGGGCATCTCCTTGCCATCTGCGCGGTCTGCGCAGCCTCTCTGGTCGCAATGTCCATGCTGACCACCGGGCACACGGCGATGTACAGCATCATTCTAGTTGGCTTCTTCAATTCGATCATGTTCCCCAGCATCTTTACGCTGGGTGTAGCCGAACTCGGACCTCTTACCGGTGACGGGTCCGGGGTGATGATCATGGCAATCGTGGGCGGAGCCATCATCCCTGTGGCGCAAGGCTGGATCGCTGACCATGTGGGCATTCATCATGCCTTTGTCCTGCCGGTGATCTGCTACCTCTATATCCTGTTCTTCGCCCTGAGCGGGTCGAAGCCCAACAGCGAACGTTACGCTCGCACGTAAGGGCGTCTTGATGGCCGCCCCTGAAACAGCCGAGCGATCCGCCAGGGCTCTCACCCTGGCTGCCTATGCTTCGTTCGTGCCGATCGGCATCGCGACCGTGTTTCTGGGCCCCATGCTGCCGATCTTGTCGGCACGATGGTCGTGGAACTACTCGCAGGCCGGCGCTCTGTTCACAGTTCAATACGCGGCCGCGACGGCAGCGGTAGCGCTGTCGGGAGTGGTGGCTTCCCGTCACGGCTATCGCTTCGCGATCAAGACCGGTCTGTTGAGCATTGCGATGGGCATGGCTCTGCTGCTGGCGGGGTCTAAGGTGTTGGGAATCCTCTGTGTCGCCGCTTACGGCGCAGGCCAGGGACTGGCAGTTCCACCTGCAAACTTGCTGGTGGCGGAGGTCAATCCGCACCGGCGAAGCGCCGCACTGAATCTGCTGAATTTCTGCTGGAGCACGGGTGCGGTGGCTTGCCCCTTTCTTGTGGCGGCGGCGGCGAAGAGTCAGCGGATTCCTCTCCTGCTGGCGGCGGTAGCTGGAGTGTCGCTTCTGGTCGCAGCAGGGATTGCTGCGATGCCCTCTTCGATCGCTGAGCCGGCCGTCAGCGGCCAGCGCAGAGAGAGGGCGAAGATCAACTGGAAACAGCGCGCTCTGCCCACGGTGGCGGCGCTCTTCTTCATCTATGTGGGCACGGAAAACGGCTTTGGATTGTGGATTGCCTCGTACGCCAAGAGTCTGGGAAGCCTGACGGCGGCCATGGCGCTCATGACGCCGTCCTTCTTCTATGCTTCTATGATGCTCGGCCGTTGGATCGCTCCGGTCCTGTTACGAACGATTGACGATATCCGGCTGGCGCAGACGGGGCTGGTGGTGGCCTGTGCGGGCATGGTGGGGCTGGTCTTGTCGCGCGGTCTGGCTGGTGTCGCGGTGAGTGGCTGCCTGGCCGGGCTGGGTCTTTCGAGCGTGTATCCCATCACCATCTCACTTCTGGCGCGACAGTTCGGACCGGACGGGTCAAGGCTCGGGTCGTTCATGTTCACCCTGTCGAACCTTGGCGGCGGACTGATGCCGTGGCTGGTCGGAGTCGCTTCGAGTCGGTTTGTAACGCTCAAGGCGGGGCTTGCGGTGCCCCTGATCGGCGGCACCGTGATGTTTCTGTTGTACTTGCGAGACTGGAGTCCTGTGCATTCCGATCCCGTGGCTCAGGGCGCAAACGCCGTTGGCTCAACCACGGACTAATCTCGCTGCCAGGCGAGTGAGCCGCACCATCCGGTACAGCGGGAACAAAGATTCTGGGAGTCGAACCGCCTTCCATTCGCTCGGGCCTGAAGTGAAGATCAAGCGCGACAGGAAGCGCAGCCGGTCTGACGATTTTTCCCGCAGACGCATCATCAGCCGGAAGTAAGCCACAGATTCAACGTTATAGGCTCTGTCGCTGAGAATGTGGTTGGTGATCTCCTCTGTGAGGAGTTCGGCAGCGCCATCTTTGGAAACAAGCTCGCGCGCCGCGGCAGGAATGGCCGCTCCCAACAACCGATTCACCAGCAACATCGTGACCCGCAAGATTCGCAAAATCCCCAGCTCATTCGCCTCAATCCGAATCCAGCCCCAATCGAGGCCCGGCATGTTCATGAGACGCGCGATGTCGCACAACCACACCAGCCTCCCCCAGACGTGCTTGGCGGCATGCACGGACAGAATGAGAAACAGATCGGCGGCGGAGGGCGTCCGCATCGGCCGGCCGGCGACATTGACGTTCACGGCGCGACCAAACACACCGTCCATATCGAAATTCACTGCATAGAATCGCGGCAAGACGGCCCACTGCAGCTCAAGCAAATTACGCCCAGCGGCGCCGTCGAAGGCGCACTCGTATGCCGATTTCAGATAGGCGCGCTCTTCCGCTGCGGAGAAGCGCTCGTGCGGCGCGTAGCCAAGTTCGCGAATCACCTCACGAATGCGCGCGAAATCTGCCGGGCGGATCAGAAGATCAATATCTCCGGCCTGGCGCAGCGCAATGTCTCCATAGACGAGTTCGGCGAGGGCGGAGCCTTTGTACGGCATGACCTCGAGGCCGGCAGCCGACAGCGTGCCGACAATGCGAATCAGCTCCCGCGCAAGCAATAAGGCTTTATGCAGGTTTGACTGGGAACTCTGCTTCAGAGCGAGCATGGCGTCGCGAGGAGCCGCCTCTTCAACATTGAGAAGCGCCCGATGCAGGAGAGGCTGAGTGCCATGCCGGTCTGCAAGTGAGATCAATGCCTGGCAGTTGACTGGATGGCCGAGAAGTTCCAGGAGACGGCTGCGTTTTTCTGCCGGCGGCGACGCAGCGCACGCAGCCAGCAATACGGACCATTCGGAACTCATAAGAGCGCCAGTTCCAGGCATGATTTCGTTGGAATCGCAGAAAAGGAGGCTAAGCGGTTGCCGCCGCCAGATCGGGCAAAGCTCGAATCTGCACCAGGTTCGCCCCGGAACGCTTCTTGGCCAGCATGTTGGCCGATGGCACGCCGGTCCGGGCAAACGACTTCTCGCAGTCCGCCGACGATGGCCCGCGCATGTTTCCCTCCATGAATGCCAGGCCCGGACAGCGCGTGCAATTCGAAACGTGGCTGCACTGCGTGCAGGTCGTCAGATCCTTAATACGGATCGAGCGTACCTCGTTCATCCGCTCCGAGTGCCGCCAGATGTCTTCGAACCGCTGCTTCCTCACATTGCCTGTGGGCAGAGGAAACTGCACGCAGGGAAACAGATCGCCGTACGGAGAAACGTAGCAGGCGGTGTGGCCGGCGCTGCACGGCATGGCTTCCAGATCCGACTCGCCCGCCGGGACAGCAATCGCGCAAAACTCGTCCACATCTCCGACCAACTCAGGGTCACGGAAAACCTCCCGCAGCACGGGGTTGCCGACGCTCAAACTCAAAGTCGAGCGATTGCCATCCATCATGGGCGTAATGGTCGGATCAAGCGTACATTCGACGCCCATCTCCGTGCCCAGAGCCCGGACGCCGGTGTAGTCCTGCATGTTCTCGGTCATCAACACGTTGGCGATGATGACCCGGAGCCCTTGTGATTTGAGAAAACGAATCGCCGCCAGAGACCGCTGCAGCGAGCCGGGAACCAGGGTGATGGCATCGTGCACTTCGGGCCGGTGCGAGTAGATGCTGATCTGGATGGATTCGACCCCGAGGTCGCGGATGCGGGCGGCTTCCCGCTCGCGAATGAGGATTCCGTTGGTTTTGAGCTTAACGCAGAACATCAGCCGGCGGGCATACTCGAGAATCTCGAAGAAGTCTTTCCGCACCAGAATCTCGCCGCCGCTGAGCGTGAGGATGAAAACGCCAGCCTCCGCCATTTCGTCGAGCAGATGCTTGATTTCCTCGGTCGTCATCTCGCCGTGATCGTCGTGGTCGAGATAGCAGTGAACGCAGCGCTCGTTGCAGCGATACGTCAGATCGAGCTGAACGCTCATCGGAACGCCGAGCGCCTGGGCCTTCTCCGTCATTTCGACCAGCAGGTTGCTCATCGGCTTCTCTCAGCAGGCGAGTTGGCGGCTGCTATCGGCTGTTCTGAAACCAGCAGAATCTCGTGGCTGGCCAGGTCGCGGGCCAGGGCCTCGGCGTCTTGCAGGGCCTCGGCAGGCCCCACGTCAAATTCTGCGCAAATGCGGCTTTGCACGATCTCGTCCAGCGGGGTGCGGCCGTCGGCCGCCTGCCAGAGAATGGTGGCAGTCCGGTTGAGGGTAAATAAGGTGGAGTCGCGGCCCGACATGATCATCATCTCGCCGTCAAGACTGCGAGCTGCCACGCGGGGATTCCGCGCCAGAAAAAGCCTGCTCATCGAATCAACTCCCACACTCGTGAATCGGGCAGAAAAGTCAGCCGGGAAACCGGGACCTTGCTCACGAATTCGAAAGCGGCATGAAAAGCCGCCTGCACCAGCTGCTCATCTTCCGCAAAAAACAAGACGTTGGCCAGAAGCGACCGGGCCGCTTCGCCCGCCGGGACGGGATCAATCCTGTTTTCGGCTCCATGTCTCAGCAGATACAAGGCTGCCACCGGCGCAGAAACATTCTCGCCCAGCCTGGCCAGTTCCCCGGTGAATGGAGTACCGAACGCCGTGTAGCCGCCCTCCTTGCCGCCGCCCTTCCGAACGTAAGAGATCTCGTCGGTCAAAAGCGTAGCGTCGGGAGGTGCCAGCCGGGAGATGGTTGTCTTGCCCGCGCCGGAGATTCCTGCGAAAAGAAACGCTTTCCCATTGCGGATCACGCTGGCCGAATGCAGCAGCATGCCTCCCTGGCGCGCCAGCACCAGCGTGTGCACAATGCGCAGCACAGCGTCAATGCCGTAAGGGTTCGCCGACTGGCGAATCCAGCCACGGCGCGACGACGGGTCCCACTCGGCGCAGAAGTCTCCGCGCTCGAGCAGCCAGTGGCTGGATCGCCGGGTCACGCGCACGTCAGCCTCGGGATCGCTGCCCGAGGGTGGAATCAGATCCATGTCGAAATCAATCTCAGGGTCTTGGGAAGATCCGAGGAAGCCCGCGTAGCGATCCTGCAACAGCTTCAGAAAAGCCGGATCGGTCGTATGGACGCGGACGGGCATCCCCCCGATTTCGATGACGAGGCTCAGGCGCTCGACTTCAGCGGTCAGTTCTGGCAAGTGAAAGCTCGTTTATCTACTTTGAAGCCTGCCGTGTACGCCCACAACGACACGGGCAGCAAATTCTGAACGCCGAAACAAGTTAGCGGCCATGCGCCCTGGGAATCGCAGAGTGCGTTCGGGCTTGATAAGCTTTCCTTCCCGCACAATGAACGAAACTGTTCCCAGTACGTCACTTTCAGGCACAGGCGGATCTGGAGCACGCATGGCATCTCCCTGAGTCAGGACCTCTGACGCTCCGGGTCCGTCCTTGCTTACTACCCGATGCACGAACAATCGGCGGTCGCGGCGAAACAAGAGGATCTCTCCCGGGGAAACCGCGTTTCGGTCCACACCGTGAATCAGGAGTGTGTCGCCGGGCAAGATCGCGGGGAACATGCTCCAGCCTGTTACTTGCAGTCGTAAACCACCGGACGAGCTCAACACCTCGGCTGCCAAAGCACACTTCAGGGAATGCCCGTCCCAAGGTGCTGCGCATGTGGTCATGACACTTTGCCGGCCGCAAGGCAGGGACCGCCGGTCCCGCTGATCTTCCCGCACGAAAGGGCAGTGGTCACGAACACCTGCTCAAAGCGAAACGAGGGTTTTTCGTAGGGTTTCTTGGCGGCCGGAGTATCCGGCGAGTTCTGCAATGCATCATTCTTAGCCATAGGAGGAACCTGTCAGAATCTGTCTATTGTAATGCCGATTGGGAAGCCTGGACGGCACAACCGCCCGTGCCCCCGGTGGCGCAGGTCTGGTTGCTTTGGGTGACGAAATAGACCTGCGAACCACCCGTCGGCGGACCGGTTACCACAGTATTATCAATAATGATCCCGCTGGTGCCGCCTGCAGCGGCGAGGCTGACCGTGGCCACCGCTCCCACGTTCCGCCAGCGGACCGTGCCATCGAGGACGGTGCCGTTCGGGTTCGCCGGCCAGATCGGATGGGCTCCGGCTTTAGACGTGCCCGCAGTGGTCACTACCTCGATGTTGCCGTTGGTGTCCAGAACCTCAGCGTGAAGAGCATACGCAGTGAGGGGCTGCCAAGCCGCATGGAAGGCCGTCTGGGTTCCCTGGTTCAGCCAGCGCACAGTGTTATCCACGGTAGTGTTGCCGGCAATGACCGCCCAGGCAGGTGTCGCCAGCCCAGACAATCCCGCGGTTCGCACCGTCTGAACCTGAAAATGGGTATCCAAAACCTGCTGCCCCACCGCGTAGTTCGTGTTTGGCGTCCACGCCGGGTCTTTGAAATTCATGACGCAGCCGCCAGAGACACAACTGTTCCCTGACCCGCTGGCCTGCACGCTGGCGAACAACCACTCGGTTGCTCCCGCTGCTGCATTCGGATTGGTGAAATCAATGACCGGGGAGCAACCCGTACCAGCGCTGGCGAGCACAGGCCCGGCCGTACTCGCAGCCATGATGTTGGCGTTAATCGGAATCCGGTACAAAGTCGGCGCACCGCCGGTGTTTCCGCATACGTAGAGGGTCCCGGTCGGCGGGGCAGCCGAAATCAAATAAGCGTTGTCGAAAGCGCCCAGATACATCGGGCTGGGCGTGGCGGCAGATGAGCCCACCGTCACTTTCGCTCCTACGGAGCCACCTCCAAAACCTGTAGCGAGCTGAAAAACGGCGGTGCACGGATTGGGTCCAGGGCAGGCCGCCGTGCCGTCGCTCGAGGCGAAGGCGTAGACCTTGCCGGCTGTCGAGTCCACGACTGGCGCCGAAACGAAGCCAGGGCCAAACCCTAACTGCCCGGACTTGGTCACAACAGGTGGAGACGACGGGACGATGCGGTACAGAAACCCGCCCGCATCTCCAACAAACACATTTCCAGAAGAGTAATCGTAGACCGGGCTGGTGAGCGCAGTCGGGGACCCGGGATTGACCTGAACGGGATATCCATTGCTGGTGACTTCGGTCGGAATGCCGCGAAATACGCCGGTAATTTTGTGCAGCCAGCCACCCGCTCCGCCGACCCAGATGATGTCGTGCGTGTAGTCAGGAAAGACCGAAGAGGTGGTGTCGTCCACCGGCGTGCTGCCGTTGGTCAGGGCAACCTCGGTCATGCACGGCGCAGTGCAGCCGTAATAGGCATTGTTGGCAACTGACGTCAGGGTCAGCGGGGAAGTTACGTTCTCCGTATTCGAAGCCGCCCATCTCAAAATAACCAGAACCGCCGCCCCGCCGCTGGTTTGCACAAATGCCACTTGCGTCCCGTCCCCGGAGATGACGGGAGACGTCAGAATCTTGGCGCCGGTGCCGGTGTTGTAAGCCCAATACACTGAGGGCACCGATCCAGTACAACCCGAGTAGAGATTGTCGTAGGCGACGATGTTAGCCTGGATACCCGATCCCGGCTCGCCGGTACTGAACACTACATAATCCGGCGGGTTGGTGCTGGCGCAGTTCGCGGTGGTGATCCTGAAAGAGAACTTCGCGGGAAAAATTCCAGCGCGGGTAGTGGCGCTGCTGCCCAGATTCTCTGACCAGTCCCGGTGGATTTTCTGACTGCCGGGTCTGCGCACGGCGGCAAGGACGGGCCTGTTATCGGCGGAATCTGTCTGATCTTGCACGACGCGCGCGAAATTCCTGCGATAGTACTGCTGCCAATACCGGGGATCGGCCGCCGCGCGCGCGGACTGTTCAGGGGTCGCAGGCTGCGAGAAAATCAGATGCTGGTGGCTCCAGTCGGTGGGGTATCCACCTTCAAAAGGACTCGCCGCCTGACCGGCCAGTACGCACGCCAACAGGACCAGCCCTGCCAGGCCAGCACCAAAACCTAAGAAACAAGCAGCATTCCCTCTCATTTGGTGACTCCATGCCTCGGGTGATATGCAACACTCCGGAGCATCTTCCGCCAATCGCGGCGGCATGAGCACAATAACACGCCTACCGGGCCGAACTGTTGAATCCGTCTCGGTTTGGCGAGGCTGGGATGGCGGTGATTTTACTCCTTCTGGCGCCCGTGCGCAAAGCGCCTTTTTCAACTTTGGCACATCCACAAATCAGGTTCGCCCAGAAATTGCCGACTATGACATGATGGATAGTAAAGTAAATAGATTAGACGAATCGAATCCGGAGAGCCCTAGGGAGGCTGGCGAAATCATTGGACCGATTGAACGAGGTTGCTGAAGAAATGGATCAACAGGCGCGTCCGCGCGAAACCAATGTTGTACTGAGCTTGGAGGAGATTGGAAAACTGGGAGTCGACGGCGCACAGCCAGCCGAGACCCTGATGAATGTGGTGGCCCTGATCGCCAAGCGCTTTCGAACCGATGTGTGCTCGGCGTACCTGCTCGAACCCGACCGCGCCCACCTGGTGCTGGCGGCGACGGTTGGACTTCGCCGCGAGTCCATCGGCAATTTGCGCATGGCGGTGCATGAGGGGCTGACCGGCCTAGTGGCTGAACAGCTGCAGCCGGTTTCCGTCAGCCAGGTAAAGAATCACCCGCGCTTTAAGTACTTTCGGGAAGCTGGCGAAGAAGCGTATCAGTCTTTCCTGGGCGTGCCCCTCATTGACCGGGGAGTCTTGCAGGGAGTCCTGGTGGTTCAGACCATCGAGGCCCGCGTCTTCAGCCAGGACGAAATTGGCATGCTAAGCGAGGCTGCGACTCAGGTGGCTCCAGTGGTGAGCGAGGCCCGCACTCTGGACCGTTTTATCGCGCCGCTGCAGGAGCGGCTGTGGGCCCTGGCGCGCAACCTGTGGTGGAGCTGGGACCACAACTCTTCCAGCTTGTTCATGGACCTCGATCCGACCCGCTGGGGCGAACTCAACCACAATCCAATTACGCTGCTGGGCGAAATCCCGTTGGCAAGACTGGAGATCCGGGCTGGCGAAGTCATGCTTCACAGCCGGGTCAATTACGCTTACCGCCGGTTGCTGGAATATCTGGAGGCGGACCGAACCTGGGGAGCCCGGCACGCCGGCGTGCTGCGGCCGCACCCGGTCGCATATTTCTCGGCCGAGTTCGGCCTGCACGAGTCTCTACCGGTGTATTCGGGCGGCCTCGGCGTCCTGGCCGGGGATCACATCAAGAGCGCTTCCGACCTGGACATTCCCCTGGTAGGGATTGGCTTGTTCTACGGCCAGGGCTACTTCCGGCAGCACCTTGATCTGGATGGATGGCAGCGGGAAGAGTATCTGGAAACCGACGTGAACCAACTGCCAATGGAGGTGGCGATCGGCAAGGACGGCCGCCCGGTGGGAGTGGAAATCGAGACGCGCAGCGGGCGCATCCAGGCCAAGGTCTGGCGGGTCAAAGTCGGACGCCGCGACCTGCTGCTGCTCGACTCGGATGTGGAAGGGAATGCCCCAGAGGACCGCGAACTGACGTCGCGGTTGTATGGCGGGGATCTGCGGATTCGCATTCGCCAGGAGTTGCTGCTGGGCGTGGGTGGTTTGCGCGCTCTGCGAGCCCTCGGAATTTCGCCCGGCGTGCTCCACCTCAACGAAGGCCACAGCGCGTTCGCGGTGCTGGAGGCCATTCGCATGCGGATGGAGGATGAAGGCATCGGATTTGACGCGGCGGTTCCGCGCGTGTCGCGCGAAGTGGTGTTCACCACGCACACTCCAGTGCCCGCCGGTCACGACCGCTTCGACGCCGGCCTGGTGGAAGAGCATATCGGGCCCTTGCGCGAGGCGCTCGGCCTGCCCCGGGAAAGACTGCTGGGCCTGGGCCGCGAAAATCCAGCCAATGCGGACGAGTTATTCTGCATGACGGTACTGGCGCTGCGGCTCTCGCGTCGCGCGAATGCAGTCTCCTCGCTGCACGCCGAAGTTTCCCGCGCCATGTGGACCGGACTTTTCCAGGGCAAGGCAGAAGATGATGTCCCCATCGGCCACATCACCAACGGAGTGCACGTTCCGTCCTGGCTGGCGCCGCAAATGTTCCGCCTCTACGACCGGCATCTGGGTACTGGATGGCAACAGCGCAGCAGCGAAGCGAAAACCTGGCTCGGGATTGACAACGTGGACGACGGCGAGCTTTGGGAAACGCACTTAAACCTGAAATCGCAACTCATCGAATTTGTCCGCCGGAGCGCGGTGGAACAAGCCGTGCGCCGCGGAGAATCGACTGAGGTGTTGAGCCGCCTGGATGGCGTTTTGAGTCCGGATGCGCTCACCATTGGCTTTGCGCGCCGTTTCGCCACTTACAAGAGGGCCAATCTCATCCTGGCCGATATCGAACGTCTGGCCTCGATGGTGAACGATCCAAACCGTCCCGTGCAGTTTGTTTTTGCCGGCAAAGCCCACCCGCTGGACGAACCCGGCAAGCGCGTCTTGCAGCAGATCGCCAACCTGATGCGCGATCCGCAGTTTCGCGACAAGTTCGTTTTTGTGGAGGACTACGACATCAACGTCGGCCGCCACTTTGTGCAGGGCGTGGACGTGTGGCTCAACAATCCGCGCCGGTTGCAGGAGGCTTCGGGCACCAGCGGCCAGAAGGTGGTGCTGAATGGCGGCCTCAATCTTTCGATTCTGGACGGATGGTGGGCCGAAGCTTATGACGGCCTGAATGGATTCGCTATCGGAACCGGCAGAACTCATTCCAGCGCTGGCGTTCACGACACTCGCGACGGGGAGGACCTGATGCGAACGCTGCGCGACGAAGTCATCCCGCAGTACTACCAGCGCGACCGCGACGGCCTGCCACGCGGGTGGATCAAACGCATGAAGCGGGCGATCCGCACCCTGGGCTGGCGTTTCAGCGCAGATCGCATGGTGATGGACTACACGCTCAAGTGCTACGCACCGGCGGCGGGCGGGACGTCCAGCGACATGAGATCGAATCCGTGAGGGCGCCGCGCGGCCCAGCACTCCGGTGCCGCGTGGGCGTCTCAGTCTGCCGCGCGGCCCGCGGTTCGGAACGCTTTCTGCACGAGCGTGTAACGTGCGGCGCCGATCAGGCCGCAATCGTCGTTCGCAATGATCTTGATCGGCATGTCTTTCAGCAGGACTTCCATGCGGCCCTTGGCCAGAAATGCCTGTAGGAACGTCGGGTCTTTCATTTTGGGCGCAATCTTTGCGGCAATCGTTCCGCCAATGAAAATGCCGCCCATGGTCATATAGCGCAGGGCGCAGTTCCCGGTTTCGGCCCCGAATACGCTGACAAAAATGCCCAACGTTTGCTCGCAGATGGCAGCTTTGCCTTGGAGCGCCAACCGCGAGATCACCGGCGAGGGATCGGCTGCCGCGCTGAGCTCATCGCGCAGCCATTGCGGCTCCTCGGCCTTGTGCGTGTCACGCAGAAATTCATAGATGTTCCGGATTCCCGGCCCGGATAGAATCCGCTCACAGCTGATGTGGCCGAATTTCTTCTGCAGATAGGCCAGCAGTTCGGCCTGCAGCGCATCCCGAGGCGCAAAATCGGCGTGGCCGCCTTCGCAGGCAAAGGGATGATGACGGAATCCGTCCCAGTAAAGACCGGCGACGCCGAGGCCGGTTTTTGCCGAGATCACGGCGCGGTTGCCCTCGGCATCTTCCGAGCCTTCACTCAGGGTGATGAAGTCCTTCGATTCCAACGCGTCAATTCCGTAAGCGTAGGCCTCCAGGTCGTTCAGCAGACCGACGGAGCTGAGCTTGAGCTGCTTCGCAAGTTCCACGGAATCCACAGTCCACGGCAGATTGGAAATCTTGCTGCGCCCTGCTCTCACCGGACCGGCGACTCCGAAGCAGGCACGTTGGACTGGGATCCCTTCGCTTCGAATGAACTGAGGAAGGATTTCTCCCAGGCTGGCATGTTCCTGGCTGGGATATGTTTTTTCCACTACGCACTGCAGGCGCGAGCCCTCGGTTTCAAAGGCCGCCAGCCGGGTACGCGTTGCGCCGATTTCTCCCGCCAGAATCATGGCTCTATCCTCCTCCATTCGCGGTCGTCACTTGCCATCAATTGATCCGAATCGGCCGGGCCCCATGTACCCGAGGCGTAATTTGGAAACTTGCGCGGCGGCAGGGCGCGCCACACATCGAGAATCGGGTCAATCACGCTCCATCCCGCCTCGACCATGTCCGCGCGCTGGAACAAGGTCGCATCGCCCAGCATACAGTCGTAGAGCAGCACCTCGTAGCCCGTGTAGGCGTCGGCGCCAAAATACTGGGAATATTCGAAGCTCATATCCACCGAGCCGACGCGGAGCAGCGGGCCGGGGATCTTGGCGCCGAAGCTGAGCGAGATGCCTTCCGTCGGCTGAATCTGGATGACCAGCGTATTGGTGTGCAGCTTGTGAAAGGGAGCGTTGCGAAACAGCTCAAACGGCATACGCCGGAACTGAATGGCAATCTCGGTATGACGTTTCGCCAGCCGCTTGCCGGTGCGCAGGTAGAACGGAACCCCCGCCCAGCGCCAATTATCAATGTTGAGCCGGAGAGCCGCGAACGTCTCGGTTCGCGATTCGGGAGAAACCCCTGGCTCCGACCGGTAACTTGGGACTTTTTCCTCGCCCACCATTCCCTCGCCATATTGGCCGCGCACGCTATGCTGCAAAACGTCTTCGGAGTTCAACGGCTGCAGCGAATGCAGGACTTTGGCCTGCTCGTTGCGCACGGCGTCGGCGCTAAACGATACGGGAGACTCCATCGCCGTCAGGCTGAGCAGCTGCATGACGTGATTGGGCACCATGTCGCGGAGGGTCCCGGCATTATCGAAATAGGCGCCGCGGCGCTCTACGCCCACGGTCTCGGCATTCGTGATCTGGACATGATCAATGTAGCGGCGATTCCAGATGGGTTCGAAAATCGCGTTGTCAAAACGGAAGACCATGATGTTTTGCACAGTTTCTTTGCCGAGGTAGTGGTCAATGCGGTAGATCTGGCTTTCCTGCAGCACGCTTTTGATGTCGCGGTTCAAGGCCTTCGCAGACTCCAGATCCTGGCCGAAGGGTTTCTCGATCACAACCCGCCGCCAGCATCCGTTCTCTTCCTTTGATAATCCGGCTCTTCCCAGTTGCTGGACAATCTGCGCGAAGAACTTGGGCGCAGTGGCCATGTAAAACAGGTAGTTCCCGCCGGTATGCCGCTCCGCATCGATTCCGGTGAGGCGATCTCGCAGCTTCGCAAACGTGTCGGGATCGCCAAAATCCCCGCGTTCGTAGAAGAGACGCTGCCGCAGCCAGTCCAGTTGTTCGGCAATCCCATCGCGGGCAGGAAGGAATTCGCTGACCTGGTTGCGAAACGCATCCGGGCTGAGGTCGTCCACGGAAACGCCCAGAATCGCAAAGTTGTCCGGCAGCAATTTCGCCCGCACCAGGTTGAATAGGGCAGGAATCAGCTTGCGCTTGGTTAGATCGCCGGCGGCTCCGAACAGCACGAAGACGCACGGTCCGGCCACACGGCCCGCATACCCAAGGTCAGTCTCGGCATTTGCGGCAATGGTCGCCATAAGGGACGTTCAGCGCGGATTCCCAGTCTTCGTGGTGGGCAGTATATTAGGCTAACTGGCTTCGATTTCCCAGCCCTCAGCAGCGACACTATGCAGGTATTCTGCGGCCCGTTAATAGGGGATTCTTGACAGTCCAGACTACATGGCGGAGCACGGAGTCAGCTGCGAACTCGTCTCCGCTAAATTCCAAGGGGAAAATACAGGGAATTTGCTGATCTTCAGCCCCAAACCTCGACCCTCCAATCCCCGAACTCCCTCGTTTTCAGCGACATGCAGCACTCAAGCGCGCGAATCGGAACAGGGATCTAACGGGGAAAGATCAGGGAACTATCAGGGACTTTGGACGCAGGAACAGAGAATTCTCGAAGTCTCGAAAAGTCAGTTTGGTGGACGGCTGATTCAGATCGAAGGATCGTGCTGCGCTGTTCGGCCCAACTCATCGGCAATTTTCCTCTCAGTTTCTCAAAAGTCAAGTCGTGCGGCTGTCGTTCGTCAAGAATGGATTCCACGATGTCGGGTGCCAGGAAGGCATAGCCGAGAATGCGGCGGACATAACTTTCATCCGGGCCGCATTGCATCAGAACGGTCGGACTTTTTCGTAGGTTCTGCCTCGACTCCAAGCCCCATCGAAGCCAGGCGCCAACGCATCTCGCATCTGCAGCCGAGCCCTGGACAGTCTGGTCTTCACGTTTGCTTCTGTGAGACCGAGGGCGTTTGCGGTCTCGTTGATACTGAGGTGCTGCACGTCCCGCAGGATCAGTACTGTGCGGTATTTCTCGGGAAGAGATTCGAGAGCTTTGGTGAGTGCCTCACGAAGCTCGCGCTGCTCCAGCGCCTCTGATGGGATTTCCCGCCAATCCGCGAAATCCTTTGGGATATAGTCGCCCTCTTCGTTTTGCTGCCCCTCGTCCATGGATTCATATAAGTGGTGCCTGTTCTTGCGCGACTTCATCCGGGCTTCATTGATAGTGATCTGGATCAGCCACGTGCTGAACTTTGATTCTTGGCGAAAACGGGATAGGCCTTTGAACGCCTTGAGAACCGATTCTTGTGCCACCTCTTCTGCATCTGCGTCGTTCTTGACAATCGAGAGGGCAGCCAGAAAGACAGCGCGCTCGTACGGGCGAACCAGTTCATAAAATGCCTCGGCGTTGCCCTGGTTAACACACCGGATCAGATGGGATTCGGACGCGCTGCACCGAAGCTCCGGCCTAGAAGAAGATCCGCTGAGTGTCTTCTGGTTCTGAGATAACAACTCTGTTCCGCTGATCGTGGCCATCATTGCGCGGCCTCCTTCAGTTGCTGGCTTACGAATGGAGAGCAATTGACTTGGGACACTTGTCTTCGCGCGAGATCACGCAGGAGGGTGACTCCGTGCGGATCGACGAACCTTACTTTTTTGAGATCGAGACTCACGGTTTTCTGGTGCGAGAGGGCTTCATCACTGAGGCTTCGTAGCTCTTCGACCCAAGGGCCCGCGAGGTTGCCTTCCAGTTGGAACTGGATCGCTTGATCCGAATCGCTGATGATTGAAATCTTGAGCACTGCTAGCTTTCCTCCGAAGACGCCTTTGCTAAAGCAGGAGCAAGACCATCCGAGAGAAACAGGAGGCAAAAGCTATGCTATTGATTATGAAGGCCTTAGTGATTCGTTGAGGGGATGGTTTGCGGAAGAAGCCACGAACTCTCGTGGGTCAGTTCGTTATGGCTTCGTGGCCACGAGATTTCGTGGCCGGCTGATCAGATTTTAGGGGCGAACGCTTGATCTCGAGTTTCTTCATCCGGCTTCGCAGAGTGTTGGGATGCAGATCGAGAATTTTCGCCGCCCCATGTTCGCCCTCGATCACCCAGTCTGTCTCTTGCAGAACGCTCAGGATATGACGCCTCTCAACCTGTTCCAGTGACGAAGCATTGTTGACAGCCGCCTCCGACTTGTGGCGGCCCAGATCCAACCATGGAACATCCGCTTCGGATGTCCCTCCAGCGCTCGTCGCGGGCAGAAGGTCGGGGCCAAGCTTTAAGATTGGACCTCGCGACAGGACTACGGCGCGCTCGATTACGTTCTGCAGTTCGCGAATGTTTCCTGGCCAATCATACTGAGAGAGGAGGCCCATCGTATCTTGCGCGATGCCAGTGACTTGTTTGCCGAACTGCCTTGCAAATCGCTCCACAAAGAAAGCGGCGAGGAGTGGAATATCGGACCGGCGCTGGCGGAGCGGCGGTAGCACGATGGGAAGAACGTTAAGACGATAGTAGAGATCGGCGCGGAATCGGCCTTCCTGCACTGCTTTTTCGAGGTCACGATTGCTGGCCGCGATGATGCGGACGTTTACACGCACCGTGCGGCTACTGCCCAGCGGCTCAAACTCATGCTCCTGGAGAACCCGCAGCAGCTTCACTTGAGTATCGGGCGGAAGCTCGCTGACTTCATCCAGGAACAGAGTCCCACCGTCCGCGAGTTCAAACCGGCCGGTTCTTCGTTCCAACGCGCCGGTGAATGCACCTTTCATGTGCCCAAACAGTTCGCTCTCGACCAATCCAGTTGGGATTGCCCCACAATTCAATTTCACCAACGGACGGTGTTTGCGCAAGCTATGGCTGTGGATCGCACGAGCAATCAGCTCCTTACCACATCCGGTTTCTCCCGTGATCAGTACCGTGGAGTCTGTTGGCGCCACTGTCTCCACTCGCTCCAACACCTCCAAGATTGCACGGCTGTTCCCCACAATCTCTTCGAAGTTGTGCTCCCTGCTGATTTCCTCCTGCAAATAGACGTTCTCAGCTTCGAGTCTCTTTTGCAGCGCCCGAACTTGCTGAAGAGCCCCATGCAATTCTGTCTCGGCGCGCTGGCGTTTCAGTTCAGCCGCTGCCCGGCTGGCAAAGATCTTGACCACATCGATGGCCTTCTGGTCCAGTTCCATCGGCTTCACATCAAAGATTGCAATGTGGCCGAGAACTTTGCCGCTGATATCCAGCATGGGCACACCGAGGTAGCTATGGGCATTAATCTGGGCCAGGAAGGCCTCGTGGGGAAAGAGTTGCTGGAGTCCGTCCCGATAGTGGCACACTTCGCCCTGAGTCACTTTCATGCACGGTGTATCGGTCACGTCAAATTCCCAGTATGGCCCGAACTGCTCTCCATCCCAGAAAGCCAGTCCTTTGGCATGCTTCGCGTCTTCACACGCGGTGGCGTAGGCGTAGCGCGCCTGCAGCCCTGCCGCCAGCGTCCGAACCAGATTCGGAAAGAAATCCGCGCCCGTTGAGGTCGCGGTACCCACTACAATCGAACGAAACGTTTCCTCTGCTATATGGCGCTCGGTGACGTCGCGCACCAGGCCTACAACACCGATCACATTTCCTTGGGCGTCGCGGTGAGGAGCAAAAGTGCAGGACTCCCACAGGTCCGCCCCATCCGCAGAATGTTTCGGTATTAAAACATCCTCCATGTGGACAGATTCTCCCTGCAACGCGCGCTTCAAACCGGCTTCTATGCCGCTCGGGATCAATCTGGGGAACACTTCTGTCGCAACCCTGCCGAGCACTTCCTGCGAGCGCTTGCCAGTGAGGCGCTCCATGACGGGATTGAAGAGTCGGTAGCGCAACTCGGAGTCATAAACGATAATGCCCTCGGCGGCGTCCTCAATGATCTCTCGATTGAATTGAATGGCCTCACGCAAGGCAATTTCGTTTTTCCTGTGTTCAGTAACGTCGCGTGAGAGTGCCAACAGGCGTTCCGGTTTACCGCTGGCGTCCAAGATGGGGCTTACCGCAACGTCCCACCATCTGGGTTGGCGCGAGATGCGCGTTTCGAAATAACCTACGAAGCGGCCTGTGCCGCCGTCTTTTGCCACTTGCAGCGCGGTCTGAGCGGCTTCGCGATCTGCGCCTTCCCAAAAGTCAAGCCAGAAACCATTCACGAAGGGGCCGAGGTCGCAGATCTCCAGTACCTGCATTCCACCTTCGTTCATGAATAAGAGGCGGCCCTCCAGGTCGAGAACCTTGATGCAGTCCCGGCTGCAGGCGATGAGCCGGCTCTTAAGCTCTTCGCTGGCACGCAGCTCCAGCTCGAGCGCCTCCAGACGTTTCCGATCGTGATCGGAGACAGTCACTCAGCTCCCCCTGAATAAGACGTACTCAAACCTGCGAGATGCGGGGAATTTCAAGACGAAAGTCTGTCCAATCGGCTTTCTGCAACCCCAGGTGCCCTCGGTTGGCTATTATCTCACTCCGCGCAACTCACGGACGAATACCCGGAATCTTGAGCCGGATTCGGTATAGACCGGTTTGTGCGCAAAGATAGAGTGCCTTGCCGTCGTCGTCGCCCCAGGCAAAATTATGCGGATGCTCCGGGCCGGCAATCGTCCCTAAGTGCTTGCCATCTGGCGAGAGGATCCACACTCCACCGGGACCCGATACGTAGAGATTGCCTCTCTGATCTACTTTCATCCCGTCGAGGGCGTCTTCTCCCTCAGCCGAAGTCATATCGAAGAAAACTTTGCCGTTCGACAGCGTTCCATCCGGGTCCACTTCGTACCGCAGGATGACCTTTCTTTTGTCCTCCCAGTTGTCCACGTAGAAGTATTTCTCGTCGGGCGAGAACGCGAGGCCGTTCGGGCCGGTAAGCTCCTTGGTTACCAGCTGGATAGTCTTGCCGTCGGGAGACACGCGAAAGACCCCGCTATAGGGCAACTCTTTCCGCGGATCATCGAAGAACTTCGGCAGTCCAAATGGAGGATCGGTGAAATACAACGCTCCGTCCGACTTGTAAACCAGATCGTTGGGACTGTTGAGCCGCTTTCCTTCATAGCGGTCAGCCAGTACCGTAAGCTGGCCGTTCTTCTCCAGGCGAACCACGCGACGGTTGCCGTGCTGGTTGATGGTGAGCCGTCCCTGCCTGTCGAGCGTGAGACCGTTCGAGCCGGGCTGACTGTATTCGCAAATGTCCATACCGCGATAACCGGACTTTGTCATGAAGATCGAGAGCTGTCCATCCTGGGTCCAACGGTAGATGAGGTTATTGTTGGGGTCGCTGAAGAGGAGATAGCCGTCGGTTTCTTCCGAGCGCGGCACCCAGATCGGGCCCTCTGTGAACAAAAATCCGCCCGCAAGTTTCTCGATCTTGGCGTTCGCTGGAACGATGTCGTCCAGTGCGGCATCTTTCTTGGTGACCTGCGCCAGACTCTCGCTGATCGCCACCTTGGGGGACTTGTAGAAGTCCAGGGTCGCCGACTTGGCCCAGATGAAGTTCTCGGGGCTGTAGGAGATTGGTCCGTTGATGCCGAACACAGCAAGCTGAATCTGCTGGCCGGGCTGGGCGTTTCGCGTGAGGATCACGCGATTGGGAGCATTGAATCCTTTAATCACGGGGCCGCCAGGCTGTCCCAAGACCCGCGGCAATTTGCCGTTAACCCAGACCTCGGCATAGTCGTCGATCACGATTTCAAAAGCGACGGTCGAACCTGCAGTGCTGAAGTTGCTGACCTTTTCCGGAATCGTGACGTTAATCCGGTACCAGCTGAAGCAAACCTTGGCCGTGGAGCGGCGCTGGTCGAGAGTCGTGGCATCGATGGCTTCCCATTGAGAATCATCGAAGTCTGCGGGGCCGGCATGAGGAGTGTAGTCATACGTCGTGATCGGTGCACCGCTCGGCTTCAGGTCGGGACCGACAGCACGCGAGTCGGCGTCCACGATCTTTACGTCGTGGTAGCGCCACTGGCCCTTCACTACTTGCACTCCTTCACGGGAAGCCAGGTCGACCACTGCGTCCGGGCGACCGAAAGGAGGATCCTGGACGCTCTGGCCTTCCACCCTGAAACTCGTGAGGGACAGAATTGTTGCCAACAGCGCCGCAAAGCGCCATGTTTGCCGTCTGCTTGTCATATCGCTCTCGCTTACCGAACCTTCACAACGAAGTAGAGGAACGGATCGGTAACTTCCAAAAACTGGTGCGGCACACCGTGAGGCACGATGATGACGTCGCCCTTGGCAATCTTCCGTGTCTCCCCGCCCTTGATGCTGCTGCCCCGCAGTTCGTTGGGTTCAGTGATTTTGGCGTCGACAGCTTCACCACCGGTGATGAAAGTTGCCGATCCCTGCAACACATAGATCACGTCGGCATCTTTGGCATGAATTTCGGCCTGACCGGGCTTCTCACGTCGGCTGGCGTGGACCATGTAATTGCGGCCGTCGCTTCCGTCGAACAGCACCGTGCCCTTGGAGAAGGCTTCGTCCACTTTGCTTTTCTCCCAGTAGGACACTGCAGGCGCAGCCTCGCTCATGGTGCCGGATTCGAATGCTTTCGAGCCGGCGATCGCCAGTTGTTCATCTTGGTCGGCACTAGCAGCGCCGCTCACGCCAACGCCGCCGACAATCTGGCCGTCCACGACAATGGGGATGCCTCCGATCAGAGGCGTAAAGTTTTCGAGCGCTGTCATTACCGTGCGACCTTTGCCGCTGGAATTAATCAGTTCTTCAAAAAAGCGCGTCGGCTTCTTGAACATCACAGCGGTTTTGGCTTTGCCGATTGAGACATTCGCGCCCGCAGAAAATGTGCCGTCCAATCGCTCCAGTGCCATGAGGTTGCCGCCATCGTCCACGACTGCGACGACTCCGCCCGGCGCCTGCACCCGTTGCGCCTCGGCTTTCGCTGCGGCGATGACTTGCTCCGCGCCCTGCAAGGTGAGCGTTTTCTTGTCGGCGATCTGCGCACCTGCGAAAGTTGCAAACGACAGAATTGCCGCCAACAGACCGGTGGATCGAAGGTGTTTCCTGTGAGTGTTCATGCCTCGTTGCCTCTCTCTAGTGTTCGAAGATTTGTGTTGCGAAGGGCGCGACAAGCCAGGTTCGAATCTTTTCGCGCCCCTCGGTTGATCGTTGCTACTGAACGGGCAAGCTGAAGCTTGCCTCACCCAGATTTGCCTCTGCCCAGGCGCAATAGATCACGACTTTGGAGACATTCTTCACATAGCTGGGAAGAACGATCTCTTTCTGATACTTGTCGCCGATGAAGGCTTTCTTTTTCAGCTTGTCGAGCAGGTAGACCTGGCCTTCGGAATCCACAACTTGCCAGTGCGGATCCGGAGTGTCGGGAACAACGAAGTCATCCGACAGCGTAAGCACGCTTTTACCATCACGCGTGCTATGGGTGACGTGCCCTTTGTTTGCCTTCGGGCCTTGGAATTGGCCGGTAGTGTGGGCGTCTTGAGCGACGGCTGAGACGGCGAACAGCATGGTCGTCATCAGCAGGCCCCGGAGGAGAAACTGCATTGCCTTATTCACGTTCATTCCTTTACCTCGTTATTGAGAATTGATTCGTGCGCCTGCTCACGCACTGAGCGATGAATCGTTAACGATTCGCGACCCCGATCTGATGTGGGCTCATGTGCCGTGCCGAGCTGCTCACGTGGCAGTAGGATTCGGAAGTGTTGCGAAGGTTTCAAGCAGCAGTCGGTTGCGAGATTTTCCGGACGTTGTCACTTCGGGTGGCGTGCGGCATCTCACCTCTGGGGCCTGATTGTGCAACCAGTGACTGAGCTATTTGAGATCGCCTGCCAAGAAGTGTGGAGAGAGCTGGTCAACTACACGGAGGGCAACCTCACGCCCGAAATGCGAGACCGAATCAAACGCCATCTCCAGGGCTGCCCTCACTGCACAGCTGTTTTTGACGGCTCCCGGAACATCGTCCAATTGCTAGGCGATAAGAACGCATTCGAACTGCCGGAGGGTTTTAGTCGGCGATTGTATGAGCGCTTATCCAAGATGCACTGACTGGCTCGTGTCACTTCTCACTGAGATCTGAATCGTATCGTCCGACTCCATGAATAATGCCAAGCAAGAACTCTCCGCGAATCCGCCGAGAATGACGTGGAAGCCCGTGCCGGCTGCGCCAGCTCGCCCGCACTCGCCGAAACTTGGCGTGCTCACAGCCATTCGCACCCCCTGGCCTGAGTACCTAATGGAAGCAGGTCTGCTCGGGACGTTCATGGTGTCGGCTTGCGTGTTCGGCGCGCTCTACGAATTTCCGCACTCACCCGTGCACAGAGCAATCATGTCCAACCTCTTGCGGCGGATTCTCATGGGGTTCTCCATGGGGCTCACCGCGATTGCCATCATCTATTCCCCGTGGGGCAAACAGTCCGGAGCCCACATCAACCCTTCCGTGACAATCACTTTCCTTCGGTTAGGCAAGATCAAGGGATTGGATGCTCTTTTTTATATCGCAGCGCAATTGATCGGTTCTGTGTTAGGTGTGGTCCTAGTAGGATTTTTTCTGGGGAAGGCAGTCTCGGATCCGGCGGTTCGGTACGTCGTCACAACTCCTGGACTTCATGGACCGTGGGTGGCCTTGCTTGCCGAATTCATCATCGCGGCCGGAATGATGTTGGCCGTGCTTTATTTTTCCAACCACCACCGGTTGGCCGGATATACAGGCGTTTTCGCCGGTGTTCTTGTCGCGGCCTACATAACGATTGAAGCACCGTTCTCCGGAATGAGCATGAATCCCGCCCGGACGCTCGGCTCGGCCTTGCCCTCGATGATTTGGGATGGACTCTGGGTCTACTTGACCGCGCCCCCGCTGGGCATGCTGTTTGCCGCCGAACTCTATCTGTGGCGGCACGGACGACAGGCAGTGAAGTGCTGCAAGCTCCACCACAACAACGACAAGCGTTGCATCTTCTGCGGAGCCAATGGAGGATTCGCATCATGACTGAGAATCACTACGACGTGATCATCATCGGAACCGGCGCGGGAGGCGGAACGCTCGCCTATCAGCTGGCGCCTTCGGGAAAGCGGATCCTGATCCTTGAGCGCGGCGACTATGTTCCCCGCGAGAAAGCGAACTGGGATCCTCGGGTCGTCAACGTGGACGGCCATTACAACACCAAGGAGTCTTGGCTCGATAAGGATGGCAAGGAACTCCATCCGCATACCAATTACTACGTCGGCGGCAACACCAAGTTTTACGGCGCTGCTCTGTTCCGGCTGCGCAAGGAAGATTTCGGCGAACTGCGTCACCACGATGGCATCTCGCCCGCCTGGCCGATCAGCTATGACGATCTGGAACCGTACTATACCCAGGCCGAGAATCTGTATCAGGTGCACGGAAACCGCGGAGAAGATCCAACCGAACCACCGGCCAACGCTCCCTATCCCTGGCCCGCCGTCAGTCATGAGCCGCGCATTCAGCAACTGTCCGACGATTTCGCTCGTTCGGGACTGAAGCCCTTTCACGTGCCGGTCGGGGTCATGCTCGACGAGAAGAACCCGCACAAGAGCCGCTGCATCCGCTGCAACACCTGCGACGGTTTTGCCTGTCTGGTGGGCGCGAAGTCCGACTCGCAAGTTGTGTGCGTTGATGAGGCGATCAAGCATTCCAACGTTACGCTGTTGACGAACTCTCTGGTGAAACAGCTGGAGACAGATTCATCGGGTCGTGAGGTGAAGAATGTAATCGTGGAACGCAACGGCAGCCTGGAGAACTACTCAGCCGACGTGGTCGTCGTTTCTTGTGGCGCAATCAACTCGGCCGCGCTGCTGTTGCGCTCCGCCAATGACAAGCACCCCCGTGGGTTGGCCAACAGTTCCGACATCGTGGGCCGCCATTACATGGGGCACACCAATTCGGTGATGATGGCCATTTCCAAGTGTCCCAATCCCACTGTCTTTCAGAAGACCCTGGGCGTCAATGATTTTTACTTCGGCTCGAAAGACTTCGAGTATCCCATGGGGCATATCTCGTTCGTCGGCAAACTGGACGCAATTACCTTGAAGGCTGGCGCACCGGCCATCGCTCCGAATTTCACTCTGGAGCTGATGGCAAAGCACTCGCTGGACTTCTGGCTCACATCCGAAGACCTGCCCGATCCGAACAATCGGGTCACCATCGGCCGTGACGGTAAGATCGTTCTCACCTACACCCCGAACAACCTGGAAGCTCACGAACGTTTGCAAGGCAAGCTAAAGCAAGCCATGAAGCAGACGAACTGCACGATGCACGGCAACGAATGCCATCAAGGGCTGTTCGGCCGAAACCTGTTCGTCGGACAGCAAATCCCGCTCGCCGGCGTGGCCCACCAGAACGGGACGATTCGTTTTGGACACGATCCAAAGATCTCGGTTCTGGACCCAAACTGTAAGGCGCACGACGTTGACAACCTTTATGTTGTGGACGGGAGTTTCTTCCCGTCGAGCGCTGCCGTCAACCCGGCGCTCACCATCATGGCCAACGCGATTCGAGTGGGCGACCACCTGATGAAGCGGCTGGGAGTTTCTGGCAAGGACTATGAACAAAACCTACGACAAGACCGGGACCTCGCGGTGAGCAGGTAAGTAACCTATGAAGCAATTCTTGCGACCACATCGCCTGCGCCAGAGCGTGCTAGCTGTCTGGGTACTGTCGCTGGTCCTGGCTCATCCTCGCCTGTCGGCCCAACAACGCCCCACTCTGGTGGACGGCGTAGACGCGATCGGAATCACGGTCTCCGACATGGATCGGGCGGTGGACTTCTATTCCAAAGTATTGACGTTCGAGAAGGTATCCGACACCGAAGTCGCGGGCGAGAACTATGAGCATCTCGAAGGCGTGTTCGGATTGCGAATGCGCATTGTACGAATGAGACTCGGCGACGAGTTCATCGAACTGACGGAGTATCTCGCGCCGAGGGGTCGCCCGATCCCCGCCGACTCACACAGCAACGACCGCTGGTTTCAGCACATCGCGATCATAGTCAGCGACATGGACAAGGCTTACGCGTGGTTAAGGCAGAACAAGGTCGAACACGCTTCGTCAGGGCCACAACGCCTTCCCGACTGGAACAAGAACGCAGCGGGCATTTCGGCGTTCTACTTCAAGGATCCAGATGAGCACCCGGTGGAGGTGTTGCAGTTTCCTCCGGACAAAGGCCTGGGGAAGTGGCACCGCCCTACGGACAAGGTGTTTCTCGGCATCGACCATACCGCAATCGTGGTGTGGGATACCGACGCCAGCGTCAAGTTCTATCGCGACTTGCTCGGAATGCGCGTGGCCGGAGAGAGCGACAATTACGGAACCGAGCAGGAGCATCTCAATAACGTGTTTGGCGCCCATTTGCACATCACCGCGTTGCGCGGCGCAAGCGGGCCGGGGATTGAATTGCTGGAGTATCTAACGCCCCGCGATGGACGGCCTTACCCATCGGACGAACAGGCAAGCGACGTTGTTCACCGGCAAACGATTCTGTCGACCCGAGGTGCCGAAGCGGCTCTTCGCCAATTGCAGGCGAGCCGGGTGAACTTTGTCTCTTCTCGCGTGTTTGTGAATCAAACTGGGGAGTTGGGATTCAGCAAAGCGTTCCTGGTACGCGATCCCGACGGCCACGCAGTCGAAATCGAGGAGAAATAAAGGGTATGACCCGAGGCATTTTGCTCACTGCGCCAGAAATAAGCGGCTTGTTTTCAAAGGTGGAGATTCGTGAAGTCTCCCACCGCGATTTGCTGTCCGATCAACCGACCCTGGCCGACCTCATACTTCCGGGCACAGGCCGTTCTTTCTCAGAAGAATTCACGTGCTTGCTTAGTTTACTTTGCGCAAAAGGAGAGCCTGAATGACCCAGGAAGAAATCAGGCTTTCGGAATCGGGCGCGCGTAAGAAACACTGGAAGCGCTGGGGTCCCTATCTGAGCGAACGTGCCTGGGGTACGGTGCGCGAGGACTACAGTTCCGGCGGTACCGCCTGGGACTATCTACCCCACGACCACGCCCGTTCGCGCGCCTATCGCTGGAACGAAGACGGACTGGCCGGCATCAGCGACCGGAAACAAACGACGTGTTTTGCCCTGGCTCTGTGGAACGAGCGCGACCCCATCCTGAAAGAACGGATCTTTGGCTTGACGGGGAACGAGGGCAATCATGGCGAGGATGTGAAGGAATACTATTTCTACCTCGACTCAACGCCCACGCACTCCTACATGAAGTACCTCTACAAGTACCCCCAAGCGGAATTCCCCTACGGTCAGCTTGTAGAAGAAAACCGGCGGCGCGGCAAGAACCAGCCGGAGTTCGAGTTGCTCGACACCG
>JBBIPV010000001.1:0-416667 GCA_037442635.1 Terriglobales bacterium | reverse complement strand
TGGCCTTCGGCGTCAGGACGTCCTTGTTGAAGCCGAACTTCACCGAGGTCTCGGCCACAGCGTGATAGTTATCGAGATTCGCCACTGTGTTGCTGAGCATGCCGACGCGATTGTTGGCGGCATCGGCCATCTGCTGCGCCGAACTCGCAGTCTGCCCGGCGGCCTGCGCCTTCTGCTCGACGTCAGCCGTCTTGGCGTTTACGGCAGCCAGTCCGGCTTGCACGCGCGCGTCCACGTCCTTGATGTCTTTGGTGTTCTTGGCGGTCAGGTCGTCGAGTTCGTTGGTCTTGTTGATAAGCGGGGTGGTCTGCTGCTTGACATAGTTTTTGCTGGAACAACCTACCGTGGCCAGCATGGAGGCTGCCAGGATAATCACGAACGAAGTGCGATTCATAGGGTTAAGGCTCCTTCTTCCGAATCCTGCTGGTGGCGCGCTTGAGTCGTTACTGCGTGCAGACTCTCTAAAACTTCGGCCCTGGGATTCCTGCACGCTGACGGTGCCCACAGACGTATTGAGCACGGAAGATGCCAGTTCCATGCGCCAGGCTCGTCAGATGTAAGTATATACCGTTTCAACAGCTTGCGCGAGACAATCTAGAGGGTCGGACCACCCCACCGCCATCTTGTCAACGCAACTCCCACATGGCAGGGTGGAAATTTTATACGGTACGGCCGGGCGCGGTGGAATCTGGCCAGGTGTGGGGCCGCATAAGAGCACTGGAGCCACAGCCATGACCGGAATGGCGCCTGAACGTAAAATGAAAATCAAGAGAACCCGCGATGGACCTGCTCGCCAAAATCCGTACTCTCCCCACCGAGCCCGGCGTGTATCTCTATAAAAACGCAGAAGGCGAGGTCATTTACGTCGGCAAAGCCAAGAACCTGCGCAGCCGCGTGGCCAGCTACTTCCACGAAGGGCGCTGGGAAGATGCCAAGACCGGCACGCTGGTCCGGGAGGCGGTTGACGTGGACTACATCGTCGTCGCCAACAACAAAGAGGCGCTGGCGCTCGAAAATAACCTGATCAAACAGCGGAAGCCTCGTTTCAACATCCTGCTGCGCGACGACAAGACCTATCCCTATGTGAAGCTAACTCTCGGCGAGAAGTGGCCGCGCGTCTACGTGACCCGCCGCTTGCGCAAAGACGGCAGCGAATACTTCGGCCCGTACTTCCCCGCCAATCTCGCCTACCGCATCACCGATCTGATCCACCGCAACTTCCTGGTTCCGTCGTGCAAGGTGGACCTGACGCGCTTTCATCCGCGCCCCTGCTTGCAGTACTACATCAAGCGCTGCCTGGGCCCGTGCGTGAAGGAACTAACCACGCCGGCGGTATATCAAGAAGCAGTGCGGGACGTGAAGCTGTTCCTGGAAGGCCGTCCCACGGATCTTTCACGCTCGTTGCGCCAGCGCATGGAGCAAGCCGCTTCGGCCGAAGAGTTCGAGCGCGCGGCACGGTATCGCGATCTGATTTCGACGGTCGAGCAGTTGCAAGAATGCCAGCGCATCGCCGCAGCCGAGGGCGACGATGCCGACGTCTTCGGCTATCACTACGAAAACGGCATGCTGGCGGTAAACCTGTTCCACATGCGCGGCGGCAAGATGCTGGACCGGCGGGAGTTCTTCTGGGAAGACTTGCCGGAGTTTCCCACTCGCGATTGTCAACCTGAGCGAAGCGAAGGACCTATGCACTTTGCTGCCAGCGCCGCAAAAGCCGGCAGCACCGACGCTGCTGGCAAGTCCATAGGTCCTTCAGCCGGCAAACAACGCCGGCCTCAGGATGACAAAGCTATGGGTGGGAGTTTTCATCCCGGCGAGTTTTTTTCTGCCTTGTTTAAACAGCTCTACATCGGCCAGCCGTACGTACCCTGTAACTTGTATGCCCCCGTTGATTTCGACGACCGCGAAGAGCTCGAAGATCTCCTCTCCGAGCAGAACGCGGGCGAAGCCGCTCGCTCCACAAAAGTACACATCCTCGTCCCCCAGCGCGGCGAGAAACGCTCGCTCATTGATCTGGCCGGCAACAATGCCAAGCAGTCCTATGATCAGCGCTTCCGCGTGCTCAAACCCAATGCGCGCCGGATTCAGGAAGAGCTGCAGGAAGTCTTGAGCTTGCCCGAACTGCCCAAGCGGATCGAGTGTTTTGATATTTCGCACATTCAGGGCGCTGAAACGGTGGCCTCGATGGTGGTGTGGGAAGACGGGAAGATGAAGAAGTCTGACTACCGCAAGTTCATCATCCGCACCGTGGACGGTGTGGACGATTTTGCATCGATGCGCGAAGTCGTGACCCGGCGCTACAAGCGGGTGCAGGAAGAGAAGAAGGCTCTCCCGAGCCTGGTTCTGATTGACGGGGGCCTCGGCCAGTTACATGCCGCCGCTCAGGCGCTGGAGTCGCTCGAAATTATCAACCAGCCGCTGGCTGCGATCGCCAAGCGCGAGGAGATTCTATACGTCTACGGACAAGAGAAAGACCCGATTGCCCTCGATCATCATTCGCCGGTGCTACATCTGATTCAGCAGATTCGCGACGAGGCTCACCGCTTCGCTGTGACCTTCCATCGCAAACGCCGGCAGATGCGCGACCGCTCGACCGAATTACTGGAAATCCCAGGCATCGGAGCAAGCACTAGCCGCCGTCTGCTCGAACACTTCGGCAGCGTACAGGCGGTCAAGCAGGCGGACGCGGCGGCATTGTCGGCGGTCGTAACCCGGTCGCAGGCCGAGGCGATCCAGAATCACTTCCGCAGATAGACTGCAGGCTTTACTTTGGCGCCGGGCTGGCGTTTCCCATATCGAGCGCGACTTTCCAGCTTCCGTCCTTCTGCAGTTTCCAGATGCTGGTGTACTTGCCGTATTCGACCGTGGGCTTGCCGTCTTTGTCTTTGGAGTGGAATTCGTAATTGCCGTAGGTGTAGCCAAGGTCTCCCGACGCGGAGATGTCGGCGCCGACCGGCGCCCAGATCAGCTGATTGTTCTTGTCGTCCAGGAAACCCATGCCTTTGGCAATTTCCGCTTTGCCGTGAATAATCGGCGCACCGTTGGGCACCTCGACGGCGTCGTCGGAATAGTAGGACATGTATCCCAGCGAGCCTTTCGCCTGGGCCGTTTTCATAAACTCCGCCTCGAGTTGCTTGAGCGTTTCGGCAGTGGCGTTGGGTGGAGCGGCACTGGTGGGGTGGGCCACGGGCAGAGCAATGGTGGCGACCAGAACGGCGCCAAGCAGGATAGGCAGAAAGCTTTTCATGTGCAGCCTCCGGAAAGTCAGCGCGCTTATTCTACTCCGTCGAGCTCCATTGAATGACCGCCAATCACCGCAGATTCACGCAGGAAACCGCCGTCTCAGTCGTGACCTTTGATGCCATTTGTGGTTCCAATTCACGCCGCTTTGCTACACTAGCGACCATTGCTTATGAAGCGAACTTTCTCCGTTTTTCTCGCACTTCTCCCACTCACTTTCGTCTCGGCCGGAGTAGCGCAAACTTCCGGCCTGCCGGATTTCGCCACACCGCAGGAGAAGCACCTGCGCAACGTGCATCAGCTGACCTTTGGCGGACAAAACGCCGAAGCTTATTTTTCCGCAGACGGAAAGAGGCTGATCTATCAGTCATCCCGCGGCGACGTGAAGTGCGACCAGATCTTCATCATGAACATTGACGGCGGCGGCCAGCACATGGTCTCGACCGGCAAGGGGCGCACTACCTGCAGCTATTTCTTTCCTGACGGCAAGAGAATTCTCTACGCCTCCACGCACCTGGCCAGCCCGGAGTGCCCGCCGAAGCCCGATTATTCCAGGGGCTATGTGTGGGGTGTGTATGCGGGATACGACATCTTCACCGCGAACCCCGACGGTTCCAACCTGAAGCAGCTCACCAACACTCCCGGCTACGATGCCGAGGCGACGATCTCGCTTGATGGCAAGAAGATCGTCTTCACTTCCCTGCGCAACGGCGATCTCGACATTTATTCGATGGATGCCGACGGCAAGAACGTCAAACAACTGACCCGCGAGCTGGGCTACGACGGCGGGCCCACGTTTTCGCCCGACCGCAAGTGGATTGTCTACCGCGCCTACCATCCGAAGACCGAGGCGGAGATTGCCGATTATAAAGCGCTGCTGGCGCAGAACCTGATCCGGCCAACTTCGCTGGAAATCTGGATCATGAAGGCCGACGGCAGCGGCAAGAAGCAGATCACCAATCTGGGCGCGGCGAGTTTCGGGCCGGCGTTTACCGCCGATGGCAAGAAAATCATTTTCTCCTCAAACTACGATCCAGCTACTCATGCTACCGGCGGCGAGGGAAATTTCGAGCTGTGGACGATGAATCCGGATGGCAGCGCACTGGAACGCATCACTTACAGCGATGGCTTCGACGGCTTTCCCATGTTCTCGCCGGATGGCAAGAAGCTGGTGTGGGCGTCGAACCGCAACGCCAAGGCCCCGCATGAGACGAACATCTTCATTGCCGACTGGCTGCCCTAGGAAGGCTCTGTTGATGGGACTGATACGGCTGCGTTTCTGCATATTGATTCGGCTATGAAAGTTCGGCGCTGGATTACCGCGATTGTCCTGCTCTTGCTGGTGGCGGCTGCCATCGCGGGCATGTATTGGACGCGACAATTGCCGGCCAATGAAGAGGCGGCAACCTCCGGCAAGCGACTTTCGGGGCGGAAGGCGCCGTCGGCCGCGCATCCGCTGGTGGATCAGCGCCCGCTGCAGACGGCCCGGCGCATGGCGGCGCTGGCCTCCACCCAGGCAGAGCAATCGCTGGCCCACGCCGCGGAAAAGGCCGGCGACCACGAAGTAGATCTCGCCTTCTTTGATGCGCTGCGCACGGCGGAAGAAAATCCTCCGGCGCTCTCTCCCGAGGCGAAGCAAATCGCCGATCGCAAGAAGAAGGCTGAAGAGTCCATCAAAGAAGACCAGGAAAACATCAAGCAGCTCACGCGCAAGCTGGCAGCGGCGCCCGAGTCGCTGAAAGACAACCTGCAAGACCAGATTGACGTCGCCAAGGCGCAGATGGACCTGGATCAGGATGAACTGGACGACGCGACCGAGGATCTGGAGCAGGCCGGAGGCGATCCCCAGGCGAAGATCAAGCGCTTGCAGGCCGAGCACGAGGCTGGGGACCACAACGCCGCTGCGGTTGGCTCAGCGGTGAATCCACACGAGCAGGACTATCAAGCGCACACTCTGCTCAACGTGCTTCAGGCCTGGCGGGCGCTGCGGGATAAGAAATCCGAACTGGAGCAGGCACGCCAGGAAACCGCCGAAAAACAGGCCTACTTGACCAAGCGGCACGATGATCTGGCCGCGCAAGTCGAAAAGGACAAAGACAATCGCGAGGCGGCCAAGCAGCAGGCCAAGGGGTTTTCCAAGGGCGGCAAGGCGACCAGCCGGGAGGAGTCGAAAACCGCAGCCAAAACGGCGCTTGACTCGCTCAAGCAGTACACGCTCGATCAGAAAAACCTCGCCGATCGCGGCCGTCGTCTTCAGGACGAGCAGGATCTGTACGATATTTACGGGAACTGGATCGCGCTGGTGGAAGCTCGGCAGCAGTCAGCGCTGCATCACCTGATTGAGACAGTTCTGTGGATTCTGCTGGTCTTGCTGGCCGTATACCTGACGAACCGCCTGATCGAGCATCTCTTCACCGGCATGTCGGCCGAGAACAAGCGTATTGACACATTGCGCGCGGTCGTCAAGTTTGTGGCGCAGGCGGTGGGCGCGATCGCCATTCTCTTCATCATCTTCGGCCTGCCCACCCAGACGACCACAGTGCTTGGCCTCGCCGGTGCGGGACTGACCGTGGCGATGAAGGATTTCATTGTCGCCTTCTTCGGTTGGTTCGTGCTGATGGGGCGCAACGGCATCCGGGTGGGAGACTGGGTGGAGATCAATGGAGTCGGCGGAGAAGTGGTTGAGGTCGGCCTGCTGAAGACGGTGCTGCTGGAAACCGGTGCCTGGACCGACGCTGGTCATCCGACAGGACGGCGGGTTTCGTTTGTAAACAGCTTCGCCATTGAGGGTCACTTCTTCAACTTCACGACCTCGGGCCAGTGGATGTGGGACGAACTGCAAGTGCTGATTCCTGCAGGTCAGGATCCGTATCCGATTATTGACGGCATCCAGAAACTCGTGGAAAAGGAAACTGCGGCGAACGCCGGCAAGGCGGAAGCCGAGTGGCAACAGGCAACCACACGGTATCGGGTAAAGGCGCTGTCGGCGGTACCGGGGATCAACGTAGTTCCCACCGCGGCTGGCTTTGAAGTACACGTCCGCTACATCACGCGGGCCAATGAACGCCACGCGGCGCGCAAGCGCCTGTATGAAGCAGTGCTGGAATTGATGCACCGGAAACGGTAGCCGGAGCAGCTCTCAGTTCTCGGTCATCGGTGTTCACCCCAATGGACTGCGAGGAAACAATGGGAACCCTCATCGTCACCGGTGCGAGTCGCGGGATTGGTGCGGCCGTGGCCAAGCTCGCCGGTACGCGCGGGTACGCTGTCGCAGTGAACTTCTGCACTGGCAAGAGTGAAGCAAAGAACCTGGTCGAGGAGATCATGGCCGCTGGCGGGCGCGCGGTTGCGATCCAGGCTGATGTCTCCCGAGAGGAACAGATTGTCAGGATGTTCGACAGCGCCGAGCGAGAGTTGGGCCCGATCAAGGGACTGGTCAACAATGCCGGGGTCACGGGCGGGTTGTCACGCGTGGCCGACGTTACCGCAGCGGCGATCGCGAACATGCTCGCGGTGAATGTCACTGGTGCAATCCTGTGTGCGCGCGAGGCGGTGAGGCGCATGTCCACGAGACGAGGTGGAACGGGCGGCTCCATCGTCAGCATTTCGTCGCGCGCGGCACACACCGGAGCCGCAGGCGAATGGGTGCACTACGCGGCCTCGAAGGGAGCGATTGACAGCTTCACCATCGGGCTGGCGCGCGAAGTGGCGACGGAGGGGATTCGAGTGAACGCTGTTGCTCCAGGCTTGATCGAGACCGGCTTGCACGCGGCAAACGGCGAACTAGGACGGCTCGCCCGGCTAATGGGGACGATTCCGATGGCGCGAGCCGGTCTGCCGGAAGAAGTAGCCGAAGGAGTGTTGTGGCTGCTGTCCCCGGCTGCGTCCTACACGACGGGCGCGATTCTGGAGATGGGAGGGGGACGCTGAGGGGAGTCAAAGCCCAGTTCTCATTGATGCCCGGTTCTTGCGTTGATCACCAATTATTTCGTCAATTGCTAGTTGCCCAGCCTCTCATGCGCTCTCCTGCTCTCTGAGTCCTTTCTCAAGCAGGCTTTCACTTTTTCTGGCAGGCGCGAGACTCGCAAAATGTCGCGCAGCTGCACTGGCGGCAGGCGCCGGGCAAATTCGAGGGCACAGGCTAGAGGCGTGTGCGGGCTGCGCAGCAGAGCCAGCCGAATTTCAGAACGCACAGACCATTTCAAGTGATGGCACAGCGCTTCGACGAAGGCCGGCGTGGCGGCCGGGCGCCGCACTGTTTTGACGATGGCGGATTCGGTGAGTCGAGGATTTTCGAGGGCGGTCTGCCAGACGCGCGAGTGCTGGTCGAGGAGCAGGCCCGCGGCGACGATGGCGGAACCGCGGCGGGCGAGCGAAATGCGTTCGCCCAGAGTAACCGAAGCCAAGCGCGAAACCAGTTGTTCGTCAGCGAGGCGCTTCAGGTCGGCTGGTGCCGCGGGCATCAAGCCAAACTGCATCAGGTCAAATGTGTAGAACTCGCGAATGAGCCGCAGCGCGACGCGGCGCGGCGTGTGGCGGTGGGCGGCCAGCGCCAGACGTACCTTGCGCGATCTCATAACCGCGTCGTGCCTCATGATCGGTTCGAGATCGTCAGCGGACAGGCCGGGGGTTTTCAGCAGATATAGCGCCAAATCCTCGGTGAGCGGGGAGTCGGTCGCGGATTCGGGATCGTCCGGAGTTATGGAAGACAACATCGGGAGATTGTCCTGTTTGCGCCGGCCCTCTTCGCTCAATCCTTGCGTGCCAACCGCAGCGCACCTTCGGCCGGTTCGACAACTTGCGGGTTTACCTCAACGCGTGAATCGAGTGCGCGCAATTCATTGTAGAAAACCTGACGGACGACATCAGCATGACGAAAGACCCCGCCGATCATGGCTACCGGGACAGCGTTGATCTCATCTCGCGGGAACAGGCGGCGGATCACGACGGCGGCGATCTGCGCCAGTTCCCGGCCCGCGCTGGACAAGACTTGCTGCGCAAGTACGTCTTCGCTGGCCGCAACTGCGGGAAATAAGGCGGCAAAGTCGGGAGGAGGAATCGAATTCGCCGAACGCGCAAGATCAGGAATCGAATTTACTTCCCAGGCTCTTTTGAGTTCGGTGACATAGGACGAGTTCTCGAGCACGGAGGTTTCTCTTGAACTCTCCGCCAGCCCATCCACCGCCCGCAGAACCTGATGGACAGCGGCCCGGCCGATCCAGTGGGCCGAGCCTTCATCGCTGATGGCGAAGCCCCAGCCTCCGGCGCGGGCGGTTTTGCCCTGACGGTCGCGCCCATACGCAATGGAGCCCGTTCCAGCGATTACGATGACGCCAGGCCCGGCATCGAAAGCGGCCTCCAGGGCGATCTCCATGTCGCCGACAACAGTGATTGCAGTCGGCAGAATCTCAGCGAGGGCGCGGCGGAGACTTTCAGCCAGTTCTGGGCGGGCAGCTCCGGAGCCCCCAACGCAGGTATGCGCGACCTGCACCGGAGCAATGCCGGCAAGCGCGCAGGCCTGCCTCACCGATTGCTGAAGCGACTCCCGTGCTCGCGCCTCACCCACGCGGACTATGTTGCTTGGCCCGGCTGTCGCCGTCGCCAGCAGCTTTGATCCATCCCCCACGGCGCAGGTCGTCTTGGTGCCGCCGCCGTCAATCCCCAGATAGTAGGGCACGGGTTAGTTTTAACACAGGGGTCGGGGTCAGTCGTTAGTCGGCCAGTTTATCTCGTTTTCTCGGACCTCATTGCTGGAGCGTCTATAAACGGTCACTCGCGGCTTGGTCATGTTCCCGCCATAATTGGGAGAGTCTGGAGATTTTCGGTATTTGCACGCACCCGAAACGATCTCAAATCGCATGGGCCTGAACTCAATTGATTTCGCGATCATCGGTCTGTATCTGGCGGGCATCACCCTATTCGGGCTGCGCTTCCGCAAGAAGCAGCGCACGCTGCGCGACTACTTTCTGGCCGGACGCGACATTCCCTGGTGGGCGATCGCGCTTTCCATCGTCGCAGCGGAGACCAGCACCCTTACGATCATCAGCATTCCCGGCCTGGCCTACGACACCAACTTCACCTTTCTACAGGTGGTGATGGGGTACGTCGTGGGCCGCGTTGTGATCAGCTTCGTTCTACTGCCGCATTACTTCCGCGGCGACATCTATACCGCATACGAACTGATTGAGCGCCGTTTCGGGAGTGGGCTGCGCTCTTTGACCGCCGGATTGTTTCTGCTCACGCGGGCTGCCGCCGAAGGCGTGCGCGTCTACGCAGTTTCCATCGTGGTGGCGATCGCGCTGGGCACGGGACAAGTGACGTCCATCGCGATCATCACCCTGTTGACGCTGATCTATACGTTTGAGGGCGGGTTGGCGGCGGTGATCTGGACCGACGTGGTGCAGACGGCGATCTACGTCGGGGGAACGCTGGTGGGGCTGGCGACGATTCTGCATCTCGTTCCCGGAGGCTGGGCGGCGATTCACGCGGCGGCGACAGATGCAGGCAAGCTGCAGGTTTTCGACTTCACCCGAAGCGTCTGGCTGCCCTATACCTTCTGGGCGGGAGTGATCGGCGGGGCGATCTTCACCACGGCCAGCCACGGCACGGATCAATTGATTGTCCAGAGACTGCTGGCAGCACGTGGCCAACGGCAGTCTGCAACCGCGCTTATTTCGAGCGGCGTGGCGGTCCTGTTTCAGTTTGCATTGTTTCTGACTGTGGGAACCATGCTGTGGGCATACTACCGCGTGCCCTCGTCGGTGTTTGGCAGGGCGGACCGGATCTATCCGACGTTCATTGTGACGCGCATGCCGCATGGCATTTCGGGATTGCTGATAGCGGCAATCCTAGCGGCAGCGATGTCGAATTTGAGCGCCGCGCTGAATTCGCTGTCATCGAGCGCGATCATGGACTTCTATGTGCGGCTGCGACCGCAGGCAGACGAGAAACAACGCATGCGACTGGCGCGCGTCGCCACGTTCGTATGGGCGCTGGTTCTGTTCGGGCTGGCGGTGATCGCACTGCATAAGGCCGGGCGCGTGGTCGAAGTCGGACTGCAGATTGCGTCAGTGGCATACGGGGCGCTGCTGGGGGCGTTTCTGCTGGGCGTGCTGACACGGACGGCGAAGCAGCGCGGAGCGATGGTCGGGATGGTCTGCGGGTTCGCCGTAGAGTTGTATCTGTGGGGGATTCACCTTCCGTGGACGTGGTGGGTAATGGTGGGAACGGTGGTGACGTTTGGAGTTGGATATCTCTGCAGCCTGGCGATCGGGAAGGCAAAGGGCTAGCCGGCCGTTTCCTCGTCGGCCTAAGTGCGCGGGTATCTTCTTTTTTCTCAGTATGTTGCGGGCCTCTTTTCCGGCCGTGCTGCGGGGGGATAGCCGGACGAGAAAAAAAGGGGAACCTGGAAGAATCTTTTGCGTATCGCTCTGCTAGTGGGGGTCTCTATGAATAGCGCGTTTCGGCTTCTCGCGGTTTTTCTGCTGTTGGCGTCAGTGGCGTTCTGCCAGAGTGCGCAAGAAACCACAAAGCTCCAACAACAAGGCTTTGTGACGAATTTGGCGAGTGGCACAACTCTTCGTTTACACCTGCATGATGGAGACTTCCGTGTCGTGGGCAGCGATGCGGAAAAGATCTCGGTTCATGTCGAAGGCAAGAACGTGGAACTGGCGAAGAAAATCAAGATTCAGGTGACGCGCGCAGACGGGACGGTGGACCTCAAGCTCTCGCATGTGCCCAAGAATGAACTGCAGGTTACGATCGCAATCCCCAGGTCTACAAACCTGTACGCACGGATGCACGGCGGCGACCTCGCGGTGGAGGGCATCGCGGGGGACAAAGATCTGGAGCTTACCGGAGGCGATTTGACCATTCAGATCGGAAGTCCGGAAGACTACTCCCACGTTGATCTCTCGGTAAGGTTCGGAGACGTGAGCGGCACCCAGTTCGGCGATCCCAAGGGCTGGCTGGGAAATTCTGTCCGCAGAGACGGCACCGGAAAATACAGGCTTCACGCCCATGTCATGGCGGGCGATCTGGTTCTAAAGTCGTGAGCGCTCCCGGACTCTCGCGTATACTGGCTCACTTCGCCCATGTCCGAGCCAGCCGCTTCCCGTCCTGAACTCTCCCGCGACCTGGGCGTGAGCCACGCTTTGGCGGTCGTCGTAGGGACGATCATCGGCAGCGGGATTTTTCTGGTTCCCGCCGAGATGATGCAGGCCGTGGGCTCGGCCAAACTGGTTTATCTGGCGTGGATCGTGGGCGGGCTGCTTTCCTTCTTTGGCGCGCTGACTTACGCGGAACTGGGAGCGATGCGTCCTCAGGCGGGCGGAGAATATGCCTACGTCCGCGATGCTTATGGGCCGCTCGGAGGGTTCCTCTATGCGTGGACGTGGTTTATCGTGGCCAAACCGGCATCGGTCGCGACGGTGGTCACGGGGCTGGTGCGGATTCTGGGGACATTTCCAGTCTTCTCTTTCTTCTCGGCCAACGTGATTTCAGCGCCGTTCGCCGTCTCCTGGGGACAGATGGTCGCCATCGCCGCCGCGATTCTGATTTCCTCTCTGAATTACATCGGCGTGAAGAAGGCCGGCGAATTCCAGTTGGTGTCTACGATCCTGAAGGTCGCGATCATCCTGGGGATCGTAGTGGTGTGCTTCAGCGGCGCGGGCCACGTCGCAGGTCGAGGATGGAGCAACTTCGCCGGAACGTTCGCCGGCGCGAAAGGCGGAGTCGCGGGCTTCATGGCGGCGCTGGTGGCGGCGCTTTGGGCTTACGACGGATGGAATGATCTGAACATGGTGGCGGGTGAAGTCAAGCGTCCGGAGCGTAGCCTTCCGATCGCGCTGATCGCAGGCGTGGCCACCGTGGGAGCGCTCTACGTGCTGGTGAATGCGGGCGTGCAGTACGTTCTTCCGGCGAACGTGATTGCGGCCTCACCACGCCCGGCATCGGATGCCGTCGCACTGGTGATCGGGAAAATGGGTGCTGCCATCGTTTCGGCGGGCATGGCGCTTTCAATGCTGGTCACGCTGAACGGCACGATCATGAGCGGAGCGCGTGTGCCGTTTGCGGTCGCGCGAGACGGATATTTCTTTCGCGGGCTGGCCGAGGTGCATCCACGGTTTCACACGCCGTCAACGGCTATCGTGGTACAGGCGGTGCTGTCTATTCTGCTGCTGCTGCTGGGAGCAAACTTCGGACAACTGTTCTCCCTGGCCATTTTCGCCGAGTGGCTCTTTTACATGATCGCGGGCAGCACAATTTTCGTCTTCCGGCGGCGCACAAACGAAGCAGCCAGCCCCTATCGCATGCCGGGATACCCGGTAATTCCAGCCCTCTTCGTCATCGTAGCCGCCGCGCTGCTTTGCTACACGTTTTCCAACCAATGGCCAAACTCGCTTTATGGTTTGCTGGTGATTGTAGCGGGCATTCCCATCTTCGCGTACTTTTCAAGGCGAAAGAAGAAGAGGATGGCTTCCTCTTTCTGACAGCTGAGATTACGGCAGAGACGACCGTGGATCTCGCACCATAACCCGCCTCATGCAGCGATGAGACACGAGGCTGCCGGAATTCTGATCTCCCGAGGCAGTCTTTCTTCCCTCTCCTTCCGTGTTTTTGCCGGTTTCGTCCGGCCACGGCGTGGATGATCGGCGGAACCGCCCGCCCAGCGCTCCATTCTGGGGCGATTTCACAAAAGGACGTAGGGGTGGTTACCTAAGGTCAAGAGCCGTGGACACGTTTACCCCCTGTCCTATCTCCCGTATTTTGAAGACTCCAAGTCCCGGAATTCTCCCCTCCCGGGTCCCAATGGAGTCACATTGCATGCCGACAGCTGACCGCGGATTTCAACTCGGACTTCTGCCTGAACGCAAGGTCAACAAACAGGCCATGGTGACCAGCTACGGACTGATCACTCTGGTCGTGCTGATCCTGATCAACATCGGCGTTTTCATGCCGGAAAAGCTGCAGTTGGCGCAGTATCACGTGACGGAATTGATTCCGATGCCGTCGCTGCGCCCCGAGCCGGAACCGATCAAGACCGAAGCGCCGAAAATCAAACCAAAGCTGCTGCCTGCAGCGAAGTTGCCAGTGTTTGAGCAGCCAAAGTTGGTGGTCCCGCGCGAAGTTCGCCGCGAAGCTCCCAAGCCGGTCGAAGCGCCCCAGGTCGTGGTGAACCAGTTCGCCCCTCCGCAGTTGAAGCTGGCGGTGGGCGGAGCGCGCCCGCAACTGCTGCACACGGGCGATTTTCAGGGCAGCTCGGTGGCGCCGACCGTCAATGCACCGGTCGAGAAGGTACAGACGGGTGGATTCGGCGATCCGAACGGTCTGAAGGGAACCGGCAAACAGGGTGCCAAGCTCTATGCGGCAGCGATGGGATCGTTTGACCTGCCCGCCGGCGCAGGCCAGGGCAACGGCTCCGGCGGCGCCAAAGGTATTAAAGGAACGGTGGCCAGTGCGGATTTCGGAAACGGGATCGCGACCGCCGGCAAGGGCGACGGACGCAGCAACGGCAAAGGCGTCTCGACCGGCGGCTTCGGATCGGAACAGGTCGTACACCAGGCACCGAAGGTGTTGGCGGATTCGGGTGCAGTGACCACGCCGGTGGAAATTACGTTCAAGCCCAATCCGGCTTACACCGAGGAAGCGCGCTCCCTCAAGCTTGAGGGCGAGGTGCTTCTGGAAATGAGTTTTGGAGCAAACGGAACACTGCAGGTGAATCGCGTGGTGAAGGGTCTGGGACATGGACTGGATGAGGCGGCCATCGCCGCAGCTCAGAAAATCCGGTTCCGGCCGGCATTGCGCGGCGGGCAGCCGGTGGACTCGACTGCCATCGTGCATGTGGTGTTCCAGATGGCGTACTGAGAAGCAGTACTCAGTACCCAGTTGCCAGTGCACAACAGATTCGGCGGCGACTGAGTACTGAGTTAACAACTAGTTGTACAGAGAAACTGGAGAAGAGAGTTATGCGCACTTGGAATGGGATTCTCTCGGCGGTACTGCTCGGATCGGCATTGATCGCATCCAGCGCGGCCGCACAACAGGCGGCGGATTCTCAACCGGCCGCCCAGCCGACGGCGCCTGATGCGACGCAGGCGGCGCAACCGACCCTGCCGGCGACCACGCCGGCGTCAACCGTCGCCCCGACGCCGGCTTCGCCACCGGCTGCAGCCGCGCCGGCACCCGCCTCCAACGCGGCGCCCGCTACGACTGCTCCTGCGGCGGTGCCGACGACCGTCGCTCCGACCACCATGGACCAGGTGGTAAACCTGTTCATCGAGCGCGAGCACGGCCTGATCAAGATGCTCTCGAACCGTACCCCGGTCGTCGAAACCTATCTGCAGAATCTCACCAACGATCCGCAGCTGGGTCCGATCCCGAGTGAGGATCATTACTTCCTTGGCCGCATGGACATGGGCGAGGTCGCAGACCGCAAGGACTTTCTGAAAGAGGAAGACCGAGGCTTCCAGACGCGTCTGATGGGCGGCTTCAACAAGCTGTTCAAGACGCAGTATCAGCCTCTGGGCTTCTCCTGGATGGTGTACGCGGATCGCACCGACTTCGACCGCGAGCACTATGACTTCCGCTACGTGCGCCGCGAGTTTCTCGGCGATGTACGTTGCCTGGTGTTTGACGTCACGCCCAAAAAGAGCGCCGGCCGCGGCCGCTTCCTGGGCCGCCTGTGGGTGGAAGATCAGGACTTCAACATCGTGCGCCTGAACGGGACCTACTATCCCGCGCCGCGCAATTCCTTCTTCTTCCACATGGATAGCTGGCGGTTGAACCTGATCCCTGGCTACTGGGTGCCCTCCTACATCTACAGCGAAGAAGGGGACTTCAGCGCCGGCGTGAAGAACAAGATGGCGTTCAAAGCGCAGACTCGCATCTGGGGCTACGACATGAAGAAAGGCGGCAAGGACGACGAACTGACCCAGATCCGTGTAGACAGCGTAAAAGACGACAGCCCGACGGCGCAGGATGCGTCGCCGCTGCAGGCGGAACGCGTATGGCAGCAGCAAGCCGAAGATAACGTCGTCGAGCGCCTGACGCGGGCGGCCTTGCTCGCCCCGGAAGGCGACGTGGACCACATTCTGCAAACCGTCGTCAACAACCTCGAGGTCACCAACAACATTGATCTGCCGCGGCCGGTGCGCACGCGCGTGCTGCTCACGGCTCCGCTCGAAACCTTCAGTGTGGGCAACACCATCGTGATCAGCCGCGGGCTGATTGACGTTCTGCCGGACGAGGCCAGCCTGGCGGCGGTTCTCGCACACGAACTGGCTCACATCGTGCTGGGCCACAACCTGGGATCGAAGTTCGCCTTCAACGACCGCATGCTGTTCTCTGACGAAGGTACGTACCAGAACCTGGGCTTCAAGCACATTCCGGAAGAAGAGACGGCGGCGGACAAGAAGGCCGTCGAGCTGCTCAAGAACTCGCCCTACGCGCAGAAACTCGACAACGTAGGCCTGTTCCTGAAGGCGTTGCAGCAGCGGGCTCCGTCACTGGGCGCCCTGCTGACCACGCACCTGGGCAACCCTCTGAACGAGGGCGGAACGATCAGCCGCCTGTCGGCGCTTTCGACACTCGGCCCGGCCCTGGACAACAACAAACTGGACCAGATCGCGGCCCTGCCTCTAGGCGGACGCGTGAAGGTCAACCCGTGGGACGACAAAGCGGAGATGGTGAAGACGGCTCCGGTCGCCATCACCTCGGCGCGCGACAAGATGCCGTTTGAAGTCACGCCGTTCTTTCCACGTCTGGCGCGGTACGGCGCGAGCATGACTCCGAATACGCAGCCGACCACGGCGGCGAATTCGAACACGGGCAACTAGAGCAGCACTTCTTCTCCAAGTTGAAGTAAGACGCAGGCCGGGACCGGGAGAATCTTCCGGGATGCCCGGCCTTCGTTCTTGAACAATCTGGACGGAGAAGTTCTGTGTTGGCTGAGAGGTTAGTGGTGGTGTCCGCCGCCATGACCGCCAGAGTGCCCTCCGCCACCATGAGAGTGCCCGCCACCGAAGCTTCTGACGCCTCCGAACCCTTTCGACGCATGCCCGCCGCCGCCCATGTGGAAGCCTCCCGAGTGCCCGCCACCGAAGCTCCTCTGCGAATGGCCTCCGCCAAACCAATGTGACCTCCCGGATGAACTGCGAGAACCGCTGCCGGAGAGCGATCCAGAAGACCGACTTCCGAAGGCGCTCCCCCGAAAACTGCTGGATGCGCGATAGCTTTGCAGCGACCTGCCTGAGCCCGCTCCCGATCCGCCGTAGAAGCCAGATGCGTATCCCGAGCGGCCCTCCTGCATCCTGCCGGGCGGGCGGTAGCCCGCCAAAGTCCGTGAATCACCTCGGAACGCCTGGAAGCCGCCGCGGTTGGAGTGCTCGCCCCAATTCCGGGTAAGGGTATCAGGCCGGCGGGCAAACGAGTGCCACTCGCCGCCGCCAAGTCCGCCGTGGCGCCAGCCTACGCCTTCGCGCATCCGACCGTAATGCTCTCCCCAGCCGGCACCCGGCCCGCGATAAGCATGAAATCCCCCATGCCCGAAACCCCAATCGGCCACGGTGGCGCTGTGCGAGTAGTAGTCAGAGTGATCAAAGAGTACCGCCTGAGTCAGCCAGTTCAGCCCCCATGCCAGCCAGCCCCAAGGCGTATGGGTGAAGGCTCCCATCGCGATTCCGAGTCCGTATCGCAGCGGCCCTCCGGCGAAGAATTCTCCGATTGCGCCAAGAAGTGAAAATCCAGGATAGGGCGTGACCGGCTCTCCGTAGGCCGCCCACGGATTATAGGTCGGCACATACACCACTTCGGGGGTCGGCGGCGCCAGTTCGATGTAGCCCTGGTTGTAGCGGACCACCTCCTGCGGCGTGCTCTGCAGAGTACCGACGGCCTGCGCCCGCCGGCGCATGACCTGGACCGCCTCCATCACGTCCTGCGGCTGGTTATAGTACGCATTGCCCAAGTCAGTGGTCCACTGCAGGTTCCGGGACATCTGCTCCAGCACACGAGGAAACGGGGTTAGCGCCTTGACCGCCGGGTCCCAGGATTGCATATCGGCGCCGGCAGCAATCTGGCCGGGACTTGCGTAGCCCTGCGCCTGCCGCCAGCGATCGGCGTCCAACACTTGAGACGGGTACGTGGACGCCGCCAGAACTTGCGCGACCAGTGCATCTGGATAGAGCGCGATGGGGGCAACCAACTGCTCCAGTTGGCCGGCACTAAGGGGCTGGGAGGGCGGGGCTTGCCCATACTGCCGACGATCATCGTTCGGAGCGCTTTGCGACCATCCCTGATCTTGTCCGAGGTCCTGTCCGCTTTGCTGAGCCGCTATGTTTGCCGTGCCTCCTGAGAACATGAGTGCCGCGGCGAAGGCAGGCAGCCAATTCGGCGCGCGCAAGACGACCTTAGGAGGTGTCAAGTCAGACGAATAGCCGGGTATGACAGCTGGATTGCAAACGAACCTGGCAGAGCTCGCGGCGTGCCGGTACATTCGCGGCGTCATCTTCCTCCTCTGCCCCACTGCCCTGCCCCATAGCTAGCGTTGCGCAGATTGCTTTTCGATCAAGATGCTTGAAATGGCGACGAGGATCAATGCAGCCCGGGTCAATTCTGTGTCAGGAGAGAAGTAACTGAAAATACGGGCTTTCCGGCTCGGGGTAAATCCTTTTCCCAGGCATGGCCCTCGATGGCAGCGAAGGTCCGCCATCGCAGACGAGAGGAGAAACAATTCACGACGGCGCACGCAGCTTTGTCTTGAGGAGAAATCCACAGCCAATGGCGAGAGGAATGATGGCAGACAGCCGGCGACCGATGGCCAACGACCGTTCTTAGGGCGTGCAGTGAAAGATCAGCGCCGGCAGAATGTTGAAGAGCTGAAAACCGAGCTTCACTGAACTGAAGCTGGACTTGAGATACGGCAGCAAGGTGCGGTTGTACTGGAAGACGAGCAGCGAACCTTCCGCCTTCAGCGCATGGCGCGATTCGGCAACAATCTCCTGACGTAGCTGTTCAGCGAGCAAACTGTAAGGAATGCTTGAAATGATGTAATCCGCCGGCGCCAGCCCTTGTTCGGCCAGGATGCGGCGCACGTGCGCTGCGGATCCGTGCACCACTCGCAGCCGAGAGTCAGGAATTGTTCCCAGATACTCGACGAACTCCTGGTTTAGTTCGATCACCAGCAACACGGCATCCGGCCGCATGCGCTTGAGCGCTTCACGAGTGATGGTGCCGACGCCAGGCCCGAACTCGACGAGAACGCGCGCCCGGTCCCAGTCAATCTGGGCCATGATGTCTTTCACCAGAAAGCGGGAACTGGGCACGACCGAGCCCAGCATGGACGGATGCTTGAAGAAATTGCTGGCAAACAGCGCGATAGACGAGATGTGCGATTTGCTGGCGGCGGTTGCAGGCATTTCAGTACGTCCCTAGACAGCTTTCTTTTTGCTTTGGACTACAACCCCAATCCTAGCTGAAGCGGGACAGACCCCAGACGTAACCAAGGTAAACGGAAGTGTTGACGGATTTGGTACTTTGGTCACGATGGTGAAAGGGTCCGATTGTGACCGTGATGCCTTCCGAAGCACCAACGACTGCCCAATCCGCAAGCCACGCGCTAAGGAGCTTTGTTTCACCAGGATTGTCGCGCTGGGGTAACTTGCACGCACTGAACCGGCTCGCCGAGAATTGAAACGGCACCGAAGGATTTGTGTGTCTTTGAGGCTGCGACTTGAGACTATGGCTGAACTCGGCGCTTCGGCTTTTGGCGGGAGCGTACTTCGTTCTCACCTCGCTCTATTGTCTGCTGGCATTTCTGCCATACACCTACACTGCTTTCATTAAAGCTCCGCCTTATCCTTGGATGCCGTGGTTCGCGCATCATCAGGCGGGGTTGTACTGGATCGCGGCTGGGACCATGGTGGCGGCGAACTGGCCGGTTCGAAGCTGGTTCGGGGGGCGTCGCTGGATTTTTGCTGTTGGCGTAGGGTTGCTGGCTGCGGCCGGGATTTATCTTTCGATCCATCCTTTTCTGCAGAACTTGCAAAGTAATCGTGCAGCCTATGGATGGAGCCTGGCGGCGTTGGCGCCAGTGATGGGATTGCTTTTGTGGACAGCGCCTGGGACGGGCGCTGAGAACGAGTTAACAGAAGACTCCGGCGGGCAGCTCTTCGGATATTCCGCGGGAATATTGGCGGCGCTGGTAGTCAGCGTGATCTATCTGGTCGCGGCGCTGATGCGCAACTATCGCGACAACCATGCGGCGGGATTACGAGCGCAGGACGCCGAGTTTGCCGTGTGGAGTGTTTTGTCGCACATGGTGCTGGCGATCGCGGTCGTGTCGGTGCTCAATCTGATTTATCTTTTCGCGGCGAAAGGCCGGAAACCACGGCACATGCGGGTGGGCCTGATCATGCTCCTGATCATGGTTGGGTTGTTTGATGTGCTGGCGCGCTTTCTAGACAGTGCGATGAGTTTCGACGGCCGGAGCGCGGTCGTTTACGCTTGGGTGTTCGCTCAGGCGCTCACGCTGTGGGGATTTTCGCTGCTGGTCCCGCATGTGGCGCGTGGAAGGGCGAAAATACTTTCCCGTGCCGAAACGATACTCACGTGGGCAGCCATCGTGGCGCTCACGGCGCTCGCGCTCGCCTCGCGCTGGCTCATCGGCGGGGAAGACTGGAACGGCTTTGTGGCCAGCACCTGGGCGCTGGCGTTCTGGATTGCAATGAGCCTGTGCTCATACCGGCTGCGCCCGGCTCGGGCAAATTATTCTGGGGCGGTCGTCCTGGGAACTCTGCTTACGAGCGCCTTTCTGTATGGGGCACTGCGGGCGACGGAGATCTTCTGGGCGAAGCCGCTAGGCTCGACCGACGACGAGATCTCGTTGAAGCTGGAGGAATACGGTGAGCGCGACGCCTCTTTCCAGCTCGCCCACCACGTGCTCGGCAACGGCCGCACTCAGACCTGTGGAGATTTGTGTCGCATCTTGCGCGAATACACGAACGTTCGCGACACGCACATCACCGCCGGGGTGCGATTGGTGGACAACCTCGCGCCGGCGCCGGGGGACCGGCCGAATATTTTCATTTTTGTGATTGACTCCATGCGGCCGGATTATCTGGGCGCTTACAACCCGGAGCAGGTCCACTACACGCCGAATCTGGACGCTTTGGCCAGGGACAGTGTAGTCATCCACCACGCATTCACACAGTATGCCGGGACGTCGCTGTCGGAGCCTGCCATTTGGTCGGGGGCGCTTCTGCTGCACACGCACTTTCCCCAGCCGTTTGACGCGGTCAACAGCCTGCGTTCTTTGGCGCGCACCGATGGATACCAACTGATGGCCAGCTACGATACAGTGTTGCGGCAGTTGATCTCGCCATCCGACGAATTGACCAAACTCGACGCCGACAAGCAGTTGTGGAACCAGTACGAAGCCTGCTCGACGGTAGAGCAGTTGGAGTCCGCGCTGGATACGCGGCAAGACAAAGCGAGGCCCGTTCTCTTCTACACGCAGCCGATGAATGTGCATCAATTCGCACGGAATGACGTTCCTTCGCCGACTTCGCAGAATTGGCAATCGCCGGCCGGAATGAATGCTCGCATCACTTATGAAGTGCACTGGGTGGACGGCTGCCTGGGCGGATTCTTCGACTATCTCAAGAAGCGCGGAGTGTATGACAACAGCATCATCATCGTCACCAGCGACCATGGCGACGCGACGGGTGAGTTTGGCCGGACCAGCCACTCGACTTCGATCTGGCCGGAGATCATGCGCGTGCCGCTGATCATTCACCTCCCGCCAACGATGCGGGAGCACGTGGTCTATGACGATCAGCGGATTTCGACGCTCACCGACATCGCGCCGAGCCTTTACTATCTCTTGGGACACCGGCCCATCCAGAGGAACCCGCTCTACGGGCGTCCATTGTTCGCGGAGACGAGGCAGGAACTCGACCGGTATCCTGCGAAGGATCTGCTGCTGGCGTCCGATGTGCGAGCGGTTTACGGAATTCTCAGCGCCGATGGCCGGTATTTGTACACCACCTATGATTCCCCCTCACAGAGCTACTTGTTTGATCTGTCGGCCGACGCCAATGCGGAGCACAGTATCTTGACCCCGCCGCTCAAACAGCGTTACGACGAGGAGATCATCGAGCAGTTGCACGTGGTCGGCAATTATTACGGGTACAGGCCGGGAGTGGGATCGTTGGTCGCTTCGGTCCGGTGAGTCTCAGTGTGCCGTCCCCGCAAGCCCGCGGAACGCCTCTCCCGCTGCCAGGTCGCTTGCTGGTCCAGCATTCCCTGCTCAGCTTCCGCCGATCTTCAGCAGCTTGCGCAGCGTATCAATTCCCTTCTGCTGCACAGCGTGCAGCATTTTCTGCCAGACACGGGCGGTGAGGAATGCGTCCGAGAGCGCGTGGTGGGCATCGTGGGGATCCAGGCTAAAGAACTTCGCGACGGTGGCTAGATCGAGCTTCTCCAGTTGCACCGCCAGATCTTCCGAATAGGGCCCGCGACGCAATAACCAGTGATAAATGCGGGCAGTATCAATGGCAGGATTGCCCAGCTGGTGGCCGGTGCGGGACATTTCCTTGCGCAGAATCTTGAGATCGAATTCCACAAAGTGTCCGACCAGCACTGCCCCCGCGCTGAACTGGCAGAAGTCGTCGAGAGCTTTGGCCATCTGCTCACCGCCCTCGACATCTTCGGAGCGAAGTTTGTGGATGACAATGCTCTCCGCAGGAATTGAGACGTCGGGATTGACGACGCGATAAAACTGCCCGCCCAATTGAATGCTCGGTCCCTGCATCCCGACCGCACCGATCGAGAGCAGTCGGTTGATGCGATGGTCGAGCGAAGTAAACTCGGTGTCGAAGACAACATAGCGCAAGGAAGAGACCAGCGCGCTCTTCGACAACGCCGCCGCCGAATCCTGATCACTGGAGCGGCGTTTCAGCCACGCTGCCATCATCGCCCCAGTTGCGCCCAGATGGCGGTTCGGTAGTTTTCTTCGATCAAAGCTTGTACCCGCGCGATGGTACGAAAAGCCTCCTTCAGCAAGCTGCGCTGCAGCTGAGTAAGAGTGTCCGGTGCGATGTAGTTGCTGAGCGGACGTCCCTCTCGCACCTGGCGAAGCTGGCACTCGATGCGCAACAGCGTCAGAAATTCGAAGGCCTCCTGCAGATCGCGGAAGATGGCTGGATCTTTCTCCGGGCCGGAAGGAAGAGCCGCGAGGCGGTCGGATGTGTTGGTGGGTTCGATGCCGGCCTCCAGGGCGTAGAGCCGGGCGGCGTTCACGATGGGACCGGTGCCGACGGTCTTGAGATCAAGCTGGTTCTTGTGTTCTCCGCTGCGCTCCAGCACGAAGCTGCGGAAAAACCCGAGCGGTGGCTTGTTCATCGTGGAAACGCAGGCCAGCACGGACTTGAAAAAGCCGGCCTCTTTCAGCCACTGGCGAGTTTGCGCGGCGAGTGCTTGGTAGAGCGAGAAATCGCCGGCCACGGGGCGCATGTCGAAAAAGATGAGGGCATCCTCAGTGCCGTGGAGATCGGCGCCAGTGATCCACTCCTGAAAAAAGCCGAGCCAGCCCGCCAGCGGTTGCCGCCAGCGCGGATTGCTGGCCATGTAGTTGCCTGTACAAAGCGGGTAGCCACAGGTGACGAGAGCTTCCTGAGCAAAAGCGGCAAGATGGCTGAAGTATTCTCGGGCGGCTGCGTCGGCGGAATCGGCCACGATCAGCGCGTTGTCCTGATCGGTCTTGAAAGTCTGCTCACGGCGACCTTCGCTTCCGAGCACGACCCAGCAGTAGGGCGCCGGGGCGGGTCCAAGCTTGGCTTCGGCAAACTGCAGGATTTTTGCGATGAGCCGGTCGTTGACTTCGGCTACCACTCGCGTGACGTGGCTGGCTTTCGCGCCTTCCCGCAGCAAGAGCGGCAGAAGGCCTGCGATTCGAGTCTGGGCGGCGGCAAGTTCCTGCACGTTGGTCTGGGTCTCGATAAAGCGCACCACGTTCAGCGGCGACTTGCCCTGCAACACCATCAAGTCATGAGCGGTCAGCACTCCGGCAGGCCTTCCCTGCCGTGTAACCAGTACATGATGGATATTCTGGCTCACCATGGCCAGCAGCGCCAGGAAAAGCCGCTCGGTGGTTTCGACAGCGATCACCGGCTTGCTCATGATGTCCGTGACTTTCAGATCGAGCGGCAGCGCGTGGGCGACGACTTTGTCGGCAAAATCGCGGTCGGTGACGATCCCAACGGCGGCGCCGGCTTCATCCACGACGAAGACGCAGGTCGCTTTGGACCGGGCCAGCATCTGTGCCGCCTCACGAATTGTGGCGTTTTGCTGACACAAAAGCGGAGCTGAGCCCGGGACATCGCCGACAGCGAGCGAATAAAGCAGACGCTCGGTATCGCCCATCAGCCCGGTCTGGGTACGGAGTTCCTGCAGGCTGCGGTCCATGTAACGCGTGACTGAGGTGCGCAGCAGGTAGTTGGCGACGTCGGCGTTCGTGGAAATCAGCTTTTGCACATGCTGGGCGGGGATGCAATAGCAGAGCGTGTCCTCAATGGCGGTGACGTCGAGCCGGGCGAGGTCCTTGCTCATGAGCGAGAGCAGACCGAAGATTTCGCCCTCGCTGCGCTTGTCGAGCACGAGTTGCTTGCCGACTTGCGATCGAAGAGCGAGCTGCACCGCGCCTTTGTGGACGACGTAGAGCGACTCGGAGGCGGGATGCCCAGCGCTGAGGATGACAGTGTCTTTCGGGAAGAACTCCAGCGTCATGTGCGACGCAAGGCGCGAGATTTCCTGGACCGGCAAGAACTGAAAGGGCGGGACGTCCCTTAGGAACGAAACCACGGTTTCGGTGACCACTGATTCCGACGAAGCCACGGACGAACCTCTGGCACAGCGGACGGACCCATGATGGTAGGGGGGAAGAACAGGGAAAGTCAAAATAAAGACGCTACTTCTTATTGCTCTTGCCGGGCAGGCTGGCGGGATTCTCGTGGGTACGCTCACGGAACGTGCCCCGCATGCCGCCCGCCAGCTTGACACTGGATTCGCCAAACTTGTCGCGCAGGCGATCGGCGGCCGCGAGGGCGCTTTTCCAGCGCTGCTGGCGATTCTCGTCGAGCAGGCTGATTTGGTCAGGCGCGGTAGTGAATGATGACGCCTGTACACCCAGCAGACGTATCTGCGTCCCCTTTTTCCAGTTCTTGCGGAAGAGGGCTCGGATCTGCTCGAAGATTTCTGTATCCAGTTGGGTCGGAGCGGGCAAAGTGTGGGCGCGCGTGATCGTGGTGAAGTCTTTGTAGCGCAGTTTGAGTTGGACGGTCCGGGCATGGAAGCTGGACTCGCGCAAGCGCCGGCCCACCATCTCCGAAAGGCGCATCAGCGTGGCTTCCAGCTGGGTGGGATCGGCGGTGTCTTCGTTGTAGGTGTGCTCGTGGCTGATGGACTTGGCGCCGATATCTTCGCCGACTTCGGAGTCGAACCAGCCGCCGGCATCTTCTCCGCGGGCCTTTCCGGCCAACGCGAGGCCCCATTTGCCGAAGCGGTCTTCGAGTTCGGAGTCTTCGAGCTTGGTGAGATCGCCGACCTTCCGGATTCCGAGCGCGTGCAGGTGCGTCTCCATGACTTTGCCGACGCCAGGAATTTCGCGCACATGGAGAGGGGCGAGAAACTTCGCTTCCTGGCCGGGAACGATCCAGAGCACGCCGTTGGGCTTAGCCTGCGCCGAGGACACTTTGGCGATGAGACGCGAGGTTCCGATGCCGACCGAGCAGTTCAGATTCGTTTCTGCCTTCATCCGCTGGTGCAGCATGTGAGCGGCTTTGAGCGGCGGGCCATGCAGCCGTTCGGTGCCGGTCATGTCGAGATAGGCCTCGTCAATCGAGGCCATTTCGACCTGCGGACTAAACGTGCCAAGAACCTTGTACACCTTGTGCGAGCACTCGGCATAACGCTCGGGATGTCCGCTGACGAAGATCGCCTGCGGGCACATTTTAGCCGCCGTGCGCAGCGGCATGGCGGAGTGAACTCCGAACTTGCGGGCTTCGTAGGAGGCAGCCGAGACGACGCCGCGCTCGTCGCGCTGGCCACCGACGACGACGGCTTTCCCTTTCAGCGAAGGATCGTAGAGTTCCTCCACCGAGACGAAGAAGGCGTCCATGTCCACGTGAAAGATGGTGCGGGGAAAGGCGGGCTGTTGGGCGGCAGCCATGCTGTGGGAATTCTAGCAGCGGCGAGCCGGAGTTTTGGTATGAGTCCACAACTTTCGTACGCGGTCTTCTTTGGCTGGTAAGCCGGAAGATCTTCACCTCAGAAGTGTTGCAAACACGAAGGACGGGTCGTTTCTGCTACTCACAAATGTGTCTAGGATCACAGACGCTGTAGTTTCGCACTTGCTAGTATGCATTTGTCTCCACGGTCCACAGCATGAGAGGAACGTCCACCACAGGGTACTTCCTTGACGCGATGAGTGGGCTTCGCCGCCCATTTCTGCCTCTCCTGTTCGCGGCAATCTGCCTGTTTGCGATAGTCCCGCCAATGGCTTTCGTTGATAGCGATAATGATGGCATCACTGATCTTTCCGCCATCGCCGTTGGCGCCGGTCCCATCACCCATCCGTCACGCTCCACACACAAAGGGGAGCGAGCACCGGACAGTCATAATACCGTTGCGCCCGCGTGGGATGCGATTCGGTACCGCCACTTCGGAACCGATACACAGGATGCCTCTTTCCACGCCGGCCATGCCGTTCTTGCGTCGCTCTGTTTGCTTCGCTGTTAACCGCCTGCCTTTCGAAGCCCAACAATTGTTTCCTGTCTACCAGCGATCTTGTCACGCGAGCGAGTTATCGAGCATTCAATCCGGAGTTGCATATGGCGGACTACGACACCAGCAGGCACTGGCTGGAGCTCTACCGGGAAGCTCATAAGGCAATCCAGAGCCGCATCAGAGAATTGTGGTATGCCGGATCACCAGTAACCCCCGAGCGCCGCCAACTAGACACAGCTTCCAATCTCTTAGGAATACTCCGCATGATCGGAAAAGAGAAATGACAATTCACCAGTTTACTGAATCAGGAGAAAGGTCCCTTATGCGCAACTGCTTGTTTCTGACTGTTCTCTTTGGCCTCCTCCCATTACTAGTCACAGCACAGGAGACACCGAAAGTAGAAATCTTTGGAGGTTATCAATTCGCCCGTATTGGCGGTTCCAGCGGCGTCAACTTCAACGGTTGGAATGCATCTCTTACCGGCAATGCCAACAAGTGGTTTGGCGTCGCCGGAGATTTCAGCGGTAGCTACAAGTCGGTCAGTGGAGTGTCGGTGAAAGTTTACAGCTACGCCTTCGGCCCAGTGCTCTCGCTCAACCACCAAGGGACGTTCAATCCCTTCGTGCATGCCTTGTTTGGAGGTGCGCACTTGGGCGCTTCGCTGACGGGAGTTGGGTCTGGCGGCACTAGTGGCTTCACGATGATGATGGGTGCGGGTGCTGACGCCAAAGTCAGCCAGCGTCTCGCGGTGCGCATGTTTCAGGCCGACTGGGTCTATTACCGATTTCAGGGAATCGGAGAAAGCAAAAACGTAAGAGTCTCCACCGGAGTGGTGTTTCGTTTCTAAGACCATCGGCTTCGCGGCCTGGTCGGACAAAAAGGAGGAGTGCCATGAAACGGATACGTTCTTCTGGGCTTCTAGCCCTAACCGCAGGGTGGCTGCTCGCCTGCGGCGGCAGTAGCAGCAAACCGATCGTCACACCCCAAACCAGCACGTTCGCTTTCATGCAGCAGACCACAGGCCTAAGTTACAAGTTCACTCCGATGCTGGGAAAGTTCTCGACCGCCAACAGCACTACGGTCTTTACCGCGACTCCAGTAGTGGATACTTCCACGAATCTGCTGGTCGATGGTGAGTTCTATTCGATCATTCTCTCGCCGGACGGCAAGAAGGGTGTGTTCGACCTGTATGGCGGCCTCGACAGAACCTCCGGGCAATGGGACATTTGGGTAGCCGATTTGAACAACACCAGCAACCCGGTGCAAATCACTAACGATGTAAACGATGACGCAATGCCGCAGTTCTCTCCGGATGGGTCAAAGATCGTCTTTACCTCGAACCGTACCGGATCAATGCATCAGGTTGTCATTCGAGATCTTTATGGACCTGGCGAGCAAGTCCTTCCCGTTCCCTTGAACATCGACTGGATGTGGGCACCGACATACTCACCGGATGGGACCAAGCTCGCGATGGAAGCCTGGGGCTATGACACCAACAACAACGAATTCGAGGGCATTCTGGTCATGAATGCCGCCGATGGGAGCAATCCCCAAATGCTGACTGGTGCGCTCTCTGCGGATTGCCTGTGCCGGGACACTGTACCGTCGTTTACGGCGGACGGAACCAAGATCGTCTTCGCTCGCATTGACGAGACTTACTTACCAGCGACTGCCGACATCTACATTATGCGAGCAGATGGAACGGGTTTGACCAGACTCACCGATGGAGTGGGCGCGAACTTCGATCCTTTGACGCTCACGATTGCGGGCGTGGGGGAGAGAATTTTGTTCAGCTCCAATCGCGACAATCTGACCGGCACGCTGAGCGACGGCTTCGATATGTACAGCATGAATGCCGACGGCACGGGGATGACTCGGCTGACGACTAACGCTACGTTTGATGGGTTCAGCGCGATGTGGCAACAGATTGGAGGAACCGCGCAAGTGGGTAGCCGTGCGCAGCACGCGCAGCATCATGCGCCAGGAACGCGGCGGTAACGGGAACAGGCTACCGACAAAACAAGACGCTGCCCTTCGATCTGGAAACGCGGCGCAGCTTTGCCTGGGCTTGTCCGAGAGGACTATCGTCCGACCTCGAGGGATTTGCACGGTTCCGCAAATCCATCTCTCGAGCGCAGGCGGGAATCCAAATCCATCGCTCCGTTCCGGACGACGGGCCTTGCTACGCAGTTACTATGCTTACTTTCTCTTGGGCGGGCGTCGCGCTCCGCATCTGCTTCACCCGCTCGTAGACCTTGCCGTACTCGCGGGCCGAGGCGTTCCAGGAGAAGTCTTTACTCATGCCGTTGCGCATGAGGACCTGCCACGAAGTCTGGTCGCGAAAGGCTTCGAGGGCCTGCTTGATGGTGAGCAGGAGCGCTTCGCCTTTGTACTCGGTGAACTTGAAGCCGGTGCCTTTGCCGGTGCGGGCGTCCCAGGGTTCGATGGTGTCGTCGAGGCCGCCGGTGGCGCGGACGATGGGCACGGTGCCGTACTTGAGGCTGTAGATCTGGTTCAGGCCGCAAGGTTCGTAGCGCGACGGCATGAGGAACATGTCGGCGCCGGCTTCGATCTTGTGGGCAATGGCGTTGTCATAAGCCACCTTGACGGCGATTTTGTTGGGGAACTGTTTGTTGAGGCGGAGGAAAAGTTCTTCGTAAGGTTTGTCGCCGGCGCCGAGCGCGACCACGATCATTTCTTCGCGGGCCAGGCGGTCCATGATCTGAGCGATCAGGTCGAATCCCTTCTGCGCGGCAAAGCGCGACACAATCCCGATCACTGGCACTTGGGGATCAGCATTGGCGACCCCGAAAGCCGCCAGCAGATCCTGCTTGCATTTGGCTTTGCCCGCCAGATCCTGCGGCGAAAACCTGGCAGCCGAAAACTTGTCGGTCTGCGGGCTCCACTCGTCGTAATCCACTCCGTTGAGGATTCCGGTCACGGTCGCTGCCCGATCGTGCAGCACGCCTTCCAGGCCAAATCCGTATTCGGCGGTCTGAATCTCCTGGCTGTACTTGCGGCTCACGGTGGTGATGAAATCGGAATAGGCGAGCGCACCTTTGAGGAAGTTCACCTGGCCAAAAAATTCCATTTTCGACATGGTGAAGAGATCCCAGGGAAGCATGAGCAGCGGGAGCGTATCGGGTGGGAACAGGCCCTGATAGCCCATGTTGTGGATGGTGAAAACCGTGCCCACGTCCTTGAATGCGGGGTCTTCGGCATAGATGGTGCGGAGCAACACCGGAATCAGGGCCGCCTGCCAGTCGTGGCAGTGAAAAATCTGAGGCACGCCGAGAATCTTCGAGGCCTCCAGCACCGAGCGGCAGAAAAGCGCGTAGCGCTCGGCATTATCGGGATAGTCTCCTGCAGGCGTGCCGTAGAGCGCCTCACGATCGAAAAACTCCGGACATTCGACAAAATAGAATTTGACGCCGCCCTGCGCGCCTCCGGTTACAACCGATGCAAACCGATGCTTGTCATCAAAAGGCACGGTAATACTTCGTACGACTGTTGCTGCGTCGATGAACTTCGTCTGGCGATAGCGCGGCAGGTAGACGCTGACCTGATGACCCAGAGCCGCCAGGGCGCGGGGCAGGGCTCCGACCACGTCGGCCAGACCGCCGGTCTTGGAATATGGAACGCCTTCCGATGCGGCAAATGCGATGTGCATAATGGCGAAGCCTCCAGCGCGCATACTTTCGAGCGCGCGTTATGATAAAGGTAGACTTGGTTCCGGCTCTCTCTCGGACCGACTTGCAAGTCTACTTCCCGAAGAAATGAGGGGTCAACGTGCCAAAGGTCGCTTCAGCCCGCCATCCGCAAGCGAAGCCCAAATTGGGACAGCACTTCCTGAACAGCCTAGACCTGGCGGCCCGCATTGTGGACGCTCTCGGCGACGTGTCGCAGGCGACGGTTCTGGAAATCGGTCCGGGGCGCGGCATCTTGACCTCGCTGCTGGCCCGGCGGGCGCGGCGGCTGATTGCGGTGGAACTGGATCGCGTGCTGGCGGCGCAGCTGCGTCTGAAGTTCAGCATGGCGCGGAACACAGAGATCATCGAGGCCGACATTCTGGCGATTGACTTTGATTCGCTGTTTGGGCCGAAGCCTGGATTGGGCCGTCCCGGGATCGAGATCAAACCCGAACCGGTGAAGGTGGTCGGCAATCTCCCCTACTACATTACATCGGACATTCTGCTGCGGCTGTTCGAGTACGGAACGTACTTCGACAGCATCGTGATCATGGCGCAGCGGGAAGTGGCCGAACGACTTGCGGCTGAGCCAGGCGGGCGGGATTATGGATTGCTCTCCGCCACAGCACAACTGCATGCCCGCGTAGAGAAGCTGTTTGACCTCGCGCCGGGTGCGTTTTCGCCACCGCCCAAAGTGCATTCGAGTGTGCTGCGGTTAACCCTGGAACCTCGGCAGGAGCAATTAGGCCTGGCCGGCGATGGATTTATAGATTTCCTGCGGCTGTCGTTCGGGCAGAAGCGCAAGACGCTCTGGAATAACCTGAAGGGAACATACGACGAAGCTGCTCTGAAGCACGCCCTGGCGGAAGCGAAGGTGAAATCCACCGCGAGAGCCGAGACTCTCAGCCTGGAGCAGAGCGCGGCGGTTTATCGCTTTTTGAACAGCCACGCCTTGCACAGTGTCGGCTCCCACTCGTAGCATGGTTTTACGCGGGCTCACCGGAAGGAGGGCCTATGGCAACTGCAACGGTTCGTCCTCCCGCCGTCGCGGGGAGATTTTATCCTCGAAATCCCAACGACCTTCGGGCTGAGGCGCAGTCCTACCTGAAAGCTCCGGACAAAGCAAAACGGCCCGTGCGGGCGTTCGGATGCCTCGCTCCTCATGCGGGGTATATGTATTCCGGGCACGTGGCGGGCGCGGTTTTTGCGCGGATCGAAGTCCCGCGCTTGTGCGTCGTGATGTGCCCCAACCATACCGGGATGGGCCGGGCGCTGGCCGTGATGAGCGAAGGCGCGTGGGAAACGCCGCTGGGCAAGGTTCCGATTGATGCGGAACTGGCCGCACCGCTGATGCAGCGCTTCCCCGCCCTGCACGAGGATGCGGCAGCGCACCGGGCGGAACACGCCGCTGAAGTGGAACTCCCATTCCTCCAATTGCGGCAGCCCAAGCTGAGGTTCGTGCCGATCGCGCTTGGCACCGGGCAGTTCGATCTGCTGCAAGAACTGGGGCACGCTTTGGCGGACGTGATCGCGGCGCAGGAAGAGCCTGTCCTGCTGGTGGCTTCGAGTGACATGAATCATTACGAGTCGGATGCGGCCACCCGAGTGAAAGACCAGCAGGCACTCGAACGGATTCTGACCCTGGATCCGCGCGGACTCTATGAGGTGGTGACGCAGCAAGGCGTCAGCATGTGCGGCTTCGGCCCTGCGGTAGCCATGCTGACGGCGGCGCGGCAGCTCGGCGCAAAATCGGCGGAACTGGTGAAATACGCCACCTCGGGAGACATCTCCGGCGACCGCGATCTGGTGGTCGGGTATGCCGGAATTGTCGTAACGTAATTAGACGCAACGCGATACGAACCCACCCCCGCGCTCGACCGAGTACATCAGTAACTTTCTTCCATCCTTCCTCTCTTCTACCTTAGACCGGGAGATGCTTAGGGAAAGGTATTTATGGACAGTCGTTTCTGGGTGTTGCTCGGCGCCCGCCTGCTAGGGGTCCTGGTCCTCGTGCTTTGGGCGGTGAGCTATTTCGTTGGGGACAACGGGGAAAAGGAATTCAAGAAAACGCTGCAAGCCATGAAGCAGGTGCGTAGCTTTCGTGCGGCCTACGTCGGGCATATGACGGGAACGCAAACCTCAGAGACATCTTGGGAGGTAGACTGCAATCGCGGCATTCTCCGTCGCTCCGACCACACGCTGGAAACCAGCACAAATCCTCCTGCTGAGATGCGCAGCGACCAGTTGCTGGTGGCGGGAAAGAAATATGTGCGTAAGGACGAGTCGTGGTCGCCGAACGGATTTGCGCCGGAAGCGTACTCGTCCAAGTGGTATTGCGTGAATCTGGCGCAGGGCACGAACACAAATCTGTTTCCGGACATTGCCACCATGATTCAGCGGGCGATCCTTGAAAAGGGCGACAAGAAGACCGTAAACGGGGTCCGCTGCCGCGAGTGGCTGATCACCATGAAAATGGGAGGACCCGAAATTGAGCACAATACGGTGTGTATTGGCCTGGACGATCATCTGCCGTACGAAATGAACGCGGATTACAATCGCGCCCACTACTCGTTCTCTGACTACAACACCGCGATTCCATTTGACTTGCCCGATGCGGCCCTGCAGCCGGTGAACGCGGGAGATGGAGCGAATTGAGTTGGGCAGGTCTGGCCTCAGAAAACGCTCCTCAGGACGCCTCCCTGGGTTGCAGGTGGTTTCCACCAAACCCCGCGAAAACGGCAGAAAACCGGCGCAAATCCAGGTAAGAAGTGGGCGTCAGTCCTAGTACATCAGTAACTTTCTCCCTCGATTGCCGTCCTCTAACCTAACCAAGGAGGGCCTCGGGGAGAGGTCTATGCGGATCGTCGGGATTGGCGTTGGTTGGGAAACCACGGAAGCCGACGGCGCTCGTTGTTCCAGGTCCGACTACAACCGGCCCATCTAATTCGACGCGCCCAACGCGACACTGCAACCGGCAAGTTCGGCGCAAAGATCAAACTAGTCAAACGGGGGGAGCATCCGTCTCATGCGCGAAGCGACACATTCAATGGATACAAACTCTAGAGCAAGCTTGAAGTGCGGTTGGACAATAGCTCTGTTGCTGGGTCTCGCGTGGACGCCCGCGTTCGGGCAGCAAAACGGTTCTTTGGCCGACGCGGCACGGCAAGCGCGCGCCCAAAAACAGGGTCAGGGACAGGCTGATGCCGGTCAGGCACAGCAGGTGGCTGACGAATTGTCAGAGGATCAGAACGACAGTGCGCCAGGCGGGTTCAAGACGTACAACGCCGGCGACTATCGGATATGGGTGCCTGCCCCTTACACCCTCGCGGGGCGCGATGCCTCGGGCCCGGTATTGTCCGGCCCAACCGTAGGCAGCAAGCGTTCTCTGGTGCTCTTAGCGAACACGCTTCTGCTGCCGTCCGCCGCCGGGGAGGAGGCATTCCATGACGCAGCCGCCCAGTTTGCCCGCACCTTTTCGCAAACTGCAAACTGCAGCCAGAACCCGTCGGCTGGCCATAACACGTATCAGTGTGGCCTGGCCGCTGCGAATCTTCTTGGACAGACAGTCAGCGGCAATGTCTGGTTTGTGAGAACCGGTGCCAGCATTTATCCCGTCTTCTGCGCAGCGCCCACCGACAGCCGCAATCGCGACATCCTGAACGATGCGCACTCCAGCTACAGCCAGAAAGAATACGCCCGTAAGGCACTCGCCCGCGAGGATCAGGATCTGAAAGACGTTTGGCAAAAGTGTGATATCGCATTTCAGTCGATTCGGATCAAGGAACACGCTTCGCAGAACGTGGCCTCACAAACCAAGGCTGAACAGCCGTCCGGTGCGCCCGGAGCGCCGGCAGCAATCCCGCTCTCACTCTCCAATCAAGCTGGCAGCACGGTGCCGACCGGCTTGAAAGTTCAGGCGTTTCAATACTGTACGGGCGTGCACCAGTGCTGGGACGCATCGGTGTTGGTTCCGGCTGAGGCTCGTTTGGTCAGTTCGCAGTGCAAGCAGTATGCCTTCGAAATCACCGTGTCGGGATCGCCGTTTCTGCTGATGGCCGGCCCCGCGGGCAGCGATTGCGATGCTCAAGGATCCAACCCAGCCGATCAGGTGCGCTGGCATCAACTGGTGGATCCCGAAATCAAGCGGGCTCCCGGCACTTACACGACGATCAGCGCCCAAACCCGGAAGATTGACGGGAAACCCGCCTCAGTCATCACCCTAGTGTTCCGCAAAGGTCTAACCGATTGGATGGGGAAACGCGCGGAAGTTGACACCAACGGAACCCAGGTTGTGGTGGGTTGTATGGGGCTCAGAGACCACTTTGCCGACGCCGAGACCACGTGCTCTGCGCTGATTGAATCGTTACGCTTGCCATGAACGTGAAGATCCGGTTTCGTTGTGTTGGTCCCTGGGCACCTTGCGACCACCTGGCCGCCGATGTGCCAATCAAAATTACAGCGAGCACGCTTCCGCTACCAGCGGGATTCGAAGGAGTGGTGGATCGGGGAACGGGCGCTCATCGAAATGGGTGGAAGGCAATTCTTGCTGGGATGCACCGCTCCGGAACAGCACTTCGCCGATGCCGAAGAACTCTGCACCACGCCGGTGAACTCACCGCGGCTGCCATGAAAGCACCGATGGGCACAATTTGCGGCTGGATTGCACTGGGTGCACTGATTCTCTTGGGCGGCGCATATGGGTCTTCGCAGGACTCGTCCGGGCAATCTCTGGGCGATGTTGCCCGCAGTGCACGCCGCGAGCATTCCGCTGCGCCTCGTGCCGGCGCCCAGCAGATCATGAGTGAAGACGATGACGGGCCCGACGCCAGCGGCGTTTGGCGGCTGCGATCGTGCTGGCGCGACCTGCCTTGCTACGAACTCTCTATCTCGCTGCCGAAGACTCCCAAATGGAGCCGGGCGCCGGATCCGCCCCGGCCGGTCTTGATTCCGCTCGGCGAAGGAAAAGACCTCAGCCACGCGATTCGCGTCTATGGAGCTGATTCTCTCGGCCCAAGGTACTTGAGTATTGATTTCGCCAAGAGGACCTTCCTGCAAAGCTGGTTTGCCCGTCCCGAGTATTTTGGCCAGGCAGCACGACTGGTGCGCGATGAGCGCATGAAGATCAACAATCTGGACGCGACCATCACTCACTTCACCGTAGAAAGCGACACGGGCAGGTATCGCGGCCTAAGCGTCGTTGGCGCTTCGCCGTATGGCAACTATGCCTTCGCCTGTGTATTCCGCGATGAGGACGCCAGCGCGGCCGGCAGCATCTGCGACGCTATCATCGCCTCCGCCGCCATGCAGACCCTGCAACCCCGCAGACTGACCATATTTCCCGGACCCGAAGAGCAGCCGTATTACACTCCTCGCTACGATGATCCGGAATAATCTCCAAAAGTCAGGGGCGGCCGACAGTCGGCCGCCCCTGGCGTCGTATATCCCCGCAGCTTAGTGATGAGGTCCGCCGCCGGAACTGTGCCCGCTCGACGACGGCGAACTGTGCCCAACTGGCGCACTGCGCCCCGCGGATGGGCTTGAAACCATCCCGCTGTGCGGCGCGCCAAAGCCCGACATGTGTCCGCTACTGGCCGAAAATGCCGGTGCTGGATGCACGATAGCAGAACCGCTCTTGGCTACCTGAGTGTTCAGGTTGTGAAGGTTCCCGAGCGATCCGCGTGCAATTCCCAGGCCGGCAGAACCGGAATTCACGACCAGCCGGGTCGGGGCGAGAGTCGACGTCGGCCCACCCTTGCCGACCACGACCGTTTTGACAACTCCGGTTGGAGGCACCAATGGATGAACCAAGACCCCGGATCCGTAGCGAGGCACACCGACCCAGGTGTTCCACAAGCCAGGCTGCCACATCCAGCCGAATCCCGGGACGAACATCCAGTTACCGTAGCGATAAGGCAGCCAACCCCAGGGATAGGCCGAAGCATACATGTAACCGAAGCCCGGATACCACGCCCAGGCGCCGTCCATGAAAGGATCCCAACCGACGCCGGTAAAGTATGGCTGCCACATCATGCCGTAGCCGGGGACGTTCGTGTAGTTGCCGTAGTAGCCCAAATCACTGGCGCCGTATCCGTATGGCGAGGAATTATTCTTCGCATACTGCTCGTGGTAGCCGATGGCTTCTTTGTCCCAGGAATCGAGCGGAGCTTCGCTAATGTTGTTGGCGAGGGTGTACTTGTCATTGTCGGCGGCGTTAAAAGTCGCGGTCTTCTTTTTGCCGACTGCGACTTTGCCCCCGGGTCCCTCAACCTCGACGTCGCCCTTGAATACAGCCACGTTGGCGATTTCTGGCGAGGTGTCCACGCGGAAGTGGGCGGCGCGGTCCAGTGCGAGTTTCTCCCGCGAGAAATTGAGAGTGATCTCATCCTTGCCCAGCCAGTTCACGTAGGCCATGCCCTCCACCAGATTGACCGAGGAGACATGCCGGCCGGAGTCGCTCGAACTCATTTCGCTGAATTGCACCGTGGTCGCGGGCGCCAGACGCAGCGTGCTGCCGTCTTCAAACTCGATTTCGGCGCGGCCGTTCGACAGGGTCTTGACCTGTGCTCCCTGCGTGATCGGGAGATTGAGAAAGGCATTTTCGAAACCCACGCCGGTGTTCTTGTCAATCTGGACGGTTCCTTGCACATCACTCAACCGAACGATGCGGGCCTGAGAATCTGCCAGAGCAGGCAGTGTGAACAAAGTGCACAGTGCCAGGGCCAGCAGAACAAGACCAAATCTGGAAAGATGCTGCTTGGACATAGCAACCCCCGAGGACTTCCCTAGTCATTAGAACACGGTTTTCCGGGAAGAGTTGTAAAACTTGGGCCTATCGGGACATGGCCAGGCGGACCACCGGCACCACCACCGGCAAACAGCCCTGTTCGGGCTGGATCAGGGATCTAAGTGGCCTAGCGCCCGGCGGGAACGTCATGGGCCATCTCCATGATCCGCTGGGCGCGGGCGCGGACTACGTTGATGACCGCTGGGTCTTCGTAGATCTGCTGCAGGATGGGTTTAACCGCCTGCAGTTCGACGAGATCGCCTTGGTGGATCTTCGCTTCCATCTGTTTGAGTTCGTCGTCGAGGGCGAGTTTCTGGTAGCGGCGCTCGTGCGCGAGGCGTCGGCCGAATTCCAGGGTTGCGGCCAGGCTCTGAAACAACGCAGTCAACTGCTGTACGGCGGGAATGGATGAGAAATTGTAGTCGGCGCCGGATTCCCTGTCACCGTTCTTATATGTCAGCCTCTTGGCGCCCGTGAAGGCCAGTTTCTTGTTTCCTGAATCGATCTTTTCTGAAAAATAGCGCGCCTGCACAGCCAGGTCAAAAATATGGGCGCTCGTTGCGGGGGCGACGGAAAATTCACTCTGGTAGGCGTCACGGTCATCAGACGGTTCGGAGATCCGGGCAGAGCATTCGTAGCGGGCATGACCGTCTGAGGCGACCGTAATCTGATAGCGCTCAGGTTCGGAGTTGGGGAAGTCCAGGGAGAAGGTGACCGTCGCAGGATCGGCGGCCCGGGACGGAAGACCGGTAAGACCCAGAACTATGCACAGTACCGGAAGCGTGCGGCTGGCACGCGACCGCAAGTGTGTAAAGAGCGAACGCACCTTCGCCAAGCGTCCAGGGTTCCTCAGCATGTGCCCGGAATCAGCCTCACAGACTGCTGCAAGAGATTATGCCAAAAGCTCGCGGACGACCGCCGATACATTCTATCGAGCCGCTGCTCGCTGACGGCTGAGAGTTCCCAAAGTGTGGAGATGGCAGATCGCGATGGCCAACGCATCGGAGGCGTCGAGCGGTTCGGGCGGGACTGCCAGTTCCAGGAGGCGCGTCACCATGTTCTGTACCTGGTGCTTCTCGGCACGCCCGTAGCCGACGACAGCAGACTTGATGGTTAAAGGAGAATATTCAGCGACTTCGAGCCCGGCGGAGGAAGCAGCCAGCATGGCGACACCGCGAATCTGCCCGAGTTTGAGCGCCGACTTCACGTTGAGGGCGAAGAAAACATCTTCGATGGCGACTTCGTCCGGTTGGTGCTCGGCAATGATCGCGCCGAGGTGCATGTAGATGTGGGACAGGCGCCTCGGCAACGGCTCGCGGGCGGAAAGCTTGATGGCGCCGCAAGTCAGGCAGCAAAGCTTCCCGCCGGGGTGCATCTCGACCACGCCATAACCCGTGTATTCCCCGCCGCAGTCAATCCCAAGGACCCGCATGTTCCTGCAGTCTATCGCGGAATGCTGTGGAGAAGCTAACTCAGTGGGTCAGCAGCACCTGGGCCGCCGGGATTGGGCCGACTCCCGTTCGCGCCAGAAGGCAGCGTAGGCCGCGGGCGAAGAGGGCATCTGCGCGCGCCCGAGGAACCGCGAGTAGGCGGCTTCGTCGAAAATCTCGCGCAGAGTGGCGAGCAGAATTCGGGCTGCCTGGTTGATACGGATCATCCTCTCTCCTCCGCCATCCGGGTCATCACAAACGGCGCTTCCTTGATGGTTGCCCCTTCCCTGCCCTTGAGTACAGCGGTCCACTGGCGCACCGACTCGATGAGCACCAATGCCACCAGTATGACCAAAGCGGCCGTTACCGCAGCATCAAGCCGATTATTGAAGATAAGCCGCGGCGTTGCGGCGGTCGCGGGGCCCAAGGCCAGAGCCCTGGCTTGCGCAAGAAATCCGACCCGCGGATTCGGATCGAGCACTTTATGCCACGACGCGGTAAATGTGACCGCGACCAGCCAGGCCAGAGGCGCCAGGGTCACCAGCGCATATTTGGTGCGGTGCATCTTGATGATGATGGTCGTGGCCACACATAAAGCCACTGTGGCCAGCAGTTGATTGGCGATACCAAACAGCGGCCACAGCGAGTTGATTCCACCCAGCGGGTCTTTGACTCCCTGCCACAGGAAGTATCCCCAGGCGCCGACGATCAGTGCGCTGGTCGCGAGGATGGAGGGATACCAACTGGTGCGTCCCAGAGGCCGGTAGATGTGGCCCAGCGCATCCTGAATCATGAAACGGGCAACGCGCGTGCCGGCGTCGAGGATGGTCAGGATGAACAGCGCCTCGAACATGACCGCAAAGTGATACCACAACGCCATCACGGTTTCGCCGCCAAGGCTCTGGGAAAAAATGTGGGCCATCCCGACGGCAAAGGCGGGCGCGCCCCCGGTTCGGTTCAACAAGGTCTGTTCACCGACGGCGTGGGCCAACGCTTGCATGTCCGCTGCGGTAACCGGAAATCCCCACGAAGAGATCGTCGCTGTGGCGGCGGCTGCGCCCTGTCCGACCACTCCGGCCGGACTATTGATCGCGAAATACACCCCCGGTTGAAGGACGCAGGCCGCGGTGATCGCCATGATCGCCACGGCGGATTCGGCCATCATGGCGCCATAGCCGACCATGCGGGTCTCGGTCTCGCGGGCGATGAGTTTTGGCGTGGTCCCGCTCGATATCAGAGAATGGAAGCCGCTGATGGCGCCGCAGGCAATCGTGATGAACGCGAAGGGAAAAATCTTCCCGGCGAAAACCGGGCCGGTGCCGTCCACGAAGCGAGTCAGGGCCGGCATGTGCAAGGTCGGATGCAGTGCCACAATGCCGATCGCCAGCAGCCCGATCGTTCCCAGCTTTACGAACGTGCTCAGGTAGTCGCGCGGAGCAAGCAGCAGCCAAACGGGCAGGGCCGAAGCCGCGAATCCGTACACGATAATCAAAATGGCAAGGCTCGGAGCGCGCAGAGTGAAGATGTGCGCGACCGCCGGCGTTTGCGAGGCCCACTGGCCTCCCCAGATGGCGAACAGAACCAGGATGAAGCCGAGCACGGAAACTTCCAGCACCTTACCCGGACGGATACGCCGAAGGTAAAGACCCATGATCAGGGCAATAGGAATGGTCATGGCGATCGTGAACGTGCCCCACGGGCTGTCTTTCAGGGCATTGACGACGATCAGCGCCGCCACGGCGAGGAGAATGACCAGGATGGCGATGACGGCTGCGTAGGCTACGAATCCGCCAACCCGCCCAATTTCTTCCTTCGCCATCTCGGTGAGCGACTTGCCGTCACGTCGGACGGAGAACAGCAGAATCACGAAGTCCTGCACACACCCCGCAAACACCGCGCCGGCCAGCACCCACAGCGTGCCCGGGAGATATCCAAATTGAGCAGCAAGGACGGGACCGACCAGCGGCCCGGGCCCTGCAATGGCGGCGAAGTGGTGCCCGAACACCACCCACTTGTTGGTGACCAGAAAGTCGCGTCCGTTTTCCAGGCGCTCGGCGGGAGTGGCTCGCAGAGCGTCGAGAGCAAGAATTTTCGCCGCAATGAACCTGCTGTAGAAGCGGTAGCCGAGCGCATAGCAGCACACCGCGGCTACGACCAGCCACATGGCGTTGATCGGTTCAGCGCGGCGGATGGCGACCACCCCGACCGCCAGCGTGCCGGCCACAACGACCGCTCCCCAAACCACGACAGACAATATCTTGTTCATCTCTGCCGGAGCATTGTGGCGAATCTCGGAACGGAATTCAACCCCACGAGCCAGGGCCTCTCAAGACGGCGTGGAACACATATCTTGACCCGTCTTTGGTTTCGGCGGAGATCACTTTAGTGTTACTCTAGATGATTCCAAACGGCTGCTACTCCAGCGTTTTGGGGCCCTTCGTCTCGCCTCTGCGCCGGGGTGCATTCCAGGGAAGTGCAGAACTCATCACGCAGGAGTGGACGATGAAAATAGGTATGTTGACCGGTGGGGGTGACTGCCCTGGATTGAATGCGGTCATTCGCGCCATCGTGCGCAAAGGCGTCTTTCACTATCACGACGAGTTCGTGGGCTTTCTGGAGGGCTGGCGCGGCCTGATCGAAGACAGAACCATGGTGCTGGACCTGGACGCGGTCAGCGGCATCCTGCCGCGCGGCGGAACGATTCTGCGCACGTCAAGAACGAATCCATCCAAGCGTGCCGACGGGCTGGACCGCTGCAAGATCACCCTTGATAAACACAAGATTGACGCCCTGGTCGCCATCGGTGGCGATGACACGCTTTCGGTTGCGCAAAAGCTCCATGAAAGGGGTATCCAGGTGATCGGCGTGCCCAAGACGATTGACAACGACCTGGGCGGGACCGACTACACCTTCGGATTCGACACGGCGTGTAACGTCGTATGCGAAGCCATCGACCGCGTTCACACCACCGCCGAAGCGCACAACCGCGTGATGGTGGTCGAGGTGATGGGGCGTGATGCGGGATGGATCGCGCTTTACAGCGGCATTGCCGGCGGCGCGGATGTGATCCTGATCCCGGAGCGTCCGTTTGATGTGGATAAAGTCGCTGATTCCATTCGCCAGCGGCACGGGCGCGGGCGCTATTTTTCCATTGTCGTGGTGGCAGAGGGCGCGAAGTTTTCCTCCGAAAGCGGCGACGGTGCGCCCATCCTGCAGGACATGGGCAAGGACGAATTCGGGCACGCCAAGCTGGGCGGGATCGCGAATATCCTGGCGCGCGAGATTGAGAAGCGCACCGGATTCGAAACCCGCGCGGTGGTTCTGGGGCACATCCAGCGCGGAGGCTCGCCGAGCGCCTTTGATCGCGTGCTGGCGACGCGCTACGGCCTGGGCGCGATTGATATGGTGCATCGCTCCGAGTTCGGCTGCATGGCCGCTCTCCGCTCGAACAAAATCGTCTCTATTCCGCTGAAGGATGCGATCGCCAAGAATCGCACCGTTGACAACGAGATGATCCAGATTGTGGACGGGCTTTTCGAAGAGATCGGCGCCAAGGAAGCTGTCGGCTAGAATCGAGTCCAGTTGCCGAACTCTCGGAGGCATCTTCAACCGGCCAGTGCCTCGGGTTCTTGATCTACAGGTCGCGGCGCTTCACGCCTTCGGGCACCCAAGGATGCAAGCAAAACGCCAGCTGTGGCTCCTGCTCGGTTGCCTCGCCGCGGTCGTCGCCTGGCTCTACATGCATCGAGTCCTGCTACCGTGGGAGCAGTACGTCAACGTTGAGGGCGGCACCATGAAAGCGCTGATGGGCGACCTCTATTCTCCGTGGTTCGGGGCCCGGGCACTTTTGGTCGAGGGAAAGAATCCTTATGGACCGGAAGTGACTCGTGAGATTCAAACCGCATTCTATGGGCACACCATCCAGCAAACCTACGCCGATCCGACGGCCATCATTGATGAACAGCGCTTTGCCTACCCCGTTTACGTAGTGTTCCTGCTCGCGCCGGCGGCTCATCTGGGATTCGACACAGTGCGGGCCTGGGCTCCGTTTGTTCTGGCGCTGTTTGTGGCGGCAAGTGTCCAACTTTGGCTGTCTGTTCTGAAATGGAAGCCGCCGCCGACAGTAGTCTTGGCTCTGACAGTGTTTGTTCTGGCAACCCCACAAATCGCCCAAGGCATGCGGCTCCGGCAGCTCGGATTGATCGTGGGATCACTGCTCGCTCTGGCAACTTGGTTGGTTTTGCGGGACTATCTGATGGCGGCGGGCACAATTCTAGCCGTGTGTACGATCAAGCCACAGATGGTCGTGCTGGCTCTTGCCTGGTTTCTGATCTGGAGCACCGGCGATCTCGGGAAGCGCTGGCGACTCGCCGCCGGCTTTGGCGCTGGGCTGGCCATACTCGTGGGGGCGGGCGAATGGATCCTGCCAGGCTGGCTTCCCAGTTTTTTTCAGGGCCTGGCGGCTTACCGTAAATACGGCCCGTTCTCGTCTCTGTTGCAAGTGGTGTTGGGAGCCGCGCTGGGGACCGCAGTCGCACTCATGGTTGTAGGTGGGCTGTTGATTTTGGCATGGACAAACCGGAAGCACGCCGCAGATTCGCCCGAGTTCACACTCTCGTTGTCGGCATTTCTGCTGGGCACTGGCCTCGCTGTTCCTCTGGTGCCACCCTTCAACCAGGTGCTGCTGATTCTGCCCGCGTTGATGGTTGTGCGGGACTGGGCAATGCTCTCACGGTCCGCCCGCGCTTTGTTCGCAGTCGTCATCGGCTGGCCGTGGATCGCGTCCGCTGCTATGTTGATCTTCCCGCCACAGTTGAAGTCACACAGCCATTTACCTCTGCTTCCATCTGCGTTGGTTCTTCTTGTACCGTTTCTGCTGCCCGTATTGGTTGCAGCCAGACGCACTCCAACTCCGTTCAGCCCTCGGTTTACCCGCGGGGCCTGAGGCAGGCCAGCGTGAAAGTCCGGTAATATGAACTGCGTTTCGTGACCAACCAGGCTGATTCCGCTCCGTGGCTGACGGCCAAGCGCCTCCGGGCGCATGGACTGCTGCTGGCCATCACGCTGTGGTCGCTGTATGTGTGGAATCTCGCTACTCCTGGCCTGCGCGATCGCGGCGGAAATCTCAAGGGAACAGACTTTCTGCACTTCTACACGCTCGGTCTGCTGGCTGCGTCGCATCGCGGAGCCGATTTGTACGACATGAACGCCCAGGCAACGCTCATGGCGCAGCGCGTGCCAGAAGCGGCGGGCATTCGATACCTGCCCTTGTATCCGCCGCAGGTCTCGATTCTGTTCGTGCCGCTGGCGCACTTTTCCTACGGCCGGGCGCTGGCTCTCTGGTGGGGTTGCAGCGCGGGGCTGTATGGCATCTGCTGCTATTGCGTGTGGCGTTCCTGCCCCAACCTCAAGGATTACGGCGGACTTATCGCATTGCTCGCGGCGGGCTATCCCGCCTTCTTCCACCTGCTGGCCTGGGGCCAGACCTCTGCTCTCGCGCTGGCCTGCTTCAGCATGGCGTTCCTCCTGTTGCGCTCCGGGCGGCAGTTCATGGCGGGGCTGGCGTTGGGTTGCTTGATCTTCAAACCACAGTTGGGCCTGGCGGCAGGCGTGATTTTTGTTCTTGTCGGGAACTGGCGGGTCGTCGCCGGAGCGGTTCTTTCGGCAGCGGCCCAGATGGCGGCGGGAGTTGCCTATTACGGTGTGCAGCCTTTGCGGAACTGGCTGAGTGCAATGCGAAATGTGTCATCGGTATTCGCACTGCTTGAGCCTAGACCTTATCAGGCCCATTCGCTCCTGACTTTCTGGACGATGCTGGTTCCATGGGAACATATCGCATTCGGCTTGTATGCTGTCAGTGCTGCCGCCGCGCTTGGGGCGACAATTGCGATCTGGAAACGGGGGCGATCAGGAGCTTTGGCCTTGCGATATTCTGCGCTGCTTCTTACCTCCGTGCTGGTCGCGCCCCACCTCACGGTGTATGACCTGGTGATTCTGGCGCCAGCGTTTCTCCTCATGGCAGATTGGCTGGTTGGACAGATCGCCAGTTCGGTCACGCGCCGGCTCGCAACAATCCTCTACCTTGTATTTGTTCTGCCGCTGCTGGGCCCGTTGGCGCGATGGACGCATGTGCAGGTCTCGGTGATAGCCATCGCGGCTGGTGTGTACATGATCTTCACCATCGCACGCAACCCGGCGCAGGCATGGGAGATGCCGCCGCAACGGAGTGAATCGCGATGACAGTTGAGCAAGAACTACGGCTTTCCAAACAGAAATGTCAGCGCTTCGGGAAAGCGCCTCGCCCAAGCCGATTCGTGATGCGTACCGCCTTCTTCTATAACTAGCCGCAGACGTTTCTGATCCAATCCTGCGCGGCGCAGAATGCCGGCCAGTTCGCGCACATCGTCCACCACGCTTTGATCCCGCTCTCGGCGGCCAGTTTCGGAAGTACCCGTCGCCAGAAAGACCCGGTCCGGCCAGCGGCTCACCCCACGGCTTTCACGAATCGCCTGACGGTTTGACGCCCACAGCGACGGGCTTTCGATAAGCAGTTTGCCAAACACCCCAGGTCGCACCGTCGCGGTGTAGAGTGCGATGAGCGCTCCGAGCGACGACCCTCCCAAGCCCGTATTTTCAGGCCCGTTGGCCACGCGATAGTTCCTGGCAAGAAACGGCATCACTTCCTTGATCAGGAAATTGGGATAACGGTTGCCGTGCACCCGCAGGGTCAGAGGATGCAACGACCGATGCGGCATGTATTCCCGAATGCGCTCTTTGGCGGCATTGTCCATGCCGACGAGGATCATCGGGGGGATGGAGCCCTCGCGAATCAGGCGGTCCGCCGTTTCGTCGGCTTGCCACTCTACGCCCGTGAAAGATGTCGCAGCCTCGAACAGATTCTGACCGTCATTCAGGTACAGCACCGGGTAACGCCGGCCACTGTGGGCGGGATCGTCGTAGGAAGGCGGAAGCCAAACTCGCAGGAATCGGGTGTTGCGGAAAATGCGGCTCCGAAACCGGTGCAGACGTAGGTCTCCCGTCGCCGATGTAGCCCGGGTGAAGACCGCTGCACCTCGGGAGGCTTGGCTCTCAGTTGTCTGGATTTCTTCCATCAGGAAAAGTGCCCTCCCAGAATACAACGGCAGGGTTTCACGTCCCGACACTCCGCACTTTGATGACGGCAGCGAGAATACTGATGAGTGAAATGACCACCAGCGAGATCAGGCACAGGATGCACCACGTCTTCAGTACGTAGGCCTCGATATAGGTCAGATACAGAGCAAAAGACAACCCGGCGAGGGCCGCGCCCAGCGTGCGATTCGGAGTCTCCGGACGCGGCCTCCACACCGTAGACAACAGCAGCAGCGCCGTATACCCCCCCACTCCGATCCCGGCCACCGGAATCCCCAGGATGCTTGAATACTCGCTGCGGTTCACGATGTCGCAGCTGAATTGCTGATTGAAGTCGCAAAATTCGGTGGCGGACTCGGCATAGTGGCGTTGCAACGATATGGCCGACACGATGACGCCCGCGACAGCAAGACCAGCAATCAATCCAAACAGGATTCGATTTTGCCCGCGTTCACTTTCCGCGGGATGATGCTCGATACCGGTCACGGCAGGCTGCACCCGGTCTTATCGCTCAAGGCGTTCAGCGACAAAACACCTTCTTTCGGAGGCTCCATGCCGAACTGCCAACTGGGAAACAGCTTCGCGCCCGCCACTTTGCACTCGGGAGCGAGCTCTTTCGAGTCTTTGATGGCGCACTCCACGTAGGGAACATAGCGAAATGATGCCCCAAACTCCTCCTTTTGCTCAATGCAGTGCGGACACCAGTAGAGCCCGTACATCTTCGCCTGTCTCGCTGCCAAACACTTGGCGAAGTTGTCGTATCTATGATTCTTGTAGTACCACCCGGCGACATAGGTTCCCGCAAGCAGCACAGCGATCGCGCCCCATTTGAAATATTTTCGGACCGCCCCATCGTTCGATCTGCCACCCGCCCGCTCTTTTTGCCGTAATCGTCTTTCTTCAGACATGATTGCTTTTTATATCACGGCCATCGAACGACTGGTGCGCGGCGATCAGTCACGATCGGCGGGGTCTAGACGACCACGTTGAGTGCGCCGGGCAGCACATCCAACTCTTCGCAGTGCAGGTTCAGCACCTCTCCATCCACCATGACATCCACGGGCGCATCGAGGCTGAATTCCAGGTGCCGCACTGCTTTGCGCTCCGCCAGCGGATGCTCGACGTGAGTTCCGTCATAGAGCGTGGGCAGGTTGCGAATCAGTCCCAGGCGGCCGATCGGCCCCCAGCGGACGTACTCCACCAGGCCGTCGTCAATTTGCGCCTGGGGCGCGATCATCATCGTTCCCCCGGTGAACTTGCTGTTGTTGAAGGTCAGGAAGAGACAGCGACGGACATCGAATGCGTTCTCACCTTCGACTCGCACCGGGAAAGGGCGCCGGTTGAGGCGGGCCAGAGTTAAGAAGATCGCGGTGATATAGCCTAACTCTCCCCAGGAACTGAAACGCCGGGCCCGAAGCGTCGCGACATCAGCCGAAAAGCCCATGCTCAACAAATTGATGTAGTGGATCACGCCTTCACGGTGGCGAAGCCGGAGTACGTCGCAGGCGCGACTGCGTCCGGCGAGGAGCGCTTCGATCGCGTGCTCGACGCCGCGATCGCTGAAATCGCGCAGAAAGGAATTACCCGTGCCCAGCGGCAGAAAACCCAGGGTCGGGCGTCCGCCGCTCAGCGCTTGCGGATAAAGCCCATTCACGACCTCGTACGACGTCCCATCGCCGCCGACGGCAATGAAGCGCCGCAATCCGCGCCCATAGGCCTCGCTGGCGATCGGCGTAGCTTCACCGGCTTTGCGCGTCTCCACGACTTCGACCGCGATGCCGCCGGCCCGCAGCCGTTCCAGCACCACGGGCAGAAGTTTGCCACAGCGCCCGCCGCCGGCAGCCGGATTTACGATCGCAAGATAGGTTTGCCCCAAGATCTCTGGTCCACGATCACAGATTAACGATGGCTTCGCGCCTCACTGACTTCCTCATATCTTCCGCCAGCACCTGGCGCTTGATCTTCATGGAGGCCGTACGCGGGAAGTCTTTCTCCCAAAGCAGGTAGCCGCCTATGCGTTTAAAGTCGGGCAAGCGACGATTTCGCGTTGAGATTTCTTCCAGCAGCTTGGAATCGAACGTTTGCGCCGGCTCCAAGCGCAGGACGAGCATCAGGATCTCGCCCCCAAGTTCTTTCCGCGGCCAGATATAGTTCGCCGCGAAGACACAGCATTCCCTCACTGGCAGCCCGTCAAACACAGTCTCGATATCTTCCGGGTAGACGTTCTTGCCGCCCTCGGTGACGATCATATTCTTCTTACGTCCGACCAGTTGCAGATGGCCTCTGCCATCGAAGCGCCCCAGGTCCCCGGTCAGAAGCCAGCCGTCCACAATGGTTTCGAGGGTGAGCTCGGGATCGTCGAGATAGTGGGACATGACCGTGCGGCTGCTGGCGGCGACTTCGCCGACTCCATCCGCGTCGGGGTTCAGGATACGCAAGCTCACCCCGGGCAGGGGCTTGCCCACCGTGTCAGCGCGAAATGGTTTCAGGTCATTCAGGGTCAGGGCTGTGCCGGACTCCGTGAGGCCGTAGCCGTTGACCACCGGAATGCCAAGATCATAAAAAAACTGCATGGTTGAGGGCTCCATAAAAGCGCCGCCGGTGATCAGCGCCAGCAACTCGCCGCCGAAAGCCCGGTGTACTGCCGGCAGCAGCATGCGGCTCAGTTTGACATGCGGGCGGCGGCGGGTCAGAAGTTTGTTGGTCGCGATCATCGCGTTGAGAATCGCACGCTTCCACGACGGCAATTCGTCGAACTTCGCACGGAGGCCGCGTTCTAGATTCTTGAGGATCATCGGCACCAGCGACACATAGGTGATGCGGTAACGAACGAATGCGTCGCGCACAAACTCCGGACGCAGCGTGCGCAGGTGCACTACGCAGGCGCCGCAGACGAACGGGCCGATGAACCCCACCATAAAATCAATAGCGTGGTTGGTGGGCAGAATGCTCAGATAACGCACACCCGGCCAGAAGGGATACCAGGCGGTGAGCGAGCGGCACTGTTCCAGATAATTTTCGTGGGTGAGCACGCAGCCCTTGGGACGCCCTCCAGTTCCGGAAGAATAGACGATGCACGCCGTGTCGTCCCGCTGCCGCATGACAAAATCGAATGCGCCTTTCCGCTTGAACTCCTCCCAGCGGAACGCACCGGCCAGGTCAGCCCCAAGCGGCGCTTCGGTCACCAGCACTATCTTGGTTGCGATCTTCTGAAAATCCGAGGCCTGCATAATGGCGCGCCACAAGTGATACTCGACGATTAGCAGCTTGGCCTTGGAGTGCGCGAGAAGCTGGAGATGCTCGGCGGCGCTGAGCTTGTAGTCCAGGGGCACGAGCACACCGCCGCAGACGAAGATGGCGTAGGCTGAAATCAGCCACTTCGGCTGATTTGTCATGATGATCGCCGCGCGGTCGTTGGGATCGAAGTCGGCGTCCTGCAGGGCGCGCGCCAGCGGGCGGGCGACTTCCTTGAAATCGGAGTACGTCAGGCGCACCTTTTCGCGCTCGCGATCTGCTTCGATCAGGCAAGTCTCCGTGGAAAAGGCCTCGAGCGCGTCGCGCAAGGCCGCGCCCAGGCAAGTGTATTGGCGAAGGTCGAGCATGGCGAATGGCTGATTGTTAATTGTAGATTGTAGATTGGAGCACCGGATACGACGTCTGCACGCAGGGTTCCCTAGCCATCAACAATCAAGAATCAGCGTTGGAGATCGTTGCCTACCGCCGCGCCTGAATTCTGGCCGCCAGCGTGCGGAAGTCGCTCACGCCCTGCAGTTCATAATCCGGCAACTCGACGTGGAAGTGATTTTCCAGCTTGGTCAGCAGGTCCAGCGTTTGCAGGCTGTCAATGCCAAGCGCTTTGAAGAAATCCTCGTCCGGCGAGAGCTTCTCACGCGGAACTTTGAAGTGCGCAGCCGCCAGGGTCAATATCTCGTCGAGCGTGTTCTCAGCAGTTTGCATAGGCAGTCATTCTAATCCAGATCCACTCACGGCAAGTACGGCTGCGCGTCCGTGCTCTCCACAAATTTCTTCAAACCGGCCTCCACCGCCGGCCGCGAAAACAGCTCGCAAAAGATGTCGATTTCGCGCCGAAGTTCCTCATGCGGGATAGGCTTGATGAACTGCTTGGCCGCGGCCGTCGTAGCACGATCGAACTTGCCAATCTGCGCCGCCGTTGCCCGCGCGGCGCGCAGGGCTTCGCCTTCTGCCACCACCTGGCTGACCAGGCCGATCTGTTGGGCTTTCGTCGCATTGAAGCTGCGTCCAGTCAGCAGCAGATCGCGCACCACAGCGTTTCCCAGATCACGCCTCAGGCGCGGAATTCCACCGAAACCTGGGATCAGCCCAAGCCTCAGTTCGGGAAAGCAGAAACGAGCCAGTTTGTCGGCGATGATGATGTCGCAGACAAGGGCTAGTTCAAGTCCGCCGCCGAAAGTGACGCCGTGCACCGCAGCGATCGTGGTGAGCGGGGACGTGTCGAGGCGGTTCATAACGCCGTGAATGCGCTCCAGAAAATCTCGCACTCCACGAACGGCCTGAGACGTTTCCATTTCCTGCGAGCGCTGATAAAGCTCACGCAAATCCGCTCCGGCACAGAAGCCGGATTTCAACTCGCTGTGGATGATGAGCGCGTGTGCGTACTTTTCAATTGTGTCGAGAGCCGATGTGAAGCGCTCAAACTCTTCCAGTGACAGCGATCCTAGCTCATTGCAGGGCGGGCGATGAAGAACGAACTCGATCACGCCGCTCTTTACTTCCCACGAGAGCGCCTGCCCTTTGAATTGCTCTGACCCTGACATAGCTCCTTTCGCGTGCGACCTAGACAGCCTGCCTGACCTGATACATCTCGTCAATCTCGCTCTTCATGCGTGCAGAGATCACATCACGTTTCAGCTTGCCGTTCACGGTGAGCATTCCATTGTCTACTGAAAACGGCTCCGGACGCAGGCAGAATGCTCGCACCTGCTTGTAGTGTGGCAGGTTCTGATTAACCACATCGAGAGCAGCCTGCACCTGCTCGCCAGCTACAGCACCGGTCACAAGGGCAGAGAGATATCCGCGGCCGTCGCCCACAACCACGACCTGCTGAGCGCAGGGCAAATAGCGGGCGATTTCGTCTTCAATCGCCTCGGGCGCGACTTTGTGGCCGGAGCCGAGCACAATCAGATTCTTGATCCTCCCCGCAATGCGCCAGTTGCCGGAGGAGTCCATCTCGCCCTGATCCCCGGTGTGAAACCATCCATCACGCAGAACGTCCGCGGTTTGCTGCGGACGATTCCAATAGCCGGGAAACACATTGGGCCCGCGCACAACGATCTCCTCATTCTCGCCCAGCCGCATTTCGATGCCCGGAATGGCTGGCCCGACGCGCCCCGGCACAGGATTTGCCGGATCGTCCAGGGTGCAGATACCGGTCGTCTCCGTCAGCCCATAGACCTGCAAGACGGGAATGCCAAGCATGTTGAAATAGTCCTGCGTCTCTGGAGTAAGCGGCGCGGATCCGCTGATCAGCGCTTTCAAATTCTCTCCGACCATTTTCTTGCGAATGGCAGGAAAAACCAGAGCATTCGCGAGCCAGAGCCCAATGAGGTCGAGAGAAGACCTTTTCTCCTTCGGCCGCGTCCAAGCGGCTTTTGCCTGCGAGTAGATCTTCAGGGCGACGCCACCTTTCGACGCTATCTGCTCATCCACGCCGCGGCGCATGCGCTCGAGCAACTGCGGCACGTTCAGGAAATAGTGCGCCGCCACTTTCGGCATGTCGCTCGAGATCTTCGTGAGATCGGTACTTAGAGTGACCAGGCTGCCCCGCTTTAGAAACGTCAACACAGCAATCCAAGATGCGCAGAAGCTGAATGGCAGGTAGTGGAAGATGCGGTCTTGTCCCGAATGTCCCCCCATTAAGCGGTCGAGGCGCTGCGACGTACAGCCCAGCATGAAGCCGACGTTCGCCGCGGTCAGCACCACCCCCTTGGCCTCGCCGGAAGTGCCCGAGGTGTAGATGATCGTCACCGCATCTTCCTCCCGCACCTGCGGGCGGTCCAACTGGACTCCTGCGACGCCTTGAAAGATTTCGTCGAACAGAGAGTGCGGCGGCGCATCGGGCCAGACTTTTTGAATTCCATCACGCAGGGTCGTGTCGCTGCAGCAGATGAGCGACGGCGTGCTGTCTTTCATCATCGCGACCAGTTCCGCAGGGGCCTGGCGGAAATAGAGCGGGACAACGATCAGTCCCTCCGCCATGGCAGCCAGATCCATGGCTATCCAGCGGATGCTATTCGCCGCCAGCAGTCCGCATCGGTCGCCTTTTTTCAGGCCCTTCGAGGCGAGGTACGTCCGAGCTTTGCGGATTAATTCAAGCAGCTGGTCGCCGGTGACTTCCGTGACCTGGCCGTCCCGGATTTGCTGCAGCACGGTGCCATGGGCGGCCGTTTTCAGCTGCGAGAAAATGTCACCGACGAAGGGCATAGTCTGTCTGGAAAGAGTGCATCAGCTATACGCCGCCACGAGCTGCTGGAGCGAGGCATGCATCGGCGGCAGGTAGTCCTCCCAGCTCCATACTCCCCGGCGCGTGGGAAATTCTGGATACCGCCGCTGCAGTTCTTCCTCGAAATACACGCCCATGCGCGCCATCACTTTCAGGTTTCGGACCACAGTTCGGGCAATGCCGTCGGCGATGCGCTCGCCTTGCGTGGCCAGAATCTCAAGGGCCGCCAGCAGCTTTTGCTCGAGGTCGGGATCGTCCACGTTCATCAGCAATTCCTGGTGGCCGCGCTCGCGCATCAGGTTGCGGATGCGCTCATCCATGGTGATTCCAGCCGACGGTACCAGCGCAGGCATGCAGGTCACGATACCGTGGTAGCGCGACGAAGCCATCATGTGGCACGAGCGCAATATGCTAACCAGTTCGTACATGTTGTACTGGTCGGAAGTCAGAACCGGCACACCACCCAACTTCTCCGAAATCAGATTGGCCGGCCGGGCATCGAGCCGCTCCGTGGCTACGAGGATGACAAACACATTGCGCTGCTTGCGGAACGCGTCTACCGCGTTCGCAATCGAGGTCAAGTAGTGCGCGTAGGCACGATCCGCCGCCGGGCCTGAGTTGTGGAAATATGGCCCGCGATAATGGGTCTTCTGATACGCGCCCGTCAGGCCGTGCAGCGCTGCTTTTGTGATCGAAGCTTTCACTGGCCATTCAAAGGGATTGATCGGGCAAACGACAAGGACCGGAGTGCGGCCGTCCCATCCCACCTGCCGCAGTACGTTCTGGCCGTACTCGGCAGGACGCGGCTCGAAGGTCCACGCAGTGTCGGTGCCCAATTCGGTCGGTACGCCCAGGTCGCGGAGCAGGGAGCGGGATTCTTCGTTGCGAGTAATGATCAGCGAATTCCTGCAATAGCGCGAGCACATCTTCGCGAGTAAGGGATCCATTTGCCCGGCTTCGCCCCCGTATCCGACGGAGAGCTTGTTCTGCGCTGCCGCGATGCCGAGTGAACCGATCATCATCGTGGTCAGCGCATTGGCGAATTTGCTTTTGAACATCGAGCCTTCGCACGCGACCACGCCGTGGTGTTTGGGAACTTCATGGGCCAGGAATGGCGGAAAAATGTCCGGCAGGCGAACTTGCGCGGTATCTTCGAAGTATCCCCTGGAACGCTCGAAATCGAACGTCATCGCGGTAAAGTCCACACGCGGGGCCCCGAGAATATGGCGAATCTGGCGCAGCATCTCCTCCACGCGCACGTCAGATCCCATGTTGCGCGTCCCGTTGTAACCTGCGAAGAGCAGTTTCAGCTTCTCGCCGGGTTGCCAGGGCCTCCCTCCGCCCAGAATCCAGCCTGTTTTTGCGCGTTCGATATTGCTGCTAACCCATGCTTCCAGAATGAAGTCCATCATGCGGCGCTACCTCCTGCGGTGGCAGGCCACGGCCGGTAGTTGTACTGGAAATGATTCTCGCGGCTGAATTTCAACAGCGGGAAGCTGTACTCGGAAAATGGCACCGGCATGCGCCCCAGTTCTGTCGTCACCCGTGTATTGTCGAACACGGTGTTCCACACCAGGTAAGGCATGAAAACTTTCAACAGCGACGCGCCGTAACCGAGCGCCCCCTTGCGGTTGGAAAGAAAGTTGACCGAACCAGAGAAGGGCTTCTCCGTAAGCGGGAGGAAAATCGGCGTGCGCTTCTGTTGAGCCGCGGCCAAAGCCGCGGTCAACTGACGGAACGTCTGCGACGACGTGCCGGAAGAAAGATGATACGTGTCGAAGTTCGGCTGATCTTTCTGGTGGAGTGTGGCGATCGCGTCAGCGACGAAATCCACGTTGACGATGTCAATCTTGTCATTTGGACGGAAAGGGAGCACCGGCAAACCGGCGAGAAAGACAAAAGCTTTCACCATGTCGAACTGCGTGGTCTCCGCATGGCGACTATCGCCGAGCACGATGCTGGGCCGGAAAACTATCTTGGGAGTATCGGGCAAAAGGACCTTTGTCATGTGCTCGCAAAACTTCTTGGTTCGCGCATAAGGATCGTAGTCCGACCGGTCCCACTCGATGGAAGCGTCCTCGGTAACGACTTCATTGCTGCGCTTGCCGGCGACGGCCACGGTACTAACCTCGCTGAAACGGCGCAGGCCGTGGTAATGCTCGGCGTGCCGTGCCAGCGTCAGAACTTCGAGCGTGCCACGCAGGTTCACGTTCAGGCAGCTCTTTTCCGACTTCCGATTTAACGACGCCGCGCAGTGAATCACTGAATCGGTTGTGTGCACCAAGCGGTCGTACTCGTCGCGGTTCAACCCGAAACCCGGCCATGTAAGATCGCCGCAAAACACTCGCACTTTCGTCTGCAGGAACTCGAAGAAACGCGGGAAATCCAGATGCAACTGCAGAGCTTGCCACAGGCGCAACTGCGCCTCCTGCGGATCGCGCGCCCGTACCAGCAGGTTCAGCGATGCGCCGTGCCCTTCCAGCAGGTTGGCGGCGACATGCGCGCCAATGTATCCCGTCGAACCGGTCAGGAATATCGCCACGTGGCTCCATTGGTCCCGGTCTTCACGGCAACGCCGTTGGCGGGGGCTAGTTGCAAGGTGCGCGGCGGCCGTACCTCCAGAGGCCGGCCTTCAATCAGCGGATAGGTCCAGCGCCTCAGAGCCGGGATATGAATGTTGATCCAGTATTCCCACCAATCGAGCGAACGCGTGTCGTACGAGAAGACTTCCCGTTCTTCGGGCACAAGCGCATGCGACAGTTTCTCGACATTTTCCGCGGCAAAATCATGCTCGTTCAGCAGGATAAACGGTTCGAAGAGCTCAATCAGTTTTTCCACGCGCTCCAGATTGCGTTCTGTCTTCACCAGCGGCGCCTTCTTCAGTGGCAGCGGCGACATGACGCGCTGAATGGATTTAACAATCGCCTTCTGCGCCGGCGCCGACATCCGGTTATACCGCGTTTTCGAAACCGGAATCGCGTCAAACCGCAGGCGCAGCCAGGATTCCAGCCCTTCCTGGGCCCGATAGTGCCTGCGGTGTGCCAGAGAGGTTAGCTCGATGCAACGTCCCATGTCGCATGGGTTGGTCACCGATGTCGCGAGCTGGTAGAGCGGGTCATGCCGGCGCTCCATCACAGCGGCGGCAATCAGGGTCATGCCGGCGCAGACGGCGTCTACCGGAATGATGTCAAGCCGCTTGCTTTCTTTCGAGGGCAACTGGCGGAAATAAGTCCCTAACAAGTAGGAAAGTGACGCGGATGTGTTGATGCCTTCGTTCCAGCCCTGGAACGGTTTCGAGACCGACGTTTCTACGATCGCGGGACGCACCACCGCAATCGGCAGCCCTGCCCCGCGCTTGGCAATCAGCGACTCCGCCAGGCTCTTGGACAATGTATAGGTATTGGGCCAGCCCAGTTCCTTGGCCCGCCGTGTCCCGGCCTCCGTCAAATACATTTTCAGCCATCGGACACGGTTCTTGCGGATCTGGTTTTCCAGCGCCGCACCGCGCAAATCTTTGGCGGCATGTTCCTTGGCGCGAGCCTGCATGCGCAATCCGTTAGTGACTTCCTCGCTCTCGGATTGAGCTTCAGCCCGTTTGATCAACTCGTGCAGCGCATTCCACTCCTGCTCGGCGTCGAAGCCCGCGACACTACGCGGAGTGAAGTTCGGAGTCAGCTTTTCGCTGACCCGACCATCCTGCTCGCCTGCAACATAGCAGGTGGAAAGATGCACGAGGCCCGAATGGTCCGTCGTGCGCACGAACTCCAGAATGTTAACCGCGGCGTCAGTATTGGTTGCCAGGGCATCACGCAGATCGGGATTAAAGTCAGTCAGCCCAGAGCTATTGATGATCAGGTCGAGATTTTTCTGCAAACGCCGAGCGGCTTCTTCGCTCAGTCCCAGCCCCGGCTGTGTAACATCGCCCTCCACTACCTCGACTTTTTCACGCAGTAAGTCCGAGAGGCGATCGCCGTAGCGCTCAAACAGCGGATCGAAAACGGGCGACTCCTCAACCATCTTCTCGAAACGCCGCTCTGCCGGATTCGATTTCTGGCGGCGAATCAGCAGGTAGATTCGCTTTACTTCGGGCAAATCCAGAAGCGTGTTGGCGAGCCAAACTTTCCCGATGAACCCGGTGACGCCGATCAGCATGACATCTCTGCCGGCGAAAGCCTTGCGCACGGAGAATCCCTCGGGCTGACGTTGGCCGTCGAAATGAACAATCGGGCGCGAAGGCGCCGATCCCCGTCGTTCCGAAAGAAGCACGGCACTGCGGAGAGCTTCGTGCGAGATGTCGAGATGGCGCGCCAGTGTCTTCGGAGCGCGGCGGCCGTCGGGCATGTTCTCGCGAAACGGGGCAAACGCGCCCCGCGGACGAATGACTGGATCCAGCAGCCGTCCGGTGGCCACGCCGTCGCGAAACTCCAGGCGGTTGGCTACGATCTTCTTGACCCCCAAGTGTTGCGCCAAGGGCCGCATGATGTGATCCAGGGCCTGGCTCACCAATACGACATCGGCGCCGGCCTTCACCAGAGCCTGCACTTGCCGCACGCCTTCGTCCTTAAGCCGCGGCTGGAGTTTATAGAGGAAGTATTCTTCGCCGAGCAGGTCGAGGCGGTCGCGAGTGACTCCGCGCAGCACGGTGTGCACCATTCGCGTTGCAAATTTGCGGTTGGCGGCATAGAGAAACGGCCGCAGCACCGCCATCAGGAAAATCAGCCCGCGCCGCCGAAAACGTTCGGTAAAGGTCTGAGCGTTCCAGGTAAAGAACGCCACCGGCCTGACCACGGTCAGGTCGAGGAGGCTCCCTTCCACGCGCCAGTAGACGGTGGGGGCCGCGCTGGAATTGTGGTTTCCAGAATCCAAAATTGCCCTAGTCCCTACAGCAAGGCTCCAATCGCAACCCTCAGGCGAAGTTTCTATTGTAAACAATTGACATCGTAGAACGAAGCCGAAGCCTTCAGAAGGTCTTTTCGCGGCGGGTGCCGAGGGTTCCAGGATTCTCCTTTTCATCGCCTGCGGGGCGACCGACGAGCAGCGCGATGGTGCCGCTCAGGGCCACGGTTGCGCCAATCGCCAGCAATCCACCACGAAATCCGCCGCTGGCCGTACGAAAGAAGCCAACGATGTCAGGACCGAAATATCCCCCCAGATTTGCCAAAGAGTTGATGACGGCAATCCCCGCAGCCGCCGAGAAGCCAGTCATCTTTGAGGTTGCCATGGCCCAGAAAGGCCCGACCATAGCCTCGGCACCGGCCAGCCCCAGCCCGATACCGGCGACTACCAGCACCGGCGAATTTCCGTAAGCGGCGGTCACCAGTCCGGCTGCTCCCGCGAAGGCTGAAATCGCCGTGTGCCAGCGGCGTTCACCAGTACGGTCCGAACGCATGCCGATCAGAACCATAACGATAGCCGCAGCCAGGAATGGAAAAGACGCCATCACACCCGTCCAGAAATAATTCCGGCCAGTCAGCGAGTGAATCACCGTTGGGAGCCACAGTGTCACCCCGTACATGGTAGTCGAGACGCCGAAGTAAACCAGCGAGAGCAGCCAGATTCTTAGACTGAAGACTGCCCTCCAAATGCCGCCCTTGCCGAACCCAACTTGATCCTGCTGTTCGCGCGCCAGGGTTGCCAGGAGCCAGGCTTTCTCTTCTCCCTTGAGCCAGCCGGCCTCGCCCGGCGTATCGGATAAGATCCAAAACACGCTGATCCCGAGAATGATGGCCGGCGTGCCCTCAATCAGGAACATCCATTGCCAGCCCGCCAGGCCGGAGCCGTGCAGCCCCAACAAAGCACCGGAAATCGGACTGCCCACAATGCCCGCCAGAGGGTTCGCCGTCATGAACCAGGCGACGGCGCGCGCCCGGGCACTGGCGGGGAACCAGTGCCTCATGTAGAGAATCATGCCGGGAAAGAAACCCGCCTCAGCCGCCCCTAGTAGAACTCGCATCGCATAGAAGCTAAAAGGCCCACGGACAAATATCATCAGACACGAGATCACGCCCCAGACCACCATTAGAGTCGAAATCCAGCGGCGCACGCCGAACTTCTCCAGGACCAGATTGCTGGGGAGCTGGAACAGAAAGTATCCCAGGAAGAACATTCCGCCCGCACGGCCTATCACGCGATCACTCAGGCCCAACTGCCCGCGCATCTGCAGCACGGCAAAACTCATATTGATCCGGTCCAAGTAGGCCACGATGTAGAGGAGGAACAGAAATGGCATCAGCCGCCACATGAGCCGGGAGATCACGGCGGATTCGAGGCTGTCGGATGTGGATTTCAATTGGCTGACAAGGCGCTTGAACTCGGAGGATTCTACGCCAAGCCGAGCTTTTCCTGAATCCTGGCGGCAATTTCTTCGGGTGGCGACTCGATACCAACCGTCAGTGCCGTTTCTGGCTCCTCCAGGTCTGCCAGTTGGCTGGCCAGAATTTGCCCGTCTGCGAAATGGCCTTTCCGGGAACGCAGACGTGAGGCGATCAGATCGGCGTTTCCTTTCAGATACACCAATCGGACTTCGGATCCAACTTCCAGGGTCTGCCGATAGCTCTGTTTGAGGGCGGAGCAGGCTAGAACGACATTGCGATCCTCCGCGGTCCACATCAGGATTTCAGCGCGCAGCTGCTCCAGCCAGGGCCGGCGATCCTCGTCCGTAAGTGGAATGCCCTGCCGGAGTCTCTCCACATTCGAAGGGGGATGGTAGTCGTCCGCGTCCGCGAACTCCCAGTCCAACCGCCGGGCCAGCAGAGTTCCGACCGTCGTCTTCCCCGCGCCGACAACTCCCATTACAATCACGATCATTTGAGCCGATTAGTGCTTTCGCATTATTGATCCACCACAGCTTGCCTCTATAATCGCTCGCACTCGTGGGTATCGTTGAAACTGGGGTTCATTGAATCACAATGAAGAGAGTCTTGCGCAAGGGCATAGTTGTGCTCGCCGTGGTTTGGCTGGTGGCCTGCGGCGCGTTGTACAACGCCATGCGTCAGCCGCCCGAGAAGTTTGGACGGTTCATGACGCACGTTCCCGGACCAGTTGCGTTTCTTGTTCTGCCTTTTGAAACTTTGTGGAAGCAAGCCCGCGCCGGAGATCTCAAGCAGGGCGATGCCGCCCCCGACTTCTCGCTCACTAGACTGGACAAGAGCGGGCAGGTGCAGTTATCGGCTCTGACCGCAGGGCATCCGGTTGTGTTGATATTCGGCAGTTACACCTGACCGCCATTCCGGCGGGAGGTTCCCGCTCTCAACCAGCTTTACGATCAGTATCGAGACCGGATTGAGTTCCTGGTTGTCTACATAACGGAGGCTCATCCGAGCGACATCTGGCAAATGGACAGCAACATCAAAGATAATGTGGTCTTTGCCAGTCCCACGAACGAATGGGAAAGAGGCTCGATTGCCGGTTCCTGCGTCAGAAAGCTGGGGATCAAGATCCCTGCCGTGCTCGACGAGTTTGGCAACTCCACCGAAAAAGCCTACACGGCCTGGCCTGATCGCCTGTACTTGATTGACGCAACCGGCCACGTAGCCTACAAGAGCAAGCCTGGGCCGTTTGGCTTTAAATCCGCTGAGTTGAAAGCAGCTTTGGAGAAGATCCTCGGGACTCGATCCTGAGCAGCTTGAAAATGTGATAGCTTAGATACGCCGTTGGAGTGCATTTCCCCTTGACATTAGAAGGCGATGGGAGTTAGCTATGCATTCTTTAGGCACGTAAGGGTGTGGGGCCTTTACGTTTTTCCTCCGCTCGCCCGACACTTGTTTTTGAAGCAGCCTATTTCATGAGCACGATGACACTGCCGCTTGCCGGTTTGCGCGCTCGGACTACTTCCCTCCTCCGTGACTATGCCGAGTTAACCAAGCTACGGGTCACATCTTTGATCGTCATGACCGCCTGGTGCGGGTACTTTTTTGGCGCGCATAAGACGGGCATTTCCTGGCTGAGCTGGGGGTTATTTCATTCGCTGTTCGGCATTGGACTCGTATCCAGCGGCACGGCAGCGCTCAATGAAGTCATGGAGCACGATGTGGACGCCCATATGCGCCGCACAGCGCAACGTCCGCTTCCCACCGGCCGCATGAGCTTGCTGCACGCCACTGTAGTCGGCCTCGTCGCCGCTGTGGGAGGCTCAGTTTACCTGGCGGTGTTCACCAACCCGCTGACCGGTCTGCTCACTTTCCTGACGTCCGCGGTCTATCTCGCGGCCTATACGCCGCTCAAGCGCGTCTCGCCCATCTGCACCTTTGTAGGAGCATTCCCCGGAGCGATGCCCGGAGTGCTCGGCTGGACCGCCGCCCGCGGCCGGCTGGAGTGGGGCACGCTCGTTCTGTTCGCCATTCTGTTTGTGTGGCAGTTCCCGCATTTCTTTTCGATTGCCTGGCTGTATCGCGACGATTACGCCAAAGGCGGGGTTCGCATGCTGCCCGTAGTCGAGCAGGACGGCCGCTCGACCGCACGCCGCATTCTGGCGTACTCACTGGCACTCATCCCAGTCAGCGTGCTACCGAGTTTCATGGGAATGGCAGGACGAATCTACCTGGTGGGCGCCGTCGTGCTTGGCGTCGCGCTGCTTTACTTTGGAATCCGGCTGGCGTTCCTCGGTCTTCCACTGGCCAGCGCGCCTTCCAAGATGCGCGCTCGCCACGTCTTGCAGGCTACAGTCATCTACCTTCCGCTCTTGTTTGCCCTGATGATGAGCAACTCCGTTCGGCCATAGCTTGCAGTCTGCGCTGCGATCCCAATTCGTTAGCGCTGTCAGGCCGATTACGCCTATGTTCGCATCTCGCCTGGTCAGGCGTTGTATCCTTACGATGTCCGCACGAGCGGAATTTGAGGATTCAATGAAACCTATGCCAGTTTACTTGAGAACTGCCCTCTTTCTGGCGGCGATCGCGGTCCTGTTTAACGCTCCCGCCCATGCCCAGGCAACTGCAATCCCGGGCTCACGGCTGATCAACCCTGAGGATTTGGTAAAACTCTTGCAGTCGGGCAAAGAAAAACCTCTGCTGATTCAGGTTGGGTCGCATGTTCTCTATACGCAGGCGCACATCCCGGGATCGGAATACATCGGTCCGGCATCGAGTGAGGCGGGGTTGCAGCAACTTCGCAAGCGCGTCGAGTCACTGCCGCGGACAAAGCCCATGGTTCTTTACTGCGGATGCTGTCCGTGGGCGCATTGTCCGAACGTGAAGCCGGCGGATGACCTCCTTCACGCCCTGGGATTTACCAACGTCAAGCTGCTCTACATCGCCGACAACTTCGGCGCGAATTGGGTAGACAAGGGCTATCCAGTAGCGAAGGGAGAGTAAGTTCTGTCTTCACAGATCAGAATCAAGGTTGCGATTGCGGCCGCGATTTGCGCAATCGGACTTTATTTACTGACCAGCGCCCGCGGCAGGCACCCAGCGTCGGTGAGTGTGAAGGAGCATTCTCTTGCCCCCGACTTCACCCTTCCTCAACTGGATGGAAAGCCGCTTCGTCTGTCTTCGTATCGGGGCAAGGTCGTGCTACTCGATTTTTGGGCGACCTGGTGCGTTCCCTGCCGGGAGGAAACCCCTCACTTTGTCGAACTACAGCAGAAATATACCGGGCAGGGCCTGCAGATTATCGCTGTTTCGATGGATGACGGGCCGGATCCGGTGCGCGCTTTCTATGGGCAGTTCCACATGAACTATCCGGTCGTGATAGGGGATGCAAAAACAGGCGAACTCTACGGCGGAGTCCTGGGATTGCCGATCGCATTCACAATCGGCCGTGATGGCCGCATTGTAGCCAAACACATGGGTGCCACCGATCCCGCAGTCTTCGAAAGGGAGATCACAAGACTCCTGCAGAACCCCTGAAACCATCGGGAACCACCATTCAAGCCGTGTGATTCAAATCATCGTGGCTCAAATTCTGCCCAAGCTATACTATGAGGTTTTTGCGGAAGGGCGGCATGCGGCAGACCATCAAGCAACTCTGGCCCGAAATTGACTGGATCGAGAATCTCCAACTGCGTGAACAAGTTACCGACACCTGGGTCAAAGCTCTCGAGCGCAGTCCGCTGAAACCGGAAGACCTGAACCAGATCCCGTTTACGCTGCTCGTTCCGAATTGCCCGATCACTTTCATGGAGCACAAGCGCTGCGTGGTGCACATTGCGCGCGACAGCGCCAGGGCCATGCAGGCGTTCATGGGCCGAGCCCTGCCGATTGACCTGGATACGGTAATTGCGGGAGCGATTCTGGCCGACGTAGGCAAGCTGCTGGAATACGAACTGGGCCCCGACGGCAAGAGCCGGCAGAGCGAGCGTGGAGAAGCATTGCGGCATCCCTTTACCGGCGTGGCCTTGGCGATGGAATGCGGCGTTCCCGATGCGGTCTGCCACATCATCGCGGCACACGCGGCCGAGGGCGACCTGGTCAAGCGCACGACGGAAGCGTTCATTGTTCATCACGCTGACTTCATGGCGTTCCTGCCCTTCAAGAATCCGAAAAACTTACGAACAAAATCATAAGGAGAAGTCTTGTCTGCCCCGAAACCGATTGCCCCTCCGAAAGAGACCGTCACCGCCCGGATGGCGCGCTGGGCGGCAGGTCTGCAATATTCAGATCTCTCGCCGGACGCGATTTACCAGGCCAAGCGCTTCCTGCTGGACTCAGCGGGTTGCGCGCTGGGCGGCTACCAGCAGCATGATGTGAAGATCGCGCTCGAAGTCTTGGACGCAGTCGCGGGCCGAGGCCAGGCTACGGTGGTCGGAACCGGCAAGCATATGGATCCGGTGTCGGCATCGCTGGCCAATGCGCTGATGATTCGCTGCATGGATTACAACGACATCTACTGGAAGCAGGACCCGTCGCATCCCTCCGACATTTTCCCGGCGGCAATTGCGTGTTGCGAGCGGTCTGGCAGCGACGGCAAGGAATTGATCGTCGGGCTGGTGCTTGGCCACGAGTTCGAAATGAGATTGTGCGAGGCTGCGTTTCCGGGAATCCGCGAACGCGGATGGCACCACGCCACCCTGACTGCGTTTGTGTCGCCGATTGTGGCAGGACGGGCGCTCCATCTGCCGTGGGAGCAGATTCAACATGCCATCGGTATCTCTGCCAGCCGCCACTGCACCCTGGGCGCCGTCACCGCGGGCAAGCTCACTATGATGAAGAACACGGTGGATCCGATGGCCACGCAAAGCGGCGTTTTTGCGGCGCTGCTGGCAGAAAAAGGATATTCGGGTCCCGAACACGTCATCGACGGGAAGGAAGGCCTGACCCATGTTTTCGGTCCGGACTGGAAGCTCGACCTGCTTACCGAGGGCCTGGGCGAATCGTGGCGCATCACCCAATGCGGCATGAAGGCCTTTCCGACCGAAGCCCTGACGCATACTCCCATCTCCGCCGTGCTCGACCTGGTCAAGAGCAACGATCTGCATCCCGAACAAGTCGAGAAGATCCAGATTCGTTCGCTGGCCCGCGCTGCCGATATTCTCTCCGATCCCAGCAAGTATGATCCGCATACCAAGGAGACGGCGGATCATTCGCTGCCTTATGTCATCGCGGCGGCATTGGTCGAGCGCCAGGTGACGCCGGTTCAGTTCACGATGGAAAAGATCATGGACGGGAAAATCCGGGCGCAACTCGAGAAAGTAGAAGTGGTCGCAGACCCGGAGATCGAAAAGGTGTTCCCTGCCCTGCAGCGGGTGGTCGTCAACATCACCACCCTAGATGGGCGGACGTTCTCCAAACAGCTCGATTATCCCAAGGGCGATCCGCGAAATCCGCTGACTGATCAGGAAATCGAAGAGAAGTTTGCCGCGCTTGCCGACGGAGTGCTGTCGCAGGGCACGCAGAAGAAACTGAAAGACGCTATCTGGAATCTGGAGAAGGCCGATTCGGTCAGCAAGGTGATGGCGTTGATGAAGTCTGACCTCACGAAGAAGAAGTCTGCCACCGCAAACGGTCAGGCTAATTCCCGCAAGAAGGGTAGCCACGAAAAGCCTTAGACTGCCCGCGGGCAATGCCGATTGGAGTTCCCATGCCTCAGACGATGGTCGAAAAAATTGCCCAGACCCACCTCGCCGAAGGTCCGAAGCGGCCGCTGCGGGCCGGCGATTTTCTGTCCATCCGGCCGTTTCACGTGATGACTCACGACAACACGTCGGCCGTAATGAGCAAGTTCAAGGCGATCGGCGCAAGGAAGATTTACGATTCCCGGCAGCTTGTTTTTGCCCTCGATCACGACATTCAAAACCACGACGAATCCAACCTGAAGAAATATCGCTCGATTGAGGCTTTCGCCAAGGAACACGACGTTGATTTCTACCCGGCTGGATCGGGCATCGGACACCAGATCATGGTCGAGCGCGGATACGTAGTGCCGGGGTCGTTCGTCGTCGCCTCCGATTCGCATTCGAACATGTACGGCGCGCTGGGCGCGATTGGCACGCCCATCGTGCGGACCGACGCCGCGGCAGTGTGGGCGACCGGAGAATTCTGGTGGCAGATTCCGCGGACGATTCAGGTCGTACTCGAAGGCAAGCTGCAGCAGGGCGTAACCGGCAAGGATGTGATCATCGCGCTCTGCGGCCTCTACAACCATGATGAGGCCCTCAACGCGGCAGTCGAGTTCTCAGGGCCGGGCGTAGCCAGTCTGTCCATGGACGCGCGCTTTTCAATCTCCAATATGAGCACAGAATGGGGACCAATCGTCGGCTGGTTCCCCGTGGATGAAGTTACCATCCGGTACCTGCGTGGCGTGCACGGGCGATTGATGGCACAAGGGATTCAGCGCTTCGCCGAAGAGGACCTCCACCGGTGGGCGACGTCCCCACCGCGCCCTGATCCTGACGCCGCCTACGCTGCACGCATTGTGCTTGACCTCAGCCAGGTCACTCCGCATGTCTCGGGGCCGGACACCGTGCAGGTGATGCAATCCGTCGCGGAGATGGAAAAAAAGAAAGTCGCGATTCAAAAGGCATACCTGCTGTCATGCGTGAACTCGCGGGCGGATGACCTGGAAGCTGCGGCTCAGGTTCTTCGTGGCAGGAAAGTGGCTGCGAGCGTCAAGTTCTACCTTGGAGCCGCCAGCGCCTGGGTGCAGCAAGAAGCCGAAAAACGTGGCACCTGGCAGACGCTGCTCGAAGCCGGAGCGATTCCGCTGCCGCCGAGTTGCGGTCCCTGCATCGGACTGGGAACCGGACTTCTGGAAAAGGGCGAGGTCGGGATCTCGGCCACCAACCGCAATTTCAAGGGTCGCATGGGATCGCGCGAGGCTCAGTGCTATCTGGCGAGTCCGGAAGTGGTCGCAGCTTCGGCGGTCGCCGGCTACATTACCGGACCGTACTCCGTCGAGGCGCAGACTCCTGTTCGGCAGTATCAGGAATTCGCAGCTGCGGGGCATACCGCCGAGCGCGTGGAAATCCTGCCCGGGTTTCCGGACCGCGTGAAGGGCCGGCTGGTGTTCATGCCGCAGGACAATGTCAACACAGATGCGATCTACGGCAAGGACTACACCTATCGCGACGATATGACGCCGGAAATGATGGCCCGCGTAATCATGGAAAATTACGACCCACAGTTTGCGTCGCGAACCCGAGATGGGGATGTGATCGTTGGCGGATTCAATTTCGGCACGGGCTCGAGCCGCGAGCAGGCCGTCACTTGCCTGAAAGCGAAGGGCATTCCGCTGGTCATCGCCGCCAGCTTTTCCCAGACCTATCTGCGGAACGCGTACAACAACGGCTTTTTGTGCATCGAGGTTCCGGCACTGGTGCGCCGGCTGCGCGAACAGTTTGCCGCAGAAGTCGCCAGCAAAGAGAAGACCATCATTCCGGGGGAGGCGGTGGAGATTGATTTCATTTCCAGCGCCCTGCGGTGGCGCGGAGAGAGCTTCCACTTCCCGCCACTTGGCGCCGTGCCGCAATCGCTGGTCATTGCGGGCGGGGCGGAAAATGTGATTGCCAGGAAGCTGGGCTTGGCGGTTTAGCGGTCGGTATTGGTGTTCATATCAGGAGACTCTCCACTCATGGCAAAACATACCGTAGTCATTATGCCCGGAGACGGAATCGGCAACCAGGTTCTGCCCGAGGCATTGCGGATTCTGAAAGCTGTGGCCTTCGACGCCGAATACGTGCAGGCCGATATTGGTTGGGAATGCTGGTGCCGCGAAGGAAATGCTCTTCCGCAACGCACAATTGATCTGCTGGCCAAACACAAGCTGGGGTTGTTTGGCGCCATCACTTCCAAGCCAAAAAAGGAAGCCGAGGCCGAACTGGCGCCCGCGCTCAAGGGCAAGGGCTATTCGTACTTCAGCCCCATCGTCACCATGCGCCAGCGCTTCAACCTCGACACGTGTGTGCGTCCGTGCATTTCGTTCCCCGGCAATCCGCTGAATTTCATTCGCAAGCGGACCGACGGAGGCTTTGAGGAACCGGCCGTCAACGTAGTCGTCTTCCGCCAAAACACCGAAGGACTTTATGCTGGAGTGGAGTGGACCAATCCACCGGAGCAGGTGCGCACTGCCCTGGCTACGCATTCAAAGTTCACGCCCTTCACCTCGGTCCCTGGGGCCGATCTCTCGATCTCCGTGCGTATCATTACCCGTAATGCGGCCCGTAAGATTTCCAAAGCTGCCTTCGAGTGGGCCAAGAAATACGGCTACCAGTCGGTAACCATCTGCGAGAAACCGAACGTGCTGCGCGAAACTTCCGGAATGATGGAGGAAGAGGCCAAGTCGGCGGCCAAAGAATATCCTGGGATTGCGTTGTGGTCCACAAACATTGACGCGCAAACCATGTGGCTCACCAAGAATCCGGAAGACTACGGCGTGGTTGTGGCCTCAAATCTGTTCGGCGATGTGATCTCCGACGCATTTGCCGGGCTGGTCGGGGGCCTGGGCTTTGCCGCCTCAGGTAATATCGGCGATGAGGTGGCCGTGTTCGAGCCTACGCACGGTTCGGCGCCAAAGTATGCAGAACTCAATCCACCGATCGTGAATCCGATTGCCATGTTCCTTTCCGCCGTGATGATGCTGGAGCACGTGGGCGAGATCGAAAAAGCCCGCCGCATCCGCGAAGCCATCGCGGCGGTCGTGAAAGAGGGCAAAGTCCGTACGTATGACATGATGCGCATTGCGGGGGGAGCCAAGTCCATCAGCCAGGGCGCGGCCAGCACGGTACAGATGACCGACGCGGTTCTGGCGAAGCTAGGTTGAATACTCCATGACAGTTGCCACGCAAAATCCAACAGGCGAAGCCGGCCATTGGGGCGCGGAGATCCGCTCCGACCTCCATGTACGGATTGAACCACGCGAGCGCGATGGAGTTGAGATTGAACTCGAGTCGCGGGTCAAGCCGTACTATGGCGATTCAATTCGGAGACAGGCTGAAGAAGTGCTCGAGGCGCTCGGTGTAAAACACGCGCTCGTGCAGATTCACGACGAAGGAGCTCTGCCGTTTGTAATCTCCGCCCGCATCGAAGCTGCAGTTCGACGGGCCGGCCTGGGCCAGGGAACGCGCGTGCTCCCGGACAGGATCACCCTGCCCGAGCCGTCCAGTCGCGACCGCATGCGGCGCTCGCGGCTTTACGTCCCCGGCAGCGAACCGAAATATTTCGTCAATGCCGCGCTGCACGGAGCCGACGGAATCATCCTCGATTTGGAAGATTCGGTACATCCCAGCGAGAAAGACGCTGCCCGGTTGCTGGTTCGTAATGCCCTGCGCGCCGTGGATTTCCTCCATTGTGAGCGCATGGTGCGCATCAACCAGCTTCCGCTCGGCCTGGAGGATCTGGACGAGGTCGTGCCTGAGTCTCCCGACCTAATCTTGATCCCCAAGGTTGAGAACGCGGATCAGGTGGTGCAAGCGGCACAACGGATCACACGGATCAAAACTGACTACGGGATTTCTCGCCCGATCTGGCTGATGCCGATTCTCGAGTCGGCGCTGGGGATCGAGAACGCCTTCGCCATCGCCAAAGCAAGTGATCAAATCGCAGCACTCACCATCGGACTCGAAGACTACACCGCCGACCTTGGCGTGGTAAAGACGCCCGGAGGGGCTGAATCGCTCTATGCTCGGCAGGTTGTGGTTAACGCGGCCCACGCGGCGGGCGTAGAAGCCATTGATTCGGTGTATGGCGACGTTGGCGACATGGAGGGCCTCCGCTCCTGGGGTCTCAATTCTCGCGCACTCGGCTTTGAAGGGATGGGCTGCGTTCACCCGCTCCAGATCGCTGTAATTCACGAAACTTTCGCACCCAGCGCCGCCGAAATCGAAAAAGCGCGAAAGATCGTGGCCGCTTACAGCGAGGCCCAGGAAAAAGGCCTGGGAGTCGTAAGCCTGGGATCGAAGATGATTGATCCGCCAGTCGTACACCGCGCTCTGAAGTTGATGGCCCGCGCACAGGCGATGGGCCTTGCGGATTGAACTCTTTACCCAGGGTAGCGGGCGGTCGATGAACCTCGGGGGTTAGATGGCGATTGTCGAAAAGACTGAACTCGTAACCAACGCGGCCGGGCGGATGGTCCCCGAGACCGTGAACGGCAGCCCCCAAACTCCATTTCTCGGAGTCGGCAAATACCCGCCGCGCGGGAGCAAGGCTTCTCCCCCGGTTCGCACCGCAGCCGATTATCCCGCAAATGGCGACAAGCGCGTCGCGGGCCTCGAAACTGCCCTGCGCAAATGCGGCCTGCGCGATGGCATGGTCATTTCTTCGCATCACCACTTGCGCGATGGCGACCGCGTCGCACTGCTGGCGCTCGAAGCGGCAGCACGACTTGGCGTAAAGAATCTGATGTGGTTTCCCAGCGCATCGTTCCCTTCCCAGCAAGGCGCGATCGAACTGATGCAGGCCGGCGTCATTGACCACATTGAAGGCAGCATGAACGGCCCGCTCGGCGACTACTGCACGCAGGGCAAGATGCGCGGCATGGGCGTATTGCGCTCGCATGGCGGGCGCTGGCAGGCGATTCAGGATGCCGAGGTTCACATTGACATCGCCGTCATCGCCGCACCTACCGCGGATCCATTCGGCAACTGCGACGGCTCCCACGGAAAATCTGCTTGCGGCTCGCTGGGTTTCGCGCTGGCGGATTCCACTTACGCCGATCACGTCATCGCCGTCACCGACAGTCTCGTTCCTTTTCCCTGCGTTCCCTGGCAGATACAGGGCAACAACGTGGATTACGTGGTCGAAGTGGAGTCTATCGGCGATCCGGCCAAAATCGTCTCCGGCACGACTCAGATTACCCGCTCCCCCGACCGGCTGCGCATTGCCGATTTTGTGGCGCGCTTCCTGCGCGACGCCGGCATCATGCGCAACGGCTTTTCATTCCAGGCGGGAGCGGGGGGAATCGCTCTGGCTTTCGTCAGCTGCCTCAAGCAAATGATGAAGCAAGCCGGCGTGAAGGCCCGCTTCGTGCGCGGCGGCTCGACCAAGTATCTGGTCGAACTGCTCGAGGAGGGTCTCACCGACTACATCCTCGACGGACAGACCTTTGATCTCGACGGCGTCCGTTCCATGGCCAACAACCCGCGACACGTAGCTACTTCCCCGTTCACCTCGTACAACTACCATGGCAAAGGAAACTTCGCTTCCGTGGTGGATGCAGCTGTCCTCGGCGCGACCGAGGTGGATACCAACTTCAACGCCAACGTAGTCACGCATTCGGACGGCCGTTTGCTCCACGGCATTGGCGGCTGGCAGAACTGTCTGGCAGCAGGCTGCACCATCCTGGCTGTGCCTTCATTCCGCGATCGTATTCCGGTTATTGTGGACGAAGTTACTACGCTCTGCGGACCAGGCGAACTGATTGACGTGGTCGCCACCGAACGCGGCATCGCCATCAACCCGCGCCGGAAAGATTTGCTCGATGCGGTCAAAGGATCGAAGTTGCCCATCCGCCCGATCGAGGAGATCAAGCGCGAAGTCGAACGTATCTGCGGCGGAAAACCTCAGCGAGCACAGCGCGGCAATCGGCCCGTGGCGGTCGTCAAGTGGGTGGACGGCACCTTGCTCGACACGGTTTGGCAGATACCCTGAGCTACGACTCAGCCGGACTGCGGCGCGTGAACCGCGGCAGCAGGATCAGAACGAGTCCGTAAAACAGCAGCGAAACCACCAGCGACGCGGCATTGCCGAACCGCAGGTCTTCGAAGAGAAGCTTCAAGGTGCCGAACGCAACTGCGGCGTAAGCGACCCAGCCAAGTTCGACCCGCTGCCAGCGCGAACCAAGAAAAGCCAGAGCGAACGCCAGGGCACAGTTCACGATCGTCCGGACCACGGACAGGTACGAGGCAGCCAGCTCCAGCCGGCCGGCGGCAACCCACACGATCGCAGCCACAACCAGAGCCGCGCCCGAGAAGCTCAGCAGTGCCGCAGGGACGACCCACAGCAACCGGCGCTTTCCCTTATCTTCCGCCCGGCGCGCTCCGATTCCATAGCATAGCGCTGCGGATGCAGCAACAATCCAGACGCGCCAGTCAGGCCGGCCGGGAACTTCTCCCGCTAGCGCATCCTTCACATACGCGGGCAGTGGAGACACAACGGCCGCGGCCAACAGATAGAAAGACGCATGCAAGCCGAGGCTGAACTTGGCAGTTCGCGTGTAGACAAAAGCTGCAGCTACCGCGGCCAGACATAACACCGGCACCTGAAGACTCGTCCCCAGAAGCAGGAATACCCCGGCCAGCAAGAGGGCCGCCGCCCAGGTCGCCGTTACGCGACGGTTGCGCAACTGTGGCTCTTCGACAAACCGCGACAGCGCGCCCCAGTAGCACACCACAGCCAGCACCAGGAACAGAGCACCCAGCCACGGAGCAGCCGAGCCGTGCGTGGCTCGCAGTACCCCGAAGGTTGAGAGTCCGAAAGCGACTACACCCTGGACGATTTCAAAGACCGTGATTCTCTGGCGCAAGGCGAAACTGCGAACCCCGATGCTGCCCCCATAAACCGCTAGGAGTCCCAGGCACAGCGTCGTGATAGTGCCCGCAGCAACGGCGTGATAGCCCTCCGGCACAGTCTCAGAAATCGCCAACACATACACCAGTAGCCAGACTCCAAAATCAGCTGCCAGCGCGGGGATGGCGCGCAGGCTGAGGCGGTGTCCCAGGCAGGCGGCCACTTCGACGGCCAGCGCCACAGCCAACATCGCAACAGTCAGCGGGACGAGCTCACGCGTAGCGATAATCAGCGCCAATGCCGCAATCTCAGCAGCCAGAATCGCTACCCAGGGGATCAACTGCAGGCTTTGCCGCCATGCCAGCCCCAATCCCAGAATGACGAAGGCGACCAGCACAACGGCAGCAAAGGCCGGCGACAAGGATTGGAATCGAACCGTAGACTCCCACAACAAAGGCGAGAGGATCAAAGCGGAAGTAACTGCGTAGGTGGTGCTGGCAAACCGGCTGGCGGCGTGAGTTCTCGCCGCCCAGACCATCCACAGGCCGGCATACACGATAGCCACGAACAGCACGGGCAACTTCGGAATGGAACTCATCTCCGCGATCGCGCGCAGTAGGTAGGCGCCTGCGATTCCCAGAACCGCTTTGCCCAACACCGGCACGGCACCACCAGGCATTTCCGCTGGAGGAAATCCCCGCCAGGTCGCCGGCGGCCTCGGCCTTTGCAATGGAGCAACCTCTGAGGAGACTAGCGCTGGCTTTTCGGGTTGACCTTCGAGGGCAGCAACGCGGCGTTCGAGTTCGCGCACGCGTTCGCTGAGCTGATCCAAAGCTGTCGCGACGCCATCCACAACTTGCGCCATAAGCTTCTCCGTACTTACCGGCCCGCTAGCTGGTCCCGTGCGCCGGAGTTGCACCGGTCGCCGCGACGGCTTTCGCGTCCGGCCAAGGCGGCAGGAGTTTTACCAACACCCAGAGAATGCCAAACGGAAGAATCAGGAGCGCAATCGCGGGCAGCAGCCCTTCCTTCGTGGCAAAGCCCATCTTGTACGTGGTGTATCCAAGGAAACTCTTGGAGAAGAGCTGGCCGCCAATCACCACATTCCAGCGCATGGCGAAGATGCCGATGATGGTCAGACATCCAGCTAGCGCGTAGATTCGTTTGCGAGTGATCTCACTGAATTTTAGGAGCTGGGTCAACCCCAGCAGAATAATAGGCACTAGCGTCCCCAGAAGGATCTGGACCATGACCTGAGACACCCAGAGCCGCGTGTGCACCATGAAATCGAGGCTGCGGAAGGATTCGTCCGCCTCATAGATCCGCTGCAGCAGGTCGAGCATCTCTAGGCTGAAGTCAATCACAAACGTGTAGAACAGATACTGCGCGATCTTGTCGAGGCAACGGATGTCCATTTCTCGGCCCCGCAGCCGAGTCGAAACCATATAGAGCAACATTACGGCGGCAATTCCCGAAACCATCGCCGAGAAAACGAAAACGATCGGCATCAGCGGCGACGACCACCAGGGATTGGCTTTTACCGACCCGAAGATGAAACCGACATATCCGTGCAGAAGAAACGCCGAAGGAATTCCGATGACGGTGATGATATAGCCGATTCGATCGTCAATGCGTAAGGAGCGCTCGCTGAGATTGCTCGAACCCAAAGTGAGGGCGCGGTACACGAGCCGTGCTGCTCCGGTCGAAGTCTGCGACTTGAGGACGATGTCGCGGCGGTAGTCGAGCCAGATTTCAAGCAGCAGCACCGCCATCAGATACCAGAGATAAACGAAACCAAACATGGCCATGGCCGACGATCGGTGCGGCGTTAAATACATTTCCAGTGAGCGCTCGGGGTGGCCAAGGTGCAATTGCAATGGCAGCGGCGCGACCAGCAAAAACGACAAGGCCGTCAGCAGCGCCAGACGGTAAGTCGGCTTGACCGCCTCGACCCGGAAGACGCGTTCCAGCGACGCCAGAATGAAGGCCCCGGCCACCAAGCCCGTGATGAAGGGATACAGAACGATGAGCACGCTCCACTGCAGCTCCACTTCATTTGGGTACATGAAACCTTCGACGGGGATTTGCACGAGCCTCCTTACCCCAACTACATCAGCAGACTGACTCTCCAACAAACTAACGGACGGAACCGTCCATGCCGTTGTAGAAAACCTTAGCCCCAGTCGCCATGTGCGGTTTCAAAACCTGCACGTTATGAGTTCTGAGGAACTCATGAATCGGGTCTTTCGGATTTTTCAGATCGGCCAACTGCCGCGCCCCGGTAGGACAGACCTCGCAACACGCCGTGGTTAATCCCTTGGTGATGCGGTGATAACACAACGAGCACTTCTCTGCCGTATTAGTCTTGGGGTTGATAAAGCGGCAGCCATAAGGACAGGCCTGCACGCAGTAACGGCAGCCTAAGCAATAGGTCTTGTCTACCAGGACCGCCCCATCTGGCGTTACAAAGGTCGCTCCTACTGGGCAAACCTGCGTGCAGGGAGAATCGGCGCACTGGTTGCACAGTTTGGGGACAAAGAAGTTCTTGCCGCTGGCGTCCTGATTCGGGGGGAAGCCGTTCTTGCCGCCGTCGGGTGACTGCACTTCCGGCCGCTCAATCCGCCAGTCGGCGACGCGGTAGCGTTCGATCCAGGTTCGATAATTCCCTTCCGGAACGTCGTTCTCCTCCGCGCAGGCGCGAACGCAACTGCCGCACCCAATGCACTTGGGGATGTCAATCAACATGCCCCACCAGTGCTCGGTCATTTGATAATTCGGCGAGGCTTCGGGCGTGCCGGCTAGAACGTATTTCCACGCAACCGCAGCGGCGGGCAGCAGGACGAGAAGGCGGCGACGTGAGATCTCCATTACTTTTTGCCCCCCAGCTTGCTCTCGGCCTTGGCTTGCGTCTTCTCTTCTTCGATCTTCGGGCGGTGCGGCTGATGGCAGGTATCGCAGGCAATACCTCCCGAATGGTCGGCGGTCACCACCTGCGGAAAACCCTTCGGTTTGGCGCTGTTGGCTTCGTGACAACGGGCGCAGACGACCGCCGTATCGAGCTTGGGGGGCGTCATGGACGTTGGATCGTCAGCGTGTTTGGCCAGCGCGCCATGGCACGCTTCGCAGGCGACTACTACGTGCTTGCCTAGCTTCTTCTGATCTACCACATCGGTGTGACACGCTTCGCAGGCATCGTGGCCGGCAAAGGCGATAGGCCGTGCTGCCGTCTCTGCAATAGCCGCACCACGGTAGTGGCCATACTGTCCGAAGCTGCGCGGCACGACCGCCACGCGCAGAATGGCGAATAGCAGCAGCGCCACCGCAATGACCCCGACCAACCGGATTAGGTGTTCCGTGTCCTTGAACAAGTTCGTGCCCCGCGCCGGACTCGGCCGGCGACATGCGCACAAAGCGCAATGATCTTCGATACTTGGGATTTACCTCGGGGACGATGATTCAAGTCACAGCTTCGTGTGACCGTGCTCACCGGGAAGATTGAACACACAAGAAAGAACTCAAGCGGAGATTGGATACAGGCGGTAGGAAAGTAAGGAAAAGGGCGCCAGCCAGGGTTCGGCCCCGCAAGCCGGCGCCCACACAAACCTACTGATTCAGCGGCAGCAGGGCCTGGCAGGCGGCCTCGCTGGCGATGGCTGCGCCGGTGGGCTGAACCCGAATCACCGCGTCCTCAAACGAGCAGAAGCTGCGTATACCCGTCTGGTTCAGCGTCACAGGGACCGCCGTCGCATAGTACTGCGTCGCTGGCGGGCCTCCAGCTCCAACCGCGGTAAAGGTGTAGCCGCTCTTCGTGCCACCCGCCAGAACGCTGTCAATCACGCAAGCCGTGGTGGAACTCGGGGTGCAGGGCGACACACCACCGAGCGCGGAAAGAGTGGCCGCGTACCCGATCGTCGGGTACGTGGAAGCGTAGGTGATCTCGCCGGTGTTAATGGTCCGGAGCGAAGCCACTGCCGATGACTCATTGGCAGCCATGCGAGCGCGCAATAGATTTGGAATGGCAATCGCCGCGATAATCAGAATGATCGCCACCACAATCAACAATTCGATCAGCGAAAAACCCTTTTGCTTTCGCATTAGAATTAGGAACTCCCTCCAGAACTTCAGCCGACTCAGCTTAACATCGTATCCGACGGTCCGTCTGTCCCCCTGAAGTGCCAGATCATCCAGTGCGGGCAAGCTGCTGAAAACAATGCTTTGCAGACAGCAGGCCACGCTGGTGATCAAGGCGGTGTTGCGAGGGCGGGTCAGAGCTCGCCGCGTCTGCTCGTTTACGTCTGGACCGCGGCTTTCCCGGTGGGGCGCGAAGGTGCAGCCGGCTCTGGCGATCGAGAAGTTGCGGCCAGGAGCTCGGGCAGAATCCCGCCGTTCTCAGGGATCAGGACGACACGGGCCTTGCTCTCGACAATCTTCTGAATCTCAAGAATCTCAAACATGGCCGCTTCGACTCCCGGGTCAGCCGCAACTTTGTTCAGCGCTTCCCCGACAATGCGCGGGCGCATGGCAGCGGCCTTAGCGAACTCGACTGCGGCCTGGCGCTCGGCCGTGCTGGTGATGATGCTCACCTGATTGGCTCCGTCCTGCTTGATGGCGGACGTCACCTGGCGCAGGCGGTTCACAACCTTCTCTTCGATCTGCTTGATCATCTGGGCGTCGCGGAAGTGGACCTTGCGGATGTAGACCGACCCCAGCTTGTAGCCCCACTCGTGAGACTGCGGCGAAACCTCGGCACGCACGGTCTGGCTCATGGCATGGCGGTTCTGCAGCAAGTCGGCGAGCTTCAAGTTGCTCAGACAGCGCACAGTGGAATTACTCACGTTGGTGGCCAGCGAGCCGCGTGGATCGGCGTTCTTGAACAGGAAGGCTAGCGGATCGCTGATGAACATTTCGTACCAGATGCCAATGCCCATCGGCGCCCCTTCTTCGGAGTTCACCGGCTGGCTGCGCAGGTATTGCTGGTCAATTCGCATATCCAGCACGTACACGCGCCCCAGCCAACGCACAATTGGCGCCTTCAGGCCCAGCTTGAAAAGCAGGATGTGCAAACCTGGCTCATCGATCACCGCCACTACCTTGCCGAACAGGACATACACGTTGCAGGTACGCTCTTCCACGATGGCATAGAAGCCGAAGAAACGCAGGAACCAGAAAATCGCCGGCACCAGCGCGAAGCATGCCAGAAATGTTGCCGCCATTGCGATGAGCAGATTCATTGCTTTGTCTCCAGGATGACCTGCTGGGCATTACCAAACAGTCCGAGACGGACGTTGCGCACGTAGGCTCGCAAGGCCCCTTCACCGGCTCCCTTTAATTCCGACAGCTGGCTGGCCAGAGAAACCAGCGGCTGGACTTCAGCCTCGGCTTTAAGACTTTCAATCTCGGCCGCACGTTTGGATTGCTCGATGCGCTGGTCGGCCGTGGCCTGAGCAAGACTGATGTCGGACGACACCATGTTGTGCGCGGTATTGATCGCGGCCAGCGCCGATTCCACCTCCGGCGGCGGATCAATGCCGGTGATCAGCGACGCGTCAAGTACGATCCCATAGCGCGCCTCCGAGGAACTACACTCCCGGTCCATGTGTTCGTTCAAGTCTCGGAGATTCTTGCGCAGGTCGTTGATCGAGATACCGCCGCTTCCAGCCTCCGCCGTGCCGGCAGCGGCGGGCGCTTCGAAGGTGGCAATGCGCTCGCGCAAGACAGAAACGAAATAGCCCATCACGTGCGCGATCGGATTCTTGACTCCGAAGCTGTACGCGTAGAGATTCCGCTCCGAGATGCGGTACCGGATCTGGCCGGTTAAGCCGGTATTGAGCTGATCCTTGGTCACCGCGTCTACGATCGTGCCCGACTGATTGGCGGCGGGGGATTCCGGATCGAACGCCATGTTCACGGTCTGCGTGGCGATTGAGACCTTGTAAACTCTCTGCCACGGCCACTTGAAATATGGGCCGCCCGGCATGATGACGCGAACCTGGGGATACTGATAACGCTGCTTCTCGTCCGCGTCGAGGCCGGCTGAGATGGGATCGTTGAGGGTGGTGGCTCCGGGGATGCGTTCGGCCCGTCCGAAGTTGGTTTTTACCGCACGTTGGTTCTGGTCTACGGTGTAAATACCACCGCCCAAATAGCGGACCAGAAACCAGATCGCGAAGCCGATGAAGATTCCCAGGGGAATGTTCGGGTCCATCGAGATTGCACCTCAGCGCCAACATACACGATGACGTGAGCGGTGCCTTCCGGAATTCGTCCCGATCGCATTGCAAGAGCAGATTCCCCCGCAGTTTGGGGATCGGAGCCGGATTGAGCGGTTCCCCGGGATCATTTTTCCTTTTCCGTGTGCCAGCCCGGGTTCGTCCATCGCCCATGCTGCCAGACAAAGATCTCCGTCACTCGGCCCGAGTCCGACGATCGTTTGCCGTTAACCTCCGTTTCCACGACGTAGCTGCTCCAAACAATGGCAACATCGCCAAAGTGCTGTATTTCGGTGCGCGGAAATTCAAGCCGGAGAAGCTTTCCACCTTTGGCATGAAATTCAGAGGCTTCTTGAAGCACGTCGGGCTGATGCTTCCACTTATCCTCGCCACCACTCATGACGATCGTTTCCGGCGGCACCAACTCTTCCAGCGCCTTTGTATCGCCGGCAAACCATGTGCGCCAAACCGTCTCGCGCACCTTGAGAAGTTCGTCGTTCGATGTGGATGCTCCCGCCAGTGAGATCAATATCGCCGGCAGAATGAACATCACGGCGCTAACTCGGAAAATGCGAGACATGTTCTTCCTTTCAGGCTGCCGAAGCAGCCCTTCGGCGCAGCCTTAACCTGTGTTTAGCCTCGGCCCCAGTCTGGGGGCGGCGCATGAACCACGCGCCCGCCACGCACACTATGCTCCCGAATATTGAGAGCATCGCAATATGCTCACCTCGCACCAGTACTCCGAGCAGGAGCGCGACCGGAGGTATCAAGAACGCTGTGGACGATGCCCTCGTCGCTCCGACTCTTCCAGCCGCTGTCGCCAGCAACACGAACGCGGCTCCGGTCCCGCATGCTCCCAACACCAGCAGTGACAGGAAGGGAGCGGGTGTCCATTGCGCCGCCAGGACGTCGCGCACACCGAGTGGCGCGGTCAATATCACAGCGACGGTCAGTGCGCGGAGGATTACTGGCAGGGCTCCGTACTGCTGCTGCAGCGGACGCGCGACATTCAGCGCGAATCCGTATGAGACAACGGCCGCCAGGATCAACACGACACCGACGACACTGCTGCGACCTTCATGAATCGTCGGCCAGGCAATCAGCCCAGCGCCGGTCAATCCGACGGCCAAGCCCAGGATCACTCGACGCTCCGGAACTCGTCCGGCGATCATGGCGGCAACCATGGCGGTGAACAGTGGGACTACGGCGTTCAACATGCCGGTGAGTGCGGAAGACACTCTCTGCTCGGCGAATGGGAACATGCTCAGAGGGAAGGCGAACCACAAAATACCCACCAGGGCGATGGCCGGCCAGGCCGAGCGCTCGACGGGCTTGCGCGCCGCGGGAAACAATGCCAGGGTTGCCAGCCCGATGAGCAGGCGGACGAAGGCCACGCCGCTCGGCCCGATCGCCTTCAATCCCTCCGCGATGAAAAGAAAGGACCCGCCCCAGATGAGTCCGGGGGCCGCAACCAGCATCCAGTCGGCGGACTCGACCAACCGAACCCAACCGAATCTCTGTTTTAGCTCGTTCATGTTCAGTCCAAGGCATCCGTTCGCGATTGGCGGCCCTCGTACAACGCCACCAACACCGCTCCCGCGGACGCGGAGAATACCGAGTAGTCCATCGGAGACTTGATGCCGAAAGAAATAGCCATGGCAACGCCAAAGATCGCAAGCAGCAAAGCGCTGCCCAGGGCCACCCAGCGCGGCCAGATGCCGAGAATCAGCGCGATTCCAAGAGCTAACTCGGCTGCCGTTGCAGCCCAGGCAAGAAATGGAATCGTGGCCCGGGGCATGAAGGAATTTACCTTGGCGGTATACTGCACGAAACCAGCGAAGTTGCCGTAACCGACATTCCTGCCCCAGTACAGGCCAAAGCGATCGGCGCAACCGGACAAGAAAGCTGCACCTAGAGCAATGCGGGCATAGAGGACTCCCGCTCGTTCCCAATTCACCGGGGACAATCCGTGGCTGAGGCCCTCGGGCGCCATTCCGGAGGCAGCGTTTGCGTGCTGGTTCACTTTGATTCTCTTTTCGGGTGGATGTTCTCGTGCGGGTCAACACTGAGCGCCGCATCGTGATCGCAAATCATGTAAGCAAGGAACCTCGCTGCTTCCGTGGTACTGGCATTTGCCGAGACCAAATGAACACCGTTCGGAGCTTCATAAAAACTGTCACCCGCCTTGTAGGTCATTTCCGGTTCGCCTTTCACTTGGCTTCGGACCGCTCCTTCGACAACGTAGCCAATGACAGCGCAAGGATGGGAGTGCGGCAACGATGACTCCCCGGGGCCGTAGCGAACTTCCAACAAGACTGCCTTCAGATGGCCGCCATCCATTTTCGACAGCGATTTGGAAATCACGATTCGTGCTCGATCTCTGGCATCGCCGTGAGCGCTCGATGCGGCTCCTCGGCTCCCGGCGAATTGTGCTGCCGCAAAACCACAGCAAACCGCCGCCGTGACCCCGATGTACCTTTTTTTGGAGTTCATTACTCCCCTTGCGGAAGACTGATTGCTTAACCTTGCAAGGCTCACGGTAGAGTCATAGTGGATCAATTGCAAGGTCCATTCTGCGATAATATGTATGGACCACTTTATGGTAAGAGTGACCGCCGCGTTTGAACTCGCTCTTCCGCCAAGGGACCCTGGCGTACCGGCCTATCGCTGGTTGTATGCCTCTTTGCGCGATGAGATTCTGCATGGCCGCTTACACCCCGGGGCGCGGCTACCGTCCACTCGCGATCTCGCCAGTCAGTATGGGCTGGCGCGAGGAACCATCGTCAACGCATTCGATCAGCTCAAATCCGAGGGCTACGTTGAAGGCAACGTCGGTTCGGGCACGTGTGTCAGCAAGGTGTTACCCGAAAAGCTGCTCCAGGTCGCCCACCACGATGCGGCGAAGCCTTTATTTCGCGGGAAACGCGAGGTGCTGATCTCAGGCTACGGCCGACAAGCAAGGCTATTTGCAGGCTATGAGAACCGGCCGACCCGCGCCTTCCGGGCAAACCTGCCTGCCCTGGATCTGTTTCCCATTCCATTGTGGACAAAGATCACGCTTCGCTGCTTGCGCCGCATTTCGAATCGCCAACTGATGGGGTGCGATTCGCTGGGATACGTTCCGCTCCGGAAGGCGGTTGCAGAATACTTGGGCAGATCGCGGGGCGTAAGGTGCGCGCCGGAGCAGGTGGCGATTGTCTCCGGCGTGCAGCAAGCACTCGACCTGACCGCCCGTTTGCTATTGAACCCCGGAGATCGTGTGTGCGTGGAAGATCCCGGGTATCCTGGCGCAGTCATGGCCTTTCGTGGATTCGGCGCAAGCATCTTCTCTGCCGGCCTGGATCAGCAGGGAATGGAAATCAGCCAACTCCCTTCTCGCGGAGTCCGCCTGATTTACGTCACCCCTGGGCACCAGTTTCCCTTGGGAACAACCATGAGCCTGGCACGACGGCTCGAACTACTGGAGTGGACACGGAAGTCGGGTGCGATGATCTTCGAGGACGACTATGACAGTGAGTACCGCTACTCGGGGCGACCGATTCCGGCCCTGCAGGGGCTCGATGACCGCGGGTTGGTTCTCTATGCCGGCAGTTTCAGTAAAGTACTGTTCCCCGCGCTACGCCTGGGATACATGGTACTTCCTCCATCTCTAGTGGATCACTTCGCGGCCATCCAGTCGCTAACCTCCCGCCACGCGCCGATGTTGGAGCAGATCGTGCTCAGTGAGTTCATCGCCGAGGGGCACTTCGGGCGCCACCTGCGGCGCATGCGCGAGATCTACGCTGAGCGTCTGTCGATCCTTTTGGAAGAGGCGCACATGAAGCTCGCCGGTTTGCTGCAGATCTCAAGCGTCGAAGCTGGTTTGCAGACTGCCGGATGGCTATGCGGAGGGTTCGACGCCGAATCTGCGGCCGCCGTCGCAGCGAAACATCATGTGGACGTGACTCCGCTGGGCCGCTACAGCCAGGGCCGATTGATGTCGGAAGGACTGCAACTGGGGTTCGCCGCCATGGATGCGAAGGAGATCCGTCGCGGCGTTCGGGACCTCGCCATTGCGCTGGAGCGTGGGCGCAAAGCTGCTCATCGGCGAACACGGTCCCCCCAGAACTCGCGACGGGTGACCAGCGAGGGCAGTGCAGCGACTCGGCGCTGCATCAAATAGTGCTGGTTCCCGGCAAATCACAAGATATTCTGGCAGCGCCCCTCCCCCTTCGCGGCCTAATACCTTCACCCGGTCCCTGGTGGACTGGCACTCTAGAAGGTCAGCTTCAGGCGCGCCGAGATGCTTCTTGGCGAAGCGACTGCTGTTCCCGAAAACAAGCCTGCGAAATTAATGACATTGACGCGATCGGTCAGGTTTGCCACCTGGATCTGGACCGATGCGCTACGCTGCTCTTTATGGTAGAGGTCAAGGCCCGCCCCCGCGTCCAATGAGAAATTTGGACGTACGCGCCCTCGCTCGAAATTCACGCGGTCGAGAATTGCCGCGCCATATTGGCTCAGCAATAGGTTGAAATCCACCGGGCTCTGGATGTCTGCCGGCAAACCGCTCCCGTACTGGCCGCCGAGCGCGAACCACAGGCGCGGAGTTGCCTGCAATCGCATCCGCGCACGCACCGTGTTGCGCTGGTCCTGAGAAACAGCAAACCGGCTGCTGTCGGTCAGACCTGCCACCGCCTTGCTACCCAGAAACAGGCCACCCGTAATCGGACCCTGGCCGAGGCCGGATTGATTCGCGTAGCTTAGAAAACCCGAGAAGCGTTTCCATCGGGGTGCTTCGAGTCGCACCTCTTCGCCCACGATCCTTGCCCTCGCAAAGGCAATCGGGAAACTGACCCCGGTATCCAGCAGCACATCGTCGTCGGAATAGTTCCGGAAACCCCGCCGGAAAACATTCGCGTCGAGCCGTAAGCGATCAAACAACACCTTCGTGACACCGATTTCGTAATAATTAGCGCGCGCAGGCTGCACCGGCAGCCGCACCACGATCGGGCTCAATGACTTCAGCTGGGGTGAGCTGGCAAGGAGCAGGTTCTCCGCCGCCGGAGTCTGAAAGACCCGATCATAGGATCCGTGGATCAGCAAGTTCAGCGACGCAAAATATCGTGATATGCCGAGCCGGGGACTCCACGCCGAGTCCTGCACCACGAAGCCGTAATGGTCGAAACGTAGTCCGGCGCTCACGTTCCAGCTGCCCCTATGGATTTGGTCCTGGACGTAGAACGAAGGCTCTATGTCCCAACGATGGTCCGAAAACGAAAACTGCTGTTGGGTGCCAGGATCAAATTGCGTCGGATCGGTGATCGTGTACTGCAGCTTTTCGCGGACCGGGTTGAATATGCTGTCGACGCCCACCTTCCAGTCGTGAAGGCCGTGGTGCCCGGCGAGGTCTGCCCGCCCATAGCCTTCGCGGTGGCCGCGGCCCTGCGAAACGATGACGGGCGTGGCCATGCGGTTCGAAGACAAGGTCGCGTCCGCATCCCGAACCGCTCCGGAAATACTTAAGAACAGGTCAGGAGAAATCGTATGCTGGAAATGGATTTGTCCTCCGGTTTCGGCGCTGGAGCGATCTTGCCGCTGCCCGTCTCTTTGCTGAACCAACTCGTTCGGCACCAGGAAACGAACCCCACTTTGCGAAATTGAGAGGCGCAAACGGTTGCGATCGGAAAAATCGCGTTCATATCCGGCGGAGAATCCTCCGAAATTCACTCGATTCGTGTAATTCTCCAATACTGGCGGGTCAAGATACCGGTTACTGTGAAACCCGTCCCCGCTGGCCCCAAAATGGTTCTTCCCGCAAGCGCACGAGATTGCGACTGAGCCGTTCGCCGTGACAAAGCTCCCTCCGCCAGCCTCGAATTGGCCGTGGAGTCCAGGGGGTACATTTTTCTCCGTGGTGACTTCAATGATGCCGCCCAGTTTGCGGCCGTACTCGGCGGGATAATTCGCGGTCAGCACACGCATGGACCCCACATCGTCCGCCTCGAAGGGAGGTGCAAAGGCAGGCGAGCGATTCTCCGTGAGGGTGAGTCCGTCCACAACATATTGCACATCGTATTCCGAGCCCCGAGGGTGCAATACGCCATTCGCTTCCAACAACCATCCCGGTAACTCGTCCACCAAGTCGGGCAGGTCGCGTCCCGGTTGATTCGCCAGGCTTTCGCCGATGGTTTGACGCCCGAGGGAGTACAGCGTGCCTGTGCTGTAGGGATCCACCAGAGTTGCCGAGTCGCTGACTTGTATCTGAGTAGTGAGCGGTGCAACGCCCATGGTCACGGAAACCAGCAGAGGCGCCTCTGAATGTATCTCGACCAGGCCGGACCACGGTGTAAATCCCTCCGCCGCTAGGCTCAGCCGGTAGACGCCAAAAGGAAGCCCCTGCGCGACGTAGCGCCCGTCGGGTCCTACGGCAAAAATCTCGTGAAACTGATTGGCCTGACTGACGAGCCTCCCAGCCGGCGCCAGCGCAGCGCCTGCCGGGTCGCGCACCTCAACCCGGAGTTCGCCGCGCACCAGCTGCCCCTGCGCGGCAAGCGCACTTAGAGTGATCGGAAGCAAGAGCCATAAGAGCGAATTCTTTTTCGCCAATACCACAAGTCTCCAGCGACTGCCACAATCCCCAACCTTTAGCGGCCCTGCCCTGCCAGCTGGACTGCAGTACGTCACGCTCATTGCTCTTCCGCGGGCGTGCCCGCCATTGGTAGCGATGGTCGAGCAGGGTTTCAGCAGCGCCAAACACCTCGAGATAACTGGGGAAGGCCACGACCGACCTGCAGGTCCATAGTATAGAGGACCGGATTCCGGAAACTGTTCGAGAAGGCCTGGGATAGTACAATCGACGGACGGTGGACCTCTTCGCCGCCCGGAGCACCGCTGCGATCCCGGCTGCTTTGACCCGCTCCAAGGCGCACATGATCATGCAACTCCTGGAGCGACCGCCTGCTCTCGCCCCGCTGGGTGACGGCTCTTGTGGATGCCGAGCACGCAACCACGTTGGCGCCGCATCAGCATTCAAGCAGATGGACGTGACTGAAAACATGGTGGCCTCGCGATATTACGCCAACTGACCGACCTTCGGGTCCGGATATGGGTGACTAGCATCACAGACGGGGGATTGGCCGTAGGCGTAAGAATGGCTGCGTTGCCTGTCCGAAACGGCCCGTCTCCCGATGTGTTGTGGAGAAGCCGCACGACGAGGCAACAGTCTCATCCTTGAGCTCAGGTGCCCGCGTGAGAAACCTCTGCTCGGTTCTAGTGTTCATGGTCGTTGCAGCGTTCGGGGCCAGCTTTGTCTCTCCGGCGGAGGACTTGCCGGAGACGCCCTACGATGAGTCCGAAACCTTATCCTGTCTGCAGACTCTGACTTTTTCGCTGACCCTGTCGCGGAACTCCGTCGGTGCAGTGACTGTGCCAGAGCGCTGTCGCCGTAAACGCAACGTCATAGTTCGGGCACAGGTCGGCGGCGAGACGCCGCCCCTCCTTTGCACGCAAGATGAGCTAGCCCTGCGCTGCACATTCCTCTGCTGAAGCCTGTTCGTCGTTTTATTTCCCTCCTCACCTCCCTTGCGCTGTGCAGGGAGTTCCCTTAACTGCAGGCCACATTATTGGAGGCGATATGAAACGGATCATCACACTTGTCATCACGCTGTGCGCATTCCTCGTGCCGCTAGCTACCGCGCAGGCCCTACCCGACTCCAACTGCCCGACACATCCTTCTGCCCGCGGCTACTCCGACATGGTGTACGACTGGACAACGGGCACCGCCTATTTGTTCGGCGGCATCGATCATGTCACGCCGAGCCTTGACTATCCTCTCTTCGACGTCTGGTCCTATAACTCCTTCACACGGCACTGGAAGCGCCTTTTCAATTCCGACACTGCTTACAATGCCTTTCAGCGCGACGCTGTGGCGTTTGATCCCCACTCGAAGAAGGTGGTGCTGTTTTCGACTTTCGTGAATTGCAATGACTTCGGTTGCGGAGTCGAAACCTGGATCTACGACATCGCCACCAATACATTTGAAAACGTTACGCCCGCGGTTCAGCCTTCGCTGCGGTGGGGATCGCGCATGGTGTACGACGTGGAATCAAAGCGAGCGATTCTCTTCGGCGGCTCCGACGGATATACAACAGAGACTCTGAACGACACTTGGGCATACGATTTCGAAAGCAACACCTGGACGGAAATGAACCCGGTGGTAAGCCCGCCGCCTCATCACTTTGCCGCTATGGTCTACCATCCCTTCGCCGAGCGAGTCATTCTTTTCGGCGGTGGCATCATCCAGACTGGCGAATTGCTCAACGACACATGGGCTTATGATTACAACCGCAATACGTGGACCGACCTCCGACCAGCGAACCCGCCACCAGCACGTGCCTATCACACGCTTGCCTGGGACTTGTGGTCGAACAAGATCATTCTGTTCGGCGGAGTTTCGACGTCAGGCTACGAGCCGGTTCTCGGTGACACCTGGGGACTCGACCTCAAATCCAACGCTTGGATAAAGTTGAAGCCCAAAGGCTCGCCCAGCGCGCGTGCCTGGCAGGTCAGCGAAGGGACTTGGAGTGGCCCGCTGCTATTCGGCGGTTCTCCGCTACACGACAACTACACCGATGACGATACATGGAGCTATCTCTCGATCGAGAGGAGATGGGTACAAATCGGCGCGTGCAAGAAGTAGAGGTAGAGGCGACTCCCAACGAGTTCATTGCGTTGAGAGAGATGAAAATCGGTGAAATAAGTAACAGAGTTGCACGGAAGAAGCCGCCCGTCTGGGTGGCTTTTCCTTTGCTTCACGCGAGACGTGGCGGCTCGATAACGGACGCTATCAGGCGTTTACACTCATTGACCCCAAACCGAGGGCACCCGGCTCAATGAGTGAAATCAGGATGTTACGCCAGCAATCGAGGGCGGGCCGCAGTCTCGCCGCTAAGTTGCAAGGCGGGCGGCGGCTTGGGCGGCGGCTGGCACCTCTGAGATCTTGGTATTTTGGAAGGTGACGATTTGCCACTTGTCCTGTTCCTTTACCACGATCAACGTTGGGCGGGTTTCTATTTCGCGCGCCTCGTTGCCTTCCTTGAACTTCACGTGCGCTCGGGCGAATACCACCGCGACATCAGGCCGCAGAAAGCGGATGCTTCGTAGCACGAAACTGGCATGGCTGCCTCTGTAGATCGTCTCGAAGATGTGCCGGTGCGCCGCCTCTATGGCGGCCCGCCCGTCCAACTGTCCCCCAAAAATTTGGATGAAGTTGGCATCCTCGGCAAACACCGCTGCAAGTCTGAGGCTGTCGTAACGGTTCCAGGCGGTTTCGATTTGTTGCAGGATTCCCCGGAGGAGTTGCTCATCTGCTGCCATGACTGGCCTCCCGCATGAGTGGCGACTGGAGTCTAAACCCCCGGTTTTGCAGGGTCAACGAGTACAATCGCGACGTGTCAACAGCAATCCTGTTGAAACACCGACAATCCAGTCCCTTTCATTGACTTGCCCCTCGTCTCCCGCCTAAGATACGGCGATCCCATGATCGGCCAAATCATCTCGCACTACCGCATTGTTGAGAAACTTGGCGGCGGCGGGATGGGCGTCGTTTACAAAGCCGAAGACACCGAACTTGGCCGTTTCGTCGCGCTCAAGTTTCTTCCGCAAGATCTGGCCAAGGATCCACAGTCTTTGGAACGCTTTCGCCGGGAAGCACGCGCCGCTTCCGCTCTGAACCACCCCAACATCTGCACGATCCACGAGATCGGCAAGCACGACGGGCAAGCGTTCATTGCCATGGAGTACCTCGACGGGCAGACGCTAAAGCACCTGATCGGGGTTCGACCGCTGGAACAAGCGATACAAGAGGAACGCCACAATGACGAAGATGACTCCGGAAACCAAGTCGGCGACGACGCCAACACGAAAAAGCATTTCGGAAGCCAGTATCTTGTTCGCGGTTGCAGTGGCGTTGCCATTTACGATCAGAGCTCGGTACGCATATACAAGTCTTAGTGGGTCAATCACGGCCGTCGAGAGGTACAAGGCACCTGTCAGTCTCGCGGTTCTGTTCAGTGCGTCCATATCTCCCCCTCACTCCCTGAAGGCAATGTCGATCTGACCTTCTAGGCCGTATCCGTTCGACCCTTTATCCATTTCCGCATCGAATGTGTGCGGTTCTGCCCCGAGCTGGGTCATCTTCTACATTTGCGTGACTCGCACGCGCGCTGACACTGCAACCCCCTTGACCAGGAGCCACAGCGCGAGCGGAACTTCGAAGAAGGTCATCGGCAGCCAGATCCATTGCGTCAACGGGCCACGAAGGAAGCCGGCAACCTGCAAGGGAAGACAAATTAGGAGCAGCACCGACCCGACAACCCCGATCCAGGCCAACACGATGGGAATCATACGGCCGCGCAGCAGGAGCCAGGTGAACAGCGTGCTCCCTGCGGCGAAGAACGTCGCGGTAAAGGCCACGGTGTTGCGCATAAGGTAGGCCGCGAGTGCGTGCGCCGCGGTGCGATCAGGTGCATCGGTCCCGGTGGTAGTGGCGAGCCAAAGCAGCGCCAATGTCTCTGGCACAGAGAACGCGCCAATTATGCCCTCGGCGACGCGGCAGATCATGCCGAGCATCGCCAGGTCGCGGTCCTCGTCGCGCGTGATCGCGTAGAGCGTCACGCCGAGCACCAGCGCGCAGAAGGTCTGTAGCATCCCTAGGAGCACGCTGTATCGAACATCGTTCACGTGCTGGGCAATGGAAGCGAGCTTGCCGGCGATGTCGCTTCCGGCGGTCGCGCGCGCGTGGAAACCCATGTCGGTAATACCGGCGGCAATGTATGTAAGAAACGCTACGCCGGCAATACGGGCGTTCGTTGTGCGAGTCACTTGACCTCCTTAGCCATCGATCAAACTCAGGATGTACGCCCCATCAGGCGAGAAGCCGGGCGGCGCGACCCGCGCATACAGCAAGATCAAACGCACGCGGAGTCCGCCCGCCAAAGCAACAGCCGTCTGCCGGTTCTCCCCACGCGTCCCGCGGAGTTCTCTTTCCTCTTCCATTACGCCGACCTGCCCTTAAAGGCCCAGCCCAGCCGCGGCGGCCTGCTCGTGCCAGTGTTGGTCGTCGACGCCCTTCACCAAAAGCCACAGCACGAGCAATATTTCTCCGACGCTGGCAAGTATGATGTACCGAGAAAGAGCGTGAGCTAGCGGCGGATACAGGAACACGATCCAGCCCACACCTAGCGCCACGATTGGGCCTAACCAACGCGGCAGGAAAGTGGAGCCGAATGTGAGATAGCCGATCTGGAGCAGACAAAAGCCGAAAAACACTCGGCTGATGTTGTAGGCCTTCCCATTGCAGCTGGAGGCGATCTCCTCATCTTGACTTGAGTCCAAGTCGATGTGGCACCGTTCCATGTCCACGTATCCCGGAGATATCCGGATCCCGTGAAGCCGCCGAACATCACCAGCTTCTGGCTCTTTCGGTCAAACGTCATCGAAGCGGCCGACCGGCTGGGAGGAGCAACCGGAGTCTGGACTTCGGTCCACGTTGCTCCGTCGAAGGTCCAAGTATCGTTTAAAAAAACACCTTGGCCTGCGCCACCAAAGCGCACGATCTTCTTGCTGACCGGGTCGTACGCCATGGCAGGGTAGGCCCGTGGCGAGGGGGATGTGGGTCGCGAAAGCTTTTCCCAAGTCGTCGCGTATGTAAGCTTAGACTGCGTGGCTGTAAACGCGAATGCCACCACAATCGCAAACATGGCTTTTTCTAGAACACGGTGTGCACACACGTTTCCATTCCTCCTGGAGCATGATTTTCAGCAGAACGATCAAGCAGCCTTGATAGACAGACGCAATGTCCTTTCAAACCAACTGTGTATCCCGCCGAGGTAAAGTGCCCCCGCGGTTCATTGCGATCCTCTCAGTTGCCAGAGGCGGCATTCCCAAAATTTGTCCGCTGCAGGTCGAAATGCGCGCGCACAGGCTTGTCTCCCGTCATCATGTAAGTCCAGTCCTCAGTATGGTGGTTCTCGTCGATGAAAGTGAGCACGGCATGATGCATATGTCCCTTCTGATTGCCACCGGAAAGATCGAGAAAATCGAATTCCAGGGTCTTTCCATCGGGTGAGATCTTGCCGACCATGCGTGGCCGATTGCCGGCGTCACAGTAATGAGTCAAGAGCAGGCGGTCCTCGTCCACATAAAACATGGTGACCGGATGGTCCGGTAGTGTGGAGGTCGACAGCTCATGCACGAGCGCATTTCCTCTGGAGGTCACGCGCAGAGAAAACTGAGCGAACTTGCCCTCCACGTCCGGAAAGGGCGGAAAAGTTGTCAATTGTCCCACCCAGGAACCCGCCAGCGTTTTCAACTTCTCGAAAGACTCCTGCGCCGGGGACGGTGTTTGTTTGGTTGGCATGTGCGCGTCAGACTGCGCGACGGCGATCATGGGAAGCAAGGTCAGAACAACGGACAGCACGACAGCGTGAAGCAATTTCATTGTCATTCTCCTTGGAAGAGCCGGGCTCTTCTGGCCGGACCGGACGCACTGAAAATGCGAGCGCGTCAATCCCGACACCTATAGTGTTATAGTTAACTATATCACAATAGCAATGTCAAGACATTATTACGGGCGGGAAGACCGTGCTTGGGGAAGCCGACGGGCTGCGTCGGTTTAGGCGTGCAAGCAGCGCGCACGTTAGCGCTAAGAAATTCACCGGATCCGGTGGCAAGAGCGGCCCCATTCTCATGGGTCCTCCGGCAGCACTACCGTTGCCGGCGCCATGGCAGGCTCCACAGTGCACGCGCCGAGAGGATAGCGGAGAACAATGCGGTCACGCCCAACGCGAGGAGTGTCCACACAAAGAAGAAGGCTTCGCTGGACTTGCCTATCTCACCGCCGGTAACGCCTCCGGCTCCCTTCATGTGGATGAAGGGAACTACCAACCCAAAGAGGGCCCCGAGGAACATGATGATGTATCCCGCTCGTCGTTCGGCGAGCGCCAGCGTTCCGTACAGCCAGACAACGAAAATCAGCACCGCGAACAAATTCGCGAGCCCGGGCGAGGCCATCTTGAAGAGGATGTCGTCGGTTAGGTGAAACGTCATGAAAAGGATCGAGAGCAGCGACGTGGTGGTCAAGATGGCGGTCGGTTTCATCTGAGATTCGCCTTCCTGCGCTTCATATCATTTCACGCTGAACCAGCACAGCCCGTGCTGCATATTGCTCGCCTGTCCGGGATGGCCCTAGCCCTCTAATAAGGAGCCGACAACTTAGTGCTATATCGAAAATGGCCATAGGGACATCGAACCACATTGACCACGGCAAATACCATCGCAGTCTCCTCATGCGGGCCACTGACTCAAGCCCGCATCCATCAGATCGGCCCTCGCTGCCGTCGCAGCCGTGTCGCGACGAACAGAAACAGCGCAGTAACTGCCAGGCCGATCCATAGCCCCGGCGTGCCTAGTTCGCGCCCCGGCTCGAAGTGCCCGAGCATGTCAAGTGGGGCCATGTCGCGAGACGCTCCTATTCCGGAACCGCCTGTGAGCTGGTAGATCAGCATGTCCCCAAAATACCGGGTGTTGAAAGCAACCTTCTCCACCATGCCAATAGCGATTGCGGGCAACACGGCCCAGAGAAAAGGCGTGCGCCGCGCCCAGCTCGATACCATCAGCAACCACGCGTAGAACGGCGCGTGCCAAAGGCCATGCAGCACGATCAGGTGGTAGAACATCATCAACGACATCTGCACCCAGGGCACGTGCGTCGAGACTGTGGAGGCGCTCTGGCCGCTGCCCAGCAACACCGCACTGCTCGCCATCAGCATGATCGTCTGCGTGACGACGATGATTGCCGCGACTAGGAGTTGCAGCAGAAAGATCGGGATGCTTGCCTTCGAGGCCACCGTCACCACATCAGAGACAGGCAACGACTTCCAAAACAGCGTGCTGCGATCCTTGCGCTCGCCATAAAGTGCGTCAAGCGAGTAGAACGCACCCACAAGCATCCCGGTTACCATCAACAAGCCTGCCACCATGATGTTCGGTCCCTGGATGGCATCTCTTTGGTGAGCCACGTCGAGCGCAGACAGAGCGCGCATCCTGGCGGGGAACCCGATCAGTCGGATCAGGAAACCGAACAGCACGAGACCCGCCACCGCGAGCGGTGCGACGTAGATCGACCAATTCTCCCAGAGTTCGCGCCGAATCGACCACACCAACAGCCGCGCTGCCGGCACATCCGCGGCAACGGCTGATGGAGAAGCTACCGAGGATTCGGCGATCGCGTTCGGTTTTACATTCATGCCGCCGCTCCTTGTGCGGTGTTCGCGCGCCCTTCCATGACTGCCACAAACAAATCTGCGATGCTGGGCGTGCGCACTTCGCCGAGGGCGGAAAGTTGCCCGCGCTGCACGCCGTCAAATAGTAGGATGCTCCGTCCGAACACCAGGCGTTCTTGAATCGGCTTCAGCGCTCGCGCAGCGGCAAGTTGTTCAGGATTCACCGTGACTTCGGCGAAGCGCGATTCGAATTCCTCCATGCTACAGCTGAGCACGATGCGCCCGCGATCAATAAAGATGAGATCCGTGAGCACGTGCTGGACTTCTTCCACCTGATGTGTTGCGACGACGATCGTGCGCTGACGGTCAAAATAGTCATTCAGCAGTGAGTCGTAGAACTGCTTGCGGTAGAGAATATCGAGACCGAGCGTGGGTTCGTCGAGCACGACCAGCTTTGCGTCGATAGCCATGACCAGCGAGAGATGCAACTGCGTCACCATACCCTTCGACAACTGCCGCACCTTGCTCGTCCTGTGGATGTTCGTTTTCGCCAGGAAGCCCTCTGCCTTGACGCGATCAAATCGCGGATGGACTCCAGCAACATAGTCGAGCAGTTGTGACACGCGAATCCAGCGGGGCAGCACCGCCACATCAGCGATGAAGCACATATCGCGCATCAGCTGATCTCGTTCCATCCACGGATCACGCCCGAGCACCCTGAGCTCTCCCTGATACGGGATCAGGCCGAGCATGGCATCAAGAGCCGTCGTCTTGCCCGCGCCGTTCGGTCCGACGAGACCGAGAATTCGTCCCTCCTCCACGTGCAGGTCGACGCCCGCGAGCGCGACGGTTGTGCCGTATTGTTTGCGGAGTCCGCGTGCTTCGATGATGGCCATATGTCAGCCTTCCTCGTCCGTCCTTCTGCGCTTCACCTTCCCATCTAGCAATTCTTCGGGAGAAAGCCCCAGGCGCTGAATCGTGGCCTTGATCCGGGGCCACTCTTCGCCAAGAAATTTCTGGCGCTCACCCTTCAACAACAACGCGCGGGCGCCCGGCTTGACGAACATGCCAAGGCCGCGCCGCGTCTCCACCAGTTCCTCGCCGACCAATTCCTGATAACCTTTGAGAACCGTGAGCGGATTCAGCCGGTAATCTGCCGCAACCGTGCGCACCGAGGGCAGTGGGGCGCCCTCCTTGAGCACGCCGTCAAGAATCATCGAGACGACGCGGTCGCGAAGCTGCCGATAGATCGGCTGATTATCGTTCCACTCACTGCTCATTTCCCGTTGAGAATCCTCTCCGTCGAAGAACCGCTAACATGGCCCACAAAGTCGTCGCGGCCGCTTATTTCCAACGGTCACCACGCTTCACCATGTAGTGACTGAATACGTAGCGCCACGGAATCAGCGGAAGCAGGATCACAACCATCGAAACGGCCCTGACGTCTTCTGCCAACGCCCGAGTCATCTGGTGCGCAGACCACACCGGATATGCAAACGCAATGAGATAGATCGCCTTCCAAGCCACCTCGAACAGCAACAGGGGCAACATCTGTACTGGATACCGAAGTCCCAGTGCAGCAATCGCTCCAAGCCCTGCGAGCATAGCCACTTGCGCTCCGTGCGCAATTGCGAACTCGTTTGTGTGACGAATCACGGAAGGCCAGACAAGCAGGCCTAATCCCACGGTCATGATAAGGTACGCGACTCGCAGCGTGTAGAGCCGGAGCACCGAAACCTCGCGTGCGACCGGCCTGGAAGTTACTGCGGTGTGCAAGATCGGGCCTGCAACAGTGCCCATCGAAATTCCTCCTTATCTGAGCATCCGGCCAGAGGGACTTGCTTAGCCCGCATCAGTTCCATTGGTGCGCGCCACCTCACCATCAACATGGTCGCGAAGTTGGCGATAAATCGGCTGACTGTCGTTCCACTCACGGTCCATCCTGGTTTCCTGATCGCCGCCTTGCCAGAGCTCACTGCACCCCTTTCAAGTCAACGTGAGCGCGGACAGGCTTTTCCCCCGGCATCATAAACGTCCAGTCCTCGAGATGGTGGCTGGAATCGAGTATGCTGAACATAGCATGGTACATGTGCCCGTATTCATTTCCACCTGACAGTTCAACAAAATCGAATTCTACCTTCTTGCCGTCCGGAGAGGGACGGGCGACCATATGTGGACGATTGCCGGCGTCACAATAGTGGATCAGTGTAAGCTGATCGCCGTCCAAGTAGAACGTAGTGACGGGATGATCGTACTTTGTTGGATCTAAGGGCGTGCCAGTTTCCTGCATCTCGTGAATGAGCGCGTTTCCGCGTGAGGTTACGCGCAAGGAGACGTGCATCCCCTTATCGTTATGCCAATCCGGTTGTGGCGGATCGAATGTCACCGGCCCTTCCCATGTCCCGGCGAGGGTTTTCATTGTGTCAAAGGATTTCCGCGCATCGGACGGCGCGACGGGCGCGGCGCCCGACTGTGCGAAAGCCAAGGTACAGAGCATCAACAACACAACGACCAGCATAAAGCGAGATTTCATAGTTCCTTCTCCTGAAGAGTTCATTTGTTCCGGGTGTCGGCAAGGTCTTCATTCCCGGCATACTCATTTGCGCTTGGTTGGACCAAGTGCCCTGGTACCCCGCCATGCAACGATGCTGAGGCTTTGGCATTCCAAGCCTCCTGCTTAGCGCCTTTGATCACGAGCCAGAGCATGAGCGCCACCTCGCCAAGCAATGCGGGAAAGGCGACGTTAGAAACCCTGTCCTCGTATTGCGGGAATAGTAAGCCGGTTGTGCTTGTGACCAAATAGGCGAACCCGTTGATAAAGAGCCAGACCGCGAGAAACCTTGGCAAGAAACGCGACTTGTATATCAGGATTGCTAAGGGGAAAAGCCATAGACCCCAGAGGATCCCTGCCGCAACGATCTCCTGGTTGTGCAGACGGAGAAAAAGCACGGCCAGCGCGTCCCGCTGAGGTTTTTCGAGCACGGACAGAAAGTCGGTGCCGTGCATGACGATTAGGACACCGGCGTCGTTAAGTACATTGACGAAGTCGATGACACCTGGCATCACGCCTCCGAGGATGACTACCTGAACAGCCAGGTTCTGGTCCACTTCTCTGAACAACCGATAGAAGGCTAGCGCAAGGAAGATCAAGATCACCCCGCAGAACAAGTCTGCGACAATGCCTAGGCGAAAAAGCAACTCGTGAGCCGAGATGTTGGCTACAGTCGCGCTTGCATTGCCATGCACAAAAAGTTTGCTCGGAATATACGCGAGGCGGATCGGCGCGAGGACGATGAGAAGCAAATACAGAAATCCCGCTATACGTCCTGGATTGCGGGTCAAGTTCATGCTACCTCCCAGCTGGATTTCGTTTCAGATATACTGTTATACTTAACTATATCACTCGCTCGATGTCAAGATTTTTCGTATTTCGTCGCCTTGAGATGCGATTGGCACTGGTTTGGCATCCGAACGCACTGGTTGTGATAGGTCTCGGAAAGCAGTTCTAGTGAGCAGGTCTTGCATAAAGCTCCACGCGAGGTCCAACGCGTTGACAGTCCACGAGGCAGCATCTGCAGTTCGACACTGCCATGGCCAATCATTACGGATGGCAAACGGATTTCCCCGTTACCAATCTCGCGAGAATCGGATCGCCTGACTTTTCCTAGCGAGATCACGGCCAGGTGGGCCTGGGAGTCGTGCCGCGGCACAATTCAAAACCGACGGGGGCACCTGGACTTCTACCGCGCCACTTTTGGGGAGATCCAGGGTAACGGTCTTACCCTAGTCGAAATTCCCGACGGCTGGGGATCTTACACGATGCGTGGATACATCTTTCAGACTGCTGCGGCTCTTGAGGATAAGGGCCGTGCACACGAGCTGTGGCATGAGGTTGCGCATCGATGGAACGCGTGCGCCTCCTTTAACACTATTTGGAGTTGCAACCACCTTGTCCTTCGTAGTCGCTGGTTCGACGAAGCCTTCGCCTCTTATTTCGAGGCACTCGCAATTCGTAACTTCCTCGGCGAAGAAGCATTCGCTAACGACATGGAGAAGGCACGCAGATACTTCGTCCAACGTTCAGAGGAGGACCCGCGCGGGCGCACAACTGCGATCGCGGACTACGGCAAGGACGAACTTGGCGGCTTTTCCTATACCAAGGGCGCTTGGTCACTTTACGTCCTGAACCGCTACCTTGGCGACGAAGCGTTTCGCAAAGCAATCTCGACGTTCCTCGCCCAATACAGTGATCGCCCCACGGACTTCCAAGCGTTCAGGCAATCGGTCGAAGAGTCAAGCGGCAAAGACCTCGGGCCGTAGTTCCAACAGTGGATTCTGTCGGGCGCGACATCCTCAGAAATGCTAGTCCAAGGAAAGACGGTGGACGATATGGTGGCAACGATCCAGCCGCTACCCACCCGCAACTAGAAGCACGCGAGATCTTCTCCGCGATCTCAGAGATTGACAAATCGAAAACATCTACTGACACGACAGCCCTTGCAGCGTGAATAACTGAACATTCAGCGGTTAACCATCGTGATGGCGAGTGTCTCGACACGCGCGCAGTCCCGGACCAACCAGTTTTGCAAAGAGACCTTGTAGTTGCTGCGGTGCCTCGCGTCCACCCCGCTCCAGCCAGCACTCCGTGATAACGAGGAGTGTAGAAGCGACAAAGCGGCACACCGCAACCGTTTGCAGAACGGGTTCAGGTTGAGAACCTAGTAACAGCACTTCTCTCGTGCGGGTTTCGAAGCAGTCCCGTAAAACCCGTGGGGCGCTGCCTGCATTCCGTCCCATCAGCGCCTTGTATAGGTGAGGAGCACTGCGGATATGAGCAAACAACGGAGTGGCATCGACGCGCGTTCGATCGTCCAGCGAAGTGATCACCATGGGCGCGACAATACGCTCGAACTGGGAACGGAGCAGATCGTCCTTATCTGTGTAGTGCGCATAAAACGTTGCGCGTCCCACCCCCGCTCTTCGTGTGATGTCGCTCACCCTGATATCCCCGTAGGGTCGACGATGCAGCAGATGAACCAAAGCCGCATCAATGCGCCCGCGTGTGCGCACGACGCGCGCATCGTTTTGGGCATTTCTCCGCCGCCCATTGATTCGCTGATCTGAGACAGCAGCAGAATTCTGTTTCGTAACTGCCATGTTGCGCACTTTCTTCTTGTCGCGGTATCAGCGGGTTTTATAGCATCGCCGCCATGACAGTGACAACCAGCGATCCGATCCGGCGAACCTTGGCAGCGGCCATGTTGGCATTTCCCATCCTGTTCATTTTTGTTTTCCTGATGCACTTCCGGCATGGTTCAGACTTCTTCAAGTTCCGTCTGCACTATGTGCCTCCTTCGCCGGAGGTCGTAGTTCCGAATTTGATCAGCGCGCATAATCGTTGGCCCCTGACCCACGATCAGCATGTTCTTGGATATCTCTCGTTGCCGCTCATTCCACTCTCCGCCTATGCACTTTATCTGGTTGGTATGCGGGCGCGCCCAGTGGCGAGCGCGATCGCGATGATGCTGACAGTCACGGGCACCATCTTTTTGGGCGGCGTATTTGGCATGTGGACAGCGTTTTATCGTGGCCTCGGGTTAGTAGACCCACAGCACACCGAAGGCGCAATCGCGACGTTTCGAGCGCTGACGACAAACCAAGGCGCGTTCTTTTTGACAACCACACTGGCAAAGCTATCCATGGTCGGACTTTCTGCCCAGGCGCTCACGCTTATTGGAAGGATTCATACATGGGCCATTGTGTGCATCGTGCTGGGTGCGCTGTTGTTCCTGCTGTTTTGGGACCAAGACAACTGGATGACAATCGGTTCTCTTCTGATAGTGGCAGGTTTTTTACCTATTCGGCGGGCGCTTCTCGTAGAAGAAAGGTAGCGCCGAGTCTTTACTGAGCAGGGAAACATGGCCTCCAACAAGAGGTCTTCTCCCAAGACCCTCCCCCTGATCTCAGCCAACTACAAGTCGCGACCCCAGGTTCGTACGACGACACTTCTTCCACTCCGCTCGCTTTCGGGTGGACGCCGCTCAGCCGCGGCTCGGACGGGCGTTTCGGATTGCGCCGGTTTCGCGCCAAACTAGACCCCCACCCCGTTTGGCACTCACCGCGCTTTCACTTACGCCCTGCCACCCTCCTTCGGACTCCGCTCTGTCCCTTTCACCGTTCCGCCTTGTTTTGTCCGCTGTCGCTCAAGTGAAGAACAAAACAAGCCGGAAACGGCAGAAAGGGAACAAACATGAAATTAGAAGAAGTCAACCAACGAACCAAAGAGGCTGTGGATTTTCTCGTCGCAGCTTTGGAGTCCGGTCACAGTGAAGTCCTCACCGCCTATCTCGGAGCGATGGCTAGGTTTGCCAAAGCTGTAGGTGTGAAACCTCACCTCCATGTCCTAATCGATCGCTTTGTTGAGCAGTCCTGGCTATCCCAAGCCTGGGAAGCAGTAGGCGGAGGGCGAATTGCGGATATCCGCTTCGTTGATCTGCATCGAGTGTCTCGTTATCTCGCCAAGTACCTCACAGTTGCCGTTTCCGGCTGGAGGTGAGTTTGGACATTGAACCATTTGTTGACGCTACGAAAGCCGCAGAATTCGTGAAATTGCGCCCGCGTCCGTTATTGCAACTCGCGCGTGAAGGTTCCATTCCTGCGTATCCAGTCGGCAAGCGACATCCGACTTGTCCAAGAGTTGCTGCGCCACTCTAATCCTTTGATCACGCTCGACGCCTACACTCGTTCCACGACACCGGCGAAGATCGAAGCTCAGGGATCGGTGATGCAACAACTGCTCACGGAAGACTCGAAAGCTGCGCTCGTGGCTGCAAAACCCGCTAGTTTGCGGACGATGTAACCGCGCAACCCACGATTTCTTGGTTATTGTGGGTTGCAACCCATATTGAGGAGAAGCACCAGGATGGCTAACTTATTGAAAAGATGGTGGCCAGGGACGGAGTTGAACCGCCGACGCCAGCCTTTTCAGGGCTGCGCTCTACCACCTGAGCTACCTGGCCACACCCGCCGCTGACGGGCTGCGAGGAGGGTTCGCTTCGAGCTGAGACTGGCGGGAATACCGATCGAATGACGAAGCGAATCCAGTACCGGAAGCGCGTGGAACGTTTCTGATTATAGCAACGGCGTGGAATTCCCTCAACGCCGACCGCCGGCCTTATCCCGCGAAACTCCGCACGAACTCCACCAGACTGCGCAAGGCGATGCCGGATGGTCCCTTGGCGATCCACGGTTTCTGCTCTTCCATCCACGCGGTGCCGGCGATATCGAGATGGATCCACGGCGTGTCTTCGGCAAATTCTTTGAGGAACATGGCCGCGTTAATGGCTCCGCCCCAGCGCCCGCCGGAGTTCACGATGTCGGCGATCGAACTGCGGATTTGCTCTTTGTATTCGTCGTCGAGCGGCAAGCGCCACATTTTTTCTCCAGCCCTCACATTGGCAGAGTGGAAACGCTCGTACATGTCGTCGTCGTTGGCAAAAATTCCCGCGTTGTTGTAGCCGAGCGCCACCACCACTGCGCCAGTGAGTGTAGCCGCGTCCGCCAGATGCGTGCAGCCCAGTTGCCGGGCATAGTAAAGGCCGTCGGCCAGCACCAGGCGGCCTTCCGCGTCGGTGTTGATGATCTCAATCGACTTGCCCGACATGGCGATCTGCACGTCGCCCGGCTTCTGGGCTTTGCCGGACGGCATGTTCTCGGTGGCGCACACAATGCCGATGACTTTGATTTTCGGCTTCAGCAGCGCGATCGCCCTCATGGCGCCGATCATGGTTGCTCCGCCCGCCATGTCGTATTTCATCTTCTCCATGCCGTCGGCGGGTTTGATCGAGATGCCGCCGGTGTCGAAGGTGATTCCCTTCCCTACCAGGCCCAGGACTGGCTTCTCGGGCGCTCCCGCAGGCTCATACCTCATCACGATCAACGCCGGCGGCTCATCCGAGCCTTGCGCCACGCTCCAGAAAGCTCCCATCTTCAGCTCTTTGATCTTGTCGGCGCCGTACACTTCGCATTGCAGGCCAACTTCGGCGCACATCCTCTTTGCCCGTTCGCCGAGAATGGTCGGCGTCATGCGGTTGGACGGCTCGTTCACCAGATCGCGCGTAAAGTTCTGCGACTCGCCGATGATCTGCGCCGCGGCAGCAACCTTTTCGAGCCCGGCCTTGTCACCGGCAGCCAGAATGGTGAGATCGTCGATCTTCTGGTCTTTGCGGTCGCTGCGGTAGTAATCGGGATCGAAATTGCCGACGTGGGCGCCTTCCACGATGGCGCGGACTGCTTCTTCTGCTGGAATCGCAGGGGGAGCGATGAACGCGAAGCCCCGGATTCCGCGCGACTTCAGCGCACGAACCGCCGTACCGGCAATCCGGCGCAGGTCATAGCTGGAAAACTTCTTTGCGCTCCCGCCGCTGATCAGCAGGAGCCGTTTCGCTTTCAGCCCGGCAGGCTTGTGCAGCAGGTTCGTTTCGCACGCTTTGCCGGTGACTTCCCCGCTCGCCAGCAGATCGGCAGCCGCCGCCTGCACGGCGGGATCGGACGCAGCAGCTTTCAGTTGCGGCTTCTTGTCTTTCTCGTTTGGAGAAGGCTCGGCGTGGTCCAGGACCAGAGCAACCAGCGATTCGGTCTCAAGCGCAGCGGGGGCAGAGAGAGAGATTGTTGTTTTCATATTAGGAGATCGTTCCAGTATCGTCGGCAGGAAGGTAAAAGCGCAAGCGCGGGCGGACGGTGCGGGAGGCGAAAAATCTGCTTGTACTCGCGACGGTTCAGCCGGCCAGCGCGCTGGGGAATCTGGTCTGGAAGTCGAGCACTCCGACCCACTCCGGGGTGACCGTGATACGCACCATCGAAGAAATCATCGTGCGCAGCTGACTCAGCCAGCGTTGTGCCATTTGCGCGTCGAAATAGCGCTCCGCCGCGGCGGCATATTCAGGGACGATCCCGTCTACCGGTTCAAGCCGCGCCGTGCCGCGGATCAGCAACACCTTATTCGGGAACGTGGTGTCATCAATCGTGAGCGAGACCTTCGGATTCCGGGTTAGCGCTTTCAGTTTAGGCGCCTTGGGAGGAGTCGCCATGACGATCTCCTGTCCGTTCCAATGGAACCAGATGGGAACGACGCGCGGCGTGCCGTCCATCCAGACATAGGCAAGGCGGGCGGGAATTTTCGACTTCAGAAGCTCCTGAGCGATTGGATGCTGCAGAAGGCCAAGGTCTCCTTGCGGAATGGAACGCATAAAGTCACCCCATCTGGTTGCGACGCACGCGAACCGCGAGCGGCGGCAGTGTCGCAGGAATTGTACTCCGACGCGCCCATACGGCAGAACCCGTGGCTTTGCGCCTGGGAACGCACAATGAGGGGCGTCCAGGAAGCCCCTAGTCCGGATGAGAAGCAGCGCTCGACTAGTCGCGCAGCAAAACCACGGTGATACCTCGATTGCCGCGGCCCAGGTCGGGATTGCTCTTCAACTCAGGTTGGCTCTGGAGCAAGTGCCAGGTCCGCTCGTCGGATTTCGACCAATTCTCCCCGAAGACGCAGCCCCGAATCTGACCAGCCTCAGCCAGTTCGCACAGGCGCCTTTGGACAGCCACTCGGATGTCTCCCCCGGCTCCGGAAGACCCATACCCGTGGATGATCTTCAGCTGGGAGACTCCTTCGCGGCGAGCGAGTTCCAGTTCGCGGTCCAGCCGCTGCAACGCTTCCTGAACCGAGGGCCGATCGGACTTGAGGTTCACAGTCTTGATTCTTTAACCTCGGCTCGCTAAGCTTTGTCTCACATCGTCCTTGCTCACTTTCTGCTTTTTCCCCGCGCGACTGCTTCCCGGGCTTCCTTGTCCGCTGTCCTCCGGCGTTCGGTCTCCCGCTTGTCCCACAACTGCTTGCCCTTGGCCAGGGCCAGCTCAACCTTCACCCTTCCGTTTTTGAAGTACAGCCGGGTGGGAATCAGGGTCAGACCCTTCTGCTGCGTCTTGCCCGTTAGCTTGCGGATTTCATCGCCGTGCATGAGCAGCTTGCGAGTACGCAACGGAGCGTGGTTGAAGATGTTGCCGTGTTCATAAGGCCCAATGTGGGCGTTCAGCAGCCAGAGTTCGCCGTCTTTGACCAAACCATAGGAATCCTTGAGATTGGCCAGTCCTCCTCGTACGGATTTCACCTCGGTTCCCGTCAGCACCACTCCACACTCAAATTTTTCCAGCAAGAAATAGTTATGGGAAGCGATCCTATTGACAGCGGCATCGCGCTGTCCGGAGGCGGTCGGGTCGCGGCGGGGGGATTTCTCCGGATTAGGCTTGGTCTGGTGGGCGGTTTGGCGGGCCATAGGGGAGGATGGGCTTATCTTATCTCAGAGCAGCGTCAAAGTTCGGAATTTGGCCCGCAGGGGGAGCGATCCGGGCAAAACGGCCACCGCCGTCCGGCCGCTAAGCTCCAGACACCCAGCCCCACCCGCTGGTCCTACGACCAAAGAGTGTAACTCCCGTAAGGGCAAGCACATCCGAGGCCGGAAATTGCGATGCTATAATCGCGTTATCCGAAATTTTTCGGGTTCGTCGAGCGGAGTTTCCGCAGCGAACGCCAGCCTGATGCGGCGTCGCTGCGGCGAGTCTGTTTATTGGCGAAGTCCGCAAGGAAAAGAACCATCTTCGTGAGTGCCACTCTAGTGAGGATTAACGCATGAGACGCTTGAAGCGCCCGGCCGCGCTGCTGCTGCTGGCTGCGGTTGTAACCGTTCCCGCCCTGGCTGACAAAGCGAAAGACCTTTATAGCAAGGGCCAAGACGCCGAAGCCCGCCAAAACTACGAAGCTGCCTTCGACTTTTTCCGGCAGGCCTACAACCTCAAGCCCAAGGATTTGCGCTATCGCGCCGCCTACGAGCGGATTCGGTTCGAGGCCGCGTCGTCTGTGGTGCATCGCGGACAGCAACTGCGCGACGAGGGAAAACTGGAAGAGGCTGCGGCCGAGTTTCAGAAGGCGGTCGAAATTGCCCCCTCCCTGTTTATCGCCAAACAGGAGTTGAACCGCACTCTGAAGATGATCAACGACCAGAAGAATCCTCCGCCTCAAGCCGCCGGGCCCCCGGCCAGTCTTGAGCGGAAGGTCCAGGAGGCGGCCGGTCCGGTGGAACTGGCTCCCATCTCGAATACGCCCATCACCATCAAGGACTCTGACAAGTCTGACAATGTCTACCGCACGATCGGTCAGTTGGCCGGCATTAATGTCCTGTTCGACCCTGAGTACACTCCGCGGCCGATCAAGGTCGAACTCAATGGCGTAAGCCTGGAAGAGGCGCTGGAGATCACTGCGCTGGAATCCAAAACCTTCTGGCGTCCCGTCACTTCCAACACGATTTTTGTTGCGACCGACAATCCGCAAAAGCGCAAGGAACTGGAACAAAGCGTACTCAAGACCTTTTATCTTTCTAATCTCTCCCAGCCCACCGAACTGCAGGACGTGGTGAATGCCATTCGCGCCGTGCTGGATGTGCAACGCGTGCAGCAGTTGCTTTCCCAGAACGCATTGGTCGTGCGCGGCACACCGGATCAGATCGCCCTGGCCGAGAAACTGGTCGAGGATCTCGACAAGGCCCGGCCGGAAGTAATCATTGACATCGCGGTAATGCAGGTGAGCAAAGATCGCTCCCGTACGCTGGGCCTGAGCCCGCCGACCAGCACCACGGTCACGCTGCAAAGCAACCTGAATAACACGACATCGACCACGGGCACGGGGACCACAGGCACTTCTACTGGTACCGGAACCACCGGACTGAACCTGAACAACCTGGCCAACCTGAACGCGACTAACTTCCAGGTCACGATCCCGTCGGCCAATCTGTCAACTGTCATGTCCGACAGCGACACCAAGCTGATTCAGAATCCGCAAATTCGGGCTCTGGATGGGCAAAAAGCCTCGCTCAAGATCGGCGACCGCATTCCGATCGCCACCGGCTCTTTCCAGCCGGGGATCGGCGGCGTGGGCATCAACCCCCTGGTCAATACGCAGTTCCAGTACACGGACGTGGGCGTCAACATCGAAATCACACCGCATGTGCACGCCGGACGTGAGGTGACGCTCAAGATTACGATGGACGTATCCGCCCAAACAGGCACCGCCAGTATTGGCGGCATCACCCAGCCCATCATCGGGCAACGCAAGATTGAGCACGAAATCCGCCTGAAGGACGGCGAAGCCAACCTGCTGGGCGGAATTATGGAGAATAAGGAGACCAAGTCTCTGAGCGGAATCCCGGGACTGGCGCAGATTCCAATTCTGAAGTATCTGTTCGGCCAGACCAATACGGATCATTCCGAGAATGAGATCGTTTTTGCCATTGTTCCCCACATCATCCGCGCCACCGAAGTGAATGAGATCAACCAGCGCGCGATTGACATTGGCACGGCGGGGACCATCCAGTTGCGTCATGCCATCAAACCGCAGCCCGCGGCGACGGCTGCCGGTGGCGCACCAGCGCCTGCTGCTCAAGCGCCGCTGCCCTCTGCCGCCATCGCTCCCTCAAGTTCGACGCCAGCTCCAACTTTGACGCCGAGCTTCCTGTTTGATCCGCCGACGATTCAGACGGCCAAGGGCAACACCTTCGTAGTCAACTTGCTGATTTCCGGTGCGCAGAATGTCTTCTCGGTGCCCGTGCAGCTGAACTACGATCCGAAAATGTTGCAGTTGGTGAACATTTCGAACGGCGGCTTCCTCTCCCAGGACGGCAAAGCAGTCGCACTGGTCCACCGCGAAGATGAAACCGTCGGGCAGTTGCAGATCACGGCTACCCGGCCACCCGGTTCCGGCGGAGTTTCCGGACAGGGAGCCGTGGTCAGCATCACGTTCCAGGCGAAAACCAGCGGACAAACTCCTCTGACGGTTACTCGGGGCGGAGCACGCGATCCCGGATTGCAGGCCATTACGGTCAACGGGGCACAAGCGTCAGTGACGATTCAATAAGGACACGAACTGCCCCCGGCTTCGCGTTTGAGATGACGAGACCATGATCAAGCCGAGATTCCATGACGGCCACGTGTCCCCACCCGCCAAACCCAGGCTACGGGTTGTGCGACCCGAACGCGGCTTTACGCTGCTCGAATTAATCGTGGCAGCCACGATCCTTGCAGTCCTCACTCTGATGGCCTTGCCGCTGGCCCGGGTCACCATTCAGCGCGAGCGGGAAAAGCAACTGCGCCAGGCGCTGTGGCAGATGCGCGACGCGATTGACCGCTACAAAGATGCCGCTGACCGTAACATGTTCCAAACAAAGGTAGATAGCCAGGGCTATCCGCCTGATCTGGAGACTCTGGTGAAGGGTGTCGAGGCACAAGGCGGCAAGAAAATCCGCTTCCTGCGTTCTATCCCAGTGGACCCCATGACGAAGTCGAAGGAGTGGGGCATGCGCTCCATGCAGGACGATCCGGACTCGGACTCCTGGGGTGGGCAGAGCGTATTCGATGTCTACACCAAGTCAGAAGGCACCGCGCTGGACGGAACGAAATACAAGGACTGGTAAATGCCAAGGGGCGTGAACAATCCGGCGAAGACGGCGGTTAGAAGCGGTCGGTTATTGCTTCGGACGATTCCCCGAGGCACGCGGCGTGATCGAACCCTGGGCTTTACCTTGCTGGAATTGATGATCGTCATCAGCATCATCATGATTCTCATGGCGGTCGCCGTGCCGGTTTACAACCAGTCCATCATTCAAGCGCGCGAATCGGTCCTGCGCTCGAACCTGAGCACCTTGCGCAACGTGATTTCGCAGTACACCCTCGACAAGCAGAAGGCGCCGCAGTCGCTCGACGACATAGTCACCGCCGGCTACCTCCGTCAGGTTCCGCTTGATCCCATGACTCGCCAGGCCAACTGGGAAGTCGTGCAGGAAGACGTGATGCTGGCTGTGGACCAGCAGGATCCGGGCATCACCGATGTGCACTCCGCCTCAACCGGCACCGCCAGCGACGGCACCGCCTACAGCAGCTGGTAACAGACCCCGCTCCGTACCTTCTCCGGACACTGCCTAGTACGTTCCAATTATGGACATTCCCCGCCGAAGACCCTAGAAGTATGCAACTACGTTTCTGGGGTTCTCCATAAAGCAGGCCAAGACACAGACGCTTGAATACTATGGGGGGAATTCGTGTTTTCAAAGATTGCATGGGTGTGCATTTTTGCGACATTTGTCGCCGGGGGCAGTCTTCCGGCCGTCTCCCAGAGCGAGAGTTTCGGATTCATTGACCGATGGGAGGGCCGCGTGAACGATACGCTGTCGCAGCAGCCTTCCTGGCCGATTCCGGTGGTGACGGCCTCGTCGGGACTGTTGCAGGTTTTCCGGGTAGACGTCGTCCGCCAGATCACTCCTGCCGGCACCGACACCTGGAATTACGGCAACGCCAAGGGCTTTAATTTCGTGCCCTGGTACAACCTGGAGTTCGATGTGCTGCCTCCGCCTTACATTCAGCACGACTCCACCGCGAGAGACGGCTTTGGCGACTTCTCCATGCTGCTGAAGTACCGTCTGGCCGCTGGCAATGAGTCCCATGGCAGCTACTCCGTCAGTTTTGCGGTCACGGGCACCCTTCCCACAGGAAGCTACAAGAACGGCAGCCTCGCCGCTGCCATTACACCCACGGTTTGTGCCGGAAAAGGTCTTGGCCGGTTCGACGTGCAATCTGCTTTCGGCGTCCTCTTCCCGGCGGGAGACACCGCCAAGCTCGGTCATGTCGTCCTGTGGAACACGGTCGGCCAGTACAAGATCGGAAAGTTCTTTTGGCCGGAGATCGAAAGCAACGCGACCTTTTATCACGGCGGAGTGAACGATGGCCGTGTCCAGAATTTTGTTACTCCGGGGCTGATGGTCAGCAAGTTCAAGGTGGAGCGCGATCCGCGCAACCGTCTGGCTTTGATTTTTGGCGGCGGCATGCAGATCGCCACCACACATTTCCACACATACAATCATGGGCTGATCTTCACAACGCGGATGCTGTTTTGACCGCACGATCGGTGCCCCGCCATTGCACCTGCCCTCCTGAGGAACTAACATCTAGTCATGCCCGTTGAAACAGAGATTCAGGCATCTCCCTCCATTCGCGCGCCCCGCGGCACGCAAATCACGTGCAAGGGCTGGCAGCAGGAAGCGGCCATGCGCATGCTCATGAACAATCTGGACGAAGAGGTCGCCGAGCGGCCCAAGGATCTGGTCGTCTACGGCGGAACCGGCCGCGCGGCGCGGAGCTGGGAGGCCTACCACGCAATCATTGCAACCCTGAAGAAACTGGAGAGCGACGAGACTCTGCTGGTGCAGTCGGGCAAGCCGGTGGGAGTCTTCAAGACGCACGATCACGCGCCGCGCGTGCTGATCGCGAACTCCAATCTGGTGGGCCACTGGTCAAACTGGGAGAAGTTCAACGAACTGGAGCGCGCCGGGCTGATGATGTACGGCCAGATGACCGCTGGTTCCTGGATTTACATTGGCTCCCAGGGTATTGTGCAGGGGACATTTGAAACGTTCTCCGCAGCCGGTGAAAAGCACTTCGGTGGCGATCTTGCCGGCAAGCTGATCGTGAGCGGCGGCATGGGCGGCATGGGCGGAGCTCAGCCTTTGGCCGCAACCATGACCGGCGCGGCGTTTCTCGGCATTGACGTGGATCCGGACCGCATCAAGAAACGGCTAAAGACCGGGTACTGCGACTTCATGGTCACCACGCTGGACGAAGCTCTGCGCATCCTGAAGAACGCCGTGCGCAAGAAGGAAAACGTCTCGGTTGGGCTGGTCGGCAATTGCGCAGATATTATTCCGGAATTGGCCGAACGGGGCGTCGTTCCCGACATTCTGACGGATCAGACTTCGGCGCATGATCCGCTGAATGGATATGTGCCGAACGGAATGACGTTCGAAGAAGCACTGGCGCTGCGCCAGCGCGACCCGCGGGCCTATCAGGAGAAATCGCTCGATGCCATGGCGCGCCACGTCGAAGGCATGCTGCGCCTGCAGAAGATGGGCGCGATCACGTTTGACTACGGAAACAACATCCGCACTTTCGCCTTTCAGCGCGGCGTGAAGAATGCCTACGACTTCCCCGGCTTCGTGCCTGCTTACATTCGTCCGCTGTTCTGCGAAGGCCGCGGGCCGTTCCGCTGGGTGGCGCTCTCGGGCGAAGCGTCCGACATTCATGTGACTGACGATCTCGTGCTCGAGCTCTTCCCCGACAACCGCATTCTGCGCCGCTGGATTGAGTTGGCCCGCAAGCGCATCAAGTTCCAGGGCCTGCCCGCCCGTATCTGCTGGCTGGGCTACGGCGAGCGCGCCCAGTTCGGGCTAGCGATGAACGAACTGGTCAAGAAAGGCAAAATCAAGGCGCCGATCGTCATTGGACGCGATCATCTCGACTGCGGCTCGGTAGCTTCTCCTTTTCGCGAGACCGAGAGCATGAAAGACGGCTCCGACGCTGTCGCCGACTGGCCGCTGCTGAACGCCCTGATCAACACAGCCGCGGGGGCGTCGTGGGTTTCAATCCACAACGGCGGAGGCGTCGGCATCGGCTACTCGCTGCATGCCGGGCAGGTCACAGTCGCCGACGGCACAGAAATGATGGCCAGACGCATCGAGCGCGTGCTAACGACGGATCCAGGCATGGGCATCATCCGCCACGCGGACGCAGGATATGCAGAAGCGAAGGAATTCGCAAAGAATAGAGGCGTGAAGGTGCCGATGGAAATGTAAGCATGAAGAGGTCTACCGCTGCGATCTAAAGAATTCTCGCACGTGCGCGGTGTTGAGCCAGTAGAGCAGGAATATGCCGAGAATTGCCTCGGACAGGATCATCACGCGGTTGACCGCGTTGCCGCGGTTCACGAACCGGAGATTGAGGATCGTCAGAAGCGAAGTTAACAGGACGGCGATTCTAGCCCAGTTCTGTCCATTCCAGTAAAACCAGACAAAAACGTAGCCAGCCAAAATGAAAGTCGTGAAGAGCACAAACTTTGTGCCCGCACGAGGTTTATCCCATTCAATCGTGAACCAGCCCATCGCGTTGCAAACACACATGAGCACGGCCGTGACCGACAGACCTTCGGGGCGTTCCATGTGGGGGCATTATACCGCCGCCGGAGTGATGGCCAAAGGCATCGCGACCGCAGGCTAGACGACTGATCCTGGAACGGTCGTCACCCGACTCGTGGAACTCCAGCTACGAAGAGGCTAAAGCAGTTTGGGAAGCAGAAAGGCGTGAAAGCGCCGATGGAATCCTAGGTTCGTAGTTTGAGATATTGCCCGGGAAGAACGATGGTCACACCTTCGATTTTCCTGCCGAAATACCGACCAAAGTGCCGAATGTCTCCAGTGAGCAGGTAATCCGCTCGGGCTTCGATCGCGGCCATTAGAATCGGAATATCTTTGTCGGCAATGGAGACTCTGCCTGGCAGTGGACGCGCAAAGTCATCAAAGAAATGAATCGCTTTCGCGAGTTGATCCAGTCTTTGACGATGCTCTTGTTCCTCAAGGTTCCGCCTAGTTTCTTCTAGCGCATAGCGGGAACTACAGAGGACAACGTCGCTGAGCCTCCATAGCCGAGATACGCGAGCATCCGCCTTGTACGCCGCAGAAAAAAGGACGTTTGCGTCCAGAAACAATCGGTCCATTTAGGAAGGTCTGATGTGCGCAATAAGGTCAGGGTCGAGGCCCATTTTCCGGACTGCCCTGCGTGCGCTGCGGTAATCCGCCTCGTCCACCGCGTTCGACAGCAAAAACTCTGCTTTGCGCTCAGGCGTGTAGCGTTCGACCGGTATGACCACGGCAGGACGAATCAGGATACCGTCGTCTTTCTCTTCCGCGGTGACGATAGTGCCTTCCTCGATTCCGAAGCGCTTCCTGAGGTTGGCAGGCACGATAATCGCTCCCCTCTTCCCTACCCTGGCCGATTGCATAACAAAGATCTCCTTGCCTGATTATACCATTTGCCTGAATATCGGGCACTTTGCTTCCGGTCAGAATGTTTCCGCTGCCTGCTACACTGCTGTGAGTGGGCTCATCAAGACCATCCAAACCGCTAAAGCAGCAGGGTTTACTGTTAGCCAACATAGCTCAACTGCTCACCCTGCGGCCTTCCTCCGACGGATCAGGCCCCCGTCGCGGCGCCGAATTGAAAGAACTCGGCATCATCAAAGGCGGCGCTGTGTTGTGCCTCGGCGGCAAGATTGTCTCCGTCGGCACCACCAAGGACGCGCTCCGCGATCCCTGGCTCAAGAAGAACCGAAAGAAAGTCACCGAGATTGACTGCGCCGGGAAAGTCGTTCTCCCCGGCTTCGTGGACTCCCATACACACCCAGTCTTCGCGCATCCCCGCCTCGTGGATTTCGAGAAGCGCATCGAAGGGGCTTCTTACGAAGAGATTGCGGGGGCCGGCGGTGGAATCCGCTCAAGTCTGGACGGGGTCCGCAAGGCCCCGAGGAGCACGCTGGCGGCAAAGGTACTGACTGCGCTGCAGGAGATGGCGGCCCACGGCGCAACCACCGTCGAAGCTAAATCGGGCTATGGGCTGAGCGTCGCATCAGAACTGAAATCGCTGGAGGCGATCCGCGACGGCGCGTCCAACTGGCCCGGAACGGTGGTTTCCACACTTCTTGGCGCTCATGTCGTTCCGAAGGAGTTTCACGGACGCTCGCAAGAGTACGTCGCGACCGTCTGTAATGAGATGATCCCGCACGCAGCAAAGCGCAAGCTGGCCCAATTCGTGGACGTATTCTGCGACACCGGCGCTTTTACCGCTGCAGAAACGGAGCAGATTTTTGCGGCGGCAGAGAAGCACGGATTGGGCGTCCGGGCGCACATGGGCCAATTATCTGAAACTCTGCTGAAGCCCTTCCTGCGCTTCAATCCTGCATCTTTCGACCACCTGGACCACGTGAACGCCGACGACATTCCGCGGTTGGCCAAACGCAATACCGTCGCCACGCTGGTGCCGGGAGCCAATTATTTCCTCGGTTTGAAAACGTATCCCGACGCGCGCCTCTTGATTGACGCGGGAGTCCCGGTCGCACTGGCCACCGACTACAACCCCGGCACGTCGCCGACGCTCAGCATGCCCATGGCAATGTCGCTGGCCTGCACGCACATGAAAATGTTGCCATCGGAGGCGATTGCGGCCGCTACCATCAATGGTGCATGGGCTCTGCGCCTGGCCGAGCGCAAAGGCAGCATCGAACCGGGCAAAGACGCCGATCTTGCGATCTTTTCTGTGAGCGATTACAACGAGATCGCCTACTGGTTTGGGAGCAATCGCTGCTCGATAACCGTGCTGAACGGCATCGTGACATCCCGCGGCTGAAACCCGGCCTCTGCCCTGTTCAAGGCATGACCGGTAATACCAGATGCGACGCCTTCCCCGGCGAGCAATAGATCCGCTGCTTCGCAGTCACGAAGTCGGAAGCCGTTGCCTGGTAGATGCTGGGCACAAACTTCTGCGGATTGCGATCAATCACCGGAAACCATGTGGATTGAATCTGCACCATCAGGCGATGCCCCTTCAAGAAGACGTAATCGTGATCGCGCAGGGGGATGTTCCATTCAGTCGGCGTGTTTGGCGCGAGCGGGCTCGGCTTCTCGTAGCTCGCGAGATAGCGTCCGCGGCGTACTTCCATCGCCACCGGTAGTTCGTAGCCATTTAACGACTGCGCATATTGCCCCGGCTTCGGCCCGTCGCCCTCCCATGCGTTCTTCTGTGCATTTTCGGGATACACGTCAATCAGCTTTACGACGAAGTCACTGTCCGTTCCGGAGGTCGAAGCGAACAGAATCGCCGCCAGCGGGCCGGTGACGGTGAGATCGTGATCCAGCGGCTGGCTCACGTAGGTGAGAACGTCAGGGCGGCCGTCCACAAAACGCTGATCGGCTACTTCCCACGTCCGCCAGTCGCCTCCCGGATAGGTCGGGGAGATCGGGCGCTGGCGGTACGGCACTGGATTGGCCGGATCGGAGACATACTCGCGGTAATCCTTGCGGATCGCCGCGTCAGGCGGGGTGAAGGTGAGCGAACCGTCGGCTTGCAAATATAAGTTAGTGAGTTTCGCTTCCTTCGGCGGCCAAACTGGATACGTGTGCCAGGTGTTCGATCCGCTCTGAAACGTGCTGGCCTGCCAGGCCGGCTTTTCGCCAATCCCGTGCAGGTAATAGCGGAAGAACGCTGCTTCGATGTTTTCGCGGAACTCGCGAGCGGTTTCGTGCCCTCCGAATGGAATAATGCCGATGCTTTCGCCTTTGCCGCCTGCCCATTGCCCATGAAACCAGGGACCGGCCACGATGAAGTTGGTGTGCTGAGGATCGTTTTCCTCAGCATGACAGAAAATCTGCCACGGGCCCCACGGATCTTCCTGATCCCAGAATCCGGCCACGTTAAGATTGGGCACTGTGGATCCGTGCAGTTGCCTAACCCATGCTTCCTTCTTCCAGAAGTCGTCGTAGTCGGGGTGTTCGACGCTCGAATTCCAGTAAGGAATGGAGCCGTGGAGATACTTGGCGTTGATATTCGACAGCGGTCCCAGGTCGAGATACCACTGGTAAGTATCGTAAGTCTCAAAATCGAAATGCGTGTTCTTGTTCTTGTCGGACTGCTCCATGACCGCGTATTCAAAGTCATAGCTCTCGCGCAGGGCGCCATAGCGGTGATCGTCGTCATTCATCCACTGGTCCACCGGCGACGCCTGCTCGCTCATCGCCTTGAGCGCAGGATGTGGGTGCAGCAGAGCCAGCGCGGTCGTAAGCCCGTCGTACGAAACCCCGAACATTCCGACTTTGCCGTTGTTGTTCGGTACGTTGTGGATGAGCCATTCGATCGAATCGTACGCATCGGTGGTTTCGTTGGTGGCTTTGGGATCGTTCAAGTCAACCCACGACGACAGATTGAAAACTCCTTCCGATTTGAATCGCCCGCGCAGATTCTGGATCACGAAAATGTACCCGTCCTGTGCTAGTTCTTTGATAGCAGAGGGCATCTGTTCGGGGGGCTTGTCCGGAACGCCATAAGGAGTACGGCGAAACAGTATGGGAAGCGGCTCTTGCTGGTCTATGGGAGCCAGGATTACCGTCTGCAGGTGAACGCCATCGCGCACCGGAATCATGACTTCGCGAAGGGCGAATGGCGCCTTCGGCGCCGGCCGCTCTGGGGTCTGCTGCGCGCCGGCCACGCTCGCCATCAGCACAATCAGCAGGAATCGCGCATCGAGAAAACGCATCATAATCTCTCCCACACCATCGAAAATGAAATCGATCCGGCAGTATATCAACTTGTCCCCTATCTCCTGGAACGACGGCTAGAACAACCGGCCAAGCGTAAAGTTCACGCGGCTCTGGCCGCTCGGGCTGACGCTGCCCGCCAGCGCGATCGGACCCACGAACGTGTCGGCGATCACGCCCAGGTTGAAGGTTCCGCGCACCGCCACCGGGCCCGGATCGTGGCCTGCCGCGCCGAATGCTGTGCCGGCTTCATACCATGCGCCCCAATAAATCCTGTCCCCTACAATCTGCGGGAGCCGGTACAGTTCGCGCCGGAATCCCAGCGAGGAATAGGCGTAATGATTGCCGAGAAACTCATCGGGAAGATAAGCGCCGAGCCGGAACGGTCCGCCCAGGGCAAACACCTGGAGCGGGCCAGCGTTGCCGCGAAACGTCGTTCCGCCCGCAGCCAGAACGAACAGCGACGTCTTCGCGCTGACCGGAACAAAACTCGAGGTCTGCAGGTTCAACTGCCCGATCGGATGCAGCAAGCCCGGGCTCTGCATCACGCGCGAAAGGGTCGCCACCACGCGCGTGCCTGTGCTCGGGACCGAGGGGCTATCCTGGCTGTCCCAAACGTATCGCGCCCGAAGTTCACCAGTGCTCCCGTGGACAATCGGTAACCCCGCACCGCCCACCAACGGATCCAGTTTGCCAGCGAAAATCTCGTAGCCGAGCCGGGTTTCGCTGCGGCGGCCGGAATAACCCAGGTCGAAACCGCCGCCGGCGCGCTCATCGCCGAAGACCGCAACCCGCGTGGGGCCGGTGAAAGAGTTGCGAGCGTACTTGGAAGCAAAAACATAAGGAGCGGCGAAGAAACGCGATCCAGCCAGAGGCTGGAAAAACTCGCTAGCCGCCAGATTGCTGGAACCGAAAAGAAGATCACTCCGCCATTCGCCCCCATGGTCGGCCACGTCCATAAAGGTCACGCGCGCGCCGGCGGAAAAATCAAATGCGGCCACACCGGACCCGTTAACATTGACCGCCAGATCCACAAAAGGAGGGCCGTAAGACTTCTCGTGAGTCGTGACCCGCAACCCCGGCACGCCATCCTGCGTAAAGCCCTCATAACCCAGCCGGTCGAACTGGCCTTCCCCGGCAATGCGGGTCAGCTTGGTCTCAAGCCTGGGAAGGTTCAGCGGTCCGCGCAACGCTTTGTCGAGCTGGTGCTGAATTCTTTCGTCTTGGTCGGAGTCGCCACCCACCACCTCGATTTTCTCCACCTTGTCCGGCCGCGGATGCTTGCGGGCCATCCGTACCGCCAGATATTGCTGCCAGTCCTGCGCATCCTGAATGGCATACGGGAGAAGCTTCTCGCTCTGACCCGCCGCTGTCTTGTAGCCGAGTTGGATCAGTTCGTCCACCCGGGAGTAGTCGTTGACGGAAAACCCGCTCATATCCACGATCACCTTAGCTTGCGCCAGAGCCAGAGATCGCTGCTCGTTCTGGGTGATCATGATGTCAACCGACCGCGAGAGCATCCCCGAGAGCGAATTCAAATCTGCGCGATTGCCCGGAGGCAGGCGCAGTTCTACGGCAATGACCGCGTCTGCTCCCATTTCCTGGACGGTTTCGACCGGAATGTTCTGTACCATGCCGCCGTCGGCCAGCACCTGCCCGTTGATTTCGACGGGCGTGAACACGCCCGGGATCGCCATCGAGGCGCGCACCGCCTGCGCCAGCGGACCGTCGCGGAGCACGACGCGCTCCCCGCCCATCATGTCCGTGGCGACACAACGGAATGGGATCGGCAAGTCGTCAAAGGTGGCAATTTCGGACTCGGGAAAAGCGATGCGGTCCAGCAACAGCCCAACGCCCTCACCCGGGTTGAAGCCGTTCGGACCGCTTAGACCGTGCTTCAGGCCAAGTGGCGCTTCAATCAGGAAATCGCGGCGGTCTTGCTTCCGGCGATAGGAAAGCTGCTGGTAGGTCGGCTCCGGTCGCATGGCCTCATCCCAGTTGATCTTCCCGGCAAAGTCCTGCATCTCGGCCGGCGACATGCCGCTGGCATACATCGCGCCGATAATGCTGCCCATACTTGTGCCCGCAACTCGATCCACCGGGATGTGGTTCTCTTCCATCCAGCGAATGACCCCGATCTCGGCGAGGCCGAGCGCCCCGCCTCCGCTCAACGCGAGGCCGACTCGCGGGCGCTGATTCGCAACCGGTGTGGCGGGCGACACACCCGTTTCCTGTGCGTCCAGAAGACGCGCGTCTATGCAACTAAACAGCAATAGGATCAGAGTCCAACCGCGTGTTGATCGCCGGGAAAAAGCCATCGGCTGCTCCTGAAGTGCAATCTAGAGATTCTTTATGGTGAGAAGAAAAGGTTAACAGGTTTGAATGGGAACTCCGCGCGGCGATCCCACGTTTCACGATCACTAGGGCCCGGGCGACGCTCTGGTGTTCGGCCGTATTTCACATCACCGGCGGCACAGTAATCCCCATGACCGCGAGCGCGCGGATCAGTTCGCGGCGCACCACCGCTACGGTGGCCAGCAGGAACTTTTTTCGTGCTTCATCGGATTCACTCAAAATCGGGTAGCGGTGATAGAACGTGTTGAACAGCTGCGCCAGTTGGAATACATGCTTTGCCAGATACGCCGGCTCGGTCGTGGCGATGCACTGCTCAATCACATACGACGTTTTCGAGGAAGCCAACCATAACTCCCAGATTTCGTTGGCTTCGCTCCTGGCCAGATACTTCGTCAGAACCTCGGGCGAGAGGTCGCCGGCAACGTCCCTGCAGTAAGTATCGGCGTCCGCACCGGCCTTACGGAAGATGCTGGTCGCCCGGACCACTGCGTATTGCGCATAAGGCCCGGTTTCGCCTTCGAAACTCAACGCGTCTTTGAAATCGAACGCAATCACCGACGGCTTGGTGTACTTCAGCATGAAGTAACGGAGCGCCCCGATGGCGATCTGCGTGGCGATCTGCAGGCGTTCCTCGTCGCTCAGCTGTGGGTGCCGCGAGTCCACTTCTTTCTTCGCGGATGCAATGAGCTGATCGAGCAGGTCGTCGGCCTTCACCCCGAAGCCTTTGCGCCCGCTGACCTCGATGTAGGGGCGTGTCTTGTCTTCTTCGCTGAGCGTATAGCCAAGTTCGGCCGCGCAACGGGGAGTGAGCGCCACCATCTCGTAAGAAAAATGAGTGTAGTGGCCGGCGGCTTCGTCATGCCCGAGACCGCGAAGCGCTTCGATGACCGTGCTCTGGGCCTCGGACTGGCGGGCATCAATCACGTTGTAGATTTCTGCAACGTCGCCGAAGTGCGGGTGATCTTTCTCGCCATCCGCGGTCGAAATCCAGCAGTCGTGATCGTTCGGATAGCGGTAGAACTTCCGATAGCCAAAATCGCGTCCCAGCAAGCCAAACTTCCACATGTGGTAGGCGATGTCCTTGCCCACATAGCCGACCGTGCCGTTCGAGCGCACAATGACTTTCTGGTCTTCCTCTGAGACCCGGACGGAAGGCCGCACATCAACACCTTCCAAAGGTTCAACTACCTTCAGCAGGTCTTCATCGTCGCTGACCCCTTCCAAACCGTTGGCTTTCTTTGCGTACTTTGCGCCGTTCTCCGCGACCTTTGCGCCTTCTGCTTTTCCCGTCCCCGCGCGCCGCATCACCCAGCAGCCGTTGTTCTTGCCTTCGGTCTCAAAGGTAAGAACCCCAGATTCCTTCAGCTTGGTAAAAGCCGCATCCCAGAAATGCAAGTGGAGGATTTCGCTCTCGCGCGGCAGGAAGTCATATTCGATATCCAGCCTATCCATCGTTTCAAGGTGCCGCCGCAGAACTGCCGTCGAGATCAGGTCCGCAACCGCAGCAACCTCATTTCCCGCATCTTCGATCGCATGCAGCGTCTGCAGGCGCACCTGCGCGTTCTGTTTGTCCTGCTCGTACCACTGCGAGACCCGTGCATAGAGGTCCCAGCAGTAGTAATCGAAACGCGGCTGACGGGCGAGAGCTTCAATCTCGGCGCGAGACTTCTTCTCGATGTGGACGAATCCCACGACGACATCGGCGACCTGTACGCCGGTGTTGTCAATGTAGTTCTGGACGTCCACTTCCCTGCCGGCATAGCGCAGAAGGCGCACAAACGTATCGCCTAAGATTGCGTTCCGCAGGTGCCCGATGTGCGCTGCCTTGTTGGGGTTGATGCTGGAGTGCTCGACCAGAATCTTGCCAGATGGCCTCTCCGCCGGCGGCACCTGGTCGGCTGCGAGCGCGGCACTCAACCATGCCCGATCAATTCTGACGTTCAAATAGCCGGGTGGGGCAACCTGCATTTCGGCGATGCCTTCGACGGCGCCGATCTCGGCCCGGATGGCTTCGGCAATCTTCAGCGGAGCGGAACGCAAGGGCTTGGCGAACGGGAAAACCGGGATGGCAAAATCTCCAAGTTCCACTTTCGGCGGCTGTTCGATGACCACGCTCGGCAGAGCCGGGCCAGGGTAGCGCCGCTGCAGGCATTCGCGCACGCGCTGGGCCAGATTGTGTTCCAGATAGCGATACAAGGATTCCCTCTAAGCTGTTGAAGAAACAGTGATTCTAACAGAGCCCGCCGCGGCGCAGGTTTGACGCACGCGGAAGCGTTCCCTATGATGAAAGTTCCGTCGTTGGGCGCTGGTTTGGTCGTTGGTTTGAGGGAAGCATTGCGTCGTTGACGGCCGGTTCCGCGGCCCGTTTATAGGTGTCGCTGGCATCCGACGACTGACGACCGACGACGATTCTTCTATGCGCATTGCCTACCTAGAATGTTTTTCCGGCATGAGTGGCGACATGTTTCTGGGCGCGCTCGTGGATGCCGGAGTTCCGGCCAAGACACTCGAGGACGCTGTAGCGGCGCTCGACGTCGGGGCCAGGCTCGAGATTTCCAGGGTGATGCGAAGCGGAATTTCCGCCACCAAGGTAGACGTTCGGGTGAAACACTCACACGATCATCCGCCCGCTGGCCATCAGAGTTCGCCAGCACACGGACATCGTGGCCTGACCGAAATCCGCGAAATCATTCGCAAGGCCGACATTAGCGCTGCCGCAAAGAAAACGGCCATTGCGATCTTCGAAGCGCTGGGAGAAGTCGAAGCGGGAATTCACAACATCCCCATTGAGCAGGTCCACTTCCACGAGGTCGGAGCCGTGGACGCGATGGTGGACATCGTCTGCGCGGCGGTTGGAGCCGAGGCTCTCGGGGTAGATCAGATCATCTGCTCGCCCCTGAACGTAGGCGGCGGCAGCGTGCAGTGCGCGCATGGCACATTCCCCGTCCCCCCTCCAGCGACCGTGAAACTGCTTCAGGACGCACCGGTGTACTCTTCCGGGCTGCAGGCGGAGTTGGTCACTCCCACGGGAGCGGCGATTGTTCGAACCCTCGCCAGCAGTTTCTCCGCATTTCCAGAGATGACGATCGAGAAATCCGGCTACGGCGCCGGATCGCTGGATTTTCCGGGTCATCCCAATGTCGTGCGTCTGACGATTGGCGAGGCCGCTTCAGCCTTGGCGGCTAAGACTGCCACGGAACGAGTGACCGTACTGGAAGCCACGCTGGATGACCTCAATCCCCAGGTATTTGGCTATGTAACCGACCGCCTGCTCGCAGATGGCGCATTAGACGTCTTTGCCATGCCAGTGCAGATGAAAAAAAACCGGCCGGGGACTCTCCTGACCGTGTTGTGCAAGCCGCAGGATGCGAACCGGCTCACCCAGTTGATTTTCACCGAGACTACGACGCTCGGCATCCGTCAGCGCGACGAGGTGCGGCGCGCTCTCGCGCGGAGATGGGAGAGCGTGCGAACTGCCTGGGGCGAAGTGAAAATAAAAATCGGCAGCATGAACGGGACGGTAACCAACTACGCGCCGGAATACGAAGACTGCCGGCGCATCGCGGCCGAGCATCACGTGCCGCTGAAGACCGTCATGCAGGAAGCGACGAGGGCTTACCTGAGTGGGAAGTGAGCGGGGCGAACACCGAAGCAGCCTTTGTGATCCCTGACCTTCTCTGGCTAAAGAAAACAATTATGACTCGGAAGTTCTACATCACGACCCCGATTTACTACGTAAACGCGCGGCCCCACATCGGCCACGCCTATACGACCATCGCGTGCGACACGATCGCGCGGCGCCAGCGCATGCTCGGCGCAGATACGTTCTTCCTCACCGGCACCGACGAGCACGGTCAGAAGATCGAGCGTGCCGCGCAGGCCGCGGGCAAGACTCCGCAGCAGTATGCCGACGAGATTTCCGCCGAGTTTCGCAATCTCTGGAAGCGGATGGGCATCTCCAACGACGATTTCATTCGCACCACTGAAGAGCGCCACAAGAAGCGCGTGCAGGAGCTCTTCCGCCGCATTCGCGACAACGGCTACATCTACAAAGGCACCTACACCGGGCAGTACTGTGTTTCCGACGAACTCTACGTGGATGGCGCGCAACCGGGCGATCCCTGTCCTTCCTGTGGCCGGATCACCGAAACCGTCCACGAAGAGAATTACTTCTTCAAGCTTTCGGCATTTCAAGACAAGTTGTTGGAGCTCTATGCCAACCCCGACTTCGTACGCCCGGAGACCCGGCGCAACGAAGTGATCTCGTTTGTAAGGTCAGGACTGCGCGATCTATCCATCAGCCGCTCGACATTTTCCTGGGGCATTCCCGTGCCCGACGATCCCAAACACGTGATTTATGTGTGGCTGGATGCGCTGGCCAACTACATTACGGCCATCGGGTACGGGTCGTCGCATACCGGAGCGCAGGAGGCCTTCAAGAAATACTGGCCGGCCGACGTGCACATGATCGGCAAGGAAATCGTTCGCTTCCACTGCGTATACTGGCCGGCTTTTCTGCTGGCGGCGGGTCTGCCCCTGCCGAAGGCCATTGTGGCCCACGGCTGGCTGCTGTTTGAAGAGAGCAAGATGTCGAAGTCGCGCGGCAACATCGTCCGCACGGAAACGATTCTCGATGTGCTCGGCGCCGACGCGCTGCGCTATTTCCTGCTGCGCGAAGTCGTATTCGGTCAGGACGGATCGTTCTCCTTCGACGCCCTGGTGCAGCGCTACAACTCCGATCTCGCCAACGGCCTGGGTAACCTGGCCAGTCGCACGCTAACCATGATTAACCGCTACTTCAAGGGCGAGGTGCCGTATCCTTCAGGCGCCGCGTCGCATACCGCCGCAGATGACGCCATCGCCGAAACGGCGCGCAAAACGATCAAGGAATTTGGCACACTTTTCGATCAGTTTCAGTTTTCCCGCGCACTTGAGTCCGCATGGGGGCTCATCGCGACGGTGGATAAATACATTGTCGAGAATGAGCCGTGGTCGCTCGGCGAAAAGCAGGATGACGACAGCCGTTCGCGACTGGCCACAGTCCTCTACACCTCGGCCGAGGCATTGAGAATCGCTACGGCGCTCGCACATCCGGTCATGCCGGACGCAACCGCGAGGATCTGGTACCAGATGGGCCTGGGCGACATTAAGAAACTCGCGCTGGCCGATCTGACTTGGGGGCAGCTGCGCCCAGGCACAAAACTCGGCGACGTAAGCCCGGTCTTTCCCCGCGCCGACAAGAGCGCCATTGAAAGGATGCAACAGATGGAAGAGCAACAAAGAGGTCCGGCCGTGGAGGAAGCGAAAGTGCCAGTGCCCGAACAAGCGCCGCCGCCGGCCGCCGCCCCACTTCAGGAGATCGCGAAGATCACGATTGACGATTTCGCCAAAATCGAGCTGCGCGTGGGCGTCGTGAAAATTGCTGAGCGAGTTCCCAAAGCCGACAAGCTCTTGCGGATGGAAATTGATATCGGAACTGAGGTGCGGCAGGTTGTCGCCGGCATCGCCGAGGCCTACGCGCCCGAGACCCTCATCGGCCGCAAGGTGGTCATCGTGGCCAATCTGGCGCCGCGCAAACTGCGCGGTCTGGAGTCGAACGGAATGATCGTCGCGGCCTCCCTCGAAGGCGGGAAGCCCGTACTGGCGAGCTTTCTGGAGGATGTGCCCGTGGGGGCACGGCTGAAATGAAACCGTCGTTGGTCGTTGGTCGTTGGCGAAAAGCATCAGCCGACAATTGATCGCGAACGGCCGACGACTAGCGACCATGTTCATTGACTCCCACGCCCATCTCGAAGGCAAACAGTTCGCCACCGATCGCGAAGCAGCCATCGCGCGCGCCCGCGAGGCCGGCATCCGCAACATCGTTGCCATCGGCAACGGCGACGGACCCGCCAACTTCGATTGCGGCATTCAGTTGGCCGAGAAATACGACTTCATGTACGCGACCATCGGGATTCATCCCCATGAAGCCCGGTTGGCCGATCAGCCCGCGTTCGATCGCATGGCCGAACTCGCGCGCCATCCCAAGATCATCGCCTGGGGCGAGATCGGCCTTGACTATTACTACGATCACTCTCCCCGCGACGTGCAGAAACAAGTCTTCGCGCAGCAAATGGAACTGGCTGCGACGGCGAAGCTGCCCATCGTCATCCATTGCCGTCCTTCCGAAGGCAGCGACAACGCCTGGGAGGATTGCCTGGGCATGATTAAGGATCAGTGGTCGGCCAGCGGCCTGGGCGGCATCCTTCACTGCTTTACCGGGACCACTCTTCACGCCAAGCGCGCCCTGGACATGGGCTTCATGATTTCCTTTGCCGGCAATGTGACGTATCCCAAGGCCCAGCAGATTCGCGACGCCGCCCTGGAAGTTCCCCTCGACCGGATGCTGATTGAGACCGACTCGCCCTACCTGGCCCCAGTGCCGCACCGCGGGAAGCGCAATGAGCCGGCGTTCGTCCTCGAAACCGCCCGCAGATTGGCGGAACTGCGGGGCCTCAGCATGGAAGAGCTGGGCGAGCGCACGTCCCGCAATTTCTACAAGTTTTTCAAATTGGCTGAAATGGATGAAAACAAAGTTTCGGCCCGTTAAGTCCTGGCTTTCTGTTAACCTCAGGTAAAGATTCCATTGTTTCAGAAAGATTAGAAATGTATGCCCGACAACAGCTTCGACGTCGTCAGCAAGATTGATTTGCAGGAGGTCGCCAACGCCATTCAGCAGGCGCTGAAGGAGATTCATACCCGTTTCGATCTGAAGGACTCGAAGTCGAACATCGAACTGGAAAAGGATGCGATCGTGCTGCACTCCGCCGACGAGTACAAGCTGAAGGCTGTAAACGATGTCTTGCAGCAAAAACTGGTGAAGCGCGGCGTCCCGCTGAAGGGCCTGGTCTATGGCGCAGTGGAACCGGCGGCCGGGGGCACGGCCAAGCGCAAGATCACCATGCAGCAGGGCATCCCGATCGAGAAGGCCCGCGACATCGTCAAGCTCATCAAAGATTCGAAGAAGAAAGCGCAGGCTTCCATCCAGGGCGACCTGGTGCGGGTCAGCAGCAAGGATCGCGACACGCTCCAGGAAGTCATCGCTCTGCTTCGCCAGAATGACTTTGGCATTGATATGCAGTTCACGAACTACCGGACGAACTAGGACCGGCGATTTGAGCTCATCCGCTACCATTAACGGGAAGGAAGTGTTCGATCTGCTGCGGGATGATCTCGTCGCGCTGGAAGGCGAGTTCGGCCGCGACACGATCTCCGGGGTTCAGGCCATCACCGAGATCGGCGAGTACCTGCGCGCCGGCGGCGGCAAGAGAATCCGCCCTGCTCTGCTGCTGCTGGCGGCCAAATTGTTCGACTATCGAGGACGCGGCGCGGTTCGGCTCGGCGCGGTAGTCGAAATCATTCATACCGCAACCCTGGTTCACGACGACATCATTGACGAAGCCAAGACCCGCCGGGGCCGTCCCGCGGCCAATACTCAGTGGGGCAATTCCAAATGCGTGCTGGCCGGCGACTGGCTCTATATGCAGGCATTCAAAATCGCCGTGCAGGAGCGGAATTTCCGCATTCTCGACACGCTGATCGAACTCACCCAGCAGATGGTCGAGGGCGAACTGCTGCAGATGGAGAAACTCGGCAAGCTGATTACCCTGGACGAGCATTCCGATCTGATTTTCCGCAAGACAGCCTGTCTCTTTTCCGTCTGCATGCGGCTGGGAGCCATCCTGGGTGGTGCGACCGAGGAACAGGAAGCGACTCTGGGGGTCTACGGACATGACCTCGGCATGGCCTTCCAGATCGTGGACGATGTGCTCGATCTGACCGCCACCGAAGACGTCCTCGGCAAACCGGTAGCCAGCGACCTACGCGAAGGCAAAGTCACGATGTCGGTGATCCACGCTCTGGAGCGGTGCACGCTCGAAGAACGCGCCCGCATCGAAAAAGTGATGCACGACCGCACGTTCAATGGCGTCACCCACGGGGAAGTTTTGCAGATTCTGCAACGCTATGAATCGCTCGAAGCCGCCAACGCCCGGGCCGCGCAGTACGCGGATTCGGCGCGGCGAGCGCTCTGCTCGTTTCCGGATTCCGAGATCAAGCGCGCGTTGCTGTGGGCGCCGGATTTCGTGGTTGCTCGCGAAAAATAAGACTCGCTTCCTGCTGCCGTCTCACACCCCTTCCTCTGACTACAGCCATTCCGCAATCATGTGAGCCGGAGCACATTCAGCCTTCAAAATGCCGATTGATCCGGGTCACCGCTCACGGTGACCGGAGCTACAGACATCTCTTCCAGGATGAACTCAGAATGTGCTCGGTTGGTGGTGCTGTGCGCCAGCGCGAAAGGCTAATGAGACGTACTGGCATGTGACAGGCCACGGTCTTTGCGGCCTGCGCTTCTCCCCGACGGCACCTGAGAAAGGCAGGTTGCCGAGGGGCCTTTCCCGCGCGTGCAGCAACCCCACTGAAGACGGCGGTCCAGTCGAAGTTTCAAACGAAAAGGCGCCAGTTTTTTTTCGACGCGCCGGCCCGTGCAGGGCCGGACAGACTTCGAATGGCGGCCGCCGTCTCCTTCGCCTTGCACGGGGTACAATCCTCCTGAGAGACGCACGCCCCGTGCAGTAGAAGCCGTACATGGCCCTCTCGGAGCCATGTACGGCTTATTGTTTATACTGAACCCCTTTGCCAGTCAGGCTCATCCAAGACCGTACTTGCCAGACGCCCTATGAATGACCTCGTCCCGATGATGGCGCGCCACGGATATGCTCTTACCTTCTGTGTGCTGTTGGCGGAGGCCCTCGGGCTTCCCTTCCCGGCTGCGATCGCGCTGGTCGTGGCCGGAGCCGCGGTGGCTTCTCACACCCTGGCCGGACCCATGGTGCTCCTGGCCGGTCTGGCCGCACTCTTGCTGGGCGACATCTCTCAGTTCTGGCTGGGCCGCTACGCGGGCTGGGCCCTGCTCGGGTTCCTCTGCCGCGTTTCCATGAACCCGGAAACCTGCATCCTCCGCTCGGCCGAGTCCTTCTACAAGCGCGGCAAGACCACGCTGCTGATTGCCAAGTTCGTGCCGGGGATCAATACCATGGCGGCTCCGCTGGCCGGCAGCATGAAGATGCCTTTTGGCCAGTTCCTGCGCCTGGATTTCACCGGCGCCTTCCTCTACTGCGCGAGTTACCTGCTGTTGGGCTACTTATCGCGCGATTTCCTGGCCGCGACCCTGAATGGCTTTCATGCCGCCGGGCGGGCTATGGAAGTGCTGGTGATCGCCGCGCTTCTGGTCTACGCCGTCTATCACATTGCGCAGGTCGTGAAGTACCGCAAGTATGACGTGGTGCCTCGCATTCAGGTACAGGAGCTGGCAGCACGCCTGGCGTCGGCAGACGGCATCAAGGTCCAGATTGCCGACGTGCGCAGCCACGGCTACTACGACCGCGGCGCCGAGCGCATTCGAGGCTCCATCCGCATCGAGCCCAATAATTTAGAGGAGGAAGTCAAGAACCTCCCCAAAGACAAGGACATTTATCTGTACTGCACTTGAGCGCGCGAAGCGACCAGCGCCCGGGTGGCGCATCTGCTGCGGGAAAAAGGATTCAACACGTTCGTGATCGTCGGCGGGCTCACCGCCTGGCGCAAGGCAGGAGAACCCCTGGAGTCTGTCCCCAAAGATGATCTGGTGAAGCTTCCGACTTTCGCCTAGGCTGGCGCTCCGTCGCGGCGGCTCACCGCGCTAAGCGCCGAACTGCCGCAGGTGGTGATCGAGGTGTTTGTACATCCCGCGGGCCCACTGGTCGGGCGTGAGGGCGCCAAAGAAGGGATGCGGGTAGCGCGTGCACTGCGCCTCGCCGCCTTCGCAAAACCGCTGGATCTTGTCCTTGAGTTGCGTCTGCTCGCGCGCAAAGTCCCTCTGATCGGCGAATACGAGTTTCGGGCTTGTCGGATTGTTCCGCGAAAACGGCTTTTCATTGGTGAAGAAGGGCTTCACCAAAGGCCCGATCACCCTTCCGATAAAAACCCGTGGAATGTTCAGCCGGCCCGAGGCCATGTCCATGGCCGCCGAGCAGTGCGCCATCATCTGGGCCACGTCCATCTTGCCCCACTGCCGCACGGATGCGGGCTGCAGGCGGTCAATGCGCGCAATCACTTCGTCCACCGTCTCACGCTCAAATAGATTTTTCATATCGGCCTGCGATGCCGAATGATATCAAACCAATCGTCTGCGCGATAAGCTCATTGGGGGTGTAGAATCGCACAGCTTTGCCCGTATGGATAACGCTGCGGACCGCAAAGAATCGCCCTCCCACCACGTCACACCCGGCATGAACCGGGTGCTCGTCCTTCTGACCCTTTCGGTTCTCATCAACTACATTGACCGCAGCAATCTTTCGATCGCCGCGCCGCTGATTAAAGACGAACTAGGGCTGTCCGGATCTCAGCTGGGCACGCTGCTTTCGGCATTTTTCTGGACCTATGCCCTGATGCAGATCCCGGCCGGCTGGCTGGTGGACCGCTTGGACGTGAAGTGGGTCTTTGCGATGGGGTTCTTCGTCTGGTCGGCGGCGACGGCGGTCACCGGAGTCCTGCACGGCTTCGCGGCGCTGCTGGCGATCCGGGTCATTCTTGGCGTAGGGGAATCGGTCGCGTTCCCATCTTATGGCAAGATCCTTGCCACTCATTTTCAGGAGAGCCGGCGCGGATTTGCGAACGCCGCAGTGATGGCCGGCCTCGCGCTCGGTCCCGCGCTCGGAATGCTCGTCGGCGGAAACGTGGTGGCCCGCTTCAGCTGGCGGCCATTTTTTGTCGTGCTCGGCCTCATCGGGTTCCTCTGGCTCCCGCCGTGGTTGGCCTGGATGCCCCGCAGAACGCCCAGTTTGTCCGCGGTGCCGCAACATACGCCCGGGATTTCCGACATTTTGCGCCAGCGCTCCGCATGGGGGACATGCATTTGCCAGTTCTGCCTGAATTACACCCTCTATCTCCTGGTCACGTGGCTGCCTTTTTATCTGGTGCGCGGTCGAGGTCTTTCTTTGGCTCAAATGGCGAGGGTAGGAGGCCTGGTTTTCCTTGTGTCCGCAGCCTCGTCCGCCATCTTCGGGAAGTTATCCGACCGATGGATCAACAGCGGCAGCACTCCGACCAGGGTGCGCAAGACCGTGGTCAGCATCAGTGAAACGGCCACTGGCTTGTTCCTGGTTGCGGCAGCCTGGGCTCCCGACTCTCTTTTTGTTCCGATGCTGGCTCTTTGCGGGGTATTTCTGGGCGGGTCGTTCTGCAATCTCTGGGCCATCACTCAGACGCTGGCCGGGCCGCGCATGGTCGGCCGCTGGGTCGGCGTGCAGAATTTTGTCGGCAATTTCGCCGGCGCGGTCGCCCCCTCGCTTACTGGATTTCTCCTCGACCGGACCGGGCAGTTCTACTGGGCATTCCTGATTACGGCAGCGATTAGTGTGATTGGATCTCTCAGCTGGATCTTCATCGTGGGACCCGTGGAAGAGGTGAACTGGGACGCGCAATTGCGCCGCCGCCCCGCCGCCCCCGCCTTCTCCGCTTCAGATGTCGGCGCGCCGTAATACACTGCTCTCATGCCGAAGGAAGTGGAAATCAAGTTCCGCGTGAATGATCTGCGCGCTCTTACCCGGAAACTTCGATCGGCGGGATTTCGTCTGCTCACGCGGCGCACGCACGAAATGAATACGCTCTACGACCTGCCGGGAGAAGTACTGCGGAAGAGAAAAGAACTGCTGAGAATCCGGAAGTACGGCTCAACCTGGACGCTGACCCACAAAAGCGGCACGACCAGAGGACATCACAGCAGCCGGGTCGAGTTGGAGACGGTCGTCGCCGATGGGAAAAAGCTGGACGCGATCCTGCAGGCTCTGGGATACGCGCCTTCGTTTCGATACGAAAAGTTCCGCGCGGAATGGAGCGATGGCCATGGCCATGTGGTCGTGGACGAGACACCGATCGGCAACTTCTGCGAGATTGAAGGCCCGCCTCGCTGGATTGACGCAACGGCAAAGAGACTCGGCGTGACACCTGCGGATTACATCACCAGAAACTACGCGACGCTGTTCCTGGAGTGGAAGCAGAGGAACAAGAGTATGGCTAAGGAGATGACGTTCCGGGCGATTCGGTAGGGCAACCGCACCGTCTGGAGCTTCAATGCAACGCCGTATGCAGCGGTATGTGACTGGTATCACATAAAAACAAGCTGCGACCTGTTAAGAACTGTTAAGAACCCTAGGAGTGAGCCACCATGGCGACCGAACGCTACTTCATTTGCAATTGTCTACAGCGGGGCTACTGCGCGGAACTTTTTGGGGCTTTACGCGACCTTGCCGAGTTGCGCGAGTCAACCTGCCCAATATGCGGGGCGACGAAGCAGTTGCACCTGATCTTTCAGTTTGGCCTTGACGTGGGTAGTCTGGACTGCAAGGTACTGGCGGTTTTCAGCCCTGCCGGGGAGGGAGGAAAGTGGCAGAAAAAGACAGGAGAGATCGCAACCTTCTTCCCGTTTCTTGTTGTTCTGGAAAGCGATGAAGGTCAAAAAATCTGGCTTCCCTACTGGCACACCGTCGAGAAAGCAGGGCATGTGCAGAAGAAGTATGGGCAATGGGCACCGTTCATAGATGACGATGCGTTTAGAAGTCTGGTTGCTCAAGCCCAACGAAGCGGTTATCTCAGGGAAAAAGCAGCGGCGTAAAATAACGTTAGGCCAAAGTTATATTTTGGGAATCTGTGCTCATGGTCGCTGAGCAGGAAGATGCCATTTTGTTCAGAATGCGGTAGCCCTCACCTCGACGGCGGCAAGTTCTGCGCCGCTTGCGGCCAAGCATTACCCCCGATTGCCCCTCCCGTGAAACGCCTCAAGACGGTGGTAGTTTCAATGCTGGGTGGGATGTTAGTCCTCATGATAATCGTCATTCTCTCTCCCAAAGAGATTCCGAATCAGCAGATTTTGTTTGCCAGCCGCTGGAATGAAATGGTCGAGCGAGATCGACGGTTGAAGGGCATCAGAGTGTCAGTTCGCAAGGCGGACGCACTGCAAGTGAACTGCGAAACTTCTGACTTGTGCGTTGCTGCTTACACTACCTTCGCAACCACGTATAGCAGATTAGAAGGCTTCGAAGCAGCAGGGTTTACCGAAGTAGACTTCGAAGCCGACGACAACGCATTTCCGAAAGAATTTAGGGTCATGAAACTCGTTGAGATGGACAAACTCCTCAACTCAAAGTAGCTGCGCTTGCGACCGACATAGGACGCTATACGGCTCGCCGCTGTCCGCACAAAGGGCGTTGACTGCGAACACCGCGGTTCGTGACGGTCGCGCGATGCCGCTCGCGAACTACGATGCCCGCTGCGGAGCGTTGCAGGCGCGCCAGCGAGAAATCTTGCCCTCGTTCAACCCCGCGTGCGGGCGAGATTCAGGCCGTTCCTGCGGCAAGCTAAATCGATTTACCTTCGAGATTTATGTTGATTGTTTTCAATGTCTTACCAGCATTTTTATCAACAGACGGATGAAGCAATAAGTCCAGCCCTGCCAGCTCGATACGGAGGATTGCACCAGCAACGTTGCAGGCCGTGAAAAACCTCAACGCTGAGCGCAAAAGACTTCTGGCAGGGACTGTGGAAATTTCAGCGCAGGGGTGCAACCAGGGAGACTCCTTCTGAACTCGCCCTGCGGAACTCGTAAGGGGACAAGCTGGAATAAGCTGCCTTACGCCCCGTGGCATTTCTTGTACTTCTTGCCGGACCCGCAGGGACAAGGATCGTTTCGACCAACCTTCTCCTGACCGCGGACTACCTGCTGCACCGGCGCCGCGTCGCCCGAGCCGGCCATGCGGGCCTGTTCCAGTTCGCGCCGCTTGCGGCGCAGGAAAGCCTCTTCCAGTTCGTCGGCGGAAGTCGAGACCATGCGCGGAGGCCGCCTTCCGTTGCCGTCGCCGCTACGCTGCGCGGGAACTCCTGGCTCCAACTCTTGGCTTGTTGGCACGCCGAGCGCCGGGCCACCTGGTGCAGGACCTCCCGCACCCGCATCCGGCGGTCGCTCCAGAATCTGCATCAGGTAGAGATACCGGACCGTGTCTTCCTGGAAGCGCTGCATCATCGCTTCGAACATCTCGAACGATTCCTTCTTGTACTCGACCAGCGGATCGTGCTGGCCGTAGCCGCGCAGGCCGATGCCCTCCTTGAGGTGATCCATGCTGAGCAGGTGATCTTTCCACTGCTGGTCAATCACGCTCAGCATGATCATGCGCTCGTGATGGCGCATGGCGTCGGGGCCGATCAATTTTTCCTTGGCGTCGTAGCGCTCTTTCAGCTTCCCAAAGATGGCATCGCCGAGTTCCTGGCGGTTCAGCGTTTCTGCCTTGACGCCTTCCGCAACAAAATCCACGCCAAAGCGGGTTAAGACCGCATCTTTCAGCGCCTTGATATTCCAGTCGTTGGCGTGAGCCTTGGGCGGACAATACTGATCGAGCAAATCTCCCAGAATCGCCGAGACGTAATCTTCGAGGATCAGATCTTTCTGATCCGTGCCTTCGAGCAGGCGCCGGCGCAGGCCATACACCGCCTCGCGCTGCTTGTTCATTACGTCGTCGTATTCGAGAAGGTGTTTACGCGATTCGAAATGCTGGCCTTCGACGGCCTTCTGCGCGGTCTCGATGCGCCGGGTGATCATTTTCGATTCGATCGGGACGCCTTCCTCCATCCCCAGCCGCTGCAACAGAGTCGAGACCCATTCCTTGGCGAAGATGCGCATCAAATCATCTTCGAGCGCGAGGTAGAACCGGGAAGAACCGGGGTCGCCCTGGCGGCCGGCGCGGCCGCGAAGCTGGTTGTCAATGCGGCGCGACTCGTGGCGCTCGGTGCCCAGAATATGCAGCCCGCCGACGCTTGTGACATCGTCGTGCTCTACGTCGGTCTGCTGCTTGTAGCGGTTGAGCGCTTCCGTCCACTTGTCGGTCGGAACGGAGAATTCGTTCCCGTTGTAGTAGAAAATGGAGGTCTCGCCGTCTTCCTGCGGCCCTTCGATCTTTCCCTGCGCCGCGCGCAACTGCTGCGCGATTCCCTTCTTCACCATCTCCTGCTTGGCCATGAATTCGGGATTGCCACCGAGCAGAATGTCGGTGCCGCGGCCGGCCATGTTGGTGGCGATGGTGACGGCCCCCTTGCGTCCGGCTTGAGCGACGATTTCGGCTTCGCGCTCGTGGAACTTGGCGTTCAGCACGACGTGCTTGAGTCCCTTCTTCTTCAGCAAATCCGAAAGCCGCTCCGATTTTTCCACCGACGTCGTGCCCACCAGCACCGGTTGGCCCCGCTCGGCACACTGCTGGATCTCATCGGCAACTGCGAAATATTTCTCCTTCTCCGTGCGGTAGACGATATCGGGGTTCTCAACGCGCAGCATCTGCTTGTTGGTCGGGATCACCACCACTTCCAGCTTGTAAATCTTGTCGAATTCGGTCGCTTCCGTTTCCGCCGTGCCGGTCATGCCGGCCAGCTTCTTGAACATGCGGAAGTAGTTCTGGAAGGTGATGGTCGCCAGGGTTTGATTCTCGCGCTCGATTTTGACGTTCTCTTTGGCTTCGACGGCCTGGTGCAGTCCGTCAGACCAGCGGCGGCCGGGCATCATGCGCCCCGTAAACTCGTCAACGATGATGACCTCCCCATCCTTGACTACGTACTCGACATCTCTGCGGTAAAGGGCATGCGCTTTGATCGCGGTCTCGACATGGTGCTTCCATGGCCAGTTTTCGGGATCGGCGATGTTGCCGATACCCAGCAGGCTTTCGACTTTTTCCCAGCCTTCGTCGCTGACCGTAATGTTGCGATGCTTTTCGTCGATGACGTAATCGCCGGTGTACTGCGGCGGTTCTCCCGGCGGACCTTCGATGGTCTCGCCTTTTTCCAACTTCGGGATGATGCGGTTGACTTTGTAGTATTTGTCGGTGGATTCCTCGCTGGCCCCGGAAATAATCAGCGGCGTACGCGCTTCGTCAATCAGGATGGAGTCTACTTCGTCCACGATCGCGTAGTTGTGACCGCGCTGCACGCAATCCTTCAGGTCGAACTTCATGTTGTCGCGCAGGTAGTCGAAGCCGAATTCGTTGTTGGTGCCATAAGTGACGTCTGCGGCGTAAGCGGCGCGGCGCTCTTCGTCGTCAAGGTCGTGAACGATGACGCCAACGCTAAGGCCGAGAAAGCGATAAAGCTTGCCCATCCACTCCGAGTCGCGCTTAGCGAGGTAGTCGTTGACGGTCACCACGTGGACGCCGCGCCCGCTCAGAGCGTTAAGATACACAGGAAGGGTCGCGACCAGCGTTTTGCCTTCGCCCGTCTTCATTTCGGCGATCGCGCCGCTGTGCAGCACCATGCCGCCGATCAGCTGCACGTCGAAGTGCCGCATGTTGAGCACGCGCCGCCCGGCCTCGCGAACTACGGCAAAAGCCTCGACCAGGATTTCGTCCAGCGCTTCCTGCAAGGCCTCGTGCTGCTCTTTTTCCAGACGCTTGATGCGGTCAACGTCGTCTTCCTCTTCCGGCTGGGCGTCCGGTTCGGCTGCTGTCGGCTGATTTCCAGCACGGCCGCCCAAGCGGCTCAACCGCTCCTGAATGCGCTGGCGGAATTCCTCCGTCTTGGCGCGCAGTTCGGTGTCGGTGAGCTTCCGCATCTCGGGTTCGAGCGCACTAATGGCCGCAACCTTCGGCATCAGCGCCTTGATCACGCGCTCGTTCTTGGTGCCAAAAACCTTGCCTAACAGAGTGTTAATCAAACTGGAAGTCCTTCAGGGCACAGTACACCCAAGAATATCTTTTAAGCGTAGCATATTGGATGCGGGCCGAGGGGAATTGGGACGTGACCGAGGTGTGTCGGGGGAGTGCCTTCGTAGAGAACAATGTGTTCGTGGCGTGAAGCCTGCTCTGCCCAACGCCCGTTTCCATCTCGGCGTTCTCGGCGATACAACGCCTTTTCCTGTAATATTCCCCTCGACCCATGCCCACCTTCTACGACCGCTTTGTAGAGTGCTCTGAGCGTTGGCCGAACAACGTCGCGCTCGAACTACAGCGTCACGAGCAAATCGAAAGCTGCACCTACTCGGAACTTCGCCGCATGGCGGAGTCGGTCGGGCGTTGGATTGCCGAGAACGGCTTGGCGCACGGCTCTCGCCTGGCCATTCTGGCCGATAACCACCCGCGTTGGGTCGCGGTTTACCTGGGGATCGTCGCCTCCGGTTGCGCCGCCGTGCCACTCGATACTGCCCTGCACGCCGACCAGGTTACAAAGCTCCTGAAAGACGCCGGGGCATCTGCTGTTTTCTGCGACGCCCGGCACGTGGCCACGTCCCGTCCGGCTGCCACCGAACTGAATCTCGGCCTGATTCTGATGGACCCGGAGCGGATGACCAACCATTCTGAGCAGGCACGATGGTTGGCGATGCTGCCGGACGTCTTCGATCGTGGCCCGGGGAAGTTCATGCCAGCGCCCGCCAACGACGACGACCTGGCCGCCCTGATTTACACCTCAGGAACCACCGCCGACCCCAAGGGCGTCATGCTGACCCATGCCAACATCCTCGGCGAGGTGGAAGCCGTTTTCAACTGGGTGAATATCGGCCCGAATGACGCCCTGCTCGGCGTGCTGCCCCTATTCCACGTCCTGGCCCAGATGGCCAATCTGCTTCTCCCTCTGGTCAAGGGATCCCGCGTTGTCTATCTTGAAACGCTCAACACCACCGAACTCATGCGGGCGCTGGGCGAGCGTAACATCACCGCATTCGCGGTCGTTCCACAGTTTTATTACCTGATCCATGAGCGCATTTTTCAGGAAGTCGCCAAACGGGGCGCAGTCACACAGAGGATCTTTGCCGGCATGCTGGCGCTGAATCGCTCCCTCCGCAAAGTCGGGATCAATGCCGGTCCGATCCTGTTTCGCAAGGTGCACGACTCGCTGGGGCCGAAGATGCGCTACCTGGCCACAGGCGGATCGCGCTTCGATCCAGATATCGCCCGGGACTTCCGTGACCTCGGGATTGATGTCCTGCAGGCCTACGGTCTAACCGAGACCGCCGCCGCGGTATACGCGAACTACCCCGGAGACAATGTAATCGGCTCGGTGGGCAAGGCGATGAAAGGCGTCGAGGGAAAAATCGTCGATCCACAACCGCCAGAAGATGGGGGACCCGCAGTCGGCGAAGTCGCCCTGCGGGGCGCTGTCGTAATGAAGGGCTACTGGAACCGTCCCGATGCGACGGCAGCCGTACTTCGCGACGGATGGTTCTACACCGGCGATCTCGGCTACTTCGACTCGCGCAGCAACCTGTTCCTCACCGGCCGCAAGAAAGAAGTCATCGTCCTCAGTAATGGCAAGAATATTTATCCAGAAGAGATCGAGGCACACTACCTGAAATCGCCATTCATCAAAGAAATGGCGGTGGTGGGACTCGAAGGCAAGCCCGGTGAGGGCGGCGGCGACCGCCTGCACGCCGTCATCGTCCCGAACTTCGACACCCTGCGCCAGAGGAAGGTCGTCAATGCCAAGGAGGTAATTCGCTTTGACATTGAAGATCTTTCCCAGAAAATCGCCTCCACCAAGCGGATCGGCAGCTACGAGATCTGGCAAGACGATCTTCCCCGCACGACCACCCGCAAAATTCGGCGATTTGAAGTCGAAAAGCGAGTCGAGGCGAATCGGGCAAAAAAAATAGACGGCGACGCGGAAGTTCCCGCTGAGAAGCCGCTCACGGCCGAGGAGACCGCCTGGCTCGATCGCCCGGACGTGCAGCGCGGACTCAGGATCGTGCGCGACGCCGCGCGGGCCGCGCCTGTTGCGCTCCGCCCCACCCACAACCTCGAACTCGATCTCGGTCTTGACTCCATGCAGCGCATCGAAGTGCTCAGCCGCCTCGAAGATGATCTCGGCGGCAACGTCGAGGAGTCACAACTGGCCGAGATTTACACCGTTCGCGACCTGCTGGACGCCGTCCTGCAAAGCGCCGCTTCGGGAGTCGCCCCGGGAACCCGCGTCACCTTTGCCGGGTGGAAGGCGATTCTGGCCGAAGAAGTCACCGATCCCGAGGTGCTTGCGCTGCGCGATCCTCACCCCGCCTTTGATACTTTCTGGTATCCACTTTCGCGCATCATCCAGATGGTTTCGCGGGACCTGTTTCATCTGCGAGTGTCGGGTCTCGAAAACCTGCCCGAACACGGCCCGTACATTCTTTCGTCCAACCACCAGAGCTACATTGATCCGGTGATCCTCACGAGCGTGCTGCCTGCGGAAGTAATGGCTAACAGCTTTGCGGTCGGAACCAGCGAGGTCTTCGGCGCCGGCTTCATGCGCCGCCTGGCGCGCTGGCTGCGCGTGATGGTGCTCGATCCTGACGCCAATCTTGTGCCCGCCATGCGGGCTGGAGCATTCGGGCTCAGGCAGGGCCGGGTATTGATGCTGTATCCGGAGGGCGAGCGTTCGATTGACGGCACTCCGCGGATTTTCAAGAAAGGCGCGGCGATTCTCTCTATCCATCTGCAGGTACCGATTGTCCCCATTGCGATTGAAGGTTTTTACGACGTTTGGCCGCGGGGAAAAAAGTTCTTTCAGAAGATCGGGCCGCTGGAGATGGTCTTTGGGAAACCGATCTATCCGCCGCCGGAGGCTGAGGCGTCGGAGGCAGCTTATGAAAAGCTGACGGCCACCGTGAAGTCTACGATTGTTGCGATGTGGGAGAACCTGCGCAATCGCAGGTGACTAGCGCCGGTTCAGGCGCCGGCGCCCGCCGCGATTCCTCCGAAGGCTTTCGAAAACGAGTCGAGAATCAGGGAATCATAATGGCCCGTCGAGCGCCGGATCACTTCCTGCCCCGCCTGTGCGGGAGACATCTTGGATCCGTTCTGTCCGCTGATCAGCGCTTCGTACTCCTCCGCCAGCGCCAGAATCTGCACTTCGAACAAGGCCTCGTCCCGCTTGCCGCCGCTCTGGCACACCCGCCGTTCGGCCAGAAAAATCGGAATCGCTCGGAGCAACGTACTTCCCAGAGCGCTCGCGTTCGACGGCAGACGCCGCGGCTTGCCGCCGTTGGTCAGGTCTTTCTCGGAAACCTGCGCCGCCTTGCAAAGAACCTCGGCAGGGATTCCCAATTCCTTGAGGTTGAACAGAAGTGCCGCAGTACGAATGTCTTCGATGCTGCCTAAATCGAGGCCAAGCGTCTCGGCAATCTTTGTCGCGTACATCGAGATCCGGTAGGCGTGCGCCTCGCTATGCTTCTGGCTGGCCAGAAAATTCTGCAGAATCACCAGCATCCCGTCGTAGCCGTCTTCCATCTCCCGCAGGGTTTGCTGGTTGCGCTCGTACAACGTGCCCGTGGCATAGCCGGCTACCATCAAAACCCCTCCCCACACGGTCAGGTCAAACCAGCGCGAGTCAAAAGGCAGATCCGCGCGCCGGCTGAACATGCCCGGATTGGTGTAAGCCAGCAGCACCACCATGGCCACGCTGGCAAACGCGGTGAGCGTGGCGTGACGGCGTCCGAAATGGTATGCCGAATAAAGTGTGGGCAAAAAGTAAAACACTAACGCCATGCGCTGCGACGCCACCAGGAAATTCAACATCGCAGCAATCACGACCAGAAACAACAAAACCCAAAGTTCGGGATTAATCTTGCGCACAATGTCTCCACAGGGGGGAGCATCTCAGGCTTCCCCGATCTGTCTATTCTCAAACCGGCGGCAGGCCCGCCCCAGATTACCGAGGTAATTGGAGGCCAAGAGAGGTCTTACTTAGCGCGCGGGTGGGTCTGATCGTAGACCTGCAACACATGCTTCATCGAGAGTTGCGTGTAGCGCTGGGTAGTGGCCAGGCGTTCGTGACCCAGCAGTTCCTGGATCGCGCGCAGGTCGGCTCCCTCCTCCAGCATATGGGTGCCGAACGCGTGGCGCAGGGTATGCGGATGCAGATCGGGCGATAAGCCTTTGGCAACGGCGATTCGCTTGATGATGCGACCCACACTGCGGGTAGTAAGCCGCCCGCCACGCTGGTTGAGCAGCAGTGCGGGCGTGTTGTTGCGCATCCCGGCCAACATCGTCTGCCGAGCGGGGAGATAAGCAGCAAGCGCTGTCCTTACCGAATCCCCGAACGGGACGTAGCGCTCCTTCTTTCCCTTGCCCCGGATCAGAATCGCTTCTGCGCTCAGCCGGATGTCATCGAGATTGATTCCGGTCAGCTCCGAGTTGCGGATCCCGCAGCCATAGAGCAGTTCCAGCATGAGCCGGTCCCGCTCGGGGAAGGCTGCGACTTCGGGCATCTGCCCGTCGAGGACTGAATTCATCTCTTCGATCGTAGGCACGCGCGGAAGCTTCTTGGGCAGCTTCGGAGTGGCGACGAGCTTAGCCGGATTCTGCTCGACCACTCCCTCCTGAGCGAGCCAGCGATAAAGCGACCGCACCGCCGCCAGGGACCGCGCGACCGACGTTTTGCTCAGGCCTTTTTCGTAAAGCTGGGAGAGAAATCCGCGGATTGCGATGTGGTCCATGTCTTTCCAGCCGCGTGGCCCGGCATAGACGGAGAAGTTCGCCAGATCGCCTTGGTACGCCTTGATTGTGTGCGGCGAAGCGTTCCGTTCGCGCAGGTGGCGGAGGAAGTCGGCTACGGCCTTACCGATGATTGTGCTGCCTTTTGTCATTGCCGATTCTCGATTGTTGATGGTTGATTGGAACCGAAAACGACCTGCGGTTTTCAATCAACAATCAAAAATCATCAACCATCAATGAAACTACCGCGCCTTCGCCCTCGGATGATGCTTCTGATACACCGTCCGCAGCCGATCCAGAGCCATGTGGGTGTAGATCTGCGTGGTCGAGATATCGGCGTGGCCGAGGATGGTCTGCACCGTGCGCAGATCGGCCCCGTTCTCGACCATGTGCGTGGCGCAGGAATGGCGCAACATGTGCGGCGAAGCCTTGCGGCCCGAGGCGGCCGACGCGGCCCGCACCATCTGCCACACCCGCTGACGCGTCAACCGGCGCGCCCCGCGCGCAATAAACAGAAGCGGTGAATTGCGCGGCTGCGGTTGCCCCATGTCTCGCGCTTTTTGCGAGATGTCGGGATTTTTCACTTTTCGCATTTGCGCCAGCGCTGGCCGGGAGTCCGCCAGGTACTGCGAGAGCGCCGCCTGCGCCGACCGGCCCAAAGGCACAACTCGTTCCTTATCGCCCTTGCCGCGGACCAGCATGTAGCCCGCGTCCAGCTTCAGGTCTTCCAGTTTCGCGTTTACGATCTCGGATACGCGCAGCGCCCCGGCATAGAACACTTCCAGCATGGCGCGATCGCGCGCGGCCAGCGCGGCGGAATCCAGTGTTTGCCTCTTCGCGGCGCCAACCCTCGCAAGGGGAGCGGCCAACGTCGTCTCCATCTCGTCGCGCGCCAGGGCCTTGGGTAAGACCTTCCATTGTTTCGGAGAATCAATGTTCAGGGTGGGATCGTGCTCGATCCTTTTGTCGAGCAGCAAGTAGCGGTAGAGGTGGCGCAGCGCCGACAACTTCCGGCCCACGGTGCGGCCATCCACCTGGTGGGAGAAAAGCCGCTGCAGAAACTCGCGCACGTCAGTGCGGCGCGCTGTCAGCAGCACGCGCTTCCGCTCTTCCAGGAAACCGGCAAACTGGCCGATATCGGTGGTGTAAGCCGCGATCGAGAGCGGAGCCAGTCCCTTCTCGATGCGAAGGTAGTCGAGAAATCCCGAAAGCCCGCGCGAGTTGGCCTCGGAAGCCATCGCAAAGAGTACCTTAGTATGCGCGTTATCGGACACTGGAAACAGTGCTGAAGCAGGTTCGGATCTCAGTCACTGCGTTGGAGCCCTCCTACGTTTCCGTAATTTTTTTGAGCAACTGCACCGCCGACAGCGCTCCCTCCGGCGTTTCTTCATGCTTGAAGTAAGCGAAGACGTCGCGCCCGGCCGCGAGGTGCCCGCCGATTCGCGCCGTCATGGACTGCAGCTCTTCCCCGCTGTAACTCGGCTTGCGGAAGCGGTAATACACCAGCGCCGCGGTGGCGACATCGGGTGTAGTCATGGTCTCCGTTTCGGCCACGCAGAGCGCGGCGTTGCGTGCCTTCAGCAAATCCCATGTCGTATCTGTGAACCACGATGCATGCCGGAACTCAAACGCCGCTGGCACCGTGCCCGGCAGGATGGCCAGAAAGTCTTTGAGCTCGGCGGCATCCGCCTTGAGGTTGGGCGGAAGTTGAAACAGCACCGGGCCGAGCTTCCCGGCGGCGGCCAGCGGCTCAATCGTCGCCAGGAAGCGTGGCACGAAATCCTCCGTCCCTTTCAGGCGCTTGATATGTGTGATGACCTGGTGCGCCTTGATGCCGAAGCGGAAATGTGCGGGCGTCTCATTCAGCCAGTTCTGAATGGTCGTCTCTTTGACCAGCTGCCGGAAGGTGAAATTCACTTCGACCGTATTGAGTTGCGTGGCATAGTGGCCGAGAAACTTCTTCTGCGCCAGTTTGGCGGGATAAAAATCCGGTTTCCAGCTTGGATAAGCCCACCCGGAAGTTCCTGCAAAGAGTTGGCCCATTTGCCTGCGTGCCCCCGTGATGAATGTTTCACTGCTTCTTCGACCGACGCCGTTTCGGCGGGTCCGGTTCTTCGGCCTGCGCCGCCATCTCGATGCCCGCCGGCTGAGTCGCCCGGGCGCCACGCAGATCCGGCAGACGTTGTTTCAGTTCCAAAACCAGTTCGAACAGGTCACCCATCTTCTCAAACCGCTTGATTGCCTGCGACGCTTCAAACACCAGCACGTCCGGCTTCTTTTTCTTCAGCGTTTGCTCAACCTCGTCCCAGCTCACCGGCGTCGAAACCGTAGGGCGCTCGCGTGCCCGCAACGAGTACACTGCAACCGTCGTCTTGTGCTCGTCGTTCTGGCTCCAGTCTACAAACACTTTCCCGGTGCGCGCCTGCTTGCTCATTTCCGATAAAACCATGTCCGGATGCTCCTGCTCGAGCAGTTGCGCTAAGGCGTGGGAAAAAAGCTTGGTTGCTTCGTACGTGGTTGGCGTGTTCAGCGGAATGTAGATCTGCAGTCCCTTCGAACCCGAGGTCTTCGGGAAGCTCTGCAACCCGAAATGCTCAAAAACCTGCCGCAGCCACAGCCCTACCTGGCAACATTGCACAATATTCGCCGGCGGCCCGGGATCGAGGTCGAACACCATTTCCGTCGGGCAGGTAATGTCCTCCGCCCGCGCCAGCGAGGGATGCAGCTCCAGCGCCGCCAGATTCGCCAGCCACACCAGCGTCGCCAGATCATCCGCCAGCACGTAGTGAATCGTGCGCCGGTTCCGCCCGCTCCAGATCGGGGCGGTCTTGACCCAATCCGGCCGATGCATGGGCGCGTTCTTTTCGAAAAACGGCTCGCCCTCCACGCCATCGGGATACCGCTTGCGCGTCAGCGCCCTTCCCGCCAGATGCGGGATAATCGCCGGCGCGATTCGCACGTAATAGTCAATGACATCTTTTTTTGTAAATCCGGCGGCCGGGTACAGAATCTTCTCAAGATTCGACAGCTTGAGATGCCTGCCCTGAATGTCAACGGCTGAATCGGTCACGTGATCTCCGCCCTGCCATTGTGCAACAAGAATGGGTTGCTGTCGCGCTCCTATCGGCAGAAGGCCACTGCCTCGCCCCCCGGTTCAGCAGTGTGGTTTGACAATCGTGCGTTCCTCCACGTACTTTCAAACTTCTGCCCTCGATGTTGGTCCAACTCATATCAGTCTCGTGTTTACCCAAGCCGGAGGTCCCATGAAAGTCCATCCAGTGAAGAACCGCATGCTCCAGCTCGGCGCCGCAGTTGTCCTGCTCGTTTCGCTTGCCGCCGCCCAGGATGTCGCTTCCTTCGAAAAGCGCATCGCCGTCAAGAAGCTCTCCAACGGACTTACGCTCATGATCTGTGAGCGCCCGGAAGCCCCGGTTTTCTCTTTCTTCACGCTGGTGGACGCCGGCTCAGCGCAAGATCCCATGCGCGCCACCGGCCTGGCCCACATGTTCGAGCACATGGCCTTTAAGGGAACCGACACGATCGGCACAACCAATTATCCGGCAGAGAAAGTCGCGCTGGCGAAAGTGGAAACTGCTTACGCAGCCTACATCGCCGAGCGGGATAAGAGCGTTGGCCGGGACGAAACCAGGCTGAAGGGGCTGGAAAAAGCCTGGAAAGACGCGATCGCCGAGGCCGACAAATACGTCGTCAGCAACGAATTCGGCAAGATCGTCGAGCAGAATGGCGGCGAGGGCATGAACGCCTTCACCAGCTACGACGAGACCGCTTATCACTACTCGTTTCCGGTCAATCGCCTGGAACTCTGGGCGTATCTCGAGTCCGAGCGCTTTCTGCATCCGGTGCTGCGTGAATTCTACAAAGAACGCAATGTGGTGATCGAAGAGCGGCGCATGCGCACCGACAGCAATCCCTTCGGACGGCTGCTGGAGCAGTTCGTGGAGGAAGCATTTGCCGCTCATCCGTACCATCGGCCCACCGTTGGATGGATGTCCGATCTCAACTCTTTCTCGGCCAGCGACGCCCAGAAGTTTTTCGACACCTATTATGTTCCCGCCAACATGGTGGTCGCGATCGCCGGCGATGTGAAGGCGGATCAGGCGCTGCCAATTCTGGAGAAGTATTTTGGCCGCCTGCCCGCGCGCCCGCAGCCGGATGAAACCACGACCACCGAGCCTCCGCAGAATTCGGAGCGTCGAGTCATTCTCAAGGAGCATTCGCAGCCGCTCTATCTGGAGGGCTACCATCGTCCCGACTATCGCAGCAAAGACGACGCCGTGTTCGACGCCATCAGCGATCTGATGTCGGAAGGACGCACGTCGCGGCTCTATCGCGCGCTGGTGCGCGACAAGAAGATCGCCTCGTTCGCCGAGGGACTCACCGGCTACCCCGGCATCAAGTATCCCCACCTGTTCGCGTTTCTGGCGGTGCCCCTTCCCGGACACACCCCGCAGGAAATGGGAGACGCCATTCACGTCGAGATTGACCGCCTGAAGAAAGAGGACATCTCGGACGACGAGTTGAAGATGATCAAGACCCGCGCCAAGGCGAACCTGATTCGCGGCCTTGCCGATAACGAGGGTCTGGCCACACAGCTGGCGACTTACCAGACCCGATATGGCGACTGGCGCGAGCTGTTCCGCTGGGTGGACCGGATTGACCAGGTCACGAAAGCCGACATCCGGCGCGTAGCCAATGAAGTTTTCTCGGACACCAACCGGACCGTGGGTATTATCGAGAGCGGCGGGGGAGGCGGTTCGCCCGGTGGCGGGGGGCAGGAATTAAGTGGTTCCGGCGACCAGGGAGGTGGGCAATGACCGCGAGAAAACTCATCCTTAGAGTCATTCTAGCTGCCGCGGCTGCGCTGCCCGGGTTCAGTTCCGTGCCCTGCGCGTACGCCCAGGCCACGGACTGGAAGCAGATTGCCATCCCGCCGCTGCCTGCATTCAAGCCGCAACAGCCGAAGCGAGTCGTGCTTTCGAATGGGATGGTGATTTTCCTGCAGGAGGATCACGAACTGCCGCTGATTGACGGCAGTGCCCGCATCCGCGGGGGGTCGGTTAACGAACCTGCCGGCAAGACCGGATTGGTGGATATTTTCGGTGACGTCTGGCGCACGGGCGGCACCAAGTCGCAGACCGGCGATGAACTCGACGACTTTCTGGAAGTTCGCGCGGCCAAGGTCGAAACCGGCGGCGGACCCGACTCCACCACGATCGGGTTCTCGTGCCTGAAAGGCGACTTGGATGACGTCTTCAAAGTCTTCGTGGATCTTCTGCGCCATCCCGAATTCCGCGCGGAGAAGATGGACATCGCGCAAAAGGCCATGGACGACTCAATCTCCCGGCGCAACGACCAGGCGGCTGGAATCGCCCACCGCGAGATGGTCAAATTGGCGTATGGCGCCGATAATCCTTACGCGCGGGTCGCCGAGTACGCCACCGTCGCAGCCGTCACACGCCAGGACTTGCTCGACTGGCATGCGAAGTACGTGCATCCCAATAACGTCATCCTCGGCATCAGCGGAGACTTCGATTCGGCCGCCATGGAGGCCCGCCTGCGCGCGGCTTTCGACTCCTGGCCCAAAGGCCCGGCGGCTGCGAAGAACGATGTTCATTACACGCCCGCCAAGCCGGGCTACTATCTCATTCCCAAAGATGATGTGAACCAGAGCAACATCAGCATGGTTGCGCTCGGCGTGACCCGTGACAACCCGGATTACTACGCCATCAGCGTATTCAACGAGGCCTTCGGCGGCGGATTCTCCTCGCGCCTGTTCAATGACATCCGCACCAAACGCGGCCTCGCTTACGGCGTCGGCGGCGGGATCGGCGCCAATTTCGGGCATCCCGGCATTCTGCAGATTTCCATGGGCACCAAGAGCCAGAGCACGATCGAAGCCATTCAGGCCGCTCGCGAGGACATTGACAATCTCGCCAAACAACCAATCACCGACGAAGAAATTCAGCGTGCCAAGGACGACATCCTCAACACGTTCATCTTCCGTCTCGACTCGCCCGACAAGATTCTCAGCGAGCGCCTGACGTATGAGTATTACGGGTACCCGGCCGACTGGCTCGACAAGTATCAGGCGGAAATCAAGAAGGTCACCGCCGCGGACGTGAATCGTGTCGCCGCCAAGTATCTGCACAAGGATCAACTGGCGGTGCTGGTGGTCGGCAACACCAAGGATTTCGATAAGCCGCTTTCATCGCTCGGTTCGGTGAAGGAGATTGACATCACCATTCCGCCTCCGCCAGAAGCGAAAGACGCCGTCAAGCCCGCTGCCGCCTCGAATTCAGAGGGCAAAGCCCTCGCTGCCAAGGTCGCCGCCGCCATGGGCGGCCTGTCCAAGCTGCAATCGGTCAAGACACTGCACGTGGTCAGCAACGAAAACGACGGTGGCGGCCCGCCCACGCTGGTTGACGTTGTTCTTGCCTTCCCCGACAGCATGCACGTCGAAGTGCAGACACCGCAGGGTCAGTTAACGATCATCGCGAACTCGACCGCCGCCTTCATGAGCATGCCGGGCATGGGCACGCACAGCATGCCGCCTGCGCAAAAGGACGAGATGCTGGCCCAGGTGCACCACGACCTCATCTACATCGCCCAGCACGCCAACGATCCAGCTTTCACCTTCAGCGCTGCCGGCACAGAAAAAGTCGGCGACGTTGAGGCCGCCGTGCTCGACGTTGGCGGCGCGGTGCCTTGGGTGCGCTGGTACATTGACCCCAAAACCGGCTACGTTCTCCGCGAGAAGTACAAAGCCATGGGCCAGGCGGGACAGTTCGACGGAGAAACCGACCTCTCGGACTGGCACACCGCCGACGGTCTCACCCTGCCCTACCTGCACAAGAATAAGCAGAACGGTCAGGACTCCAGCGCGGTGCAATACACGAAGGTGGAAATCAATCCGCCGGTGGACCCGAAATTGTTCGAGAAACCCGCCGACAAACCGGCTGAAAGTCAGGCTCCAAAGCCATAACCCGACCGTCGCCGAGGGGAGTTCCAATGACCCTGCGCGCTGGTGGAGTTTTCGTTTGCGTCCACGCCCTCGCCGCCTTGCCATAACTATCAGAACTCAAAGGCTTTATCGGTGAAAGCCAGGCGCTGCCCGGGCCGTGCCGGGGCAAATCGTATGCAAGTTGTTTCATCTTGACGCCCGTCGTGATTCGAAATCTAATCGCTCTGACTGCTTGTGGGCCAAGAACGAAATTCCAGGTAACCGAGTGTGCAATGCAGGGCTATCAGGGCTATTGGGATAAAGGGAGATTCCGGTCTATTCGGAAGACGAAGACAATGATGCGCAGAGCGCTCTGGCTTGGGATATTGCTAGCAGTGACGGCTTGCGCGCAGGATGTTGTAAGCACGTCACTGCGAGCCGACATCATTCTGAATGGCACCTGGGGATATGTGCTCAATCAAGCCCAGACTTCCATTCCCTCATCCGGCTGGATTTCAACTCGAGCTCCGCAACTGCCCTTCGAGGATGGCACCTCCGCTGTGTGGTACCAGCGAACGTTCCATGTACCCGCGTCGTGGGCGAGCCAGAGCGGCCGCAGGTTTTTTATTGAGCTGGAAAAGTGCGGCCACTACTGCGCCATCTATATGAATGGCAAGCTGGTGGGCTATCACTTCGGGCAATTCAGCCCGTATGAGGCAGAGGTTACCAGCCAGCTCCTGGCCGGTCAGGTCAATGTAATCAACGTCTATGCTCACAAGGCAGACACTACTTATGTCAGGAGTGGAGCTAACGTTGACCAGAGTAGCTGTCCCACGAGCCACCCCGATTGCATAGCCGATTCCTACCGTCCGAGCGGAATGACGACGGTAAAATCGCGCAACTGGGTGGGCCTGGTGGGCGATGTAAAGTTCTCGTGGCGGCCCGCCCAGTACATCTCGGACATCTCGATTGTGACGTCCGTGCGCCAGCTCACTATCGGCGATCAAGTATCCGTGACCGGAACCGGCGCGGCGGTTTCGGTGCAGTCTGAAGTTCTCGACAACGGAACGCCCGTCCTGGTTGAGCCTGCTGTTCCACTTGTTCTCGGTTCCGCCACCTCGAAGGCTGCCTGGGCGAACCCAACTCTGTGGGGGCCCGCTCCCTACGGCCAGGCCAAGCTTTATACCTTTAGAACCCGGCTGCTGGATTCGTCGGGCAACACGGTGGATGAAATTTACACCCAGTTTGGATTTCGCGAGGTCTGGGTCAGCGGCACCAGTGTGATGCTCAACGGGAAGAAGTTGTGGATGGCCGGATCGTACTTCTCACCGCTCGTATCAATTCGCGCCATCAACGACCGGCGGCCGCAAGCCTTTCAGCTCTTCATCATGCAACAGTCGGGACTGAATACCTTACAGCATCACTGGGACGACGTTGGCCGCTCCTGGCTGGAGCTGGCCGACGAGATGGGAATGCTGGTTCTGGATTCGTTCTATTGCACTGGCACCCTCGATCCCACGGTTAAGGTTGACAACCTGGCGGCGTGGACCGCCTTTATGCAGCAGGCGGCGCTTGAGTGGGCGACAGCCAACAAGAACCATCCGTCCGTCATTTTGTTGAGACCGATGGACGTAGGTCCCGGCGGCGCGCAAACGACCGTGCTCAAAACCAAGGTCTACCCGGCGCTGGACGCTGCGATTCATTCCGTGGACACTACTCGTCCCATTGTGGATGGCACCGACGTTGATGCCTGGGGACAGAGTGAAGCTTCCCCCACGAATCCAGCGGCCTGCGATAACGGATCGGCCCTGGCGGCTCAACTGGCGATCGAAACGAAACCGTTACTGGTCAAAGAAATCTACGGATCTGGCTTGCCCTGTACCTCGAGTTTCCTTAATACGATTTACGGCGTTGCTTACACCGGCGGAGCCGTCGGCTTGATCTACCAGCAACTTTCCATGTTCACGCCGCAGCAGTTCCAGCCTTCGTGGTTCAGCATGAGCGGACGTGGCAATCGGTCTACCACCTACGATCCGTTCTTGCCCAATTGGGTAAGCCGCCAGTGGACTCCTTCCCACTGGAGCACGCAGTTCGCCACCCTCTATAAAACTCATTTTCAGCCGCAGTTGCTTAACACGAGTCCGACTTCGGGTGACTATGGGGTCTCCGGGTTGCCGCTCAATGCCGAGTCCGTGTTTCTGATTCCTCCGGCAGGACAGGGAAACCCGACAGGAGCCGTTGCCGCTCAGGATGGTACAGGTACTGCCTGGATCACAACCCCGGTGGTGGGCAATTATCAGCTCGATTACAGTGACGGGACTCACGATGTCACAACCGGCGTGACCGTAACTGCTCCGCCGCCTTTTTGACGACACCCGTGCCGTCCCCGCGCCTTTCTTGACAACCTGCAGTCAGCAAGGTATGGTAGGCGAATAAAAGGCGAATTCGAGTGTCTTCCCTTCCCTTGCTTCCTTCCGCCGCGCGGCCTCGTCTGGTGGGCATAGCCCGGCTTGCTTCCGAGGGCGATTCCCTCCGCGAAGGACACAATATCGAGTACTTCACCATCGAGAGCAAGTCCCTGCTGAACCGCTGCGTCAGCAAGCGGGCCATGCCCTTCACCTGGACCATCAACCCATACCGCGGCTGCGAGTTCGCCTGCCGTTACTGCTACGCCCGCTACACCCACGAATTCATGGAGATGCGCGACGGACTCGACTTTGAGCAAAAAATTTACGTCAAGCAGCACGCCGCCGGCCTGCTGCGTCAAGAACTCCGCCGGGTCAAACCGGACGAAGCCACCGCCATCGGTACTGCTACCGATCCTTACCAGCCCGCCGAGCGCCGCTACGAAGTCACCCGCGCAATCCTGGAGGAGTTCGCCCGGCATCGCGGCTTTGAGGTTGGCATTGTCACCAAATCGAACCTCGTCGTTCGCGACCTCGATCTGCTCAGAGCAGTTGCCCACGCGAACAAACTCTCCGTCCACATCACCGTGACCACGCTGAACGTTGACCTGGCGCGGATTCTCGAGCCTCGCGCTCCGCGTCCGGACCTCCGCCTCGACGCCGTTCGCGCTCTCAGCCAGGCGGGGCTGCGCGTGGGTGTAAGCTGCTCGCCGGTGATTCCGGGAATCACTGATTCGCCCAAGGATCTCGAGTCCGTCATCGCGGCCGCCGCACAAGCCGGCGCGGACTACGTTTTCGCCAACCCGCTTTTTCTCAAGCCCTGCTCGGCGGCGATCTTCCTTCCTTTCCTCGAGCAGAACTTTCCCCACCTCGCCGAGAACTACCGCCAGCGCTACCACAACCGGGCATTTCTTCCGCCCGCCTACGCTAAGCGCCTGTCACAGCTTCTGCAGCGCCTGCGGGAGAAATACAAACTCACGCGGCGCGACCGCCCCGCCTATGCCACGAAGTGGCCCGCCCCGGCCTTCGATGAACAGCTGAACCTGTTTCAGAAGGGTGAGTAATTGGAAACTTTGTGAATTGAATCATTGAAGACCTCATGCCAGCCTCCTTTGCAGCCCATCCCCTATAATCTTCCTGACACCATGGCCACCGCCTCCCCTCCTGCCGGGCAACCGCCGCAAACGGTCCCCTTCACCGTGAAGCTGCAAAGATTCTGGCGCCGGGTCACCGAAGGCCTGGAAGTCAGCCAACTTTGGTCACAGTTCGAAAGCGAAGCCCGCGCCAGCTATCGCCTCTATTCCAAGGATGTCGCCGCCAAGACTCCCGAAGGCCTGACTCCACGCGGACGACACCTGCATGTCATCAAGGAATTCTTCTGGGCCGTCTTCGAGAAGCTCTCGCCCGCGCGCCGCGTCCTGCTTCTCCTCGCTCTGGTGTTGCTTGTGATTCCGCACGGAGGCTTTGACTATGCGGGTAACGACGGCAAAGTCTACGCCGTCGAATTCGATCTCCACTTCTGGGCTGCGCTCTTGCTGCTTGTTCTGCTCATGCTGGAGATCGCCGATCGAGTGGTGATGAAACGAGACCTGCAGATTGCCCGCGAGATCCAGACCTGGCTGCTGCCCGGTGCTGCGCCCCAGATTCCCGGACTTGCCATCGCCTATGCCACCCGCCCGGCCAACACCGTTGCCGGAGATTATTACGACGTCTTCCCGCGCCCGGGCAAAACCAACGAAGACAATCGCGTGATTCTCGCGGTGGCCGATGTGGCCGGCAAGAGCATTCCTGCCGCCATGCTCATGGCCACATTCCAGGCCAGCCTCAAGACGCTTTCGACTGCGCACGTGGCTTTGCCGGAACTCGCCGCTAACATGAACAAATACGCCTGCTCCAACAGCCAGGGAGGGCTGCGCTTTACCACCGCGTTTCTCGCCGAGTACGACCCTGCCCGCCGCACTTTCGATTACATCAACGCTGGTCACAACCATCCCATCCTGCGCCGCGCCGGCGGACAGATTGAGCGCCTCACCGTCGGCGGCCTGCCCTTCGGCATCACGCCCGAGGCAAAGTACGAATCCGCCAGCGTGGCGCTCTCACCCGGAGACTGGCTCGTGATCTTCACCGATGGGCTGGTCGAAGCGGTCAACGCCCGCGAGGAAGAGTACGGCGAAGACCGCATGCTGAGCGTGATGGAATCGGCGCAATCCACCAACCCCGCGGACTTGCTCAAGCGGCTGATGTTCGAGCTCGACGTCTTTGTCGGCTCCACGCCCCAGCACGACGACGTCACCTGCATGCTGCTGAAGGCGGAGAGTTTCTAGCGCCGGAATAGTTACCTTGCAAGTCTGGTTGGGAAAACCGTCCTATATTGAACCCCGCAGTTTCAGACTGACACGATTTGTCAGTGTGCGGACGCGTTTTGCTAGCCAACCCGGCCCCGTCGGACACGCTCGCCTACGACCGAAGTGTAGGGTCCCGCTGAAAACAAAGCGGTTCTTCCCGGGCATGCCGAAACCAAGGTAACTAGCGGCTTTGGTCCGGCAAGTGCAATAACTCGTACGACTGCGTCATCCGTGACCAGATGAATCCAATGAATCGAATACGAGGGGAAAAAGAGATGCGGAAACAGAAGGGTTTCTCACTGATCGAGCTGCTGATCGTGGTGGCAATCATCCTGATCATTGCAGCTATCGCAATTCCGAACTTGCTGCGCGCCCGCATGGCGGCCAATGAGTCGTCTGCTGTCGCGTCCGTCCGTACCATCAACACCGCCATGGTGACTTACAACTCCACCTATCCGACAGTCGGCTATGCGGCCACTCTGGCGGCTCTTGGTGGCGCTTCACCTTGCGTCAGCAACTCGGGTAATGCTTGCTTGATTGACAACGTGTTGGCCCAGGGCGTCAAGAGCGGCTACAACTTCGCAGCTACTGGCGCGGGTGGTCCTCCGGCCGTTCAGTACTACGCGACCGGCGTTCCGATTACCCTGAACCAGACCGGTATCCGCAGCTTCTGCTCGTTCGAAGACGCTGTGGTTCGCGTGCAGCCCACGGGCGCCGCGATCGCCAGCGAAGCGGCTTGCCAGGCTCTCCTGCCGCTCAACCAGTAACTTGTAGCTTGGGCAAAGTACCTGGGGGAGGGTACCAGCCGAGGAGCAGCGAACACCAGTTCGCTGCTCCTTTACTTTTTTTGCCTATGCACTTCCGCAATTGACGATCCCTGCATTGCCGCCCCGCTCATTTTTCAGGTAGATCTGCCACCGCCGCTCCTTGCCTCGCGCGCTGCGCTCCCGATTTGACACTTTCTGTCAGCCGCCGCCTCCCGATGATTCATCGAGCTTCCAAGCCAGCCACTTTCCTTTCGCTAACCTATTGATCTGGTTTGAAATACAGATTCATGCAGGAACTCTCATTAGGAAAAGAGAATGGCGCTCAAACTGCTTCCTACTTACCGGTAGCCGATGCAAGCGAATCATTAGTAACCACCTCTCGAGGGCAGCTTATGGGCTCCAAGGGATTCTCACTTATCGAATTGCTGATCGTGGTGGCCATTATCCTCATCATCGCCGCGATCGCGATTCCCAACTTGTTACAGGCTCGGATGGCCGCCAACGAATCCTCGGCCGCCGGCTCCCTGCACAGCATTACCAGCGCCGAAATCACTTACTTCAACACTTACCCCACCGTCGGTTATGCAACTTCGATCGGACAACTGGGAGGAGCAGGTCCCTGCTCTCCTTCGTCTACCACCGCATGCTTGATTGACAACTTCCTGGCCACAGCCACTCCCGGGGGCGCCGGCAAGAGCGGCTACTATTACCTGGCTACAGGCATAGTCGTTGGGGGGGCAACCTACAACGACGCCTATGTTGCCGGAGCCACTCCGATCACGGTTCACTCTACGGGCAATCGCGACTTCTGCACCACCAACGATGGCGTACTTCGTTCCCAGCTGGGTAGCGTGGGCGATACTCCGGCGACTGTCCTGGCCACTTGTCTCGCCTATCCTGTGGCTCAATAGCGTCTCAAGTCTCAGCTCAATCTGAGATTTCAGGCGGGCTGCAACCGCGCCAGTTCTGCCGCGCAGGTCGCCTCTGTGCACGCGTCAGTAACCATCGTAACTAGCCCGAGCGCTCTGTTCCGCAAAGCCTTGCATATAATCTTCTTTCGGAAGAACATCCGCTTTTCGCCCATGAACGCCATCGAAATCCTTGGTTTGGAAAAGACCTACATGGTCGGATTCTGGCGCAAGCGCCCCAAGCGCGCGCTGCAGCCGCTGCACCTTGCCATTGAAGAGGGGGAGATTTTTGGTTTCCTCGGCCCGAACGGCGCGGGCAAGACCACCACTCTGAAAATGCTGATGGGCCTGGTCTTCCCGACCGCCGGCACGGCTCGGATCCTGGGCCGCGAATGGACCGATCCCGAAGTTAAAGCGCAAATCGGATTCCTTCCCGAGCAGCCCTATTTCTACGACTATCTCACCGCTCACGAACTGCTCGATTACTACGGGCAACTCTCGGGAGTTGCTGCCCGCGATCGCAAGCGCCGCGTGGAGGAGGTCCTGAGGCGGGTGGGTCTTCACGACATCCAGGGCATGCAGTTGCGCAAATTCTCCAAGGGAATGCTGCAGCGCGTCGGGATTGCGCAGGCCATCCTGCACAATCCCAAACTCGTGTTTCTGGACGAACCCATGTCGGGCCTGGACCCCCTCGGCCGCCGTGAAGTCCGCGACCTGATCGAACAGCTAAAGCAGGAAGGCAAGACGGTCTTCTTTTCCACCCACATTCTGTCCGACGCCGAAGCGCTCTGTGACCGCGTTGCCATCATTCACAAAGGCGAACTGCGCGGCGTGGGCGCCGTGGAGGAATTAACCTCCGCGGTGCAAGGTAAAGTCGAAGTGATCTGGCAGGGCACGCAGGTGCCGGCCTCGATGAAAGCGTTGGGAGCGGACTGCCACATCACCGGCGACACCGTCCGCGCGGTGCTCCCGGAAACCCAGCAGGATGCTGCCATTGACGCCCTTCGCCGCGAACGCATCCGCTTGATCGCGATCACGCCGCTGCGCACTTCGCTTGAAGCCTACTTCGTCGAGAAGCTCCAACACTCGCAAACTACCGCAGGGAAAACGTCATGACCGCACGCATCGTTCATATCGCTTCGAACACGTTCCGGGAGGCCGTGCGCGACCGCGTTCTCTATAACCTGATTGCCTTTGCCTTGCTGCTGTCCGGCGCGGCGATTCTCATCGGCCAGATTTCCATTGAGATCGAGCGGCTGGTCGTCGTCAACCTCGGGCTAACCGCGGTTTCATTGTTCGGCGTGGTCATTGCCATCTTCATCGGGATTGGACTGGTCTCCAAGGAAATCGAGAAGCGCACCCTTTACACTGTGCTTTCACGCCCGGTCCGCCGCTGGGAATTCATTGTCGGCAAGTTCTTTGGACTGGCCGGCACGCTCGTCGTCAACACGTTCTTCATGGCGATTGGAGTCTTCGGCGCGCTGCTCTATGTGGCCCACAGATTCAGCAAGCCCGACGCTCTTATCCTGGTGGCGCTCTACTTTATTGTTCTCGAATTTCTTATCATCTGCTCGCTGGCCCTGCTGTTCTCGTCCTTCTCTTCTCCGCTGCTTTCGGCGGTGTTCGCCTTCTCGCTTTTCGTAATCGGCAGCTTTGCCGACGACCTCCGCGGCTTCGCCGCCCTGACCCACGGCTTCACACGCTGGATGGCCAGCGCGGCTGCCTATCTGGTCCCCAATTTTTCCGCTTTTAACGTAATTTCAGCAGTGGCGCACCAGCAGCCGCTGGGCACACAATTGATCCTCGGAAACACACTCTACGCGCTCTTCTACACCGGAATGGCCCTCAGCGGCGCGGTGCTTATTTTCGAGCGCAGGAATCTGAAATGACGGCGACTGCTCACCCCACGCTTCGAGGACAGGCGCAATGACCCGTCGCCGCCCCACCGTCGTCGCCGCCTGTTGTCTGCTGGTCTCGATGACGGCCAGTGTCCTGCTCCTTCACCGGCTCGATCAACTCCGCCCCAAGGCCGCGATTGAAGACGTCCTCTACGTTGACTCGCCCAAGATGATCGAGCGCGCCAGCCTCGGCTTCAAAGGACTCATGGCCTGCATCTACTGGACTCGCGCGGTGCAGTACTTCGGTCACCGGCACTACGAGCTCTCAAAAACCTACAATGAGCTTGCTCCGCTGCTTGAAATCACGACCGCACTCGATCCGAAACTCCTACCGGCTTACCAGTTTGGCGCCAGCTTCCTTGCGCCAGCTCCACCCAATGGCGCCGGCCAACCCGAGCGCGCGATTCAGCTCATGCAATACGGCATCGAGCACAACCCCGACAACTGGCAGCTTTATTACAACCTCGGCTTCGTGTATTACACCGAGCTGAAGGACTACAAACGGGCCTCGGATGCCTTCGACCGCGCCTCACGGGTCCCCAACGCGCATCCTTTCATGAAGGTGATGGCCGCCCGCATGGCCGAGCATGCCGGCGACTACACGACGGCGCGCATGCTCTGGACCGCTACCTATCAGACCAGCCGCGAGATCAACATCCGCAAGAATGCAGTCGAACATCTGCGCTCCCTGCAGGTGGATGAAGACGTGAGTGCCTTGCAGACGGCCGTCACACGCTTCGGCGAACGCACCGGACGGCTGCCCTCGAGCCTGGCGGAACTTGCCGCCGCCGAGCATTGGCGCAGCATTCCTGCCGATCCCGATGGCCATCCCTACACCATGTCTCCCCGGGGCCTGATCCTCGTGCAGAATCCCGACGATTTCCCCTTCATCACCAAGGGAACGCCGCCCGGCTATAAGCCCTCGGCTCTGCCAAAGTTTCACAACAACGGCTAGCGGATTGAAGCAAGCTGCAAAAGTCTCCTGTCTTTCCCGAACCCTCTGTGGTTTAAGCTTTTCTCGCGCCTGATCACAGCGAATGGATTCCCAAAGCAATCCCCGCTTGCTTGCCGCCGCTCGCCGCTATTGGTCTGGGCTGGCGGCCCGTCATGGCCGCATCGCTGCCACGCGCTCGCTGCTCTCCCGATTCTGGGAATTTCTCCGTGACTCCACCCCCGCCCGTCTGCGCCAGCGCTATGGCGACACCGACTACGACTGGGACCATCGGGTCAACACCACCAGCGCCGCCGTCGGATGGCGCGACCGCCTGCTCGGCGTCTTCCATTCTCCTTACCAGCCCACTGAACCCGCACTCTTTCGTGAAATGCTCGATGCGCTCGCCGGGCAGACTCGCCTGGACTTCCGCGATTTCACCTTTCTTGACCTAGGCTCGGGCAAGGGACGCACCTTGCTCATGGCCTCCGATTACCCCTTCCGCCGAATTACCGGTGTCGAACTTATCCCGGCTCTCGACCAGGTTGCGCGCGAGAATCTCCGCCAGTACAAGTGCGAATCCCAACAATGCTTCGCACTCGAATCCATCTGCGCCGATGCGACCGATTTTTCTTTCCCTAACCAGCCGCTGATCCTCTATCTCTTCAACCCTTTTCCGGAAGCAGGCCTGCGTCGCGTCATCCGGAGTCTGGAGGAGAGCCTGCGGGTGCAACCGCGACCGGTCTACGTGCTCTATCACAATCCGCTGCTGGAGCAGGTATTGCTCGAGAGTTCACTCCACAAAATCGGAGGGACTCACCAATATTCGATTTTCTCTGGAGGCGTGGCGCGCTAGGGTGCGAACGAGGGAATGATGCAAGAAGCGCGGCTTGCGTTCTTGAAGGAATGTGCAATATCGCACAGGGCGGACAACGCCGGCCTTGAGCAAAAGTCGAAGAGGTTGTCCGCCCGCAAAAAAATCAAATTCTTACGAGCCTTGCTTCTCCAAAACGATCTCGGCCTTCTTCCCGGCCAGCCTCTGTTTGCGATAGGCGCGGGCCACGTCGCCGAGGGGCAGCGGATCTACCGACATAAGGCCGAAATCCCACAGCGGCCGCTCTCCATGCTCGACCGTATAAGCTCCGCCACCGACGATGGGCCGCTCTGGCGCCATGTCATGCAGCTCAGCGTGCTGAGGGTGGTCGGGTAACTGGAGAATCTGCGGCTGGTTCGGCAGCACCGCACCGCCAACCTGTCCCAGGGCTGCGGCGGTGCAGAACAGCAACAACATCAGAAATGTGATTTTCATAGATTTCGTCCACGTCCACCCTTCATTCGTGCAACCTCCGTGCCAACCCAAGCGCCTTATGATGGATGCATTTACGCGAGAATTGCGCGACCAGCTGCAATGCTTTGCACATTTAGGGAAGACCGCGCCAATCGGCGGAAACCCTTGCTGGGTGCGGGATATCGAGGCTGTTGGCTATTTCGCAATGCAACATCTGCGCGAGAAGTTGCGCACCCCAAAACCGGCGGTGTATGGTTTCGGCGATGACACGAGAGGAAGACACGCGCCAAGGAGCAGCCGAATGAACCGCGATCCCGGCAAGAATGGCGGCATCAACGCGTTCCTTGTCCGAGCTGTTCTCCTGGCCATGGTTCCCGCAGTTGCCTTGTTCGCCACCGCGCAGACCGATTGCGCCGAAGGCAACGGGGTGCTGGATACGGCCCCTCCAAAGAACATGACCGTGCCCGAACTGATCCAAAGGCTCGGCGTCGAGGAAACCAAGGTCCGAGACGCTCGAACGCACTACGCATACACCCAGGACGTGTTGGTTCAGACCCTTGACGGCAACAAAGTAGACGGTCAACTCCACCAAGTCACCACCGTCTCCTATGACAGCAAGGGCAAGCGGATCGAGAACGTCACCTTTGCCGAGCAGCCCACCCTGCGCGGCATTCAGTTATCGCAAGAGGACTGGGACGATATTCGCGTATTCATGCCGCTGATCCTGACCAGCGAAGACCTGCCGCAATACAACCTGACTTATGCCGGCAGTCAGCATGTGGATGATCTCGACACCTACGTGCTCCATGTCGAGCCAAAAAAAGAAGAGAAAAACAGGCGCTACTTTCAGGGCCGAGTGTGGGTGGACAACCGGGACCTGCAGATCGTGAAGGTGTGCGGCAAGAGCGTTCCCGAAGTCATCCACGTCAAGAAGCACGAATCCCAGGATCTCCGGCCGACGTTCGTGACATACCGGCAGCTGGTAGATGGCCGCTGGTTCCCGGCCTACACGCGCGTGGATGACACGTTGCACTTCCGCGCCGAGGCCGTGCACGTCCGCGAAATCGTTAAATTCAAGGCCTACAAGCTTGCGGATGCTGCCCCGCCGAAGCCCTGAGACCCACCCGGAGGTGCACTCCCTGCGGCACTTGATCGGTGGCGCCTGTCTGTGCTGTACTGCTTCTCATGGCGGACGAAAAAAACAGCAAGAGCAAGAATACGATCCTGTGGATCATCACGGTGGTTCTGGTCGCGCTGGCCTTTTTTCTGTATAAGCGCTAGGCCGTCCCTCGGACCTCTGATGGCTGCGCCGGCAAGGATTTAGCCCGGCCCAAACACCCCTTGTTCCCCTTCTGGCACCAAGACTTTGCCTCGCCCTTCATTATGATCAAGACTGCAAAGGGCTGCAGAAGACCTTTGGGCGCGACCAGTCGCGAGTCGACCGGGATTCTGTTTCAGGCCCTAAGGAGTTGCAGAATCTTTCACGGTTGACACCCTGGATAAACCTAAGCAGAATCGAGGCTGTTTGTTGTTCCCCTTTCCGGCCATCGGCTGGATGCCAACAAGTTCGTCTGCGGTCTCGAACACTCGGGGTAATCGAAATCTCTAAGGAGAAGTACTACCATGAAGAAGCGAATCTCTGCGTTCAGTCTGTTGGCAGGTCTTGCTGCAACAGCAGTCCTGAGCGGCGCCGCCATGGCTCAGGAAGACACCCTGCCAGCCAAGCCGATGTATGGCCATCCCAAGCCCGTGCTGCACGCCGAAGCCGGCGCAGCAAAAACCCCCGCAACTCCGTTGACGACCTGGAACGGCTCGTTCGTTTACAAAAGCAAGACGTACAAATACAACATGGTGGGCACAGCGCCCTCGACCGGCAGCTCGACCACGATTCCGGTCTTCATCATCCCGGTACGATTGTCGTACGTGACTTCAACCGGGACCACATCGTTCAGCCCCAACCATAAAGTCTCGAACGGCCTGACGGCAGTGCAGAACACGATCGCTTCGCCCATCTTCACCAGCGGCATTGACTTCACGTCAGGCGGGACTGATCTGGGCACCACTCAGTACATTGACGCTTTCCAGCGCGGCAATTTCTGGGGCCAGGTTTCGGCGGCTACGGGCTATCACCTGTTGCTCGGGACGCCGACCGTGCTGCCCCTGCTGACGCTGACAGTTCCGTCAGGCTCCGGATTGGTCGGTACGGAATTCGGCGTCCGCGTTGGGTTGGCGGACATTAACTGGTTCGACGCACAGGTGCAGGCCTACATCGCCAAGCACACACAGATTGTGCCGAACTCTCTGCCCATCTTCATCACCTACAATGCCTATTTGACCCAGAATGGATGCTGCATCGGCGGCTATCATAACTCCATGGGCAGCACCGCCGCTCCTCAGGCCTACGCGCATTTCACCTATATCAACAAGTCCGGCGCCTTCTCCCAGGACGTTTCGGCCCTGTCGCATGAAGTGGGCGAGTGGGCGGACGATCCGCTGGTGGTCAACACCAACGGAAACCCGGTGGCCTGCGGAGTTCTGGAAGTGGGCGATCCTGAAGAGGGATTCGCCAAATTTGGCGACTTCCCTTACACCCTGAATGGGTTTACCTACAACCTCCAGGATCTGACCTTCCTGCCTTACTTCGGAGCGCCGGCCAGCACATCGGTGAACAACGCGCTGACCTTCCACGGCAATCCCTTTAACCTTACGGTCTGCTCAAGCGGGGGCTAGGCCTTTCGCTTGCCCTTAACCCACCATCGCCCGCTTCGCAGGAAGCGGGCTTTGTTTTTCGCTGCGAGGCATCCCTCACGTCTTGAGGTGGACCCGGCCCGCCAGGAACCGTCTTTGTCTTGCGGAAAGATCATTGACCACAGAGGGACTGAAAATCCCGGGCTGACTGTCTTGGAGCAGCTATTCCGCTTTGGCTACCACGTAGACATAGCGCAAAATTCCGTTGCCGGTGTTCCAGACATCGTGTTCAGTTTCTGGCGGGCAGTAAAGGGCGGTGCGGGCTTTGAGTTCGAGCTTCGAACCATCGTGGAAACGCATTTCGCCCTCGCCTTCGAGAACAATGAGGATCTCCTCGTTATGCTCAGTGCTGTGTTTGCCGACCGAACGGCCGGGACCGAGAACTATGTAGCCGGACCTCATGGTCACGGTTTCGGGCGGACCGGCGAGGATGGGAAGGATGCCATTGTCGGACTTGTCAAGAACTACGACTTTGGTATGGGGCTTGGATTGCCGCTGGGCGGCGAACACAGCCGAGCCGACGAGAATCAGGATCACCAGGGCTAGAGCATGACTGGCGGACCGCTGTGGGTTGCCGAGCATCGAAGACCTCCGAGTTCTAAGGTTGGTCGAACATATCACTGTTGAGGGATCGACAGGGTCGGAGACCACGAAGCCACCATTCCACACAAAGGAGCAGAATGCACGTCGGCAACTCTTCGTCGGGTTAGGCCTCGTAGCCCTTAATCGGGTAAGATACTTCGGCTGCAAAACAGTCGGTCGCAGCAACGGTTCGACGACCACACTAAAATTCTGTTTCACAAATGAACCGCGAATACCACAGAGGATACAGTCAGGAACTCCATCGCGACATGGAGGCTCTGGTCTTCGGCCATGCCGGCACGCCTTTGCTCGTCTTCCCTACCTCGATGGGAAAGTTCTTTGAATACGAAGATCGCGGCATGATTGCCGCGCTCGCGCACAAGATTGAGCGTGGCGAGCTGCAGGTCTTCTGCCCCGACGGGGTGGACTCCGAAAGCTGGTATAACAAAGGGGTTCATCCGCGCGTGCGGGTGCTGCGGCATTTGCAGTATGAGCGCTACCTGCTGCACGAGTTCCTGCCGTTTGTCCGGTGGAAAAATCAGGCCTGGCAACTGGCCGTGACCGGCTGCAGCTTCGGCGGATATCACACGGTGAATTTCGCGCTCAAGCATCCCGATGTGGTCACGCATTGCGTCAGCATGAGCGGCGCGTTCGATATCCACCAGTTTCTCGACGGCTATTACGACAACGACTGCTACTTCAACAATCCTCCGGATTACTTGCCGAACATGTCGGATGACTGGTTCCTGAGCCGCTACCGGCAGATGAAAATCGTGCTCGGTTCGGCGGATTGGGATATGTGCCTGGACCAGAACGTGAAGTTCTCGGCCATGTTGAACGCAAAAGCCGTGCCGCATTGGCTGGATATCTACAACGACAATTCCAAGCATGACTGGCCACTGTGGCAGCGCATGGCTGTCAAGTATTTCTGACAACCCGGAGACGAACGGAATGAGCAAACAAATACTCCTGCATGTGAGCTTGACGGTTCACGACGGGAAACTGGACGCCTTCCAGGCCATCGCGCGAGAGATGGTCGAAGCCAGCCGGAAAGAACCGGGCACGCTCGGCTACGAGTGGTACCTGAGCGCAGATGGCAAGCGCTGCCGACTGGTCGAGACATACGTGGACGCGAATGCTCTGCTGGCACACTTTGCCGGTCCGGCAGTGCAGGAGGGAGTGCCGAAGCTGATGGCGACGGGTAGCGTCAGTGGCTTCGAGGTGTACGGGGACCCTGGCCCGAAAGGGGCTGAGGTGGTGAAGGGATTCGGGGCTGAAATCTTTTCTTACTGGCACGGATTAGGCCACTGATCTCGGCCAGAACGGACATTTCACAGATTCAGACGTGGCAGGTAACGTCTCTGCGGAGCGGGCAATGAAAAAGATCGGAATTCTGTTTGGCATGGAAAACACCTTCCCGCCAGCGGTGGTTGAGAAGATCAACTCCATGAAGGTCGAGGGGGTTGAGGCCGAGTTCGTCAAGATCGGCGGCATCCGCATGGATGAACCGAAAAAATATGACGTCATCATTGACCGGATTTCGCAGGACATCCAGTTTTATCGCGCCTACCTGAAGAACGCCGCGCTGCACGGCACGATTGTGGTCAACAACCCGTTCTGGTGGACCGCTGACGACAAGTTCTTCAACTACGCCCTCGCGCACAAAATGGGCGTGGCCATTCCGCCAACGGTGATTCTCCCGCACAACAAGCATCCCGAGGGCACCACCGACCGGTCCATGCGCAATCTGATGTATCCGCTGAACTGGCAGGAGGTGTTCGACTACGTCGGCTTCCCGGCGTTCCTGAAACCGTATTCGGGCGGTGGCTGGAAGCACGTGTACAAAGTGCATTCGCCAGAAGAATTCTTCCGTCATTACAACCAGACGGGCGATCTCTGCATGACGCTGCAGCGCGGCGTCGAATTCGACGAGTATTACCGCTGCTATGTCGTCGGGCAGGAAAGAGTGCACATCATGAAATACGACCCGAAGGCGCCGCATCACGAGCGCTATGTGAAGGGCAATCCACCGCCCTCGTCAGCTGCCCTGCGCGATCGCATGGAGCAGGACGCTCTGAGTCTGTGCCGGGCCCTCGGCTATGACCTCAATACCGTGGAGTTCGCGGTCGAAGGCGGAGTGCCGTACGCGATTGACTTCCTCAACCCAGCGCCGGATGCAGAGATTACCTCCGTGGGCCAGGAAAATTTCGACTGGATCGTCAATGCCGTGGCCGAAATGGCGATCAAGCTGGCCCTGAGCGGAGCCAGTCCGGTGAAGGAACTGCGCTGGGCCAGTTTCCTGCAGGGGACAGAAGCGGCAGCCGAGAAACCCGCCAGGAGAACGCGTAAGGCGAAACAGAGTTAAGCACTCGCCGGCTTCCGCTTCCCCGCCGGTTGCTTGGGTTTTACCGATTCGCCGAAATAGGCACAGTTCGCACTGACCGGGCACTTCTCGCACTTCGGCTTGCGTTTACACAACTCCTGGCCGTGTTGCTTCAACAGGAGATAGGCGCGAGTTCGCGCGTCCAAGTTTTCCTGCACTTCCGCCGCGATGGCCCGCTGGGCGTCCCCATAGTTCGCCGAGTAGTTTTCGCTCTCGCTCCCTTGCAGGACTCTCACCAGCACGTGCGGGCAGTTGGAAGGCACGGCTGCCACCGGCGAGATTCCGGCGAAGAGCAGAATACGATCTGCGCCCGGCCCTGAGATACTGTGGAATGTCTTCAGGATCTTGCGCACGCCCGCGAGCGGGCCGGTGAGCGCCGCACGAAGATCGCCACCAAATTCGTCCTGGACGCGCATGGCCAGCTCCTTCAACCGCTGGGCCCGGAGCTCAGGGACCATGCCTCCGGCTTTGAGCGCAGAGGCGAGCCTGGCTGGCGCGGTGCTGAGCAATTGCGCGGGCTGAATTCCAATTTCGCGGGTAAGCTTCTCCCAGCCCTTACCGCAAGCCGCGTCGCTCGCCGGATAGCCGCAGTACCACCACACCAGGAACTCATAGGGTTCCGTCGGAAAACGCGGCTCCTGCGGGCCGTAAAACGCCTCCAGCCGGTCCAGCAGAACAGGGACGGACAATCGCGCTTGTCGCATGCCGGGCGAAATGTTACTGTGCAAGCCTCTGGGGCGCAAGCCAAAGCCTCGGACAGCCATGAAACGGTCCGCTATTCCAAAAGACGTGGATGAATACCTGGCAGCCGTGCCGGAACCGGCGCGCGCCACTTTGAAGAAAGTCCGCGCCGCGATCCGGTCAGTCGTGCCGCCGGACGCGACTGAGGCCATCAGCTACGGCATTCCCATGTTCCGCTATAAGGGCGGGCTGGTCGCTTTCGCTTCCTTCAAGAAACATTGCAGCCTCTTCCCGATGAGTTACGCCGTCATCCGCGCATTCAAGAAAGAGCTTAAGGCGTTCACGGTGTCGAAGGGCACAGTCCGCTTCCCCCCGGACAAGCCCTTGCCTGCCGGCTTGATCAAGAAGATGGTCAAGGCGCGTCTGGCCGAAAAAGAGCGCAAGCAGCGCTAATTCCGCCGGATTATTTTTGTGTCATTGGTATACTGCTAGTGCCTAGTTTCCCCGGTTTTGCCGGGCAAAAGCAGGATTCTCGCTGCACCCAGAGCCAAAAAGAAACTAAGTCCATGCTGCCGACATTCACCATCGGAATTGAAGAGGAATATCAGACAGTGGATCCGGTCACGCGGGATCTGCGGTCGCATATTCAGGCCGAACTCCTGGAAAAGGGCAAGATGCTACTCCAGGAGCGGGTGAAGGCCGAGATGCATCAGTCGGTGGTCGAGGTTGGGACGGGGATATGCAAGAACATCAAAGAAGCCAAGGCGGAAGTGAAGATGTTCCGGCGCAGCCTGGGGAAGCTGGCCAAAGAGAATGGGCTGCGGCTGGCGTCGGTGGCCACCCATCCGTTTTCCGATTGGCGCACCCAGGAGATACATCCCGACCAGCGCTACAAGAATATTGTCGAAGACATGCAACTGGTTGCCCGCGCCAACTTGATTTTCGGGCTGCACGTCCACATCGGCATCGAGGATCGCGAAACGGCGATCCACATGATGAATCACGCGCGCTATTTCCTGCCGCACATCCTGGCGCTTTCCACTAATTCGCCCTTTTGGCTGGGGATGAATACCGGTCTCAAGTCGTACCGCTGCAAGGTGTTCGACAAGTTCCCGCGCACGAACATTCCCGACTATTTTCCGAGCTGGGGCGAGTACGAAAACTTCATCAAGCTGCTGATCAAGACCAACTGCATTGATAACGCGAAGAAGATCTGGTGGGACATCCGCCCGCATCCGTTCTTCAACACGATCGAGTTCCGCGTGTGCGACATCCCCATGCGTGCGGATGAAACGATCGCGCTGGCGGCGCTGATTCAGGCCACGGTGGCCAAGCTGTACAAACTCTACGCGGCCAATCAGGGATTCCGGCTGTACCGGCGCGCGCTCATCATGGAGAACAAGTGGCGCGCGGCCCGCTACGGCCTCGATGGCAAGCTGATTGATTTCGGCAAACAAAAGGAAGTTCCGGCGCGCGACCTGGTGCGCGAGTATCTGGAGTTTGTGGACGATGTGGTGGATGAACTGGATTCGCGCGAGGAACTGGAATACATCCACAAGATTCTCGACGAAGGCAGCGGCGCCGACCGGCAGCTACGCGTTTTCCAGGAGACCGGAGACCTGAAGAAGGTCATGGATTACGTGATCGAAGAAACGGAGACCGGGCTGGAAGAAGAGCCCGAGGCCGTGAGGAAAGTAGGGTAATGAGTACTTCGCAAGATCAAACCACAAGTCCCAGCTCTCAGGCAGGTCATGAGCAACGGGGCGCGCAACTGAACCAGATACATTTCGACCCCGAATACGCACCGGGCGCGTTTAACGCAGTCAATATCTGCCTGCGGGTGCAGCCTCACGAGCAGGTGTGCGTCATCACCGATGAAGTGACGATGGAGATCGCGGCCGCGATCGTGGCTGAACTGGAAAAGCTTGGCGCGCCCTACCATGCCTGGGTGCTGGAACAGTTGGCGAAGCGTCCGCTGACCGATCTGCCGCGGGCCATTCTCGGCGATCTGGAAACGAGTCAGGTTTCGATCTTCGCCGTGCAGGCGCAGCGAAACGAACTGCGATCGCGGATTCAGATGACCGACGTGGTCAACCGCCGCAAGATTCGCCACGCCCACATGGTCAACATCAACCGGCAGATCATGCTGGAGGGCATGCGGGCCGATTTCCGACGCGTGGACCGGCTCAGCCAGAAAGTTGTCGAGATGGTGCGCAGAGCTTCGAAAATCCGTGCCAAGACCGCGGCTGGAACTGATCTGACGGCCGATTTGAATCCCAATTACAAGTGGCTGAAGACCAGCGGAATTATCACTCCGGAAAAATGGGGCAATCTGCCGGGCGGCGAGATCTTTACCACCCCCGGCGAAGTGAACGGCACGTTCGTGATTGATGGCGTCGTGGGCGACTACCTGTGCGCGAAATTCGGCAGTCTCAAGCAAACTCCGCTCACCGTGCACATGAAAGGCAACCGCCTGACCGACGCGCACTCGGAAAACCACGAACTGGAAGACGATTTCTGGAAGTACACCCACACCGACGAAAACAGCGACCGCGTGGGCGAGTTCGCCATCGGCACCAACATTGATCTGAAGGACGTGATCGGCGAAATCCTGCAGGACGAAAAGTATCCCGGCGTGCACATTGCCTTCGGCAACCCCTACGGCGCCCACACGGGTGCAAACTGGGATTCGACGACCCACATTGACGTCGTGGGACGAAAGTTCAACATCTGGGTGGATGACCAGCAGATCATGCGGGACGGGAAGTTTCTGGTGGAGGCGTAGGGCGGGAGTTGGGGCGCTGGCCGCGAACAGCAGGTTGCTTCACTTCGCTTCGCTCCGGTCGGAATGACAAGACCTTTGGGTTCGTGCAATCACGTGTTCTCTGATGATTCCCTCCTTGCGCAGGCAGTTCAACACGACCTTCACTCCCGAGAAATACGCGACCTTCTTGCAGCGCATTGACGGCCTCTGCGGAACGCATGTGCAGTTCCGGCTGTCGGAGACACCGTGCTTCTTCCCCAAGCCGTTGCTCGATCGCATGGCCAGCGACGGGAAGGCATTGATTCGCCAACTGGTGGAAGACCGGGAGTATCGGGCGAAGTCGGATGACGCGGTTCCCGCCGAGTTCAAGGTGCCGAACGAGTCGGATCATCCGATGTTTGTGCAAGTGGACTTCGGCCTGGTGCGCGATGCAGCCGGCGAACTTCAGCCGAAGCTGGTCGAGTTACAGGCCTTCCCGTCGTTGTACGCCTATCAAGGTGCTCTGGCAGAGGCTTACATTGACGTCTACGGGCTCGATCGGGCGGCAGCCCTCGGACCTCAGACCTCAGGTAAAGCCTCTCGCCTCAAATACTTCTTAAGCGGGCTGGAGACGGACTCGTATCAAACGCTTCTTCGCCGCGCGATCGTGGGTTCACACGATCCCGAAAACGCAGTTTTGATGGAGATTCATCCCCAGGAGCAAAAGACGCTGCCTGACTTCCTGCTCACCGAGAAAATGCTCGGCGTACGCGCCGTGGACATTGTAGATATCAAAAAAGAGGGTGCACACCTCTACTACGAAAGCGACGGCAAGCGCATTCGCATCAAGCGTATCTACAACCGTGCGATCGTGGATGAACTCGAGCGCAGGCAGGTCAAGCTTCACTTCGACTGGCGCGACGACCTTGACGTGGAGTGGGCCGGGCATCCCAACTGGTATTTCCGCATCAGCAAGTTCTCGATTCCCTATCTGAAGCATGCGTCGGTGCCGAAGACGTGGTTTCTTGACAGGCTCGAACAGATTCCTTCGGACTTAGAAAATTACGCGCTGAAGCCGCTGTATTCCTTCGCTGGGCTGGGCGTAGTAATCGCGCCCAAGAAGGAAGACATCACAGCTATCCCCGCCGACAAGCGTCCCTATTACATCCTGCAAGAGCGCATGCACTTTGAGCCGGTGATCGAGACTCCCTTTGGCGGCACCAAGGCCGAAGTGCGGGTTATGTACATCTGGCTCGACGAACTCACCCCGGTGCTGACCATCATCCGCATGGGCCGAGGCCTGATGATGGGCGTGGACCACAACAAGAACATGGAATGGGTAGGGGCTTCGGCCGGACTCTACGTCGAGTAGCCTTGTTGGGCAGCCGTGCTCCGCTCAGCACCGCAAACCGATTTGTCCTGGATCAGATCCCGTCGCTTTGTGCTTTCTAACCTGTAACTGACGTTGAACTCCTGTTGTGATCTGCCGATATAGGGTATGAGCAATCAGCCAACCCCAAAGCGGGGCACTAAGGGAGCGAACGTCGTGGATTTCGATCAAGCAGTTGTAGCTCACAGTGCGTGGAAGAGGAAACTGGCCGACTATCTAAACAGACAAGATGGCAGTCTGAATCCTTCCGAGGCAGCGATGGACAACAAATGTCCTCTGGGAAAATGGATCTACGGAGAAGGGGTCCAGTTTGCGAAGACGCCGGAGTACGCCCAGCTCAAGAGTGATCACGCGCGCTTCCACAAAGCGGTGGCGGAGGTAATCAGTCGTGCGAACGCGGGCAAATCCGTCGCCGAAGAGATCGACTTGGGAGCCAAAAGCGAGTTTGCGTCCGCTTCCAGCGCCGTCGTCCTGTCCATCATGAAACTGAAGCAGGCCGCCAGCCAGCCGGTGTCTTAAGGGCACGCTCGTTCCACTTGATCCTTCCCGCCTCAAGCCCGGGCTAAGCCCTGTGTTATATCTCTAACATGCCTAGCCGCCAGGGCTCGATCCGGCTGTTCGCCTTCAACGGAATCCAGGTGTTCCTGCACTGGTCGTGGTTCCTGGTCGCGGCGATCGAGATTCAGGGGCGGGCCGGCAGTTACTCCTCGGTTATCTGGAACGCGCTTGAATACCTTTCCCTGTTCGTGATTGTGACCATGCACGAGTTCGGCCACGCGCTGGCTTGCCGGCAAGTGGGAGGACGGGCCGATCAAATCGTACTGTGGCCCCTGGGCGGCGTGGCGTATGTGGACCCTCCGCCGCGGCCGGGCGCCAACCTGTGGAGCATTGCCGCCGGCCCTCTGGTGAATGTGGTGCTACTCCCCGTACTGGGTGTGCTCTATTACGTGAGCGGGTCGCTGGGCTGGGCGCAGCAGATGCCTGACGTCCACGGGTTGATCCTGGCTGCATTGAAAATTGACCTTGGCCTGCTGGTGTTCAATATCCTGCCGATCTATCCGCTCGACGGCGGCCAGATCCTGCGCTCGCTGCTCTGGTTTGTGCTGGGGCGAGCACGCAGCTTGCAGGTGGCCGTGATCCTCGGCTTCGGTAGCGTAGCGTTTATCGGAATCGCTTTGTGGATTCATCCCAAGTGGTTGGGAGGTTTGAGTCCTTCATGGTTGGCAATCCTTGCTGCCTTCATGCTGATGAATTGCTGGGGCGGTCTGCGTTACGCACAGGCCTTGCTGCGGCTGGCGAAGCTGCCGCGGCGGCACGGATTCGCCTGCCCATCCTGCAAAACTGCGCCGCCGGTGGGGGACCTGTGGAAGTGCGGCCAGTGTGGCAGAACATTCGACACGTTCGAAACCCAGGCAGTCTGTCCGGGCTGCGGGCTGCAGTATCCCACGACCAGGTGCCTGGACTGCGGCCGATCCGCCTCCATGAGCGAGTGGGCGACCTCGGCCGTGAGTCCCGCGGGTTTGTAGGATCAAATCGGCAAAATGGGTATACAATACCTCGGTCCGTGACGTAAGCGGCCCCGCAAGCAGGTCTTGAGCCGGCGCCAGTCCGACCAGAGACTTAAGACTTCATCCCCCACGAAACGAATCGCGGTCGAGTACATCGCCATGGCAGTGCTTCCAAAAGTCGTATCCTTCCGGGCAATTCCCGAGAGATGGTGGATCGTTGGAGCGTTCGTGGCCTGTATTTTCCTGTATTGCCCCAGGCAGGCGAATGCTCAGAACATCGCGGCCTACGGCATTCCCGATTCCGGGCTTGCACGCCTGGACTTCTCCAAGATGTATCTCGATGAGCAGAGCCAGTACTCGAAAAACGTCGAGGCCAAGAAAGCCAAGGACAAACAACTGGTGGATTCCGGCTTGGCTTCGGTCTTCGACTTGGGGGTTTCGAATAAGGCGCTGGAAGAGTTCAACCGTGCGAACTCGCTGATGAATGCGCAAAAGTCGCGCGAGGCGATTCCTCATTTGCAGAAGGCGATCGCCGCCGAACCTAAGTTCGTGTCCGCCCACCTCAGCCTCGGCCTCGCCTACATGGATCAGGACGACGCGGCTCGCGCCAAAGGCGAGTTTGCCACCGCGGCCAAATTGGATGACAAGTTTGCCCTTTCCTTCGTCAATCTCGGCTTGCTGGCGCTGACGGAGAAGGATTTCGCCACCGCCCAAACGCAACTGGAGCACGCAGTCACGCTCCGTCCCACCGACGCCAAGGTGCTGTCCGCACTGGCCTACGCGCAAAATGGAAACCACGGATATCGAGAGGCGATGGCCACGGCCCAGCGGATTCATGGCCTCGAACACAAGGGCATGGCGAATGTGCACTACGTGGCGGCGGCCTGCGCGATCGAATTGAAGGATTTCGACTCTGCCGAGCGTGAGCTCACGCTGTTTCTGAACGAGGACCCGACCAACGCGATGGCTCCGGTCGCGCGCCACAATCTGGAAGCGCTGGTGCGCCGGAAGCAAGCCGCAACCCAGGCAGCCACCGCGGCCAGTTCGCCGGGCGCGGGCACGGCCGAGGCCAAGCTGCAGACTTTCCCCAACAGCGACCGGCTGAAAGCCGAACTGAATGCGGTCGGCGGAGAACAACAACAAGGAGCGCCGGGCTGCGAAGGATGCGGCCCCTCCGCGACATCTCCAGGAAACGCTAATCCGCCGTCGCGCGAGGAGGCGCTTTCCATGCCTCCCCGCCTGCCGGCGAGGATGTGGACCCTGCACAAAACGGTAGATGAAGTGGCCATCTTCTTCTCGGCCAGCAGTCACGGGCAGATGATCAACGATCTGGAACTGTCCGACATCAAGATTCGCGATGACAGCAAATCGCCCGAAAAAATCCTGCAGATGACTCCGCAGTCCAAGCTGCCTCTGCGGCTGGCCCTGGTGGTGGATACCAGCGGATCGGTGAAGGACCGGTTCACGTTTGAGAAGCATGCCGCGGAGAAGTTCGTGCAGAAGATGATCCGCAGCGACATGGACCTTGGTTTTGTCGTCGGCTTCGCCACCGAGACGAAAGTGACGCAGGACTTCACCGCCGATCCGGCCGAACTGGGCAAGGGAATCGAACAACTCAGCAACGGAGGCGGGACGGCGCTGTTTGACGCGGTGTCGTTCGCCTGCAGCAAGCTGGCGGCCTATCCCGAGCACGAGCGCGTGGCGAGAGTGGTGATCATCCTAAGCGACGGCGAAGACAACTCGAGCCACAGCAGCCTGAAACAGGCCGTCGAGGACGCGGAAACGACCGGAGTAACCATCTACAGCGTCAGCACGCGGGAAGACTCCGGCCCCAAGTCCGATGCTGACCGGGTGCTGGAGGTGTTTGCCGAGCGCACCGGCGGCAGCGCCATGTTCCCCGGCGACGTGCTCGCGCTGGGCAAGTCGCTGGATACGCTGCGCGAGTTGATCCGCAGCCGGTATCTGGTGGCCTACCGGCCGGCGGACTTCGAGCCTAACGGGCACTACCGCAGCATACAGATCATCGCCGAGAAGGCTGGCAAGCCGGTGCAGATTCACACCCGCCGCGGCTACTACGCCCGCCGCAGGGCGGTTCTCAGCCCAGCGCAGGACCAGCAGGACTAGCTCTCCGGTTGCGAGTCTCTCATCATTTTTTTTGATCACCATCGCCAAAATATTCATTTATTTGGACTTGTGAGCTTCGGATCGGATGGAAGCCGGGCAAAATCTTGAGCCGCAAGGGCTTGTAGGCAAAATATTGAAAAATAACGAGTTTAGTATTTGACCAGAGGAATCCTGCATTGGGCTTGTGCCGAGTTTGAGGCGGCGCTCGGACATGATCTTCAACGGTCGCACTTTCCTGATTCCCGGTAAAGGTTGTTCGTCACAAGAAATCGGGTTGGGGCTGTGGAAAACGTGGGGTTGGGAAACAGCGCTTGCGGGCAGGGCCTACAGGTCGGGAGAAGTCTGATGGGTCCCTGCGTCCATGGCGCCCAGGCTTCAAAAATCGCGAAGCCTGGGGCAGCCGTTTTGTGGTGGCGCCAGTCAGAACCGGGCACGCGCGTCACCACACCGGGAACCAGGTCGCTATTTCAGCTTCACGAAGAGCAGGACGAATATCGCCCAGATTCCGACCGTGACCGGGAACTGGATCACCGCGGCGTCGCGCAGCGGACCTCCGCGGGGCAAGGCGAACGTCAACAGCATCATGGCGAGCGCTGTGAGGACACCAACAAGAAATTTGCCTTTTTGGTTCATGTTTGACCTCGTTTAGCCGTCGTCTCTTGTAATTGGGCCGGAGGGCTTTCGGGCCGGGAAGCGATTGTACACCGATTTTGCGGGATTCTAGGGCCGTAAATGGAGGAGCGAAGCCTTCGGCGTTCGTTGTGCCCAGGCATCGAAAACCAGGAAGCCTGGGGCAGCCGTTTTGTGGTGGCGCCTGGCTGGCATCCTCCCTAGGCCATCCTCACAAGGCTGTTGACCGGGAATCGGCGGGAAGCCTAACATTACCGCCGGGCGGGTCGTGCGCTCATGATTGGCCAGACAATTTCCCATTACCGCGTCCTGGGCAAGCTTGGGGGCGGGGGTATGGGCGTGGTGTATGAGGCCGAGGACCTGAAGCTGGGCCGCCACGTGGCGCTGAAGTTCATCCCGGAAAATCTGGCCGGCGATCCCAAATCGCTGGAGCGGTTTACGCGCGAGGCCCGGGCCGCGTCACAACTGAACCACCCGCATATCTGCATCATCCACGGCATCGAGGACAACAACGGGCATCCCTTCATCGTGATGGAGAAGCTGGAGGGCGAAAGCCTGAAGCAGCACATCGCAGGCCACCCGATGGAAGTGGACAAGGTGCTGGACGTGGGTGTGCAGGTGGCGGACGCGCTGGTCGCGTCGCATGCCAAGAACATCGTGCACCGCGACATCAAGCCGGCCAACATCTTTCTGACCGAAGGCGGGCAGGTGAAAGTGCTCGACTTCGGGCTGGCCAAGCTGGTGCACAACCTGGGCACGGAAGACGATGCCGGGGCGGACAACTCGCTGACCGCGGTTGGGGTCATTCCGGGGACGGCGGTGTATATGTCGCCCGAGCAGGCCCGCAGCGAGACGGTGGACGGGCGCAGCGACCTGTTTTCGCTGGGCGTGGTCATCTACGAGATGGCCACAGGCAAGAAGCCGTTCACCGGAAACAACTCGCTGATGACGCTGGATGCGGTGCTGCATCAGAAGCCGATTCCGCCGCGGGATTTGAATCCGAAAGTTCCGATTGAGCTGGAAGGGATCATCGGCAAGGCGATGGAGAAAGACCGCAACCATCGCTACCAGAGCGCTGCCGAGATGAAGTCAGACCTGGCGCTGCTGAAGCGCGAGTCGGAGTCAGGCCAGCTCAAGAGCGGCACCAACACCGCAAGACTGCGGGCCGCGACCAAGACGTTCACGCGGAACTCGCGCTGGCAGATGTACCTGCTGCTGGGTACGTCAGGCCTGCTGCTGGCCGTGCTGGCCTCGCTGGGGGCGTGGTGGTACAAGCACCGGGAGGTGGTCAACGCCGAGCAGAAGAACGCCATTGCGGTGCTGCCGCTGCAGAATTTGAACGGGGACTTCAACGTTGACTATCTGCGATTCGCGCTGTCCGACGAATTGACGAGCGTGCTGACTTATTCGCGAACGCTGGAAGTGCGGCCTTCGTCGGTGACGCGGAAATATGTAGCGCTGGATCTGGATCCGCACAAGGTCGGGCAGGAACTGCGCGTGGGCCGGCTGTTGTCCGGGTCTTTCCGCAAGCAAGGGGATCAATTGCTGGTCACGCTGGAAGCGATTGATGTGCCCAGCAATCGTCTGCTGTGGCAGACCACGGTCGCGGCGAAGGCGGATGATCTGATCGGGCTGCAGCAGCAATTGACCCAGCAGGTGCAGCACGGTCTGCTTCCGATGCTGGGCGGCGCAGGCGGAGAGGCCGAGGCGGCGGCGTCGCGTCCGAAGAGCCAGGAAGCGTACGACTTCTATTTGCGAAGCGTCGCCCAGCCCCACGATCCCAATCCGAACAAAGAAGCGATCAAGATGCTGGAGTGGGCGGTGGGGATTGATCCCAGCTATGCTCCGGCCTGGGAGGCGCTCGGCCAGAGATATTATTTCGACTCACTGTACGGCGGCGGCGGCGAAGGCGTTTTCCAGATGGCAAATTCGGCCTACGAGCGGGCGCTGTCGCTGGACCCGAACCGGGTGATGGCGGCGAGCCAGTTGATCACGCTGCGGGTGGAACGTGGAGCATTAGGACCGGCTTATGACGCGGCTACCGATCTGGTGAAGCGGCGTCCACAGAGTGCCGATGCACATTACGCGCTCAGTTATGTGCTGCGCTATGCGGGCATGCTGGAGCAATCCACGCAGGAGTGCAACACCGCCCGCGCGCTCGATCCGGGGAACTTTAATTTCCGTTCCTGTGCGTGGGCGTTCCTGGAGATGGGCAAAACCGACCGGGCCATGGACTTCGTGCATCTGGATGCCGGCACGGAATGGGCGGCGTGGGTGACTCCGTATGTGTTTCTGGCGGAAGGAAACCTGGCGGAGGCGCACGGCGCGGCCCAGAATATCGGGAAGGCTTCGTCGTACCATCGCGATCTGATGGAGGCTTGCACGGCGGCACAGAAACCGGCGGACTTGGCCAAGATCGTTCGCGATTCAGAGGGGTCGGTGATGATGGAACCGGACCCCGAGGCCTGGTATCACGTAGGGTCGCTGATGGCGGCGTGCGGGCAGAGCGAACCGGCACTGCGCTTGCTGAAAGCGGCTGTGCAGCAGAATTATTGTGCCTACTCGGCGCTGCTCGAGGATCCTCTGCTCAAGAACCTGCGGAAAGAGACCACATTTAACGAGGTGCTGACGGCGGCGGGCAACTGCCAGGCAGTGTTGAAAGAGGGCCGGCAGTAAAGCAGGGCCTAGTACCGAGTACCTGGTACCCAGTCCCGTTGCCGCTTGCCAATTTTGCAAACAACCCTCTAATCCTCTCCTATCTATGAGCTATGTCAGTCGGCGCACGCTGCTGAAGTCTTCGATGATTGGGGCGGCCGCGATGGGAATTCCAGCGCTCGCCTCCTCAACTGAGGTCCTGCAACGGAAAGGGCGGATTCATCAGTCCGCATGCCGATGGTGCTACTCGCAAATTCCTCTTGATCAATTAGCGGAGTACGGCGCCAAGATTGGGCTGCGCGGGATTGATCTGCTGCAGCCGGATGAGTATGAAGTCCCGCGCCGGCACGGGCTGGTGTGCACCATGGGATATGCCGGTGGCGGCGAGATCAAGAGCGCGCTCAACCGCGTGGAAAACCATGCCGCCATCGCGCAGGCGTTTCGCACCAACATTCCGCGGGCGGCAAAGGCGGGGGTTCCGAACGTCATCACGTTTTCCGGGAACCGCGCCGGCATGAATGATGATGAAGGCGCGCGCAACACGATTGCCGGATTGAACCGGGTGAAGAAAATCGCTGAAGATCATGGCGTGACGATCTGCATGGAACTGCTCAACAGCAAGCGGGATCATCCCGACTACATGGGCGATCACACGGCGTGGGGGGTGCAGGTGGCGCAGGAGGTGAACTCGCCGAATGTGAAACTGCTTTACGACATCTACCACATGCAGATCATGGAAGGCGATCTGATGGAGACGATCCGGCGGAACATCCAGTGGATTGGGCATTTTCACACCGGCGGCGTGCCGGGGCGGCACGAACTCGACAGCACGCAGGAGATTCAGTGGGACGCAGTGATGCGGGCCATCGCCGATGCGGGGTTCACGGGCTACGTGGCGCATGAGTTTGAGCCGGCGGGCGATCCTCTGGCAGGGCTGCGGAAGGCGGTGGAGTTGTGTGATGTATAGCAAGGGGCGACGGCGGTCGGCGGCCGTGCGCCGCAGCGCTACCGAAAGAATTTGCGTCAGACCGGGGTTTGGCCCCATCCTTGTAGGGTGAGATATTCCGAACCCGTCAGCCTGCCGCTGCGCGTGGGACGCGGCGGTCCAGCCAACATGCAGGTATTGCGCCCTGTTGCCCTGATCGTCGCCTGCCTTCTTCTGATCTGCACCCCGACCACCACGATAGCGCAGAATGCGCGCAAGGACAGGGCACCCAAGAGCAACGATTCCCCTGCGTCCACATACGCCCTAGATGCCGATCCTCCCGGCCTGCTCTACCAGGGCGTGCCGGCGGAGATTCCGCAGGATGAGGGCATGGCCGGACTGCGGCTGGAATTGCTGCGGCTGGGCACGACCGCGCGCCTGATGCAGGTGGTGGCGCATCCCGATGACGAGGATGGCGGCGTGCTCACACTCGAAGCTCGCGGTCATGGCGTGAGTACGCTGCTGATGACGATGAACCGTGGCGAGGGCGGGCAGAACAAACTCGGCAGCAACTTGTCAGACGTGCTGGGCGTGCTGCGGGCCGAGGAACTGCTGGCGTCGGATCAGTACTACGGCGTGCAGGAGCGGTTCTCGCAGGTGGCGGATTTTGGCTTTTCCAAGAGTGCCGAGGAAACTTTCTCCAAGTGGGGCGGGCACGAGGCAGCGCTGGCTGACCTGGTGCGCGTGATTCGCACCTTCCGTCCGGATGTGATTGCGGCGCGGTTTTCCGGGACGGAGCGCGATGGGCACGGAAATCATCAGGCCTCGAGCATTCTGGCCAAAGAGGCATTCCGGGCGGCGGCGGATCCGAAACGCTTTCCCGAGCAGATTGGCGAGGGATTGCACCCGTGGCAGGCGAAGAAGTTTTATATCGGCAACGTCTGCGACTGGGGTTCAAAGACCTGCGAGGACGACCGATGGACGGTGCGGTTCAATACCGGCGAGCGCAATGCCGATCTGGGCATGTCGTACATCCAGTTTGCTATGGAGGGGTTGCGGCATCAGATGTCGCAGGGCGCGGCCAACTGGACGGTGGAACCGGGAGACCGGTATTCGTTCTACAACCTGGTGGATTCGGCGCTTCCGGGAAAGCCGGACAAGACCAAGCACGAGAAAGACTTCTTCGACGGAATTGACACGACGCTGCCGGGACTCGCGCCGCGGCTGGGCAGTGAAGGAAAAAACGATCCCTGGCTGGCGGAGGGGTTAAGGCACGCAGCCGCGCTGGTGACCGAAGCGGCCTCTGCGAAAGATGGTGCGGCGGCGGCCAAGCCGCTGATGGGAACTCTGCACGAACTGAACCTGCTTCTGGCTCGCCTGCAACAAGGCGGAGTGCACAGCCTGGCCACGCCGGACATCATCGAAATTTTGACTGAGAAGCGCCAACAGGCGGAAAGCGCGTTGAATCTGGCTTTAGGTGTGACTCTGACTGCGGATGTGTCTTCCGACGGCAAGCGCGAGATTCACGCCTTGAAGGAAGCCGACGCCCTGACGACGGTTTCACCGGGGCAGGAATTTCTGGTGGCGGTCACGTTTCATAACGGTTCGAAGCTCCCGCTTGTAATTGATCAGATCAAGCTCGAGGTGCCGCCGGGCTGGAACACGATCAGCGGAAAGACCCGACGCGAAACGGTAAAGCCCGGAGAAGATCTCCACGCAGATTTTCGGATGACTGTGCCCAAGGACACGCGCTATACGCGGCCGTATTGGCATCGGGATGATCCGGACACGGAAAGCGTCAATCATATAGACAATCCAAAATATGCGACGCTTCCCTTCCCGCCGCCGGCGCTGCGCGCGCGCGTGGAATATTCGCCAGCGGGAGAAACGGCGCACGGCGGAATCACCGCAGTAGTGGTGACGCAGTTTATTACCGATGCGGGAAAACAGAAGGCTCGTCCGCTGGCTATCGTGCCAGCGTTTTCCGTGGAGCTGGAGCCGGGCACGCAGGTGATTTCGACGCACAATGGCTCGACTTCCACAGTTACTGTGGGAGTGACGAGCAATCTGTCGCGCGAGCTGCACGGAACGTTGCGGCTGGATTTGCCCGACGGATGGCGGTCGGAACCGGCACAGCTTGCGGTGAGCTTCAAACAACGCGGCGAAAAACAGCACTTCCAGTTCAAGGTCTTCCCCTCCGGACTGCAGGAAGGACGCACCACGGTGCGTGCCGTTCTCGAGGCCGAAGGAGAGAAATACAGCGAGGGATACACGCTGGTCACGCGCGAGGATCTGGGAAGTTTCTACTATTACCAGCCGGCGCGCCAGCGGGTGAGTATTGTGGACGTGAAAGCGCCGCATGACTTGAAGGTCGGATACATCATGGGCGCCGGCGACGACATTCCAGAAGTGCTGAAGGAAGTGGGAATGAACGTCACCATGATTCCCGCCGAAAAACTGGCGACGGAAGACCTGAGCCGGTTCGGGACGATCGTGCTGGGCATTCGAGCCTATGACACGCAGAAAGAAGTCGCCGCCAGCAACAAGCAATTGCTCGATTTCGTGTCCGCGGGCGGAACGCTGGTGGTGCAGTACAACACGGGCGTGCCAGAGTTTAATAGCGGGAAGTTCACTCCCTATCATGCGGAACTCAGCCGGGCGCGGGTTTCGGTGGAAGAAGCTCCGGTGGAGATTCTGGCGCCGGACGATCCTGTGTTTCACTCTCCCAACACGATTACCGCGCGCGATTTCGAAGGCTGGGTGCAGGAGCGCGGGCTGTATTTCATGAGCAAGTGGGACGATCACTTTATGCCCCTGCTGGCCTGTCACGATCCTGGGGAAGATCCGCAAAAGGGCGGCTTGCTGCGGGCTCAGTACGGCAAAGGAACATACATCTATGCCGGATACGCCTTCTTCCGGCAGTTGCCGGCGGGAGTGCCGGGCGCGGTGCGTCTGTATGTGAATCTATTGAGCGCCGGGAAGCAGTAACCGGTTTTCCGTATTCGGTACTCAGTACTCAGTTGACGGTAGGCCTCGGTTAGGGCGCTGGTCGCCTCGATCCAATCGCATGGGTTCCCCTGCCAATCCGGAGATCAATTCGCACGGCCTCATCCGCGGGATGGGGCTGGGCAGCGCGACTGCGCTGAACATGATTGACATGATCGGCGTGGGTCCATTCATCACCATGCCGCTGGTGTTGGGCGCGATGGGAGGCCCGCAGGCCCTGCTGGGATGGGTGGCAGGCGCGCTGCTGGCCGTGTGTGATGGTCTGGTGTCCGCCGAATTGGGCGCGGCGCTGCCGGCGTCGGGCGGATCGTATCGCTACCTCCGCGAGATTTATGGACCGCAGAAATGGGGGCGGCTGATTTCGTTTCTGTTTATCTGGCAGGTGTCGTTTTCTGCGCCGCTGTCCATTGCGACCGGATGTATTGGGCTGGCTGGATACGCCGCCTACTACTGGCCCGGTCTGGAAGCGGTGTATGCCTATCACGATGCGGCAGTCCGCATTCCGTGGGCCGGCCCGCTGCAGGTGAGTTGGATCATCACGCCGGGCACGGCAGTTGCGGTCTTGATCTGCCTTGTTACCGTGCTGCTGCTTTACCGGCGGATCACAGCGATTGGACGGCTCTCGAACGTATTGTGGTTCGGGGTGATGGGAACGATGGGGTGGATCATCTTCGCCGGACTGACTCACTTCAACGCAGCGCGGGCCTTCGATTTCCCTCCCGGTGCGTTTCATCTATCGCATGGCTTCCTGACCGGGCTGGGCGCAGCTATGCTGGTGGCCACATACGATTACTGGGGTTATTACAACGTCTGTTTTCTTGGCGACGAAATCAAGGATCCAGGGAAGAATATTCCGCGGGCATTGTTGCTTTCCATTCTGCTGGTCGCATGTCTATACCTAATGATGAACGTGTGCATTCTGGCCGTAGTGCCCTGGCGGGACATGCTGAAGTCGGGCCAAAATAACAGCGGCCTGTACGTTGTCTCGCTGTTTATGCAGACCGTTTATGGCCCCTGGGCGGCGCGACTGGTGACGGCGCTGGTGATGGTGACGGCTTTTGCATCGGTTTTCTCGCTGATGCTGGGCTACTCCCGTGTTCCGTTCGCGGCGGCGCAGGACGGAAACTATTTCAAGGCCTTTGCCAAGGTCCATCCCGTGCACCGCTTTCCGCATGTATCGCTGCTGGCGCTGGGAGTGGTGGCGGCGGCATTCTGCTTCCTGCGGCTCAAGGACGCGATCGCGGCCCTGGTGGTGATCCGGCTGATCCTGCAGTTTCTGGTGCAGGCTGTCGGCTCGATCGTGCTGAGAATCCGCCGCCCGGATTTGCCGCGGCCGTTTCGCATGTGGCTCTACCCCATGCCGGCCCTGCTGGCGACGGCTGGTTTTCTTTTCATCCTTTTCAATCGCCCGATGTGGCAGAAAGAAGTACGATATGCCGTGTTGATCCTGATCACCGGCGTGATGATTTATATGTTCCGTGCGTGGAAGAGCAAGGATTGGCCGTTTGCCCTGGCGGCGAGCGGAGGCAGCGGAGTATCTGGGGAAAATCGGAGGCAATCATGAGGCAGAGGATCATTCTGGTCGTGTGCGGGGCACTGGCGTTAACGTTGGCGGCAGCGGCGCAGGCCGGCAAAGCAAGAGAGCGTCGAACCGTGACGCAGGTTCTCGATCGCACGGTCAGCAACCTGGAGGGGGAACTCGTCCCGGCGGTGGAAGCCATGCCGGAAGACAAGTTTGGGTTCGCGCCGAGCAACGGTGAATTCAAGGGCGTGCGCACATACGCTCAGCAAGTCAAGCACGTGGCCGCCGTCAACTACGAACTGGGGGCTGCGATTTTGGAAGAGAAACCACCTGCCGATATCGGGGACGAATCGGGGCCCGCGACGGTCACCTCGAAGGCCGACATCCTGAAGTATCTGAAAGATTCTTTCGCATACGTCCATAAAGCAATCGCGACCATCAATGACACGAACGCCGTGGAGACGGTAAAAAGCCCTTGGGGAGAAGGCTGGGTGTCGCGGCTGGGGCTGGCGGCAATGGTGTCGTCGCATGGATTCGATCACTACGGCCAGATGGTGGTGTATCTGCGGATGAATGGGATCGTTCCGCCGGCCAGCCGGATGTGACGGCGACTCAGGCTAGGTGCGCCGGAGGTGTCTCGACTTGAAGCTCTCAGCCAGGCTCCGGCAGTGGCCTTCGAAACTCACACTCGGGCGCTCGGCAAAGCGTCGTGCATAAGTGCCGAGCGCGATGCGGAAGGTGCGCATCTCCGCGCGAGCCCGCTCATTCTGCTGCGCCGGATTTTCTCTCCCCTGAAGGGGTCGTTTCTTGGCCTTCATTGCTGGACTTCCGGACGCACACGCGAGACCGTCCGATTTCGCAACTCGCCCTCGCTCTGCAGGACGATGTGTCGAACTGCTCGCGGGCTGTTGGGGGAACGCTTTCAAGCTACGCTGGAAAGGGCGGAGGGGTAAATGGCACATTCAGGCTAAGGCCTGAAAACAATCTGATGCGGGCGATTGGTATTTCAGCGTTTGCCTGCTCCACGAAGAGTAATCGAGGTCGGCAGCAGTTCGGGGGTCAGCCTGTTGGCCGAAAGGTGAGCAGCGACGAGCCTGCTGGTCTTCTGAATTGCCGCCTTCTGAATCGCCGCACGGGGATCAAGAAACATCAGCACCGACGGCCCGGCGCCGCTCAGCGCTACACCGAGAATGCCGGCTGTTCCCTTCAGTTCCTGCAGGCAGGGCAACAAGGGACAGAGCGCGGCGCGATAGGGCTGGTGAATGCGGTCTTCGAGCGCAGCGGGAAGCAGGTCAGGACGTCCTTGCTGAAAGGCCGCGAGCAGCAGCATGGAATTCTGCACGTTGGTGACGGCGTCAGCGCGCGAATATCGCACGGGGAGAACGCGGCGGGCTTCTTCGGTCGAAAGCGCCTGCGCGGGAACGGCGAGCAGGAGCGGCCACTTCCCTTTCGGTCGCACACAAACTACTTGCGCTTCGGCGTCTCCGCTCATGCGGGCGACGGTGAGGCCGCCCATCCAGCAGGCGGAGGCGTTGTCGGGATGGTGTTCACGGCGCGAGGCCTCGCCGACGATCTGTGCATCATTCCAGCGGAGGCCGCCGAAGTGCACTGCCAGTGCGATCCCAGCCAGACGCGCAGCTGCCGACGAACCACAGCCTTTGCCGATGGGAATGTCGTTTGCAATTTTGAGGGACAGCGGTGTAAGTTCCCTGCCCGAAGCGGCCAGGACTTCTTTGTAGGTATTCAGGATGAGGTGGTTTTCGAGGCGGCCGCAAATCTCCGGGTCGCGGCCGGTGGCGATGATGGAAAACGCACCGGCTGAGTGGGCTTCGATCTTGATATAGAAATCCATCGCCAGGGCGGCAGCGTCGAAGGCCGGGCCGAGATTGGCCGAGGTTGCGGGAAGTGCGATCCGGAGGGGAGCGTGTTTCGATTTTCGGTTTTTCGTTGGCATGATTCCGGTCAGGATTTCTCCGCTTGCTCGAGCGTGCGAATCACCGCGTCCAGAGTCGCGTCGAGCACGATGGGCGCGCGGCGCAGAGAATCGAGCACTGCGTTTGCTTGGCTCAGGCTTTTGAACAGCTCGCCGCGGTGGAATTCGATGGTGTAATCGGGATCTTTCAGCAGATTTCCGGTCAGCACCAGAACGACGGTTTCATCGGGCTTCACAAAATTCTGTTTCAGCAATTTCTTGAGGCCCGCGAGGGTCACCGCCGAAGCCGGCTCGCAGCCTATGCCCTCGGCGCCGATCTCGGCTTTCGCATGGGCGATTTCGACCTCGCTGACCTGCTCGCATGCGCCGCCCGTTGCCGCGATGACATGGGCGGCCTTCTTCCACGAAGCAGGATTGCCGATACGGATCGCGGTGGCGCGCGTCTCTGCCTGCACGCTGACCAGCTGCTTGCCGCCGGCTTCGCGCAAAGTGCGGACCAGCGCATTCGCGCCTTCTGCCTGAATGACGGAGAGCTTGGGCAACCGCGAAATCAGCCCAAGGTCCCGCATTTCCAGCAACGCCTTGCCGATGGCCGAACTGTTTCCCAGGTTGCCGCCGGGAACGATAATGTGCTCGGGCGCCTGCCAGTCGAGTTGCTCGAGCAATTCGATGGCGAGAGTTTTCTGGCCCTCCAGACGAAACGGGTTGATCGAGTTCAACTGATAGACCGGCGCGTGCAGTACCAGTTCCTGCAGCAGGCGCAGGCAGCCATCGAAGTCGGTGCGCAACTGGCAAGTGACGGCTCCGTAGTCGAGAGCCTGTGAGAGCTTGCTCCAGGAAATCTTACCTTCGGGAACCAGCACCAGGCTGCGCATGCCGCCCCGGGCGGCATAGGCAGCCATGGATGCCGAGGTGTTGCCGGTGGAGGCACAGGCGACCCAGTGAAATCCGGCGCGGCGAGCGAACGTGGCGGCCACGGTCATGCCGGTATCTTTGAACGAACTGGTCGGGTTCAATCCCTGATGCTTGGCGAAAAGACGAGGGACGGAAGTGATGCGGGCGCATTGCGGCATCTCATAGAGCGGAGTGTTGCCTTCGCGCAGCGTGATGACTGGCTCGTCGTCGCCGAGCGCGGGCAGCAGATCGCGGAAGCGCCAGACTCCGCTGAGGTCCAGCGCATTGTTTGAAAGACGCCGGTGGCGCCACTCCGATTTCAGGCTCGACGGACCGGGCGGCTTGGTTTTCCAGCCGGGGTAGGTGATTTCCAGCAAGTCTCCGCAACTCGGGCAGCGGAAGTCCTGGCCGGCGCGCTCGCTGAGATCGCCGCAGGCAATGCAGCGGAAGCAGAAGTCTGCCTTTAGCCCTCCGGGATCAGAACTGTTGAGTGGCGGCATGGATCGGGCTTACTTCTTCCCCCGCAGGTACTGGTCGGTCTTGTTGATCCAGTCGGCGCGCGGCGGGCAGAAGACGTCGAGGTCCACAGTGTCTTCCATGGCTTCGGCTTTGTGCGGCATGTTCGACGGGATGCAGAGGGTTTCGCCGGCGTTGACTACAATCTCCCGGCCGTCAATCCAGAACTTGAGCGCGCCTTCGAGGATGTAGGTCAACTGCTCGTTCTCATGACTGTGCTCGGGAACAATGCAACCTTTCTTCAGCAGCACGCGGGCGAGCATGATCTGCTGGCCATAGACCAACTGCCGCTGCAACAGCGGATTCAGATCTTCGAGCGGCACGGCGCTCCAGGGCGTGTACTTCAGGGCTGCCGAGCTGGCGGCTTGTTTCGAAACCGTACCTTGGAGGCGAGAGCGCTTCTTCTGGGGCTTCGCCTTGGGACGCGTTCTGGATTTTGATTTTGTTTTTCTTGCCATAGGAGTATGCGCGGCCTGCTGATCCAGGCTAACTTATGATTGTACGGGAATGGCGTCCTGCCACGGCACATCCATCACAGTCCCTTGTACATGCCGCCATCCACCAAGACAGTCTGGCCGGTGACGTAGGAGGCGCGCTCCGACGCCAGCCAGAGGATCGTTTCGGCTAATTCCCGGGGCTGGCCCAGCCGTTTCATCGGAGCCTCTGCCGCCCAGGCGTCGAAGAGCTCCTGCTCACTCTTGCCCGTCGCAGCGGAACGGGCTTTCGCCAGTTCTTTCAGGCGATCGGTCGCAGTGAAGCCGGGGCCGACGTTATTGACCAGAATGCCGTCTTTACCAAACTCATTGGCCAGGCTCTTCACCAGTCCGACGACCGCCGCGCGCACGGCATTGGAAAGCACAAGATCGGCCACGGGCTGCTTGGTCGTGATTGAAGTGATGGTGATGATGCGGCCCCAGCGCTTGCGCTGCATGTGAGGGATCACTTCGCGTGCGAAATAAACCGTGCTGAGGAAGTTGGCTTCAATGGCACGTTGCCAGTCGTTGAGCGTGGCGGCAAGAAATCCCTTGGCAGGCGGGCCTCCGGCATTGGTGACGCAGATATCAACGCCGCCGAATTTCTCAGCGGCGTCTGCAACGAAGCGAGCGACGGCGGCGGGATCGGTCACGTCGAGCGCTTCGGCGAGTACCTCGACCTTGTGCACCCTTTTGATTTCTTCCGCCGCGGCCTCCAGCGTCGGCCGGTTGCGCGCGCACATGGCCACACGGCAGCCTTCGGCGGCAAAGGCCTCGGCTGTGGCCAGGCCCAAACCCTGACTGGAGGCTGCAATCAGGGCCACACGATTCTTGATTCCAAGGTCCATTTTGATGGCGCGAAGTGGGCATTATAAACGGACTGCGTTCCGCTTGCTCGCAACGCGTCGCCGAAGTACCCTTTCGAAAGTGAGGTGACGCATGAAACGCCGTACCCGCCGTCCGGAAACCACCGCCGTGCACGGAGCGGCAGAACTGCAGAAGAAGAGCGGCCCATTTGCCACGCCGATCTATCAGACTTCGACCTTTCAGGTCACCGACAATGAAGAGCAGCTGCGCGTCACCAATACCGATCACTACTACACGCGCTACGGCAACCCGACCAACACGGTCGCCGAGGAAACCATCGCGCAGCTTGAGGGAGTGGATGCGGCGCTGACGTTCGCCTCCGGCATGGGCGCGATCACGACGACGATTCTGGGGCTGCTGAAGGCCGGCGATCACATCGTCGCGCAGCGTGATATTTACGGCGGCGTTACAAAATTTCTGGCCGAGTGGCTGCCGAAGATGGGCATCGAAACCACGTTCGTGGATACGACCGATTACGCCCAGCACGAGCGCGCCATCCGGCCCAATACCCGGCTGCTGCACGTGGAGTCGCCCACCAATCCGACGCTGCGGGTGGTCAACCTGAAAACGGTGGCGGCCATTGCGCACCAGCATGGCTTGATCAGCATGATTGACGGGACATTCGGCACGCCCATCAATCAGCGTCCGGCGGAATTTGGCATTGACCTGGTCATGCACTCGGGAACGAAATACCTGAGCGGACACAGCGACTTGATCTGCGGCGTGGTCGCGGGGCGAGCAGAGTTGATCGAGAAGATCCATTCAACGCGGACCACGCTGGGCAACTGCATGGACCCGCACGCCTCGTGGATGCTGGTGCGCGGATTGAAGACGCTGGCCGTGCGCGTGGCGCGGCAGAACGAGAATGCGCTGCGCGTGGCCGAGTTTCTGGAGCAGCATGCCAAGGTGCGGCGCGTGCATTATCCGTTTCTGAAGGGCCATCCGCAGCACGCCATCGCGCGCGAGCAGATGAGCGGAGGCGGCGGCATGGTCAGCTTCGAAGTCGAAGGCACCGGCGACGATGCGCGCCGCGTGAGCGAGGCGATGCGGATGTTTACCCTGGCTCCCAGCCTGGGCGGCGTGGAATCGCTGGTTTCGATCCCGGTGCTCACCTCGCACCTGATGATCTCGCCCGAGCACCGCGAAAAGATGGGGGTTACCGAGCAGATGATCCGGCTGTCTGTCGGAATCGAGAGTGCCGACGACCTGATTGCCGATCTGGAGCGGGCGTTGGAGGCGGTTGCCGTCCCCGAGCGTGTGCAAGTGCGCTAGCCGGTCCCACCGGAACCCGCAGGGCTAAAAGAGGAACTTTGCTCCGATTTGGAGGATGCGCGGGGCCCTGGCGCTGGTGACCATGCCGAATGTGCCTCCCTGATTCACCCCGTTCACGATGTTGGGAAATCCGGCGTTGATCAATCCGCTGGGGCCGCCGAATTGGGCATGGTTGAACACGTTAAAAGCCTCAAAGCGCAGTTGGAGTTCCTTGGTCTCGGTAAATTTGGTGGTTTTCAATAGCGCCGTGTCGAAGTTGTTAAGTCCCGGACCATGGAAGAACGCCCGGCGGGAATTTCCGAACTGGCCGGTTTGTTCGATGCTGAACAGCGAGGTGTTGAAGTACGGATTTCCGTGGCGCGGATTGGTGTCGCCCAGAACCTTGCCGCCTGCAAAATTGGGAACGTCCACGGGGGCAGCGACTGCCCCAATCAGCGAATTGTCGTCACTTTCCGCCAAACCGATTGGCAGCCCGGTGGCGAAAGTTGTTACACCGGACCAACTCCAACCGCCAATCACCTGCCTTGCCCAGCGGCTGGAGACCAGCCGATCGAACGGCATCAGCCAGTTGTAGCTGACGACAAAATGTTGTGTGACATCGAAAAGACACAGAGCTTCGCTCAGGCGCGGATTGAATGGATTGGTTGAATCCTGCAGGCTGGAAGCATTGTCCATACACTTGCTCCACGTATAACCGGCGAGCAGACTGAGCGAGCCGGCAGTATGTCTCAGGCTGCCCTGCAGCGAGTTGTAGCGGGAGTTAGCCGTCGTGGAGACGAAGGGGTTGGTGTCAAACAGCGGCCCCAGGAGCCGGGAACTCTGGAATGTCTTTCCTGCGAAGGGTGACGGTCCAGGCAGGGTGATCCAGGGACCGTTGCTTGGAGTCTCGGCCATCGGGCCACAGGGGGTTGTGTCGCCGCTGGGGTCAAGGTTTGCCGGGTTGCTCAAATACTTGCAGAGGGCCGGGTTGGCGGGATTCGCTTCCACGGCGCTCACCAGACGATGTCCTTGATTTCCTACGTAGCTGATGGTGGCAACAGTGTTCTCCCTGATCTGGCGCTGGATCGAGAACTCGTAGTGCTCCGAATAGGGCAGTTTGTTGCGGCTGTCAAAAGACCAGTCGTAAGAGAGCGGCTCTACACCCGGCCAGTTGAAACTTGTGTCCGGGTTGGAAGGCGAGACATTGGTCGGAGGAAACGGGAACGGGAAACGCGGCCAGCCGGACACCTGCGATCCTGTAGCGCGGATGCTGTAGGGCGCTTCCAGCAGCGGCGGAGCGTAACTTCCAAAGTAGAGCCCGTAAGGCGGATCGCCCACTTCCAGAAACTGCGAGAGATCTTCGACCGCGGTGTAGTACAAACCTGCGCCGACACGGATGCTGGTGCGTCCCGGCCCGCCGAATAGCTTTCCAAGTAGGCCCGAAGAAGCGCTGGGCGAATAGGCCAATCCCAGACGGGGCGAGAAGTTGTGCCATTGGGTGGGCGCCAGCGTGCGCGGAACGCCTTTGTCGCCGGCAACCACGTAGCCCAAGGGCGCTCCGGGGAACTTCACCGACTGCAGCCCGGGAATGATGGTTTCGGTCTTATTCTGCGTGTCGTACCAGGGCATGCTGGCTTCCCAGCGCAGGCCGTAGTTGAAAACCAGGTTGGAGGTCACGCGCCAACTGTCCTGAGCAAACAAGCCGTAGTACTTTGTGCGTGAGTCGAGGAGCTGGGGGCTGGCCTGGGTAAAGGTAGTCGCAGCTCCGATCAGGAAATCTGCGAAATCAATGCCAGTTTCGCTGCCGTTGAAGGTATAACCGCCGTTCTCGTAAGTGTAGTTCCGCTCGTTGATCTGATCGTAGTGGAATTGCCCGCCGAACTTAATCGTATGTGTCCCGAGCACCCTAGAAAAACTATCCACCACCTGAAATGAGTTGTTGTATTGGCGGGTGCTGACGATAGGCAGTCCGACGGTGAACGTATTGAAACTGAAAGTAGGCACGCCCTCCAGACTCGGCGAGATGGGGCTGATGCCTCCTGCCGGGTTGGTCCAAGGCGTGTCGAATCCCAACGCCGACAGAGAATACTTTTGCCCGACCCCTCCCTGTGGGCTCGTCAGGTTCAGTACGTTGCGGACAAAACTGAAGCGGAACTCGTTTACCGAATACGCGCCGAAGTTCTTGTTGTCGCCCAGGTTGATCATCTGGGCGCGTCCGGTGGTTACGCCGTTGTAGTTAAAGGTAGTGGCGGGCACGCCGCCTGCGTTGGGATAGGGATTGTTCTGAACGTAATCGTCCACAAAATAGTAGCCAAACAGCATTCCGAAATTTGTGCTCTGGTCAACTCGGATGCCTCCCTTGTCGTCGCGCAGGGTTTGAATGTACTTGGACGTAGCGTAGAAGTTGCTCGCTGCGTTCGGTTGCGGAATGAGGCCCAAGTTCAGCGCGGCCGTCGCCACGGGCGACCAGGCGGCCTTTGGGATGCTCGCATTCGGAAAAACACACTGCGACGAAGTCGTGCAGTTGGAGGCGTAGAAAGATCCGGCGCCTGTGACCGGATTGATCGTCGTGGGGTCAATCAGGGATGTGCTGGAGTAGAACGGTTCGCCGTCGTTAACGGCATATCCCAGGCGGCTGGCGAGAAGGTTCTCAAAGGCGGGTTCGCTTGAGATCGTGGACGCAATCGGATTCCCGTTGGCATCTACGCTGTTGCTGAAGGCCCGATCCTGGAAGAAGCCGCCAAAGTTCGCGGTCGAAGGCACCTGGTTATTGATCGTAACCCCGTTGGTCTCCCGCCAGCCCTGATAATCCACGAAAAAGAAGGTGCTGTTCTTCCGGATCGGACCGCCGAAGGTCCCGCCAAACTGATTGCGGTGGAGATCAGCAGGCGCCGTGGCAAAGTATTCCGTGGCGTTCAGCGATGGGTTTCGGAAAAACTCGAATACACTTCCGTGGAAGGCATTGGTTCCGGACTTGGTGACGACGTTGATTTGGCCGCCACTGTAGTTCCCGTACTCAGCGTCGAAGTTGCTGGTGATGATGCGGAATTCCTCGATCGAATCGAGGTTCGGGACAATGCCGGCCCCGTTGTTCTTACCCTCCTCAACGCTCGAACCGTTCACCATAAAACCGTTGGAAGCCTCGCGTTGTCCGTTGACGGACTGGTTGCCCGCATTCAGTCCGCCGTCCACGGGGCGATCGTTCACGGTGCTGCCAGTGTCGCTGGCACTGTAGGGAGACACACCGGGCTGCAGCGCCAGCAAGTCGGTGAAGGATCTTCCGTTCAGAGGCACGGCGGTCATGGTCTTGCCCGAGATCACCTCGCCCATCTGCGTGCTCTCGGTCTCGACATGAACCGTATCGGTGGAGACCTCAATCTTTTCACTGATCGCCCCGACCTGCAGAACAGCATCAACCCGCAGCGCGGAGTTAGCATCAATCGCCAGTGCGGTCTGGCGGAAGGTCTTGAAACCGGCCTGGCGGATCTCAACGTCATAGGTTCCAATGAGCAGCGCGGGGAAACTATAGAAACCCTTGGCGTCTGTGGTCGCCTTCGATTGAACCCCGGTCTGGGTATTGGTTGCAGTCACGGAGGCGCCGGAAACCACGGCACCGCTGGCATCGGTCACCAGGCCTGAAATGCTGCCGTTGATGCCTGCCCAGGTGAGGCCTGGCGCCAGTGAGAGCAGCATGAGAAAAATCGCGATGCGAGGGCGTCGGCGATGGTCCATGATTGACCTCCTGCCGGGCGAAGGAGACTGCCGAAAGGGCGGCTCGCCCGGCGGAAATGTTTGTTCAGACTGTGTTTTTTCCTAGTATTAAAACGTATCAATAGTGCTGTTCTCGCGATTCCATTGTCAAGGAGAAAGCATACTCGCAGACTCCAGCTTCGGCGACCCTTGACAGCAAGCGACCGCCCTAGGGCAGTCTTCCAGTTGATTCCCGCACTACCAATTCGGGAGCTACTCTGCGGTGAATGGCTCGCGTCTTGCGCTTCTCCAGCAGGGCGTTGATACCTTCCACCACGATATCAACAGCCGACGCTCCCATGGCCTCCATGGGCTGGCGCACCGTGGTGAGAGAAGGCGTACAGAGGGCCGATGCGGCTACGTCGTCGAAGCCAATGACCGAGCACTGCTCGGGGACGCGGATGCCCGCTCGCGTGAGTCCCCGGATCGCCCCGAAGGCGGTCATGTCGTCGAAGGCCAGCAGGGCCGTAAACGTGCGCTTCTTTCGGACCAGATCTTCAGTCAGTTTCTGGCCGGCTTCGAAGCTGGAGAGCGGATCGCGCGACTCGGGCAGTTCCGCAATCAGCCTGGGATCCAGTTCCAGCCCGTGAGATTTCGCGCCCTGGCGAACCCCGCGCCAGCGCGGAGCGCTGTCGGTCAGCGCCCGGGGCCCGCGGACGCAGGCGATCTTGCGATGGCCGAGCGAGTACAGATGATCGAGCGCGATGCGCCCACCGACCTGGTTATCCACGATGATCGAACTGATGGACTCGGTTTCGAGTTCGCAGCCGATCATGGCGGTGGGAATGCTGCTTTTCTCGAGATCACCCAGCAGGTGTATGTCCACGAACAGCCAGTTGGCCAGCACGATGAGGCCTTCGATGCGGCGGTTGAGCAGCATCTCCAGGTAGCGCTCGAAGCGGCCCCGGTCGTTGTGCACATCGGTAAGGATGGGAAGGAACGACGCCTGGTACAGGGTATTTTCGATGCCGCGCAAGACCAGGGTGCAGTAGGGATCAGTCATGTCAAAGACCATGACCCCGACGGTCTGGCTGCGCCGGCTGCGCAACGAACGGGCAAATTGGTTGGGCCGGTACCCGAGATTGCGGGCCGCACGCTCGATCTTCTGCTTCGTCTTGGCCGGGATGTATCGGGCCAGCGGCGCGTTGTTCAAAACGATGGAAACCGTGGTCGAGGAAAACCCGCTTTTCCTGGCCACGTCCCGAATGGTCACCATCGCAACGTTTGCTCCGGGAGCGACTGCCTTATCGTTCTTCGTCAAGAGTCGGGGTCGCCTGAATTCCTGGTCGAGCGCTGGCCGCCACTACAGCAGAGAGTCGAAGCAGTGTCAAGGACGCGAATCACAGCAGAGACGCTCCTGGCGTCTGCTGTCGCCGGCAACAGTTTCGGTCCGCGACGCGGTGCCCAGATGATAACGAGTGATACACTGGCGTCTCCAGGGATTATCCGCGCCACCGCGACCGCAAGCCAGCCGGCCCTCGCAAGGAGGTATCAACCGTGAAACGCATCCTGAAAATCGTGGCTATCGTAGTTGGGATTCTCATCGTCATTGCCGTCGCGCTGCCTTTTCTGGTTGACGTCAACACTTTCCGCCCCAAGCTCGAATCTGAGCTCACGAGCGCGCTGGGCCGGCAGGTCAAAGTAGGGAACCTTTCGCTGTCGCTGTTTTCGGGTGCCGTCTCGGCCGATGAAATTTCCATCGCCGATGATCCGGCCTTTGGCAAGACTCCTTTTGTGCAGGCCAAGTCGCTCAAGGTCGGGGTCGAGATGATCCCGCTGATTTTCTCCAAGACGCTAAAGGTCACGGAAATAACCTTGAGCCAGCCGGAGATCAATCTGGTGAAATCGGAGAACGGGGAGAAATGGAATTTCTCAAGCCTTGGAGGCAGTAACCCCAAGACGGAAGCACCAGCCGGGCCAGCAAGCAATCCGAACGTCTCCGTGGCCAAGCTGACGATCTCGGATGGCAGGCTGACGGTGTCGCGGGTGGGATCGCCGGAGAAAGCGAGAGTCTATGACAAGGTGAATATTGAAGTCACAAACTTCTCGTTCGCGTCCTCATTCCCTTTTAAGTTGACCGCCGATCTGCCGGGTGGGGGCAGCCTGAAGCTCGACGGTAAGGCCGGGCCGATTGACGCTGCTGACGCAGCTCTCACGCCGCTGGACGCCAAAGTCTCGGTGCAGAAACTCAACCTGGCCGAGTCTGGATTCATTGATCCCGCCTCGGGAATTTCCGGCATCGCCGATCTGGATGAAACGCTCAGTTCCGATGGCCACGAGGCAAAAACCAACGGCACGCTTAAGGCAACTGATTTGAAGGTCGTCGCGAAGGGATCGCCGGCCCGCCGTCTCGTGCAACTGACTTATGCGGTCGTCCACAACCTTGCCAAACAGGAAGGCCGGATCACTCAGGGCGATATCGCCATGGGAAAAGCGGTCGCTCATCTCACCGGAAGTTACGATGCACGCGGCAAAGTCACTGCCGTCAACCTGAAGCTGAACGGCCCGGGGATGCCCGTGGATGAACTGGAAGCGATGCTGCCCGCGCTCGGCGTGGTGTTGCCTCCCAAGGCCACTTTGAAGGGCGGCACCCTGAGCACCGAACTGGCGATTGCCGGTCCGGTGGACAAACTGGTGACGTCGGGGACGGTCCGGCTGGAGAATTCGTCTCTGGCGAACTTCGATCTGGGATCGAAACTCGCCGCGATCTCTGCGCTCGCGGGCAAGCAGACCGGCAACGATACGACGATTCAGAACTTCAGCTCCCAGGTTCGGGTCGCGCCCGAAGGCACGCGGGCCGACAACATCAACCTGACCGTACCCTCGATCGGCGTGCTGACCGGAGCGGGTACGGTGAGTCCGGCCAACGAACTGGCGTTCAAGATGAATGCGAGCGTCAGCGGCCTGGGCGTTCCTTTCGGGGTCGAAGGCACCACCTCCGATCCGAAGTTCGTTCCCGACGTGAAAGGAATGGCCACGGGGCTGCTGAAGGGAGTGCTCGGCGGAAAGAATGCGAGTCAGGATAACCCACTGAGCGGGCTGACCGGCCTGTTCAACAAGAAGAAGCCGCACTGAAGGCGGGTTAGGAGAATCTGCGAGCCGCGTCCGCAAGAGCGGGCGGCGCGGTTCTTATTTGCAGGGAGGGCTGCGCTCGAGCAGCTTAGGGTGATCGGTTTGGATTTCTTGTAGTGAACAATATTTTTAGTATACTGAAATAGTGGACGCACGCACCGATACCCTCTCTGAGACCCTTGGCCGCTATTCCATCGGCGAAAAATTACGTACCTTACGACTGCGCAAGAGCATGGGCCTGGTCGAACTGGGCAAGCATACCGGGCTTTCCGCCGGGCTGTTGTCGAAACTGGAACGAGGAAAGCTGTTCCCCACGCTGCCGACGCTGTTGCGGATTGCCATGGTGTTCGGCGTCGGTCTGGACTACTTCTTCACCGACGAGCGTCAGCGCCGGGTGGTGGGCGTTGTGCGCCGCGGCGAACGGGTGCGCTTTCCCGAGCGTCCGGGCACGCAGGAGGTTCAATACTATTTCGAGAGTCTGGACTATCGTTCGACGGAACGTAAACTGAATGCCTATCTCGCCGACTTTCAGCCGGTGGCCGCGGAAAAAGCGAAGCCTCACTCTCACGCGGGAGTCGAGTTTCTTTATCTGCTCAGCGGCACGCTGGTGGTGCGAATCGGTGGCGACGACTATACGCTGGAAGCCCAGGACGCGCTTTACTTTGACTCGTCGGCCCCGCACAGCTATCGGCGGCAGGGTTCGGCCACCTGTACCGGGGTGATCGTTGCGGTTCCGTAAACTCCAGGGGAACGCACCAAACCAAGGCACTCTTTCGAACCCTTCGGGTTCGCCCCTCGCGCAGCAGTTGAGGTAGTATGGATGATTCAAACCAGCGGGCAGCCTTTGCTTCGCCCCAGGAATCGAAGTAAGTTGATACCCAATCGGCTGATGCGGAAATCTGAGTCGTCAACTTCAATCTGGAAATTCGGGCGTTGCGGTGCCTGCGCTCTGGGCATCGCGACGCTGCTGGTCTATCTGCTGCCGGCGGCGGCGCAGACGCCCGGCTTTTCGGTGCAGGCGACGCAGTTTTCGCCGGATGCGATTCTCCCCGGCGGCACGGCAAGTGCGGATATCACGGTCAGTTCGGATCCCGGTTTTACCGGCTCGGTCAGTCTCGCCTGCCAGGTCACGCCACAACAGACGGCGCCGGCCACCACCCCGGCGTGCGCGGTCAGCCAGTCGGTAGTGACGCCTCCGGGCGGCGCCTCGGCCACGATCACGTCCAACGGGAACGCCAGCACAATTGCGTACACGGTGACCATCACGGGCACGGATGGTTCAGGAAACACTGCGACCAAGACCCTGAGCCTCTCGGTCATTCCGGTGACGCCTTCGTTCAATATCACAGTGGCCAAGGCGGTGGCGCCGAGCAGCGTCACGGCCGGCAACGGGGCTCAGGGCACGATCAACATCAATCCTGTCTATGGGTACATCAGCCCGTCCGGCGGAGTCACACTGTCGTGCGCGAGCATTACACCGCTGGTGACGATTCCTCCCGTGTGCTCGTTCAACCCGCCGGCGGTGCAGATCACTGGGCCCACCACCGTCACATCAACCCTGACGATTAGTACCTATGGTCCGGTGATTACGGGGAGTGTCGCACATCCGCGCGGGCTTTACGCTCTTTGGCTGCCTCTGCCCACGCTGGCCTTCGCGGGGCTGGGCGCGGCCACGGGCGGAAAGCGCTCTAGAAGAGCCTGGGGACTGCTGGCCCTGTTCATCGTAAGCGCAGCGTTGCTGTTGATGCCCGCCTGCGGCAATACGGGCGTCACAAAGAGCACCCCGAACGGCATTACTCCCGCCAACAACTACACGCTCACCATCCAGGGAGTGGACGCGAACGGTGTGATTTCGACCAACACCGGTTCCACCACCTCCAGTCCCACCGTGACTCTGTCCGTGACAGCGCCGGCACAGTAAAGTCTCGGGTCTAGTTTCTACGAGGCCGCTTTCCGTGTCTGGCGCTCGATCTCTGCCGCCTGGTGCATCAGCACATCGCGCAGAGAGACCAGTCCTTTCAGTTCACGGCCCTCCATGATGGGAAGGTGGCGAAAGCCGAACTCGCGCATGATGAACAGGCAGTCTTCAATGCTCTCGTCGGCTGCAACGGCGCGCGGGTTGGCGGTCATGACTTCGGAAACGGCGGTGGTGCCGGCAGTGCGTCCCACGGCCACCACGCGATTCATGATGTCGCGCTCCGACAAGATGCCGGCGAGCTCACCGTTACGCAACACCGGCACCGCGCCGACATTGTGCTCCATCATGTAACGCGCGGCTTCAAGTACGGTGCGCGTTGCCTCGACGGAATAGACTTTGCGGTCTTTCACGAGATCGCGGAGAGTGGGCATAGTACACTCCTTCTGGACGAAGGGGAAACTTCTGCAATCGGCACGGGCCCCCACGGCCCGGCCTTCTGGTGGGCATACTTTATCACAGGCGAAGGTCCGGGTAGATGACGCAGGGAATCGGAAGGCGCGGAGGTTACCTTCGGAGCCCTGACTTTGATCTCAGCGTTCGACCACTTCGTCCAGCATCTGGAAGAAGGCGGGATAGGAAATCGCGGCCGATTCGGCGCCGTGGATCAGCGTCTCGCCGTTGACGCGCAGTGCCGCCACGGCAAAGGCCATGGCGATCCGGTGATCGCTGAAGGCATCGATTTCGGCGCCGCGCAAAGTCTGGCCGCCGGGGATTTTCAGGCCGTCCTCGCGCTCTTCTACATCTGCGCCCATCCGCCGCAGATTCGTGGCGACCGCGGCGATGCGGTCCGACTCCTTCACGCGCAGTTCCTTCGCATCGCGAACGTCGAGGCCCTGCTCGAAATAGGGCGCGATCGCGGCCAGCACCGGGATTTCGTCAATCAGCGCGGCCGAGTCGGCGCCGGCGATAGTAGCACCTTTCAGTCTGGCGCCTTCGATCTGCAGTGTGCCCACCATCTCGCCGTGAATCTCTTCGAGCTGGGTTACTGAGATTTTGAGACCGATCTGGGCCAGGATGTCGAGCAGGCGGGCGCGCGTCGGATTCAGCAGCAGATTGGGGACAGTCAGCTGCGAACCGGGAAACAGCGCGGCCGCGCACAGAAAAAATGCCGCGCTCGAAAGATCTCCGGGGATTCGGGTTTCGATGCCCCGCAGCCGCTGGCCACCGCGGATGCGCACTTCCCCGCCCGGACCAAGGCCCTTTCGTTCCAGTCGAGCACCGAACGCACGCAATGCGACTTCGCTGTGATCGCGGGTGCGCAGCGGCTCTTCAATGCGCGTTTCGCCGTCGGCGAGCAATCCCGCAAAGAGCAGGCACGACTTCACCTGCGCACTGGCGACGGGCATTTTGTAGTCAATGGCCTTGAGGCATCCGCCGGTGATGTGCAATGGCGGCTTGCCATCGCGGGAGTTGATCTGGGCCCCCATGGTGGAAAGCGGCTTGATGACCCGCTCCATCGGACGGCGCGAGAGGGATTCGTCGCCAATCATTTCGCTCGTGAACTTCTGCCCCGCGACAATGCCGGACAACATGCGCATGGTCGAGCCGGAGTTGCCGCAGTCGAGCGGTTCGCCCGGAGCAGCGAGCGACGTGCCTTTCCCCTGTACGGCGATGACGTTCTCTCCGCCAGATTCGCGCTCCCACATCACGCCAAGCGAACGCATGCAGCCGAGCGTACTGGCGCAATCGGCGCCGGTCGAATAGTTCTCAAGCTGCGAAGGTCCTTCGGCAATGCCCGCCAGCATGGAGTACCGGTGCGAAATGGATTTATCGCCGGGCAGCCGCACACTGCCGCGCACGTTGCGCGCCGGGCGCACGATGACTTGGGAGGCATTTTTCATGCTGAGATCAATATAGCTGATTGGATTCAGTGAATTCGGCGGGCAATGGCTGATTGCAAATTGTAGATTTCAGATTAAAGACTGCAGATTGAAAACGATGCCGCCGTGGTTTTTCAATCTGCAATCTGAAATCAACAATCTAAAATCCCTAAACCATCGCTTTAGCTTCGGCGGCAGCTTCTTTCAGGATGTTGGCCGGCACTTCCTTCATGGACAGGCCGAACTCGAAGATCGGCGTCTCGGTGCCGCGTCCCCAGCGCGCGACGTCCCAGTGAGCGCGCACGAATTTCACATCGGGATGCGCCGTCAGATCAAGCAGCAACACGAACTCGCCGCAATAGAACTCCTGCCGAAACGAAGCAACCGATTTCGCATCCCAGGTGGCTCCGTCGGCCGACCCAAAGATGCTGACATCGAGCGATTCCTGCTCAATGATCTTCGTAATGCTGAGGGTCAAAAGGAAAACGCGGTTTTGAGCGCCGCTCACTTCTACGGCAGCCCCGTCGCCCTTGGCGCTGACCACAGTTTTTGGGGGCACCAAAACGGTTTCAGTCATCGTGGGTGTCATGGCGAAGTGATTCTAACAAATTCACCGAATGCGGATGGGATCATTCTGACGGATGGGGTCCGGTGAAGTCGTTGCAGCACGGCTTCTGCACCGGCTTGAATTCCATCAGCTCAACGCGTGTCAGGTCGGGATCAAACACATCCAGCTGCCATTTGCCGTCTTTGCCGATCTCGGCCTGCTCATCCCCGTGTGGCTTCCACCCGTGGCCCTCCATGAGCGCCTGTGCGTGTTCCATGTCGACGCCGAGCGAAATGTGGTTCATCACTCCGGTCAATTGCAGGTCCATGTGAGCAGGCTGGTTCAGCATGTACTCCAGCCAGTCGGTACCATCGGGCACCTGCATTGCCACCCAGTCGTCGGGCGTCCCCGGCTTGTCGGCTCCGTGCCAGTAGAGATGAAACCCGAGAAACCCGCGGTAGAAGGCATCTTCTGCCTCTTTGTGATAGACGACGAAGCCCGCGTGGATCATGTGACGCGACACTGCTGAGGGCAACGACGGTGCCGTTGTGTCCTTCCGCTCCACGAATTCGATGCGGCGCCCTTCCGGATCGTTCATCGTGAAACTCAGGCTGTGGTCAGAGCGGACTGCGATCTCGGAAGGCTTGAAACCGCCGTGGAGAAGAAGTTGGCGGAGCGCGGCAACCTTGTCGGTGGCAAAAGCGACGTGATCCATGCGGTCCCCGGCCTTGGGATCGGGCGCCGGGCTGTAGCCGATCCACTGCCTGCCCACGACGTAGCGTAGCGCCTGACCTGGTTCGATGGGATCGGCGGAGGGGAGCCCGAGCACGCCGCCGTAGAGGCTCTCCACGCCCTTTGGGTTTGTTGTATAGAAACAGACGTGATCGATGCCGAGGATTTGCGGCCGCATCTTCGATTGCGACGGCGACAGCATGGCCGTGGGAATCGCCAGCAGGAAGATAAGAACAGACAATTTTTTCATTACGCCACGATTCTAGACCGCCAGGAAAGATTTCTTCACAACAATCAGACGCCATCCCGAAACTGGCGCAACAGCCTGGCGGCTTCGGCCGGCTGCTCCCAGCACGAATAGTGCCCAGCCTTTGGAATGACGCGCAGTTCGCTGCCGGCGATGTGCTGGCGCATCAACTCCGCTTCGTTCAAGCCCGTAAGGATATCTTCGTCGCCGGTGACGATCAAGGCAGGCACGTTGATGGTCTTCAACGTCTCGACTGAGTCGGGGCGGTCGGCCATGCCACGCTGCACTTGCGCGACATCGTCGGGCGACATTTTGCGCATCATGCGCAGCGCGCCTTCGACGAGGTCAGGGCGGGTTTCACGCGTGGTTTTGCCCAGCAGGCGCGGAATCATGGTTTCGAAGAACGGCTCGGTGCCGCGTTCGAGGATATCGTTGGCGGCCTGCAGGCGTCCAGCGCGGGCTTCGGCGCCGTCGGCGGAGGCCTTTGTGTTGAACAGGCCGAGCGCGGTGACGCGGCCGCGATGTCTGCGCCAGAACTCGAACAAGACGTATCCGCCGATGGAAACTCCGATCATCGGAGCGCGGCCAACCTCGGCATCGTCCATCACGCGGACAATGTCAGCCGCATGCTTCTCCATGGTCGCCGGCCCTTCTCCGATGCCCGACTCGCCGTGTCCGCGCAGATCCGGCAGGATCACGCGATAGCGCGGGGCCAGCGCCTCCGCCACAAGCGTCCAGAATTCATGATGGGCCGGGAAGGGGTGCAGAAGGACGACCGGGGGACCCTCGCCGAGCACCCGGTATGCGATTTCGGCGTCGCCGCTCTTGATCTGCAGCATGGAGCGATTTAACCACAGCGGCGCGGGAAACTGCCACGGATCTCAGCGCTGCAGTCGCGCCGCGAGAAAACATGCCAGCTCCACAAGGATGAGGATTGCCGCGAAGGAGCCGAACACCACAATTGCCCTCTCCACATTGGTCTGGAGCCAGTAAGGGAACCCTTCCTCAATTGGTCCCTCGATCGTGCGGAGAGCGAGCCAAACGGCCGCCAGCGCCACAGATATGACGCATACGACGCGCAATGCCATCCGTCTGACGCGCATGGGCGCTCCGTTGGGTTAGGCGGTGGGCGCCGCTGGACTCGGCGCGGGCTGGGCGGCCCCGGGCGCCGGAAGCAGCAGCGGCTCCTCCGGCATCACGATCCAGGCGATGAAGTAGGGAATAAAGCCGATGCCGGTCATGATCGCGGTAATCAGCCACACCACCCGAATCAGGGTCACGTCTAGGTCGAAATATTCGGAGAAGCCGAGGCACACGCCTCCGATTTTGCGGCCCAGGCGCGGGCGGATCAGCTTCCGCCGGGCCAGTGACGCGCCGACACGAATGCCGCAGTAAGCACAGACATTAGCATCATCTTGAATGACCTTGCCGCAGTAGTTGCAATACATAGCTCCGCCCCCTACAAAAGGCTACGAAGATTGTAGATCAGAAGTTCCTTCTACTCCCGGTAGGCCTCTCGGATGTAGCGGCGCGCCTGGTCGGCCGGACCGGTATTCGCGTTGCCGGCCAGCACCGTCTCATATCTCTTCATCGCCAGGTCGCGCTTCTGCAACAGATCGTACATTTGTCCGGCGGCCAGGTTGGCCTTCTGCAGAATGTCGGGATCGGGATTGGGGGCGGCGTTCACCAACTCGTACGCGGCAGCCGCGCCGGCGAGGTCTTTCTTGCTGCGCAGCAGGTCGCCCAGGCCCCAGGCCGCCATTTCGTAATGCAGGCTGCCGTACTTGCCTTCCCGGCCGTTCTGCCAGACTTTGCGGTATACGGCTTCGGCTTCGTCGAGGTGGCCCGCGGCGCGCAGCAGGTTGGCCACTTCGGTCAGGAACAGATGATTTTTCGGATATTTCGTCGAGAGGTCTTGCATGTAGCCCAGCGCTTCGTCGTACTGGTGCTCGCGGCGAAGAAATAAGCTCAGCATCACCTTGGCATCTACGGAGTTCTCCACGTCGCCCTTCGCCACTTCGCGCAGATATTCAAGGCCCTTGTCTTTCGAACCGGTCAGACCAGCTAGAGCAGCGGCGACTTTCACGCTCCAAGGCAGGTTGCCGACCACATAGTTGTGAGTGCCGACGACCATCTTTGCGTCTAAATAGTTGGGATCGAGTTCGAGCACGTGCTCGTGGTCGTGGCGGGCTCCCACCGCGTTGCGCAGCGCCGAAAACCATGCCCGCTCGATGAGGCCGGTGTACACCGCAAATTGCGCGCGGGTCACGCCGCGGCAGTACAGCGCATCCGCGTTCTTCGGATTGGCCTTCAGTTGCTGCTCTTCGATCGCCTCGGCGCGGTGGACCAGTTCCTTGATGCGGTCTTTCACTTTCTGATCGGTCGGGCGGGGCGCGTGGCCGATGAAGCTGTCGTTGGAATAATCCCCGGTGTTCATGCCGCCGGTTTCGTACAGGTCGCGCATGAGTACTTCGGTCAGCAGATGGTTGATGGCAAACGGATCATTTGGCCGCTTCTCGAGGATCTTCTCGAACTCCTGCGTGGCCCGCTCGTACTCCATGTTGTAGAAGTGCTCGAAGGCGGCGTCGGTCTGCGCATCGTGAGCCGCTCCATGGGTAGTTCCGGGCGAGGGCGTCTGACCGACAACTGTCAGACAAGACAGAAGCAGGAAGAAAGAGATGGTACCGCATAGTCTGTGTGGGACAGACTTCATCAGGTCAGTTCCCCTCCAGCCGGCGATGAGTGGCTCTAGTCTAAACGAACTCTCCGGTCTGCGATGTTCCTTGTCATCCCTGGCAAGCAAGGCGCCCCATGAATCAAGAATGTTATCCCTGTGCCCTCGACATTACGTGTCAGCCGGCGGAAGGCCACCTATAATTCGCACAGTCACAGACTGACACAGGAGCGGGAGGCTTGGAATCTGTCTGCGCCCGGTCCGCCGAATGGAGCTCGGCTGGACTGTGTGGCGCTGTGATTAGGATGCGCGTTCTGGGGATCCTGATAGCCGGCCCTCCCGCGCCTGTGCGGCAAGATGGCAACGCGCAACAGTGGTTGAGCCTTTCGTAACTGACGCATCTTTACTCGTTTACGCGCGTAATTATTGCTGAGTACGCCCGATCAAAATCCTGCCGGGCAATCGCAAGTGATTGTTAAATCAGGAACTTAAGAGGAGCCCGGATTTGGCGTCTGGAATGCCGTTACTTAGTAGGGTTTTTACCGAGGATTATGTCTGAAGTCGTACAAGAAACGCAGCCGGAGTTCTGGCGGCCGGCACCACTGGCCGCGATGGAAGCAGTGCAAGTCCCAACCGTGGGCGTGACCATGGCGGATGCTTGCGCCAGTTGCGGCACGGAGTTTCTGTTTGGCTCCGGCTTTTGCCACAACTGCGGCAGACGCCGTCCCGAGGCGACCAGCGGTTCGGCTCTGGCCGATGCCGCCGAAATGGCCGGCCTGTGGGAAAACGCCGTCGAGCGCACGAAATCAGCTGCGAGATTTGCCTGGAGCCTGATCCGAGTTCCGTCCTGGCTGCATTACCTGCACTTTCATGAGATCAAGCGCTGGGTGGGCCTTCCCACCGCGTCGTTGCTCGCCTTCATTCTGGGCCTGGGCTGTGTCGCCGGCGCCCTGTTGGTGGGCCTGCTTACGGTCAAAACTTTGGTGGATTGGCAGGCCATCCAGCTATATCGCGCCGAGTGGCTGCTGGCGGCCACGGCGGCGTTTGTGGCGGGGATCCTGCTGAAGAAACCTTCCGGCAACTAGAAAACTGCGCCTTTGCCGTTGCAGTGCGTCCCGCAAACCTACCAGACCCTTCCCATAAAAACTGTGTAGGACCGCAGTTTCCCGTTTAGATCCGGACGAATGAAGTCAGTATAGCTTCCGTAATGGAACCTCAGGCCACCATCAAATCCGGACTTGAAGTGGTAGTCGCCCGTGGCTCCGATAAGGGTCTGCGGTACATACATCTGTGACACCGGGCCTGCGCCGATGGCAAGCGCATTGGCGAAAGACACTGCGTCGGTGGTGCCCGGCTGGAAGGCCGGGTAGTCTGCAGGATTGAGGTCCGGGCGCATTCCGCTGTGGGCAACCGAGTGAGCGACGCTGACATGGAGACCCATGCGCTTCTTCACTTCGACGGTCGAGCCGATGGAATACGTCTGGTCTAACTCCTTGTAAGGCACCAGCGGCTGCGTATATAGAACGACGGCGGAATCGTTGGCGAACTGCATATCCGTCCGCAGATTGTCTTGCAGGTAGGTGTACCCACCCACAATGCTCCACTGCGGAAGGGGCTTAATGGTGACGAAACTCGTATCCGCGTAGAAGCGGTTCGTCCGCTGCACCACCGGGAACGACTTCTGCAAGATTATGCTGGCGTCGTTGCCGAGGCTCAGCCAAGGAACGGGAGTAATGGTGACGTCGCCAAATAGGCGCTGATTGGTCCGCGGGTCGGTAACGTAGCCGGGGTCGTGCGTGCCCGTCCACTCATAGCCGGCGCGCGCGTTCCACAGTTGATCGCTGTGGAAGTGCAGGGCGAGGCCAGCGATGTTGCTGAAACTCGCCGGAACCACGTACAGCGGATCGGTATTGTGGGGCGAAGAAAACTGTGGCCACAAAGCTGCGTCGGAGCGCGTGATGTTCATGCGCTTGTAGTACGACTCCAGGTCGGTCTGTTTGGTCAGGCGATAGGCTAGCTTGAGACCGGCCCAGTGCCGGTGCAAAGACGGGTTGCCAAAGACGTGAAACACGGTGGGATCAGAGAGCGAATAGGACGACACAAACTCGTTGATCAGGTTCTGCTCATGAAAGTCAGCCACCGCCCGCAGGCGAGGAACCGGATTCCAGGTCAGCGTGGCGTCGGCGTTGAGAGAGTTTTGGGAATGATGGCCGGTCAGCAAAAGTCGCGGATCGGGCGCGGGGGAAAACAAGTTGGCCGTCCGCGCGTAGCTGACGTCGCCGTTCAGGATGATGTGATGGGCCACCGCCAGGCTCACCTGCAGAGAGTCGGCCTGGGTTTGATGGCGCGGTAGCACACTTTGAACGTAGTAGCCGGCCGGAGTCAGGGGAATATCCTCCGGGGGATTGGCCAGGTTGGGATCTGCCGTTCCATAGATGCCGATGGGGTTCTGCCTGCGGTCGTTAAAGCTGCGAAACTCGTGCTGGTAGGTGAGCTTCAGGAGCCTTCCCAGGGAGACCTCAGCGCCGCCGGCAATGTTGCGGGTGGTGTAGTTGTAGGTGCGATATTGCGAGCCGGAGTGGCAGTTATCGCATCCGGTGTCGGTTAGCGTTCCGTTTCCGCCCATGTCGAAATACTGCATCTGACCGGTGCCGTCCCGGGATTGCCAACCTCCTTTAACGAAGAGCTTGACTGGTATCCTGGGCAGCTGAATCCTGGCGTCGGCTTTGTTCATCCTGCGCCAGATGCCCAGCAAGGAATCCGGAGGGATGGAATCAATACGAAGAGGGGGTGCGAGGTCGGGCGAAATCACACCGGCGCCGAAGTAGGAATTGTCATCCAGGTGACGGACAAATCCGCGATTCTCGATCCCCAAGTCCAGCCACTTCCCGAACGTAAGGCGCGATTTCGATTCATAATCGTCGCGCGTGATCACGTCTATCGTGGACTTGATGGTGAGATGCTGCGGGACGTCCACGAAGTTCAAAGACATGTCGCCGCCGAGCGACTGCTGCAGGCTGTCATATTCGCCCACTCGTCCCCCGTATCCACTGGTGTCCACGAACCGGTACTGGGGCAACATGAGGGTGAGGTGGTAAGTGACTTCCGGCGTGTTCTCGGAGGTCGGCGCAGCGCCGGATGGGGACGCCTGCGCGGGGCACTGGGCGACCCCGCCGACCAGGACGGCGGTGACGAGGACAACCATTACGGCAGGAAGAATTTTCATCGCGCATGCTCCTATCGCGTCTGGCTCGGGTGCTACTTATCAATGAACTTGCCGCCGCCTGTAGCCGAGGTTATGTCGCTGCCGTGGATTGCGTTATGGCAATTCGTGCACCGGTCCACCAGCGGCAGGCTGGCGCCGTTGTGGTGGGCGGAATGACACTGCAGGCAAAGCGCGGGCTGGCTCACGGTAAGAAGGTTCTGGTTTGGCGAACCGTGCGGCGAGTGGCACTTCATGCAATCCTCGGTCACCGGAGGATGCTGGTATGAGAATGGGCCCTGATACTCGGCGTGGCATTGGAAGCAGAGTTCATTCCCGCTGGCCGCGTTCAGATTGTTGCCAGTGTTGCCCCCGTGCGGATCGTGACAGTCCACGCAGGTCATCTTCCCCTCGCGGATGGGGTGGTGATAGGGAAGGCCGCCCTGTGCTTCCTGCTTCTTGTGGCATTGCAGGCATTTGCCGTTCTGCGTGCGACGAGACTCCAGCGCCCGCTGCTCACCGCCAGCGGCTTCGGAGACGTGGATGGTGTGACACCCGGTGCATTTGAGATCCTGAGCCTGGTGTGCGCTTGAGAACCAGTTCCGCACGTGATCGGACTGCGCATGGCAGCTCAGGCAGGCGCCGTTCGCCTCCTCGGGCGTGCGATCTTTGAAGCTGACAATCTTGTCCTTCGACTCCTTCGAATAGCCGCCCGCCGCGAGGTGCAAGCTGCCCGCACCATGACACTGTTCGCACTCGACCTCGCGCGCGGAGTGCTGGCTGCGTTGGTAGTCCCTGGCCACATCGGCATGACACTGCGCACACTGGTCGCTCCCGACCTTGGCGGCTCCGTGAATCTCGACATATCTGGCGAAATCCTGATGCGGCTTGTCGGTGGTCTTGGGCTTGGTCTTGGCAGCTAGAGATGGAACCAGAAGAAGAAGTACTAGCGTCAGTAGCACACTGAGGGGCGGAACCCGCCTTCGCATAGCGGCCTCCAGAATAATCCTCAGACTAAGCTTGGACTTACGCGGACTCTGTGTTTAGAAATACAGCAATCCGTGACTGTGGAGGCTGGGCTTGGAATGGGATTCTGTGATCCTGGGCACGTCCTGCTAGGACTCGCTTCCCAACCCCGCCGCCCGCCGCTGCTGGTTCATGCGATAGAGATGGTGCACGGGTCCGGTTCCGCGTCCAAGCGAATGTCCGTAAGAAATCGCTGCCGCAACGTAGGTCTTGGCGAGTAAGGCGGCTTCCGCCCAGCCGCGGTCGAGCGCCAGGTGGCAGGCCATCGCGGTGGCGAAGGCGCATCCGGTGCCGTGGGTCGAGTTCGATCTTTGGCGCTCCGCTTTGAACACTTCCTGCTCGACGCCTCGCCGGGTGGTGAAGCTCAGCAAGTCGATCGCTTTCTCCAGGTGCCCGCCGGTGATGACGACCACTGGAGCGCCCATCTCGTGCAGTTTGGCCGAAGCCGCTTTCATTTGGTCGAGATCGGTGACTCTCATGCCGGTGATCGCGGCGGCTTCGTCCACGTTTGGAGTAATCACGTCGGCCAAGGGGATGAGGCGCTCGATCATCACCCGGGTTCCGTCACGGTCGAGGAGATCGGCGCCGGAGGAGGATTTGAGGATCGGGTCGAGGACGATGTTGGGCAGACGGCCCCTCGCGCGGTTCTTTGGAGACTTGGGCGGCGGCGACGCGAGAAAGTCGGCCACGGCATTGACGACATGGCCCGAACCCAGCATGCCGATGCGGACAGCGTCAATTTCCAGGTCAGTGGCCAGTTCTTCCAGGGTCTCGGTTACCAGGGTCGGCTCGACCGGCACCACCCGGCGTACGCCGGAGGTGGATTGCACCGTCAAAGCAGTGATGCACCCCACCCCATAACAGGCATGGGCTGCGATCGTTTTGATGTCAGCCGTGACCCCCGCCCCGGAGGAGGGGTCAAACCCGGCGATGGAAAGTACGACAGGCGGTCTTTCGGACATAATTCACTGGATTTCGGACAGGGCTTTGAACTGTCCGTTTGGCCCTAGCATCTCACATCGGCCGAGTGGAAAAGTCACTTTCGCTTGGCAATGTTAGGGAAAAAATCTTCGGTGCCGCCTTCGGGGATGAAAGCGCAACGGATTGATTCCACGGCACTTGTTTAATAATAAATATGTAAGCTGCTGGTTTTAATGGACTTGTAAATTATACCCTCTAATCCACAATGGATTATTTACCACTTTACAAATACGTAACTGACATGAACTAAAGGGCATGTCTGGCATGTACCTAAATTACCAATGAGTTACGTTTAGTTTTGATTACTAGGAGGTCATCGAACGACCGGGATTTCGGCTTGACAGCCGTTTGGCACGCCGATAGCATTTCAGAACTGACACAAAAACCAGCCTAGGCATGGGCACTTTTGAGTATGCGAGGAGAACTGAATGCGAAGACGTTTAGCTCAAGGACTGGCGCTTTCTTTTGTAATCGCCAGCCTGGGAGCGGCTCAGGGACCGAACAACTCGGAGGCGAAACCAGCGCCACTTAGTTCCGTTCAAAAGCAACCCGGAGTCCGCAAGCAGGCCGGCAAGCCGCAACCGTATCAAATTGGTACGGCTTCGTGGTACGGCGATTATTTCGAGGGAAAACCGACCGCCAGCGGCGAACCTTATGACATGTACGACATGACGGCGGCGCACCCCACGCTTCCCCTGGGAAGCTACGTGCGTGTCACCAACCTGCGCAACGGGCGGGCGGTGGTGCTGCGGGTCAATGACCGCGGGCCGATCGTTCCTGGCCGCATTATTGACGTTTCCTACAGCGCGGCAGAGGCCCTGCAGTTCCGGGGCCGCGGTTTGCAGCGCGTACGGTTGGATGTGGTCAATCCAAGCTCACAGAAGCCCCATTACCAGACCGTTGCCTGGAATCACCCCCCCGCTGGCACAACTCCCGTAAAACACATAAACTGAGCGGGATGCCGGCAGCCTCCCCCAATCGCACTTCCTTGGCAAACATCCGCGGCGACGATCCGCGCCAAAAGCTGATCGTTGCCCTGGACGTGTCCACCGCCACCGCCGCTCAGAAAATTGTGGCGGCAGTCGGCGACTCTGCATTGACCTATAAAGTCGGTATGCAGCTCTACACCGCCGAAGGACCGCAGATCGTGCGCGATCTGGTGGCGTCGGGACGGCAGGTGTTCCTCGATCTGAAATACCACGACATTCCCAATACCGTAGGCGCCGCTGTGACTGAAGCGGCCAAGTTGGGGGTGAGCATGCTGACGGTACACGCCGCGGGCAGTGGCAAAATGCTGCGGGCCGCGGTGGAGGCAGCGAAGAGCCGCCCTGGATTAATGGTGCTGGCAGTAACGGTGCTGACCAGCCTCGACGGAAACGATCTGGAAAAGATTGGGGTCCGCGGCACGGTGGAAGACAGCGTGGTGCGCCTCGCCGCTATCGCCCTGGCCAATGGCTGCCGTGGCGTGGTCGCCTCTGCCCGCGAAGCTTCCACCCTGCGTGCCGAACTTGGCGAGGACTTCGCCATTGTCACTCCGGGCGTGCGTCCGGCAGGCAGCAGCACGGGAGATCAGGTTCGCGTGGTGACCCCGGCCGAGGCCATCGCCTCAGGAGCCAGCCATATTGTGGTGGGGAGACCGATCACGGAGGCGGCGGATCCGGCTGCTGAGGCACGGGCGATTCTGGGGCAGATCAGCGGATAAAAAACAGTCGAAGCCGGGACTCCCTGCCTCCGACCGCGAACCTCGAGACTGCGTTACAGCTTCTCGAAGAACTCGCACGCCGAGCACGAGATGTAGATCCCGCCAGGGACGCCGCGTTCGCGGTCTTTCACGCGCTTGACGATGCGGGTGGCCTTGCCGCACTTGGGGCAATCGGTGCTCTTGGTGGTGTCCATGACCTTCTTGCGGTCTGCGGTTTTTGCGATCTTGGCGCCTACTGCCATGTTCCGTTTCTCCTGAACTCTTCAATTTGCGCAGCGCAATCCGGCCGATGTTCACCGATGGATTGTAGATGGGATGAAGCCTGAAGATCCCCGCCGGAAGGCTGCCTGCGTAATGACTCTCTTCCGCTGGCTATGATTTTACAGGAAGTTGCGCGGGCTGTCTTGGGCGGCGGTCGTCGGCCGCCGGCGCACAGCGGAGGGCGGCTGTCGCCACAAGCCCGGTATCTCGCCCTGAGTTGATTGCTTCGCCTCCGGTCTTATAGGGTAATCACGGAGTTTTCGGCTTGCACGTTTATCTGGTTGACGGCACCTACGAACTGTTCCGCCACTACTATGCTCTGCCTTCGAAGCGCGACGCGCAGGGGCGCGAGGTCGCTGCCGTGCGCGGCGTGCTGGCTTCGATGCTGGGGATGCTCAAAGGCGGCGTAACCCATCTTGCCGTCGCGACCGATCACGTGGTCGAGTCGTTTCGCAACGACCTATGGGCGGAATATAAGACCAGCGAAGGCGTCGAACCCGATCTGCTGGCGCAGTTCCCACTGCTGGAGGACGTCTTAATGGCGGCGGGCATGGTGGTTTGGCCGATGGTGGAATTCGAAGCCGACGACGCCCTGGCGGCGGGAGCGGCGATCGCAGCCCGCGACTCCAGGGTCGAACAGGTGGTGGTTTGCACTCCGGACAAGGATCTCGCTCAGTGCGTGTCCGGCACGCACGTCGTACAGTTAAGCCGCCGAACCAACGTTACCCTGGATGAGGCCGGCGTGATTCAGAAGTTCGGCGTGGCGCCGGCTTCGATTCCCGACTATCTCGCGCTGGTGGGCGACTCGGCGGATGGTTATCCGGGACTGCCGGGTTGGGGAGCGAAGTCTTCGGCGGCTGTGCTGGCCAAGTTTCAGCATCTGGAGTCCATCCCGAACGACTGGCGGGATTGGCACGTGAACGTTACAGGGGCTAGCGGCCTGTCGGCGACTCTGGCCCGCGAGTGGGATCGAGCCTTGTTGTTCCGGAAGCTGGCCACGTTGCGCGGCGACATCGCCCTGTTCGACGACGTGGAGCAGTTGCGGTGGAAAGGCCCGACGCCGGCGTTTGAGCCGCTGGCCGCTATGCTCGACGCAGCGCGCACGGAAAAGCGCAGGCCAGGCAGGACAAGCAAGCCTGCGGCAGGCTCATGAGGAGCTGTGGCCGAACCATGGGCAAACAGGCGATACCGATTCTGTATACCGTGATCTTCACGGTCCTAGTCCCCGGGACGGTGGCGGTTTACATTCCATACCGATTACTGGGAGGATATTCCGAGCCAGCCAACGTCCCTTTCGCCTGGCTCGGGGTTGTGACGACTGGGCTGGGAGCGGCGATCTACTTCCGCTGCGCATGGGAATTCGCCGTGCGCGGTCTGGGCACTCCCGCGCCGATTGCTCCTACCAAGTTTCTGGTCACCACCGCGTTGCATCGGTACATCCGCAATCCGATGTATGTTGGCGTGGCGCTCTCCATCCTCGGGCAAGCTGCCTTTTTTCGTTCTGTCCACCTGGTGATCTACGCAGCTGCCATGCTGCTCATCGCACACATTTTCGTCGTTCTCTACGAGGAACCAACTCTGCGCCGCCAGTTCGGCGAGTCGTACGAAGAATACCGGCGGACGGTGCCGCGCTGGATTCCAAAGCTTTTGTGAAGTCCCCTGTGATTCAAGGTTTGACCCCGCTTCCCTGGCCCTGCTACCGTCATATGTTTGCCCGGTGGCTGCTTAGCTGACAGAGCAAACCTGCCTTGATCGCGCTGGTTTGGGGCCAGCTACAACTTCGGAGACATCTCATGCCTGCCATCACATTTCACGGGGTTGATTTCATCCAGTTCGATGCGCTGCTCACTGACGACGAGCGGCTGGTGCGCGACACCACGCGCAAATTCATCGAAGAGAATCTCATTCCCATCATCGAGGAGTGCAACCGCGCCGGACGCTTTCCGCGCGAACTGGTCAAGCCGATGGCCGAGTTGGGCTTTTTCGGTGCGTCGCTCAAGGGCTATGGCTGCGCCGGCATGGGAAACGTGGAATACGGACTGGTGATGCAGGAACTGGAGCGCGGCGACTCCGGCGTGCGCAGCTTCGTCAGCGTACAGTCCGCGCTGTGCATGTATCCGATCTACGAATTCGGCAGCGAAGAGCAGAAGCAGAAGTGGCTTCCGGCCATGCAAGAGGGCGAAAAACTGGGCTGCTTCGGCTTGACCGAGCCTGACTTTGGCTCCAACCCGGGCGGCATGCGCACGCGGGCGAAGAAAGTCGGCAACGAATACGTGATCAACGGCGAGAAAATGTGGATCACTTCCGGCAGCATCGCCGATGTGGCTATCATCTGGGCGAAAGTCGAGGACGAGAACAACCGCATTCGCGGCTTCCTCGTCGAAACCGACCGGCCGGGATTCAAAGCCGACGACGTGCATGGCAAGTGGTCGCTGCGGGCGTCGGTAACGTCGGGGCTGTCGCTGCAGGATGTGCGCGTGCCCGAATCAAACCTGCTGCCCAAGAGCGGCGGGCTGCGGTCTCCGTTGATGTGCCTAAATCAGGCGCGCTACGGCATCGCGTGGGGCGCGGTCGGCGCGGCGATGTCGTGCTACGACACGGCGCTGCAGTATTCGCAACTGCGCAAACAGTGGCGCGATCAGCCTATCGCTTCGCACCAGCTGGTGCAGAACAAGCTGGTGTGGATGATCAGCGAGATCACCAAGGCGCAACTGCTCGTGCTGCAGGTGGGACGGCTGAAAGACGCGGGCAAAGTCGAGCCGCAGCATATCTCGATGGCCAAGCGCAACAACGTGTGGATGGCGCTGGAATGCGCGCGGATGGCCCGCGACATTCTGGGAGCGAACGGCATCGCCGATGACTATCCCATCATGCGTCACATGATGAATCTGGAGTCGGTGAAGACTTACGAAGGCACACACGACGTGCACGCACTGATCATCGGGCAGAGTGTGACAGGGGTTGACGCGTTCTAAGGCACTCGGGACCAGGCGGTTTGCAGTCGCGGTAGGACACACGCGAAGGAGCGCATGAAGAAATACATCGCATTTCTGATTATCCTGTCTTTCACCTATAGCGCTCGCGCCAAGACCGAATTCGGCAAGCTTCAGGGAGCCGAGTTCCGCATTGATGTACCCGACAACTGGAACCATGGACTGGTTGTCTACTATCACGGCTATCGCTCGGAAAACCACGGCGTGAATTACGACCAGAAGAAAACTCTGGAGCCCGTGCTTGCGGTCTTCACCAAAGCCGGGTACGCGCTGATTCAGTCCGGCTACTCGCGCGGAGGCTGGGCCTTGGAGCAGGCCATTCCGGAAACGGAGGCCTTGCGCCGGTACTTCATCGAGCACTATGGCGCACCTTCGGAAACCTACGTGGCCGGGCATTCGATGGGCGGAATGCTCACGGTGATGACCCTCGAGCAGTCGCCGGGAAACTATGCTGCGGGCCTGGACCTGTGCGGGGCGGCGGAAGATGGTCCGTCGCTAATCTCTCGGGCCTTTGACCTGAGGGTGGTGTTTGACTACTTCTTCCCTCAGGAACTGCCCAACCCGGCGAAGGTTCCGGGCGACTACGAGGTCACAGAGAAATTGAGCAAAAAGGTCGCAAGCCTACTGCAATCCAAACCGCAGGCGGCGGCTACCCTGCGGCGTTTTGCCGCAGTCCATGATGACAAAGATCTGGGTGGCGATGTGCTTTTCACTACCTGGGTGCTCAAGGATATCGAGCAGCGCGCGGGCGGCAATCCGTTTGACAATCGCAACACGATCTATTCCGGGACATCGAACGACAACGCAGTGAACGACGGCGTCAAACGCTACGCGGCCGACCCGGGCGCGCTGGCCTATCTCCAGCGCTATTACACTCCGAACGGACACTTGACGCGGCCGGTGCTGGCGATTCACACCACCTACGATCAGCTCGTGCCGCCGTCAGTGCCGAGCAATTATGCCCAACTTGCCCGGACTGCGGGCGCCGGCGACTTGTTCGTGGTGCAATACGTGGAGCACGACGGCCACTGCAACATCACTCCGGAAGAGATCGAGCGGGGCTTTGCCGAGCTGCGTGAGTGGAAAGAGAAAGGAATCGCCCCGCCGGCCGGACGATTGCCTTAAGACCGGCCAGTCTAGCTGAAGAGCTCCTCTAACAACTCATAGGCGCGGCGCAGATGTGGAATCACGATACTGCCTCCCACAATCAGCGCCACGTTGAGCGATTCTTCCAGCTCGGCGCGCGCTGCGCCCAGCCGGTAGGCCTGAACGGCGTGGTAGACGATGCAGTCGTCGCAGCGCAGGCAGGCCGAGGCAACCAATCCCATCAATTCTTTCGTCTTAGCCGGCAGAGCCCCTTCCAGATAGGTGTGGTGGTCCATGTTGTAGAAGCGTTTGACCAGGACGTTGTTAGCCTTGTCCACGTTGGCGTTGAGGCGCGCGCGGCTTTCGAGGAAGCGGCGTGCGATCTCGCTCTTCTCGGCCACCTGCTTCTCGGTCAGAGTGTAGGCTGGCTCTTTGCGTTCCTGGGGCGGACGTTCGGCGGGAACTGGATGTTCACTGGCTGGCGTGCTCATGCGCAAATAGTAGCAGAGAAGCCAGCCGCAGGGATCAGATCGCGCAGGGTTGACACTGTGGCGTAGTGGGCAGCATGATTCTTGCAGAACGTTCTGCATCGAAACATTTGACCTGGCCGGCGAAACTCTTCGGATCAGACCGGCGAAATGAGGATTTGGTGATGAAGCAGCCCCCGGCTTCTGTTTTGCGCGTCTCCGTCTCGTTTTTGGTTTTACTGCTGGTCTTTTTCCTAACCTCTCCTGTTCTCGCCAGCGGTCCCACCGGGACCATCACAGGCACGGTCACCGACCCCTCCGGCGCCGTGGTGACAAAAGCACGGATCAAGGTCATCAACGAAGCCACCAACGCGGTCCGCGAGGCCGAAACCAATGACGACGGCGACTTCACCGTCGCTTTGCTGCAGCCAGGGCGCTATCGCGTCACCGCCGAGAGCGCGGGTTTTCGCAAGAGCATCTTCAGCGACGTCACGGTAGATGTGGACCAGACGGTGCGCGCGGATTTCACGCTGGAAATCGGCGCGGCCAATGAAGAAGTGAAGGTCAAAGACACGCCTCCGGCGATTCAGACGGACACCTCCACGCTCGGTCAGGTGGTCAACAACCGCCTGGTCCAGGAGTTGCCGCTGAACCAGCGCAATTTCCTCGATTTCGCGTTGCTGGTTCCGGGCAGTCAGCTTCCCGCGGAGGGATCGCAAAATTCAACCCAGGGCGGTGCGCTTAGCGTGAACGGGGCACGCGAGCAATCGAACAGTTTCCTGCTCGATGGAGTAGATAACAACGATCCCTACATCAACCAATATGTGGCTCTGCCCTCGGTGGATGCCATTCAGGAATTCAAGGTTCAATCCAGCGATTATTCGGCCGAGTACGGCAGAGCCAGCGGAGCCCAGATCAACGTTGTTTTGAAGAGCGGCACTAACGCGTTCCACGGGACGCTGTTCGAATACTTCCGCAACCGGAGTCTGGATGCGAAGAATTATTTCGACCTCCCTGCCTGCACTGCCACTTCCGCGCCCAACACGTGCGGAGGCATTCCGGCCCTGCAGCGGAACCAGTTCGGGGGAACGCTGGGCGGGCCAGTGTTCAAGGACAAGACTTTTTTCTTCATTTCATACGAAGGACTGCGCCTGCGGCAAGCGACGACCCGCCAAGCAACCGTTCCCAATCAGATGGAATGGGCCGAAGCGGTGGGATTAGCGCAGGGATTCTGTGGCGTGAACCCGCTGCCTTCCTGCTCGTTCATCCAGACGGTCCGCAATCTGTTTCCGTCGGCCAACGTCGGCACAGACCTAGTGAACTCAACAACGTTCCTCTCGGCTCCGGTGATTCGCCAGTCGGAGAATTACTATTCCGCAAAGCTGGATCACCACTTCAGCGCTACCGACACGGTCTCATCGCATTACTCGCTGGTGGATAACAATCTTTTCAGCCCTTTCGACCCGGTGAATGCTTTCACCTCACTGCCGGGATACGGCAGTTTCACTTTGAATCATGGGCAGAACGCCGGACTGGAGTGGACCCGCGTATTCCACTCGAAGTTGCTCAACGAATTCCGCCTGGGCTTCGTCCGCATGCGAGCCACAGTCTTACAACAGAGTCACGGGCTGGACATTGCTCCGACTCTTGGTTATCCCGATGTCCTGACCAACCCTGTGGATCTCGGATACCCGGAGCTGTCGATCAGCGGTTTTGATGGCATCGGAGAACCGGTGAATTATCCGCAGGATCGTCATGACACCACGCTGCAACTGGCGGACAACGTCGCCTGGACAGTCGGCCGCAATCAATTCAAGATTGGAGTAGATCTTCGCCATCTTCGTCTGGACAACTACCTTGATTTCCTGTCACGGGGCGAGTGGGTATTCCTGGGTAATACCGGGGCGGGCATTTTCGGCTCATCCTGCGATCCTTCGGGGTGTCTACTAGCACAGTTGCTGATTGGCGCTCCGGACGCCGCGATCGGAGTGAGCGGCAATACTTTTAACAGCCTGCGCAGCCATGGCGTCAGCACCTACGTGCAGGACGACATCCATGTGGTGCCGCGTTTTCTGCTGAACGTAGGGATGCGCTATGAATACAACACACCCCCGGTGGAGGCGAAGAACCGCTTCAGCGTGCCCGATCTCAGTTCCAACTCCGCTACCTGCACGCCCGTTCCCGATTGCCAATTCATTCAGGCGGGCACGAACGGAATCCCGCGGGCAACGTATTCGGCGACCCGGACTGATTTTGGTCCACGCATTGGTATCGCGTGGCGGCCGTTGAAGACGGAACGCTGGGTGGTTCGCTCCGCCTACGGCATCTTCTACGATTCTTCAATCGCCAATATCAATATTTTCCCGCGCATCAATCCGCCGTTCTACAACCTGGCGTTCTCTCAGCAGAATCCGCTTACGTGTCCGGGTGGGTTGTGCACGGTGCAGGACATCTTGAGCACACCAGGGGGCCTGGTTCAAGACAACATGATTTCGCCCAAGTTCCGGGATGGTTACGCGCAGCAGTGGAATGCCGATTTGCAGTATGAGGTACTGCCGAACTGGATGGTGGACGCCGCGTATGTCGGGTCCAAAGGCACGCATCTGAGCGACGTGCTGGACCTCAACCAGCCCGATCCTAACACAGGACCCCGGTATCCCCAGTTCGCTTCGATCCTGTTTGTGGAATCGAACGCCAACAGCTCCTACAACTCGCTCCAGCTGCGCTCAGAAAAACGGACGAGTCACGGCTTGTCTCTCCTGCTCTCGTACACATACTCGAAGTCGTTTGACGATATCTCGTCGGTCTTCGGTGGGAACGTAGGCTCGGGCCTGCCGCAGAACTCGCGCGATCTCGCGGCGGACCGCGGACCGTCGGACTTCAACGCCGTGAACCGTTTCTCGGGCAGCTTCGTGTATGACTTGCCCCTGCAACGCCTGTGGGCTCATGGCCCAAAGTGGAGCGCCCGGCTTCTGGACAACTGGCAGGCTGGCGGAATCCTCACCGCCCAGACCGGATCGCCTTTCACCGTCGTCCTGGCCGGCACGGCTAGCTCGGCGGGGGCGGCATTTGGAAATCCGGCGCGGCCGAATCTGGTCGGCAATCCGTTCCAACCGGGCACGTTGGCAGGGAACCCTGGCTGCTCGGGTCCCAGCGAGGTGAGAGTGCCACAAAGCTGGTTCAATCCCTGCGCGTTCACAGAGCCTGCGACAGGTCCTCTCGGTCTTCCCCTTTTCGGGTCGGAGGGCCGGAACATACTGACCGGCCCCGGATTCACGAATCTCGATTTCGGTCTGTCCAAGAGCATGGCACTCGGAGCGGAGAATCACCGGTTGCAGTTGCGCGGGGATTTCTTCAACCTGTTCAATCATCCCAACTTGAGTATTCCGAATCACGTTTTTTGCCCCCCCAATTTCCAGGGCTGCAGTTCGTCATCCTATGGAGGACCAAGCTTCGCGCGAGTTCAATCGGCGAATTCTTATGGCAATAAGCCGCCGCGGCAAATTCAGTTGAGCGCGAGATACATCTTCTGACCTGGGCTAGCCGGGTTGGGGATGAGAGGATTTCGGATACTGACTTGGGAGTAAACGGCGGTGGCGCCCGCGCCACACAGCTAGGCGGTGGGCTTGTCTCGCGGAGGTTCAACGGCGAGAAACTCTTCGGCGAAACGCTGCGCATAACTCTCGAGCAGTGTGGGAATCCGCTGCGGGTCCGAAGATTTGAGCACCAGCCCGGCATGATGATGCTTCTTGATCCGCAAGCAGACTTCGGGGTCGTTGTAGCCTGAGGTGTCTGGGTTTTCCTGCCGTGCCAGCGAGAGGATCACTCCGGCATAGTCTTCCCGAAGTGGCGGAAGTTGATATTTCCCATCCTCACCGGCGACTTCAATGTGCGCCCACTCCCGCCAGAGGTTCAGGCCAGTCGCCGCCTCGACCATCTCGTTGATGTAGGCGCCGCCGACACGCGCGGCGCACTCTAGAAAATAGAAATGGCCATCGGCATGCGCTTGAATGAACTCGGCGTGCGCGACTCCCCGGACCAGTCCCAACGCTGCAATCAGATCGCGGTTGATGGCGCGCAACCCGGAGTCCGCATCGCTTCCCCGGGGCACGGTGAACGTCGTGAAAACGCCTCCATGGGCCACATTCATCGGAGGCCTGCCGTAGCGGCTGACATTGGCGAAGACAATTTCGTTCTCGGACACGACCGAGTCCACGTGGAATACGTCCCCGGGAACGAACCTTTCGAGCAAGTACGACGACTGCTTATCACCCAACTGCTCAAGGACCGGCCATAATTCGGCCGGGGCGTGAATCTTCTTGATTCCGATCGCAGACGCCTCCTGCCGCGGCTTGAGCACCCACGGCCCCGGCACGTGGTCGAGGTAGTAGCGAATGTCGTCGTGGTTGACGACCGGCACGAAATCCGGCACCCGCACGTGGCGATCGAGAGCGCGCATGCGCATCGCCAATTTGTCGCGGAAATAGCGCATGGTGGTCAGGCCCATGCCCGGAATGCGCAGGTGCTCGCGCAAGGTGGCAGCCGTTTCCATGTCGTATTCATCGAGCGCGACGATGCGGTCCAGTTTGTGGGTGCGCGCCAGATGCGTCACCGCCTTGACGATGTCGGGGATGGAGATTTCCTCCGGAAGATAGTAGGTGTCGTCGAGGCTTTCGCGCGGCCAGTCGGCGTCGCGCAGTTTCTCAGCCGTCAACAGAAGGACTCGGCAGCCCTGGCGTTTGCACTCGCGCATGAATTCCTGGCCTTTTTCGTAGGTCGTAATGCAGAGGAATGTCAGCGGGCGGGCATCGTCCATGGTCTGGGTTCCGAGCCAGGGCTAGGAGAGTATCACGGCGGCGCCATTGGAGTGTATCCGGTATTGCGATCATAGCCAGCGCTTCTTTTCATCCACCCCACGAGTGCGCTATAGTCACCGCGTCGCAAGGCCCCGGCTCAAACGCGCACAGAGAGGAATCCAATGAGCATGCAAACTCGTCCAGAAGGCAAAGCCCGCAGCTTCGGCGACAACATCGAAAGCGACCTGGCACTGGAACTCCTGCGCGTGGTGGAAATCGCCGCCATCGCCTCGGCGCGCACCATGGGCCAGGGCGAGCGCAAGCTTAGCGATGAAGTCGCCACCGAGGCGATGCGCAAGACCATGGACACAATTCCCATGCGCGGCACCATCGTCATTGGCGAGGGCGAGCGCGACGAGGCGCCGATGCTCTACATCGGAGAAAAAGTCGGCGCCGAGTTTCCCGACGGCACCGGAGTTCCCGAAGTAGATATTGCTGTGGACCCGCTGGAAGGAACGAATCTCTGCGCCACCGGCGCGCCCGGTTCCATCACCGTACTCGCGGCTTCGGAGCGTGGAGGCCTGCTCAACGCTCCCGACTGCTACATGGAAAAAATCGTCGTCGGACCTTCCTGCAAAGATGCGGTCGAGCTGGATGCGCCCGTCGCCGATAATCTGAAAAACATCGCCAAGCGGCTGGATCGCGACGTGGAAGACCTGGTCGTCATTGTGCTCGACCGGCCGCGCCACGAGAAACTGATCGCGGATATTCGAGCCGCCGGGGCGCGCATCCGCCTGATCGGCGACGGCGATCTTTCCGCCGGCATCGCCGCGGCGGTCATCGGCACGGGCGTACACGCGGTCATGGGATCGGGCGGCGCGCCGGAGGGCGTGATCACCGCCGCCGCCATCCGCTGCCTGAACGGATACATGCTGGGCCGCCTGGTGGTAAAGCCTGATCAGGAAGAACGCCTGGCCCGCATGGGCATCAAAGACAAGAAGCGCATCTACGAAGCGGAGGATCTCGCTCCCGGCAAGCAATTGATCTTCGCCGCCACGGGCGTCACAGAAGGCGCTCTGCTTAAAGGCGTGCGCTTCTTCGGCGAAGGCACGCGAACGTCATCCGTGATCATGACCCTGCGCACCGGCAAGGTGCGGTTCGTTGAGAGCATCCACTTGGAGAAGGGGCCGGATGTGAAAGTCAGGTTCGCATGATAGCTGCAGATACTTACCAGACTTGGCTATTTCTTTGAATCATCTAGGATATTCATCCAGATGGTTATGAAGAACATAGGCCTTTTTGAAGCAAAGCAGAAGCTCTCCGAGTTAGTTGAGCGCGCCAGCGCAGGGGAGCGAATCGGGATAACTCGTCGCGGGAAGCTAGCGGCTTTTCTGGTGCCGGCCCGCAGTGAGGTTGATCTGAAAGAGGAGTTTGCCAGGATCGAACAAATCCGCAAGAGCGCCAAGCCCCTCCCAAAGGGTATGACGGTTAAGGACCTGATCGAAGAGGGCCGCCGTTGAAACGTTTCGTATTGGATGCATCGATCGCTCTAGCCTGGTTTATCGATCCGTCCGTCGCCCCTCTGGCGGCAAGAATCCAGCGATTCCTACTCCAAGGCGGCCGTGCCGTTGTGCCTCACCTTTGGCGTCCCGAGGTGGCGAATGGATTCGTGAATGCTCAAAAACTCGGCGTTCTTACCACGGTCCGCTGCGCTCAGGCATTTGCCGAACTGGACCGCTTGCTGGCTCAATCCATTGAAAACGTTGGACACGATCTCTCCATCCAACGCATCGTGACCACCGCACAGACTTTTGGATTGACGGCCTATGATGCCACCTACCTGGAAACTGCGCGCGAACAACAACTGCCGCTTGCCACTTTGGGTCGGAGGCTCACCGCGGCAGCAGGACAGGCAGGCATCTCTGTTATCTCCTGACCGCGTTTACTTCAAGTACTCGGAGTCCTTCTTCAAGTCCTCCGGGATCGGGGGGAACGGCGGCCATTCCTGCGAATATCCCTTGAGCAGCGGCGTCGCGACTTCGGAACGCAGCGTGCCGTCATGCACCGCGAACTTATGTGGATGCCCGGCGGAATATCCCTCCCACAGGCTCACGGCGGCGTAGGCGCCGTCTTTGCGCAGGATGTAGTACGTCATGTCCATGAACCGCAGCTTGTCCAGATCGCTGTTGTAGTTGCGCACGATGCGCTTGAGCGCGTCGAGGCCGGCTTCCTGCGGAGACATCCCACGGCGCATGTTTTCCACGATAGTGTGAGCGCCGGCGACCTTGATGTTTTCCTCCCCGCTGCCAGTAGCCCCGGCTGAACCCACATCCTGATCGGTGTAGCAACCCGCGCCGATGACCGGCGAATCGCCGCACCGGCCGGGCAGTTTGAAAGCCAGCCCGCTGGTGGTAGTAATGCCGGACATTTCGCCTTTTTCGTTCAGCACAGAGCAGTGAATCGTTCCCGTCGGCGGAAACACGACCCGCCGCACCGCTGGCCACTGGAACTCTGGCTCAATCCCCAGATCGGCGGCGTCCTGCCGCAGCTGCTCGATCCGTTCGCGCCACACCTTCGCCTGCGGCTTGGACTGAGGCGCGGGCGGTTGCCAGTGCGGGTCGGCAATGCCCGGCCCCCACCAGTCGCGATCCGAGTGGAATTGCTTCCAGAGAAACCAGATCTTGCGCGAGCGGTCGGTGAGCAGGTTCTCGCGCGGGAAGCCCATCGCGACGGCAAACCTTTCGGCGCCCTCGCCGACCAGCATGACGTGCCCAGTGTGCTCCATCACCGCCTTCGCCACCATGGAAACGTTTTTGATGTTACGCACCCCGCCGACCGAGCCCGCGCGCCGCGTCGGGCCATGCATGCAGCAGGCGTCAAGCTCAACGACGCCTTCCTCGTTGGGCAGCCCGCCTAGACCGACGGAATCATCTTTCGGATCGTCCTCGGGCCCTTTCACCACGCGGATGGCAGCGTCCAGGGTGTCGCCGCCGCCCTTGAGAAAGCCATACGCCGCTTCCACATAGGCAAAGCCGTTGTTGGCGCAGAGGATGACCGGGCGCTTGGCCGCAGTGCCTTGTGGCGGATGTTCGTCGGCGGCCACGCCGGCCAGCGCTGCCGATCCGCTCACGCCGGCGGCAGCCGCTCCCAGCACCGAAGTCTTCACGAAATCGCGGCGCGAAACAGTCACAGAACCTCCCAGGGCGATTTGCTTGCCAGATTCTCGTTTGATAATTCGCGAGTGCGCCAGAAAACACTAGTGTTCACGAGAAATTCAACGCATGTTTGCCCGTGAAGGCGGAAGAATACCACGGAGCACACCGGAAGTTCACACCCTCATCGAATGATGAGCCGTCCGCAAGGCCAGGTTCACCGGCTGGCGAACCGGCGCAGGCGGCCGGGATACGCCGCCCCGGCTTTCTCCAGCTGATCGGCGACGGCGGGAACGATGGGCTGCACGTTTTCCGAACGGAAGCGCAGGAGGGCGGCAACATTGCCGACTTTGTCGAACTCAGGAGCGTCCTTTACGTAAAAGGTCTCGATGTCGCGGTGAATCACGCGGGGGAGGATCGCTTCCGCCACGTCCACCACTTCGTGGGTCGCCTTATCGCAAACGGGACATTGGCTCACGATGTGCGCGTCCAGATGTCCGCAGGCGGTGCATTCGACCGCATGCGCCTGGAAGGTTTCGCCAATCAGCAGCGTCTGCACCTCTCCCACTTCGAGCGAGTGCAGCACGCGGCGCAGACCAGTCACTCCTCTGCCGCCGCTGCGGGCTTGGCCGAGCACCTGGCTCACCAACTGGCCGCGCCGATCGTCTTGCCATGACTGGACGATGCGCTGAGCATTGGCCTTGATGTCGCCGAGGGTAATGCGAGCCACATCGGCGGGAAAACAGCCGATCAGCGCCTGCGCCACGTAGGGATGTAACTGAGGCTCCAGCTGTGAGTGATGGACCTCCTGACGACCCAGAATCCACTTTTCGAATAAGCCCTTCTCCAGAGATTCTTTGAGCACACCGGCCACCGCTTTGAAGTGCTGGCGCGCCTCGTCGTTGACGCGGCGCTGGGCGTGGCCGCCATCGTATCCGGCATAACCGTCGCTGCGTCCTTTGCGGGAAAGCGGCTGGAACAGGCCTTCGCGCTCGGTCAACTCGCCCAGGCGAAGATCGAAAATGCGGGCGCGGTGCCGGTCCACCAGCACCACACCCAGCCGCGGGAATGCGCCCAGCAGGCGAGCCAGCGGCTTGAGATGGAACTGGCGGCCGACGCACAGTTGTGTTCCGGTCAGGGTTGCGGGCAGATCATACTCGCGCCAGAGATTTTGCGCGGCACAAGCGAACACCGCTTTGGCATGAGTGCCGTTGCTGAGGAATTCTCCCGAATGACGTAAAATGCGGTCCACATCAACCCGCGCGGAATGTCTTCCGCCGTGGCCCTCCAATCCGCACAGCGCCTCGCGCGCCAGATCTTTCAGCAGGATGGCATCTTCCTTATGAGCTTTGTTGCGCGGGGCGGCGGGCTGAAAGTAAAAACTCACGGCGCCCGCTTTTGGATCTTCGAACTGAGCCAGTTCCCGGACTTGCTCACGGGTCAATGTCATGGTCTCCTCCTGAAAATTGCCGCTGAGGTTAAACGGCCCTGCTGGGGGCCAGTCTGCCCTGAAACTCGCGAGCCAGTCCTGGAGCACGGCGCAGATGGTCGCGGGCGGCATTGATGAAAGCGACGACCCGGTCCCCCGGAAGACCGGTGATGCCCACGATTTCTTCGACATTGAAGCCCTCGACGGCGTGGAGGATGAAGGCCTCGCGCGGGCCAGACCCCAAATCGCGCAGCGCGGAGGCAATGAGCCGGAGCATTTCGTCGGAGGCAAGAATCTGTTCCGGGGTGGAAATTCGGGAATCAGGAATGACGGTTGCGCCGGTAATGGATTCGTCGGGCTGGTGAAATTGCAGTTCGGGCTCGTCGCTGGCTTTGACGTTGCGCGGGCGCGCCGAGTCTTCCAGGTGCACCGCATTGCCGTTGCTTTCGTCGGTCTGGCAGAGTTCGTCGAGGGCCCGCAAGGCCAGCCGGTAGAGCCACGGCTCCAGGGCCAGCCGCTCGGGCTTCTCCTGGCCATCGCCCAGGGCGGCGGCAATCGTCTCATCAATGACTTCTTCCTTGCTCACGGTATCGGGACTGACGGCTTCCTGAGCCTCCCGGAAGTAGATTTCGCGCTCCACAAAACGTTCCAGCCGCCCCAGATTCGCGTTCACATACGTGCGGACATCCTCCGCCGACACCATGGGCGGATATACCGCTGCCAGCGTCTGCTCGAACGGAACTTCCTGCACGGGAGGAACAGTGCGAGCGGCGTCTCCGCGCCGGCCGCGCTGCCATTTGTGCGAAGCGCGCAGAATCTCCTTGTGCTTGTTGACCTGCTGCAGCAGGTCCTCGAACGCGCTCTTCACCGCAGCGGCGGCCGCCGGGGCCTTGGTCTGCACGGCCAACTGACCCGACGGCAGGCGCAGATTCAAGGACACGCTGGTGCCTTCGCGCGGCGAAATCTCTTCCACTACTCCCTTCAGGTGGATGAGTTCGGGACGGAAGACCTGCAGGCGTTTCCGCAACTTTTCGATCTGATGTTGGATGTCTTTCTCGACGGAAGGATTCTTAGGAAGACGGTAGCTAACGTGAACGTTCATGAGCGCCTCGGCCTTGCTGAACGAAGTCGCGCAACCAGGAGCTGTCTAGGAAAATTGTACACCCGGCGGAAAATTGCAAGCAGGGGAATTGAGTCGCCGGAAACACAGGTGGACACATTCGGGAATGAGCCGTTGCAGGCTCCTTCCAGAGCACCGTGTCCGATTGCGGCTGCCGTGCTCTCGCGATATGATCCGGAGCCATGATCCGTCACACACTATTGCTGTGGGCATCTTTCACCGCTCTCGCTGCCGCTCAGGCCCCTACTTCCACCGAAATCGAAAAAGTCTACCCGGATGCGCACGCGCTCTATCTCGATCTGCACCAGAATCCCGAACTGTCGGTGCACGAGACGCAAACCGCGGCGAAGCTGGCCGCGCGCCTGCGCAGCGCCGGCTATGACGTGACAGAACATGTCGGCGGCACGGGCGTGGTCGCGATTATGAAAAACGGAGCCGGACCGACCATCATGCTGCGCACCGAACTCGACGCGCTGCCGGTCGAAGAGAAAACCGGCCTGCCCTACGCCAGCAAAGTGCGCGCCAAAGACGACGCCGGACGCGACGTGCCCGTCATGCATGCCTGCGGGCATGATCTGCACATGGCTTCTCTTCTCGGCACGGCCGAAATCATGGCCCGCAGCAAAGACGCCTGGCACGGCACGCTGATGCTGATTGGCCAGCCCGCCGAAGAGACGATCGGCGGCGCCGACGGAATGATCCGTGACGGATTGTTCACGCGATTCCCAAAGCCGGATGTGGCCGTGGCTCTGCACGTCGGCAACGAACTTCCTGCTGGAATGGTCGCGATCACTCCCGGCACCTACAACACCAATGCAGACTCGATCCGCATCGTGGTCTATGGGAAGGGCGGACACGGCTCGGCGCCGCAGACGGCCATTGATCCCATCGTGATCGCGGCGCGAACGATTCTGAGCCTGCAGACCATCACCTCGCGCGAAGTGAAGCCCGGCGAAATGGCGGTGGTGACCGTCGGGTACATTCAGGCAGGAACGAAGAACAACATCATTCCGGACCAGGCGGAGATGGGGCTGACCGTGCGCACCTTCAAGCAGGACGTGCGTAAACAAATTCTGGCCGCCATTGCCCGGATTGCCAAGGCAGAAGCCGCCGCCGCCGGCGCACCGCGCGAACCGCTGGTGGACCGCTACGAGGGAACCGACTCGGTTTACAACGATCCTGCATTGGCGGAGCGCCTGCGCGCTCCCCTGGAAGCGGCGCTGGGCAAGAAGAACGTGGTCATCGCTCCGCCGATTACGCCTTCGGAGGATTTTTCCTACTTCATCGAGCAGGGCGTCGCGGGCTTCTACTTTAGCCTCGGCGGGTCGAATCCGGAAAAGTTCGCCCAGGCCCGGGCGGCAGGAACCATGTTGCCCTCGAATCATTCGCCGCTGTTCGCACCGGATGTGGACCCGGCGCTGCGAACGGGAATCACGGCAGAAGTGGCCGTGCTGCGGAACCTGCTGAATACGTCGCCGGAAGACCTGCGCAAATTGACGGCTACACCGCAACCGTGACCGACGTCTCGGTGCGGGTGACGGGGCGGTAGAGCGTGTCGCGCTCGACCGGCACGCGGCCGGCGGCGCGGATCAGCCGTTCCAATTCCTCGCGCCGCATCCCTTGCGGCGTGGTCGCGCCGGCATCGTGGTAAATCTTCTCTTCGATCACGGTGCCGTCCATGTCGTCGGCTCCGAAACGTAGCGAGATCTGCGCGATCTTGGCGGTCATCATCTGCCAGTACGACTTGATGTGCGGGAAGTTGTCGAGCACCAAGCGGCTCACGGCAATCTGCTTGATGTCGAGCATGCCCGTGGTCTTCGGCAGGTGCTGCAGCGGCGTGTTGTCGGGATGGAAGGCCAACGGAATGAACGTCTGGAAGCCGCCGGTTTCATCCTGCAGCGCACGCAGTTTGAGCAAATGATCCACGCGGTCTTCGCCATTCTCGACGTGGCCGTATAGCATGGTCGCATTCGACTTCAGCCCGATCTGGTGGGCCAGCCGCGCGGTTTCGAGCCACTCGTCGCCGTCAATCTTGTGGTCGCAGATGATGTGGCGCACGCGGTCGGCGAAAATTTCGGCCCCGCCTCCGGGCAGCGAATCCACGCCCGCCGCTTTCAGCTGCTCCAGGGTTTCCCGAATCGAGAGCTTGGCGCGCCTTGACAGGTACGCCACCTCAACCATGGTGAACGCCTTCAGGTGCACCTGCGGGAAGCGCTGCTTCAGACCCGAGCATAGATCGAGGAAATACTGAAACGGCAGATCGGGATGAAGCCCGCCCACGATGTGAAATTCCGTGACCGCCTCGGAATATCCCGATGCCGCAGTCTCGAACGCCTCTTCGAGCGCCATGGTGTAGGCTCCGGGCGTGTCCTTCTTCCGGCCAAAGGCGCACAGACGGCACGCCGCCACGCAGACGTTCGTCGGATTGATATGGCGGTTGACGTTGAAATACGCTTTGTCGCCGTGCATCCGCTCGCGGACGTAGTTTGCCATCCAGCCGACGGCGAGAATGTCGCCGGTGCGATAAAGGGCGAGCGCGTCGTCAGCGTCGAGCCGTTCGCCAGCCAACACTTTGGCGTGAATCGGCTCCAGCCGCCGGTCGTCGGTCTGGAAAGAGTGGTACTGGCGCGAAGCAGACATTCTCTTGATGATATCGCAGGAGCGCGAGAGAAGTCACAGGACATGCCGGGCCCCTCGACCAACGTCCGCTGGGTTGGGTCTCAGGTATCGTCACTAAAGCTGCTACTGGCTCTTAACCGACAATTTACAGCCGGGTGATACTATCTTCGGCTACCCCATGATACGGATACAGGAGTATTTACCGAGCCTTGAGGTATCGCTTCAACCGATTGTCACCACAGCCTGCCAGCTACTGGCTATCGGGATAGCACTGACTGCGGGGGCAAGCCCGAGCCACGCCCAAGCCCACGCACTTTCGCAGGTCAAGAAAATCTACGTGGAGCAGCTCGGCCATGGAAAACTCGGGAGCGAGTTCCAGGAGCGTGTAATCGCGCGCTTGCGGAGAGACGCTCACCTCCAGGTCGTCGAGACGCCCGCTCAGGCAGATGCGGTGATGAGTGGGACGGCTGAGATCTGGATCACCGGATATGTTTCCCCCAACCCTCGCTCGCCTTCCACAATTCGGCAGCCGGTGTACGCCGGCTTTCTCTCTGCGCGGGTCACGAGCACTGGCCACGAGGTTCTGTGGTCTTACCTGGTCACTCCCAGAAAATTCGCCTGGGGCGGGATCGTTCATGATCTGGCCGATAACCTTGCCTCCAGGCTGATCGAGGCACGGCAGGAAAGAAGCGAAGCAGCCTCCGCGAGCCCATCGCCGGGGTCTGTCGCGCTGACGCTCCACGGAGCCGGTGCCACGTTTCCCGCGCCGTTGTATCAGAAGTGGTTTCAATCTTTTCAGGAGCAGAAGTCGAACCAGCACATCGTTTACGACGCAGTCGGCTCGGGGGAGGGCATTGGCCTGCTGGCGGAAAGCAAGCTGGACTTTGCCGCTTCCGACATGCCGCTCTCAGACCAAGAAATGTTGCAACTGGGAGCCAGGTTTCAGCACTTCGCATCTGTGCTCGGAGCCGTGGTGCCGATCTATAACCTTGCCGGAGTAGCGCGGCCTCTGAACTTCACGCCGGAAACGCTCGCGGAAATTTATCTGGGAAAGATCAAGCGCTGGAACGATCCGAAGATCCGTGTGTCGAATCGGGGCGTCAGTCTGCCCGACAGCGAGATTGTGGTGGTTCACCGCTCCGACGGGAGCGGCACAACGTTTGTTTGGAGCGACTTTCTGTCGAAGGTGAGCCCCGAGTGGAAAACTGCGGTGGGCAGCGGCAGCGAACTGAAGTGGCCCGTGGGAAGAGGAGCGGAACACAACGAAGGCGTCGCGGTCATGGTCCGCCAGACGCCGAACTCCATTGGCTACACAGAGATGGTCTTTGCGCTGCAGCACCAGTTGAGCTTTGGCGCGGTGCGCAACGCCGCGGGCGAATTCGTGCGCGCCGACCTGTCGAGCGTCACGGCCGCAGCCGCCACTGCAGCAGCCAGCATGACCTCAGATTTTCGCGTCTCCATCACGAACGCGCCGGGGGCCGGTGTATACCCGATCGCTTCGTTCACCTGGCTGCTTCTGCCGCAGTCGGCAGACCCCGGCCGCAAGGCCGCGCTGGTGGAGCTGCTGCGGTGGATTCTTACCGACGGGCAGAAAGAATGCTCCGAACTCGGCTATGCCCCATTGCCGCGTGAAGTCGTGAGCCGGGAAATCCAGGCGATCGACGCGGTGAAGTAGCGAGCGTCAGTCCCCAAGAACATCCACGCGCAATCGTTGCGCCGCGTGGTGGGGCCGCCGGCGATTATTCCCCCAACTTCTGCCTCGCCAGCGGGCGCGCGAACGCATTGGTGGGGTTGTGGATGTTGATTTCGAGAACTTTGCGGTAGTAGTCCTTGGCTTGCGCCGCATCGCCGGACTTCTCGTAAGCCCGACCGAGCAGAACGAGAATCAGCGGATCGCGCTGGTCAGCCCTCTGCAGTTCCGCGATCGCCGTCTTGTAGTCGCCGGTGTAAAACGCGACGTAGCCGGTCAGGTATGGATAGAAGCGCGCTTGCTCGGGATTATTCGCCCTGTCGAGTGCGGCCTTGGCGGCAGCCACGTGCTGCTGCGCTTCGGCGGCCCGGCCTCGGCGCGCTGCAACCCGGGCCTGCGCATTTTCCCAGCGGAACAGCCAGAGATTCTTGTCGGCGTCGGTCAGGTCGGTCTTGCGCATCGCTGTATCGTAGCCCATCTTGTACCACTTGTAAGCGTGGTCCGGATCTCCCGATTCGAGGTAAATGCGCGCCAGTTCGTTGCAGGTCCCTGCGGCGGCGGCCCAGTCACTCTTTGCCAGACTCGCATTGAAAACCTGCGCCTCATACTCTTCCGCCTTGGTGCCAGCGCCTTCAAAGGCGTAGGAAAACGCCATCGAACGCAGCGCTTGAGCTTTTGACTCCAGCGGAGCAAGCGCAATGGCCTTGGTGAAATGCTCGCGCGCCTGCACGTAGTCGCCCTTAAGATCGAGAGCAATTCCTGATTCCAGATGCCCTTCATACAGGTTCGGCGACTTGTCGAGCGCCTGCCTGTACAAAGCGAGAGCTTCGTCCTGCTTACCCTCACGGCTTAGCTTCTCGCCTTGCTTCACCAAGTCTGCGGGACTGCCGGGCGCGGGAGGTGGTGCCTGAGGCGATTGTTGCGCGAAGCAAAGCGGCGCGAGCAGCAAGAGAGCGCAAAGTGTCCGATTCATGGCAATTCTCCTATTTCCGCAGCAGCAAGTCTCCGGCGACGAACGCAAAGAACAGCACGGAAATGACGCCGTTCATGGTGAAGAACGCGGCGTTGAGCTTCGACAGGTCGTGAGGCTTGACCAGCGAATGCTCATAAATCAGCAGCAGAGTCACGACCGAAACACCGAAGACCGCAAACTTCCCCAAGCCGAACGCAATCAGCAGCGACACCAGCAATGCTATCATCACGAAATGAAAGGCCCGCGCGATCCACAACGCGGGACCGATCCCGAAGTACCGTGGCACCGAATGCAGCCCGGCGTGCTGGTCGAATTCGTAATCCTGGCAGGCATACAACACGTCGAAGCCTCCCACCCAGAATGTGACAGCGGCGGTCAGCAACAGAATGCGCGGATCGAGCGATCCGCGCACCGCAATCCAGGCCGCCGAAGGCGCAATCCCGAGCGCAAAGCCGAGCACCAGATGCGACCAGCGCGTGAAGCGCTTGGTGTAGGAATAGAGCAACAAGATCGCCAGAGCAACTGGCGACAGCCACAACGTCAGCCGGTTCAACTGGCTGGCGGCCAGAATGAAGACCGCGCTCGAAACCACAACGAAGCTCGTCACAAACGCCGGCGTCAGATGGCCAGCTGGCAAAGCGCGGGTTCGCGTCCGCGGGTTGGCGGCGTCAATCGAGGCGTCGGCCAGCCGGTTGAATGCCATCGCCGCCGAACGCGCTGCCACCATCGCCAACACGATCCACAGGAGTTGATGCCCGGTCGGCAGGCCTCCGGCGGCGAGCATGGCTCCGCACAGCGCGAACGGCAGCGCGAAGATGGAATGCTCCCACTTGATCATCTCCAGCGTCACGCGCAGGCTGCGCAGGATAGGCACCGTTAGATTGTAAAGCACGGTCTTGGGTGTTCGGCCTTGGGAGTTCGGTCGAAGGCGCCGGCCCCATGAGTCTCGAACGAGCGGCTGTCAGTGGCCTGAGGCCCAAGACCTACGACCCAAGACCCTAAGGCCCAGCCTCCGGGATCAACGGGACAAACCGGCACAGCTCCCGTAAATGAATCTGCAGCTGGCCATTTTGCATGCGGATTAACTGCAGTTGCTGCGAGTCCGGCGGACCCACGGGAATGATCATCCGTCCGCCCTCGCTCAGTTGCGCCAGCAAGGCCGGCGGCACGGCCGGAGCGGCGGCAGAAACGAGAATGCCGTCATAGGGCGCGCCGTCGGGGAAGCCTCGGCTGCCGTCGCCCACCACCACGGTGATATTCCTGTACCCCAGTCGCGCCAGCGTGTCCCTCGCACCGGCGGCGAGCGAGGCATGGCGCTCGACCGAAACCACCTGTGCCGCCAGTTCTGCCAGCAGCGCGGTGACGTAACCTGACCCGGTTCCAACTTCAAGCACTCGATCGGTTGGCGCCAACGCCAGCTCCTCCAGCATCAGGGCCACGATGTAAGGCTGAGAGATGGTCTGATCCTCGCCGATCGGCAAAGGATAATCTTCGTACGCCTGGTCGCGATATCGCGGCGGCGCGAACTCATGCCTGGGCACGCGCTCCATGGCGGCCAGCACGCGCTCGTCCTGAATGCCGCGCGCCCGCATCTGGCGCTCGACCATACGCAGGCGCAGCGCGGCGAGGTTGGTTGCTTCGAAAAATGAGGTCATCCCGAGACCGGGAAAATCAATTCCCTTCCCGCGATGATTCTATTTCTTACGACGCCGAACGCGCACGTCAAAGCTGACTACGCCGTTTTGATCGCGCGTGGCCACCACGGAAATGTCGCGAGTGAAATAGTACTCGCCCTGGATGATCTGCTGCGAGCTTTGCGAGACATTTGTGCTGTAGGTGAGCGAAATGTTGTTAGCGAACTGCTGCTCGATGGTCACCTGCGGACCGCGGGCGGAGGGGTTGGTTTCGGTGGTCAGGCCCTGGGGATCAATTTTGATCCGGCTGACGCCGAACACTTTCTGCAGCCGGCTGCTCACCGTGGAGTTGATGGCCTGGTTGATGATCAGGGCAGTCGCTTCATCGGTGAAGAGAGTCTGGCCCGATTGCTGCTGCAATTGCTCCGATTCCTGGCTGGTTCGTCCCAGCGCCAGCAGCGCAATAATGTCAGATTTGGGCAACGGCGGCTCGGAGCGGTAGTTCACCGCCAGCCGGTCGGGCGTACCGGTGACGGTCACGTCGAGATCATAGTTGCGAACGTGCGTCGTGGCCTGCAGGTTGACCTGCGGCTCGATGGCAACGGGGTTGGCAAACGTAATATCGCCGCGCTCCAGCCGGAACTTGATCCCGTTAAAAGTCGCATCCCCTTCCAGAATGTCGGCGCGCCCGAGAACGCTCGGCCGGGCCGCCGAGCCGCGCAGCTTCAGATCCGCATCCCCGGAAAGCCGCGCCACTGCGGTCTTCATTTGCAGTTCCGGCGCGGTCCTCACCGCAACATCGAGCTTCACGTTGTACAGAGGAGAACTGGCCGGCGTAATCGCCGCCGACTGCCGGCTCTTTTCCAGATACGAACCGAAATCGAAGCCCGGCGTCACCGCCAGCTTGGTGACCAGAATGTCGCCCGAGACGGTCGAAGAGGAAGGTGTGCCGACCCAGTGCAATTCAGCGTCAGCCGTGGAACTGACGCCAGGCGGATAACGCAGCCGCACATCCTTGCCCACCGCCGTGAGGTTGAAGTTGAATTGCCGGTTGTAGGTGGTCGCCTCGCCCTTCAGGTCGAGCGTCCCACCGCCGGTGCGGGCCGTGAGATTTTCGATGTACATCCGGTTTCGGGTGAAATTGAGCGAGCCGCTCATCTCGCTCAAGCCGCTGGGCAGTCCGGCATAGTTCAGGCTGCCGCCGGTCACCTGAATGCTGCCCTGCGGCAGAGCATGATCGAGGCTGCCGCCCACGGTCATATGCACGGTCATCTTGCCTGATGCGGTAAGGTTGGAATCAAAGCTGCTGAAGAGTTTAGGGTCAATCTGCCCGTCTGCCGCCAGGTCGAGGTCCTTCGATCCCGCGAATCCAATGGAGCCTTTTCCGGTGATGTCGGTTCCCTCACCGACCATGTGTAGCGGCTCGATGTGGAGGGTCTGCTGCGCGTAGGTAAACCGCACCGGGCCCTGGTTGTGCAGCCGGGCGTGTTCCACCTCGACGGAAACATCATCCAACGCTCCGTTCAGCGTCCATTGCCTTGGATAGCGCAGGGGACCGTTCATCGTCAGCGTACCGGCGGTGGCGGAGTGTCCGGTGAGCTGCCCGCCCAGGTAGCCCCGCCACAACGCGTCGAGGTCAACGTGGTCGAAGCGCGCCGTAATGGCGGCGGGATAGTCCCCCTTCATGCCAATGTTGCCGTCGAGCGATAACGTGCCATGGGGAAGGTCGGAATGCCCGCTGAGATGCAGGCCGCCCTCGCCCGTAACCGCCTCGAGGTAGAGTCCGCCAGCAAGTTCGTGATCCAAGGTCAAGTCGTGCACTTGAACGGCGGCGTTGAGCAGCGGTGCGTCGATCGTGCCGGTGCCCTGCAGGGTAAAGTCGGCGCGGCCTTCGATGGGCAGCCGGTCCAGGTGAATCTGCCGGACCCGAGCCAGGTCAAAATTCGCTCCTTTCAGGTCAAGTTGAAAACCGCGTGTGGCGGGTGTGTAGGCGGCCCGGCCGCTGACGTTCGCATCCTGGTGGGTGAGGCGAATATTGTTGAGCGCCGTTTCGCCGGCGGTAATGTGCAGGTCGGCGTCGAAGTTCTCGATGGCTTCCGCATAGGCGGAGGCATCGGTGGCGTGAATATGACCCTGCACCTCGGGATTCGCCCTCGTGCCTGCAATCTGCAGAGACACATCGGCGGTCCCCATCACTGGATAGTCAAATCCGGCCAGTGCCGCGGTTGAGGCGACGTCCACGTGATGAAGGTTCACATGCGCGGTGAACGGGCTTTCTTCGGTGAACTGTCCTTTGCGCAGGAAGGCGGTCACATCAAAATCGGCACTGGTGTCGCCGCGGCGCAACGAGCCACCCCGCAGAATGGCCTCATGCGAGGAGAACTGGATGCTGGCAGCGAACGAATCCCAATGCACCGGCTGCTCGGGCGTGCGCGAAGTTGCCGGCACTGTGAACTCAAAATCCTGCGCCACCAGCGTGCCGGCCAGCGTCGGCGCCGATAACGTCCCGCTGGCAGCGCCGTTGAAGGTTGCGTTCCCGTTCACGCGGAACGGAACGTTGGTGGGTCCGCCCAGCACCGTCACCAGCGGCCGCCACTCCTCCAGATTCGAGGTGGTGATTGTGAGATGCAGCGAGGAATTCGGCGAGAGCGTCCCCGCGGCCTCCACACGCGAGGCCGGCGTGGAAACGCTCAACTGGGCAAGCTCCAAAACGTCGGGCCCGATCTTGTACTTGCCCTGGAGATGCGCCGTCATCGGCAGTTCGCCAGGCGTCGGACTGGTGGGCGGCTTTGAATCCAGAACGAAGGCAACTTCGGCATCCTTGGGCGAGCCTCGCCAGGAAACGTCCACGGAACCCGAGGCCGAGCCGGCGGGATGAAACCGGCCCAGCCGATGCGCCGGAGCATCCAGGGCGGCGGCCAGTTCGCTGGCGCCGACGTCGCGTAGACGAAGGTGGACCGCTCCCGTCTGTACGCCCGGCTGCTTTACCTTTTCCCCTTTGCGCAGAGGGGGACGAAGGGCCGAGATCACCGGAAATTCCTCCGATCCTTTCTTGGCCTTTCCGGCCGGCGGCGGTGGAATGCTGTGCAGCCAGTTATCCACTTGCGCGTCGCCTGTCACGCTGCCCGAGAACAGCCTGGCCTGCAACTTCGACAGTCTGAATTGCTGGTCCGTCACCGAATAATCGCTGGTAGCATTCGCTTTCTTGAAGGCGATCTGATCGTCCTGCCAGCCAAAATCGCGGAGGGCGAGGCTGCCGGCGGTGGTGAACTCGTCCAGCGACCAGTGGCCGCTGCCTTTGAAGTCGGCCACTCCTTCGCGGAGGTCCTGACGGCGGGCAATTGCGGCGATCTCGGGTAAATCAAGGTGAACGTCGTAGTTCCCATCGGCGTGGGGTTTGCGAAAATCACTGATGCGTCCGCTGGCCTCCAGGCGCGACCGGCCGGAGTTCCACTTCAGCGATTTCACTTCCACAAATGTCGGACCGAGCGAAAACTCTGCCGAGGTCATCCACGCAAAGGGACGAAAATCGCTGAACGCGGTATCCACTTTGCCGATCCCGAGCCGGCTTTCATAGCGTCCGCGCAGGTAGGAATAGTCCATCTGCAGGCTAGCGCCGTGAACCGCAAACTCCAGCGGAATCTTCTTGTCGCCCCACAGCAGTTCACCATCGTGCACCGACAAATGATCAATCGAGAGCGCGAAGAGCTGCTCGATCGGGGTATTGTTGGAAGTTTTCAGCACCTTTAGAGCCGGGACGTTGGTCGTCCCGTCGGCCGCGACTGCAATGTGCACCACCGGATGCTCCAGCCGCAGCGAGTAGAAACTGAACTCGGTGCGCAGGAACGAAACCACTTTCATCTGCGCAATCAGGTGGTCGGCGCGAAGCAGCGGCGCTTCGCTCGCACCTTCAGTGCCGTGGACGACAATATCGCGCACTTCAATCTGGGTATGAAAAGGAACAATGTGGAAGCTGCCAATTTCGGCGCGGCCCCCGGTCACGCGCTCCAACTCCGCGATCAGGCGGCGGCGGGCATAAGACTGGAATGAATCGGTGGTCGTATACCAGAGACCGGCCAGCAGGGCGGTGAGGCCGGCTGCACCCACAATCAACAGGTACTTCCACTGGCGGCGTTTTGGCCTGGCCGCGGGCTCGGTCACCGCGTCTGCACTCCTTCGGCGGAACCAGCTGCGCCAGGCATGCTGACTCGGCCCTCCGACCGCAGTGTCTGCAGCCAGGAAACCAGCAGTTCACTGACTTTTTCCTGCGTCAGCAGTTCGCGGATCTTGGAGGAAACGTCAGCCAGCGGAACCTGGCTCGCGCCGGCAAGCGTGAGCTGGGGCACGAATTTTTCCCGGTAATAGGCTTCAATGCTCTTGGAATCGATTTGCACCGCGGGGCGCAGGTGCGCATCCACCAGTCGCATGAGATCCATCTGTTGCTGCACATGCGCCGTGAGGTCCTTTTCCGTCAATTGAAACCTCGCCAGCAGGCCCTGCCATCCCTCTGCGGTCGCGGCCTCGGGATACTGCTTGCGCGCCTCCATTACCTGCGCGGCCGCCTCGGATTCAGACGCCCGCCGGAACAGTGCAGAGTTCGCCTGCTCGGCCAGCAGTTCCTGATCAATCAGGCGGTCCAGGACATTGCGCCGCTCGTCCTGGGAGAAATCGCCCGGCTCGCGCCCGTTGAGCAGTGCTTCATAGCAGAGGGCTTCGTCCCAATCGCTTTGCAGGATGATATGGCCATTTACCGTGGCCACAATGCGATCCACCACCTCGCCCGCCCGCGCCAGCGGCAAAGCAAACGCGCCCAACCATAGGCTGAGCGCAACCGCTGCGATTCTTGTCCAGACTCGATCCATCAGAATGGCTGGCCTATGCTGAAAAACATGTTGAAATGCCGCAATTGCTGCGTCTCGTATTTGCGGGGAGCACCTTTTGAATCAAACGAAAGGCCCTGGAAGTAGCTGGTCGGATTCAGATTGTATCCGAAGTCAAAACGCAAGGGACCGATCGGGGTCTTGTATCTCACACCAACACCCACCGCGTGCGAAGTGTAATCATACCCTGAGTTGTTGAAATGGGTATAACACTGGTTGTTCACTGTACGGCCGGGCTGGAGGCAGTCCGCCGGATTGGCCTGATGCCAGCGCGCCAAACCCTTCAGCATGTCGTGCGGCGCAGTAAACACATTCCCCATATCGTGAAAGACCGCGAACCCGAATCCTTCTCCCACGTAAGGCAGCGTAAGCGGGGGAAAGCGCAGTTCGAGGTTGTTGACGAACAGTGCCGTACCACCCAGCGGAAAGCCTGATGCCGGATCGCGGGGACCTGCCTGATTTAACCCGAATCCGCGATGAGAGTTGCCGCCCCCGGCGAAAAATTGCTCGGGCAACGGGATGGTCGAAATGTTTCCGCAGGTGGGTTCACCGGCCGAGTTCAGCGGGCACGATCCCGGCGGCAGGACCTTGGTCCCGCGAAACGGCTGCTGCAGACCAATGCTGGTCGAGCGCGCAAACACAAACTGGTGCCCGGCCTTGCCCTTGCCTCCAAAGGCCTGATACGTGGAATTCTGGGCCAGGGCACGGCCGAAGTCTGCCTCCGAGCCGAAGTAACCGGAGGCGGCAAAGCCATCCAGCGTGAAGTAATTCCCTTTCGTGCTTTCCAGCGGATTGTCGCGCTTATCGCGAATAAAGGTGAACCCCGGCCCGCCCACGCGGGCAGGCAGCGACAGCAAAGTGATTTCGCCGGGCGAGAAACCTTTGGCGAAGTTGCTGGCTTTGACCCGCCGGAAGTCGAATCGGTAGGTGATCGAACTGGGCCCCCGCCGCGTCCCCGGCTCGGTGCCTGAACTTCCGATCTGCTGCCGCAAGTCAATCTTGCCTTCCAGCCGCTGGGAGGTAAACGTGGCCACGTCGAGGCTGTTGTCGTAAAAGAGCGTGTAAATGAGCTTGAACTTGTCGCTGTCGAGCAACTTCGGAATCGCGTAACTGGCCAATCCGCGCTGCTGCAGCCGGCCTACGTGAGACTGGAAGGTAATGGTCTGGTTCCTCCCGAGGAAGTTAAGCCGGGTCACATCGAAGCCCACCCGTGGACTTACTCCAGTCGTCCCGGCCGGAGCGGTCGTGCCTGCCGGCTGCCCGGTCTGAAATTCCAGGCCAAACCCGTAGGTGAAGGTATAGCGCTTGGCTTCCTTCACTTGGATCAGGACATTCTTCGCCGGGTCGGCCCCTTCGGGGTTTTGCACGGCTGTGTCCACCTGGCTGAAGATGCCCAGGTTGTAAAGCCGGGTTTGAGTGTCGAGCAGACCCTGCTGGCTGAGTGGTTGTCCCTCGCGCACCTGCACTTCTCGGTTCACCACATAGTCGCGGGTATGCTCGGTTCCGGCCAGCTGTACGTGGTTCACCGTGAAGCGCTCGCCCTCCTGAATCGTGAAAGTCACATCTTCCCGGTCCGGTTGGCTGGACGAGGCCTGCGTTCTGATGTCGAGGGCGGCGTTTGGGAAGCCGCGGTTGAAGTAATAGTTGAGAATCCGCTCACGATCTGTGGCCAGGTCTTGTTCGGAGTAGGGCTGACCCGGCTGTGTCGTCAGTTCTGGAAGATCGCTCGCTGCCACCTTCTGCACTCCGAGGATGTGCACCTGGCCGACCTCGGTCCGCGGTCCTTCCTCAATGTGAATGTGAACTGCCAGCCGGTTCTGCACGCCTTCGTAGTTGTCATCCACATTGGTCTGAATCTTCACCTGACGGAAGCCGTTCGACCGGTACAGTCCTTCCAAGGTTGCGGCATCGTTCTTGAGCAGGGTTCCGCTATATTTTCCGTGGCTCAGGAACAGCGTTGCCGGCTGAATCTGCAGGTAGGAGCGCAGCTTGGCTGTATCCAGGAATTCCTTGTTCCCGGTGATCTCCACCAGCACCAGTCTATGGAGCGGGCCGGGGTCAATCTCATAAATCACGCGTGTGATCTTGGGATCGCTGGTGTCCTTCCGGATCTCCACCGTAGCGTCGAAATGGCCGCGCGTCTGCAAATAGTCGAGCAGATTCCGCTTGCCTTCATTGAGCAGGTCGTCATCCACGGCGTTTTCCTCATACACAGGGATCTCCTTTTTCAGGACGCCGCGGCTGATGCGGTAGCCGCTGGCATAAATCACCACCACCGGACCGGGATCGATTCGGAATGTGAAATCAATGATATCGGTCTCGGGATGATACAGCTGCTGCTCGATAGATACCTGAGCCAGGGCGCGATCCTGCTTCTGAAAGCGCTTGCGGAGTCGCCGCAGCGCGTCGCGAACCCCGGCAGCCGATACGCGGTCGCCGCGATCCAGATGAGCGATTCCCTGAACCTGCCCGGAAGTCAGCCCCGAACTTCCGGTCACTTTGACTTCACCCACATGCGCCTGCGCTCCCGCCGTTACGTGAAAAAGAATGTCCACCTGGTGCGTAGCTTCATTGGCCGTGCTCTCGGCAGTGACTCGCGCCCGATGGTAGCCATCCTCCTGCATGAGCTGGCGGATGTTCTCGAGCGCACGTTCCAGTTTTTCGCGAGTGTAGAGTTCCCCGAGCTGAAACTTGGCGGCATTGTTGATCTGGTTAGCGTTGGGGCGATCGGGCGCGCCTTCCACATCCACCGCTCCGACGAAGAAATTGGCTATGGTCGTAAAGGTCAACAGAACGCCATCGCCGGACGGTGCAGCCTCGGCTTGGATGTCGGCAAAGCGGCCTGTGGCATACAGGCTGCGAATGCTGTCGCGCAGGCGGCCGCGATCGAGCGGCTCGCCAATTCTGAGTGGCAGCAGCTGCAGTAGCTGCTCGCGGTCGGACGCCGCAACACCAGGGATCTCGATGGCTTTGACTAATTTGCCCTCATAGCGGGCCAGCGCCCCAATCGGAGACTCCGTTTGCTGCCGGGCAGTGGGCGCTTTCGATCGTGCGTCATTCGCTGGAAGTGCGGGATCGCCCGGCCCGCGCTCCACCGCCGCTGCGGTCAGAGCTGCCGACATCCACACGATCAGCGCCAGCACTGGCGAACACTGTCTCGGCAACGAGGCTCCTCAGACTCCCGGCTTGTGACTTCGATGGAATGCGGCCCACCCGTCGTTGTATGACGGATGGCGGTTGCACGAATGGGCCAACCTCTTTCAGACACACTCCCACCGTGTTCACAGCCAGCCACTTATAATAAAGGGTTTACCGCGCAAGACTGGTGACCTCTTTGGCACAGGATGCAAAACCTTTGGAGCAAATCCCACTGGCAGGCGACCGCTATTCGCGGCAAGTCTTGTTCCGGGGAATCGGGCCGGTGGGCCAGCAGAACCTGGCTGCCTCAAGCGTCGCGATCATCGGCTGCGGCGCCACCGGATCGGCCCTGGCCGGTTTGCTGGCCCGCGCCGGCGTAGGAACTCTGCGCATCGTAGACCGCGACTACGTCGAGCCCAGCAACCTGCAGCGGCAGTCGCTCTTCGACGAGCAGGACGCGGCGGAATCCCTGCCCAAAGCGATCGCTGCTGCCCGTAAGATCGCCGCCTTCAATTCGCAGATCGTCGTCGAGCCGAAGGTGGACGACTTGGTCCCTGCGAACATTCAGGCTCTGCTGGAGGGCATAGACCTCATCCTGGACGGTACGGACAACTTCGAGACTCGCTACCTGATCAACGACTATGCCGTGGACCGCTGTCTGCCGTGGATCTATTCAGCCGCGGTGGGGAGCTATGCGGTTACGTTGAACGTGCTCCCTGGCCAGACCGCATGCCTGGCTTGCATTTTCCCGGACTCGCCGCGGGGCATGGTGGAGACGTGTGAGACCTCAGGCATCCTCAATTCGGCGGTGAATCTGGTGGCGTCGGTGGCGGCCACGGAAGCGCTGAAGCTGCTGGTGACGCCGAAGACTCCAGGGGCTAAAGCCCATGCCCAAGACAAAGATGCAATCGCTGCGTTGAAGGGCGGCGCCACCCAAAAACAAGCTGACCTTGCGTCGCCGCTGCGCCGCACACTGCTTTCCTTCGACGTCTGGACCAATGAGCACGCCGAGATTTCCGCCGCAAAACCCCGTCCGGGATGCCGCGCCTGCCAGCAGCGAAACTTCATCCACCTCGCCGGCGAAGGCCGGCCGCACATTACCTTGTGCGGCAGGAACTCCGTACAAATCCATGAGCGCCAGCGCCCGATTGACTTCGCCGAGATGGACCGGCGGTTGCAGCCGCACGGCGTGGTCCGCCACAACGACTTCGTGCTGAAGTTCTGGCACGATCCCTACGAGATGACGCTGTTCCCCGACGGCCGGGCCATCATCAAGGGGACCACCGACACGGCCGTGGCGCGGAGTCTGTACGCGCGGTATGTGGGGAGCTGAGCTCTTGGCCTCAATCCCTCGCGCTGCTCCAGCTCCGCTCAGCATGACAGTGGTTTGGGATCGCGTCTCTCTGCTAATCTCCTCTATTCGCGCAACCAAGGTGTCCAATCCACGGGGAAAGACCACGAATGCACGAAACTCTGCGTCCGCAACCGCCTGTGTCCTACCGCTGGGCGGTTCTGATCTTCGTCAGCATAGCAATGGGCGGGGATTACTACATTTATGACAGCATTAACCCGCTGGAGCGAATTTTCATTGACCACCTCAGCTTCTCGGCCACGGAGTTCGGCTGGCTGAATGCCAGCTACAGCGTGGCTGCGGTCGCGACCCTGCTCATCGGCGGCGTCATCATTGACCGTATCGGGACCAAGAAGGCGATCGCTGCCTTCGCTGCCCTTTGCCTGGCGGGCGCCGCTCTGACGGCAGCCAAGGGCCAGGCCCCCCTGATGATTGCCGGTCGGACCGTCTTGGGCCTGGGCGCCGAATCGCTGATCGTCGCCACCACCACCGCGCTGGCCAAATGGTTCCGCGGCAAGGAACTCAGCTTCGCCTTCGGCATCAACCTGACCATTGCCCGGTTGGCGTCCGTCGCCGCCGACAACTCCCCCACCTGGGCCCGCTCAGTCTATTACCCAGGGGGGGTGAACGGGCCGCCAAGCTGGCAGGGCCCGCTCATGCTGGCCGTCGGCGCCGGGGTGTTGAGCGTGGTCACCGCATTGATCTACTGGTTCCTCGAAAGTCACGCCGAGGGCCGATATGAGCTCGGCAAAGCGGGCGAGATTGACAAACTCGAGTTTCGCGGAATTTTCCGCTTCAACGTCAGCTACTGGCTGGTAGTGAGCCTTTGCTTCACTTTCTATTCTGCAATTTTCCCCTTCCGCACCTTCGCCATAGACTTCTTCACCAACAAGATTCTCGCCGCTCACGGCGGCGTCGCGGCTTCCGAGGCGATGCGGATTCTGTGCCACGAGAAAGCAGGGTTTTTCAACAGCTTGCTTCCCTTCTCGGCCATGATTGCCACTCCCTTGTTCGGCCTGCTGGTAGACCGGATCGGCAAGCGGGCCTGGTTCATGATGTTTGGTTCCCTGCTGCTGATGCCGGTTTACCTGATGATGGCCTATTCCAACGTCACCTTGTTCGTGCCCGTGTCCTTGATGGGAATCGCCTTTTCGCTCATTCCGGCGGTCATGTGGCCTTCGGTGGCTTATATCGTTGAGCAGTCCCGGCTGGGTACGGCCTACGCTCTCATGACGCTCATCCAGCAGATCGGGTTCTTCCTGCTAAATCTGCTCATCGGTCGCGCAAATGATTACGCCCACGCTGGCCTGGAGAACCCCGGCGGCTACGCGCTCGGGATGTGGATTTTCTCCGTTCTGGGATTCGTCGGGATGACTCTTGCCGGCCTTCTCCGGATCCGCGAAACCGGGCCGCATGGGCACGGACTGGAGACGATTACGACGGCCAGAAGCGCCTAGCAAAGGGGACAGGTTGTACAGATTTCGGAAGGCCGCGACTCTAATTTCGGAATCGGGTTCGATCAGGCAGTGGTGGGGGGTGCGAAGCCTCGAAAAACGCTGGAGTTTATCGAGAAAGGGGCAAGCGAGCCTGCATCCCAAGATCGGTAGAAAGGCTCCGCGATTCTGAAGATGCTGATTACTGTCGTGCCCCCAGGACGGCCCGCAAGCCGTACAACGCAAAGATAGTTAGCCGCATCTCACAAGGTGCGGCCGGGAATGACAATTTTGACCGACCGAGAAGCGCAGCAGCCGGGCCACGAGCTCAATGAAGCCGCCGCCATCGAAAGAGCCAAGCAGGGGGACGGCGAAGCGTTCCAGGCTCTCTACGAGAAGCATAAGCGGCGGGTGTACTCGCTCTGTCTGCGCATGACGGCCAACACGGCCGAAGCCGAGGATTTGACGCAGGAAGCTTTCCTGCAGCTTTTCCGCAAGATCGGGACGTTCCGGGGCGAGTCGGCGTTTTCCACCTGGCTGCACCGCCTGTCGGTGAACGTCGTGCTGATGCACCTGCGGAGGAAAAACCTCCCGGTGGTTTCGCTGGAAGAAACCACGCAGGGAACCGAAGAAGATTCACCGAAGAAAGATTTTGGGGCGGAAGACCTGAAGCTGGCCGGATCGGTGGACCGGCTGCAGCTGCAGAAGGCAGTGGACGATCTCCCCCCCGGCTATCGTACGATCTTTGTGCTCCACGACGTCGAAGGGTACGAACACAACGAAATCGCCGCGATTGTGGGATGTTCGATCGGCAACAGCAAATCGCAGTTACACAAGGCACGCATGAAGCTGCGCGATCTTCTGAAGATGAACCGGACCGGCAAAACCGCGAAATCCTGAAGCGGCAGCGACGGGTGGCAAGAGCTGGCAGAAACGAAGACCAGCGGCAAAACACAACAGCCGTGACTTTGGATTCTGGGCAAGGGATCCAACCAAAGGCTAGAGACCGTAAACTGATTAGGGCAGAGGCTTGGGAGAGAGCAGTATGAATTGCGTTGAGCTGCAGAACAGCCTGGCCGAGATCGAAGACGGCAGCAGCGCCGAACAGCGAGCTCATCTCGCAGCTTGCCGCCAGTGTTCGGCTCTCGTGGCCGAACTGAAGAGCATTTCTTCGAAGGCAAGGGAACTGCGCGCGGCAGATGAGCCCAGCCCGCGCGTCTGGAACTCCATCGAAATCGCGCTGCGGCAGGAGAAGCTGATCCGGCCGCCGCGCACCAACCGCTCGCTCATCCCATCGCTCAGCAGCCGCTGGGGATGGGCGCGGTGGCTGGCCCCTGCCGCGGCCGCATTACTGATCGCGGTGGGGTTGTATGTCCGCCAGCATTCCCTGCCCCAGCAGCTTGCCCTAAACAGCCCGCAGCCTGCCTCGACCGATACCGTCGCAGACGCAGAGATTGCCGGACTGAATGACGAGGACCTGCGGCAGGAATTCGCTCAGCAGGCGCCTGAGGTCCGTGCGCAGTACGAGGACAACCTCCGCCGCGTCAATGAATACATCCAGGACGCGAAGAATAACGTTGCCGCCGATCCCAACGACGAGGACGCTCATCGCTCGCTGATGGAGGCTTACCAGGAAAAGGCGATGCTTTTTGAGTTGGCCATGGACCGTTCTCTGCCATAATCTACGGACACCGGGGAATCATCATGAGCGGGCGCACAATCAGAACGGCGGCAATCGGGGTGATGCTGGCAGGAACGCTGGTGGCCCAAAGCCGCAAGGAATATCGCTTCAATGTTGAACCCAAGGCTGGCGTCTCGGTCAACAATCCTTACGGCTCGATCTCCGTCCGGCCCTCGTCCGGCAACACCGTAGTCATCAATGCCGTTCTGCATTCGGACAAGGTTGAAGTGGATAACAGCCAGAACGCCAACCGCGTAGAGATTCAGTCGCACCTGCTCCCCGGCGCCGACGCAGAGTCGGGCCGTGTGGACTATGAGATTCTCGTGCCTCCAGATGCCAGCGTCACTTTGCACTCCAGCACCGGTCCCTTGAAAGCGGAAAAGTTGCACGGTGACGTCAACCTGGAAGGCTCCGGCGCGACGGTTGAAGTACGCGACATCAGCAATGCCCACGTGCACATCCGCACCCTGAACGGGCCCGTCACCCTGACCAACGTGCAGGAAGGGCATGTGGAAGTGGACTCGCTCAGCGGCGAAATCACCCTCGACCGGGTTACCGGACCTCTGGTCCAGGTAATCTCCATGAGCGGCCGGATCAGCTATTTGGGCGATTTTGGCAGCGGCGGCGATTACCGGCTGACCACTCACAGCGGCGACATTGAGGCCACAGTACCCGAAGCCACTTCCGCCGACGTGAGCGCCCATTCCGTCAAGGGCGAAGTCCACGACGACATTCCTCTCCAGCCCAAGACCCACACGGCATTCAGCTTTAAACAGGGAAGTGCCTTCGTAGGTACCATGGGGCGGGCCGCAGTCTCTTCCACCGTGGTGCTGCGGACTTTCAGTGGTAAAATCCACCTCAGAAAACGCAGCGCAAAATAACCACGAAACGCAATCCGGATGGTTCGAACCGGCGTCTCAAGGCGGCCGGGTCGAAGCGGGATATTGGCGCGCATCGTTCGCGTAAGCCCGAGCCTTTGCGCGGTTCGAGCAAGGCTGTCTTCCTGGTTGGCTTCATGGGTGCCGGGAAAAACAGCGTGGGCGGCGCCTTGGGGCAGCGGCTGAACTGGCTCTTTGAAGACCTCGATGACCGCATCGAACGGCGTGAAGGGCGCACGATTGCCCGGATTTTCCGCGATTCTGGAGAATCCTCGTTTCGCCGAGCCGAACACTCTGCGCTGTGCGCGGCGCTCGAAGAACTGAAGGGAGGCGCTGCGCGAATCATTGCCCTGGGGGGCGGCGCGTTCGTGCAAAAGGAGAATGCCGCTCTGCTGCAAGCCTCGGGCTTGCCGACAGTTTTCCTGGATGCCCCGGTCGAAGAATTGTGGCGGCGCTGCCGCCAGCAGGCGGCCGAAGCCGGCGCTGAGCGTCCCTTGCTTCAAAGCGAAGAACAGTTTCGCAAGTTACACCAGGCCCGGCGCAAAGCCTACCTGAAGGCTTCGCTGAAAGTCGGAACGGGCGGGCGCTCTGTGCAAGCCGTTGCCGAGGAAATTATGACCACGCTGGGTCTGAAACCCATCGTGCTGCGCAGCGAACAAGGAGAAGTCGAGTGAAGTATCGTATTGGAAGCTGGTGGATTCTGGCGGCAATATTCATCTGTTCCCTGCCGGCTGTCTCGGCGCCTGGCAAGGACGACAAGAAGGACAAGCCCAAACCCGCCGGCGCCCAAACGGTAGATTCCGGCTCGTTTGGCGTCTTCGTCAAAGGCCAGCGCGTGGTAACCGAAACCTTCTCCATCGAGCAGAAGAACGGCAGCAGCAGCATCAAAGCGCAGCTCAAAGAAGCTGCCGCAACCGATGCCAGCCAGAAATCGGATCTGGAACTCACCTCCAATGCTGAGTTGCTGAGCTACGACTGGAGTCAGTCCTCGGGCGGTTCGTTAACCGTCCTGCCCAAGAACGACTTCCTCATCGAGAAGATCATCGTTCCCGGTTCCGCCAAAGCCGCCGAGCAGCCTTTCCTCATGCCCAGCATGACGGCGATTCTCGACAACAATTTCTTTGTGCATCGGGAAGTGCTTATCTGGCGCTACCTGGCCGCAGACTGCAAGCCGGAAGGCAGCAGCCTGAAATGCCAGCAAGGACCGGTTGAGTTCGGCACCCTCGTCCCGCAGGACCGTACGTCGGTGCGGGTGCGCATGGAACTGATCGGCAACGAGAGGGTCACCATCCGCGGCACCGAACGCCAACTCCTGCGGCTGAACCTCAGCGGAGAGAGTTTCGAGTGGGCTTTATGGGTGGATCCTCAGGACCAGTTCAAACTCATGCAGGTGGCGATTCCTGCCGATAGCACTGTAGTTACGCGGGACTAGATCAACCCCGGCGGCGGAATCGAGATCACCCCTGGAACAACTATTGCTGCTGGCTGACTCACGTACGGCGCGCGTCCTGGTGACAGTGCTGCTGTTCGCGCTGGGCCTGGGATTCCTCTATGCCGCACGCTCCACTCTGATTGCTTTCCTGTTCGCCATCTTTTTTGCCTATCTCATGAGTCCGCTCGTGAGCCATCTGGAAAGAGCGCTCAAGGGACGCGGCGGCGCCATTGCGGTCATTTATACTCTGCTCCTCGCGCTGGTGGTTGTCTTCTTCGTTGCTGTCGGTCCAAAGGTAACCCGGGAAGGCGCGCGCCTGGGTGAATCTCTTCCTCTCCTGTTGAACCAGCTCAGTTCCGGGCAACTTGCCCGTCAAATCGGTCAGCAGCACGGATGGAGCGAGAGAAGCATGCAGATGGCGCAGTCATTCCTGGTCAGCCACAGCGACGAAGTCACGCAGATCGCCCAGCGCGTCGGGCTCCGCGTCGCCGACGTTGCCAAACAGGCCTGGCTGCTCTTCATCGTACCCCTGCTTTCCATCTTCTTCCTGCGGGACGGCCGGGCTTTCAGCGACTTTCTGCTTTCCACCGTCCAGTCACGGCCGCAGCGCGAGTTTCTGGAAAACGTGCTCAACGATCTGAACCGGATGCTTGCTCACTTCATCCGCGCACAACTGACTCTCGCGGCGCTCAGCCTGGCGGTTTATTCGCTCGCGCTTTGGCTGATGGGGATGAATTACTTCCTGGTTCTGGGCACCGTCGGCGGACTGCTTGAGTTCATTCCCGTGGTCGGCCCGCTCGCGGCCGGACTGATTATGGTGAGCGTGGCCTTGCTGACCAGTTTCCCGCACTGGGCCGCCCTGGTGATCTTTCTGGTCGTCTGGCGACTGATTCAGGACTACGTTTCCTCGCCCCGCATCATGGGCGAGAGCATGGAGTTGCACCCTCTGGCCGCCATCTTCGGCGTCATGGCTGGAGGCGAAGTCGCCGGCATCCTGGGCATTTATCTCTCCATCCCGGTGATGGCCAGCCTGCGCATCGTTTTCCGGCGCTGGCGCCTGTACGCGGAAAAGAAACGCTTCGGCCCGCTCACGGAATACGCCTTGGGCAATCAACTGCCCAGGAAATAGAGGCCGCTCTCAGTTCTGGACTATTGCCCTCCTCCAACCCCCGCCGCCTTGTCCACCGCCACTTTGCGCAGAAACTCCGCTGCCGCTTCCGGCAGCACGGTGTTGATAAACATTCCCGACCCCAGCTCAAAACCGGCCACGCGGGTCAGCCGCGGAATCACGCTAACGTACCAGTGGAAATGCCTGGCTCCACTGTATTCTGTGGGCCCGCTGCGCACGGTGAAGTTCAGGTCAGGATTTTCCAGTCCCACATAGATTTTCGCCAGCAGCATGCGCAGAACCCTTGCCAGATCGGCAATTTCAAAGTCAGTGATATCGCCGAAGCTGGCCATATGCCGCAGCGGGAAGATGTGCGTGGCAAACGGGGTCGCCGCCGCAAAGACCTCCATCGCCACAAAATGCTCGCCCTTCAGCACAATGCGTGTCTGGTCTTCGACCTCACGTTCCACCATGTGACAGAACATACACTCGCCCGCGTCGTCGTAATGCCGCCGTGCTTCATGCAGCCGGTGCCGCACCTGGCTCGGGATGACCGGCGTGGCAATGAGCTGCGAATGCGGGTGCTGCAGGCTTGCGCCCGCATCTGCCCCATGGTTCTTGAAAATCGTCACATGATTGACTCGCCGGTCTACGCTGAGCGTTTTGTAGCGCTCCCGGTAGGTAGTCAGAATGCGAGCTACCTGTTCGTCGGGCAAAAGCGCCATCCAGCCCGAATGGTCGGGCGTATCAATAATGACCTCGTGAAACCCAAATCCATCAATCCGCCGCCGCAGGTGCTGCAGGCTGCGGGTGGGCTGAACTTCGCTCGATAGTGCGGCGAACTTGTTCGGAATTACTCGCACCGCCCACGGTTCGTTCAGGTTCGCCGGGGAACGCAACACTTCCGGTGGCGTCTTGCTCTCGTTGCCCGGGCAGAATGGACAATTCTCGACAAACGCCGGCACCGGCTGCGCTACGCGATGTGTTACCAACTCCTCGGGCCGCTTGGCGCGCTCGGTCGCGAAAATAACCCACTCCTTGGTAAAGAAGTTCTGGCGAAGCTCTGGCATGAAGGTCCTCCAATCCACCCATCGGCAGTTGCCGCCAGATTCTCCAGTGACGCAAGTTTCGCGGACTCGTCCCGCGCCTGTTATAAAATTCCAAGTATCTTATGAACCGCAGAATTCCCATTGGCATACTCGGCGCCACCGGCGTTGTCGGACAAAGATTCATTCAGATGCTGGAGCGTCATCCCTGGTTTGAAGTGGCCTGGCTGGCCGCTTCCGATCGTTCCGAAGGCAAAGTCTATTCCGAAGCGGCGCGCTGGCGGTTGAAAACGCCGATTCCGGCGGACGTTGCCAAAATGCTGGTTTCCCCTGCCACACCCGAAGGCGCTCCGAAGGTCATATTTGCCGCGCTCGACGCCTCGATCGCGGCCGAACTCGAGCCCCGTTTTGCCGATGCCGGCTGCGCCGTGGTTTCCAACTCCAGCGCGCTGCGCATGAAGGAAGACGTTCCGCTCGTCATTCCGGAGGTTAATGCCGGCCACATCAAGCTGATTGACACTCAGGCCTGGCGCAAGAAATCCGGCGGTTACGTCGTGACCAACCCCAACTGCTCGGCCATCGGCCTCGTGCTGGCCCTGGCGCCTCTGCATCAGCGCTTTGACCTCGAGACCGTCATGGCCGTCACCATGCAGGCGGTCAGCGGCGCGGGATATCCCGGCGTCGCCTCGCTCGACATTCTGGGCAACGTGATCCCTTTCATCAAGAACGAAGAAGAGAAGATGGAGGAGGAAACCCGCAAACTGCTCGGCAGTATCAATGGCTCAAAAGTAACTCCCGGAGCATTTGCCATGAGTGCGCAATGCAATCGTGTCGCGGTCGAAGACGGCCACACCGAATCGGTTTCAATTCGTCTCAAAACGAAGGCCAAGCCGGAAGAAGTCATCTCCGCCTGGAACGCCTATCGCAGCGAGCCGCAGGAACTGAAATTGCCCAGCGCCCCCGAACGCCCTGTGGTTTATGTCGAGGCCAACGACCGTCCGCAGCCGCGCTTCGACGTGGACATGGGCGCCGGCATGACCACCGTAGTCGGCCGCCTGCGTCCCTGCGGCGTGCTCGACTGGAAATTCACCGTGCTCTCGCACAACACGATCCGCGGAGCCGCCGGAGCCGCTCTCCTCAACGCCGAACTGCTCAAGGCCAAGGGATACCTGGGATGACCGCATTTGCAGACAAGGTAGCGCGGCATCAAGTCCTCTGGTGTCATCCTGAGCGCAGCCGTTTTTCAGGCGGAGCGAAGGATCTCGCGCGCACAATCTTCGACCGCTCGCGCAGGAAGCGACACCGATGATCGTGATGAAATTCGGCGGTACCTCCGTCGAAGACGCCAAGGCCATCGAACGCGTCGCTTCCATCGTCGAAGGGCGCCTCTCGCAGCAGCCGGTGGTCGTGGTCAGCGCCATGGCCAGGGTCACCGACACACTGTTAACCATGGCCAAGGCTGCCGGCGCCGGCGAGCGCAAGGCCGCGCTTAAGCTCTGCCGCTCGCTCCAGGAACGCCACTACAACACCGCCAGCGAACTGCTGGGCACGGCCCTGTTCACGGAATTTCACTCCGAGATCGGCAGTGACTTCGAAACTCTCGACGAACTGCTGCGCGGCATCTCGGCCATCGGCGAAATCACGCCGCGCACCACCGACCACGTCGCCGCTTTCGGTGAGATGCTCTCGAGCAAAATCGTTGCCGCCGCTTTCGCCGCTCGCGGCCTCCAGGGCGCTCACGTGGATTCTCGCGACGTTCTGATCACCGACAGCGCCTACATGCAGGCTGTTCCGCAGTACGAAGAAACCAATGCGCGCCTGGAGGAAAGAGTCCGGCCCCTGTTGATCGCGGGCAAAGTGCCGGTGATGGGTGGCTTCATCGGAGCGAACCGCAACGGCATCACCACGACGATCGGCCGCGGCGGGTCCGATTTTTCCGCCGCCATCTTCGGCGCCGGACTCGGCGCCGACCGCATCGAGATCTGGACCGACGTGGACGGCATTCTCACCACCGACCCCAGAATCTGTTCCGATGCGCGCCGCATTAAGGTCATCAGCTTCGACGAAGCCGCCGAACTTGCCTATTTCGGTGCCAAAGTCCTGCACCCGGCCACGGTGCTGCCCGCGATTCAAAAAAACATCCCGGTCTACGTACTGAACTCGCGCAACCCGTCGTGCGAAGGCACGCGCATCACCACCCGCGCTCCGCAGGGCAAGAACATTTTCAAAGCTATTGCCGCCAAAAAGCGCATTACCATCGTGGACGTGGCCGCCCCCCGCATGCTGCTGGCTCACGGATTCCTGCGCAATATCTTTGAGGCCTTCGACCGGCACAAAGTCTCGGTTGACGTAGTCTCAACTTCCGAGGTCAGCGTTTCGCTGACGGTGGACTCAAATCAGGCCATTCCCGCGCTGGCCGCCGACCTGGCCAAGTTGGCCGACGTGAAATACGAAGGCCGCAAAGCCATCGTCTGCCTGGTCGGCGAGAACCTGCGCGACACGCCGGGCATCGCTGCCCTCGTCTTCCGCGAACTCGCCGACAAAAAGATCCGCATGATTTCCCAGGGCGCCTCGGAAATCAACCTGACGTTCGTAATTGAAGAAGACGAAGTGCCCGAAGTGATCCAGCGCCTGCACAAGACGTTCTTCTCGGAACTCGACGCGGAAATATTCGCCTAGCAATCACGAACCAGGAACCGAGCCCGGGTGCCCCATGTCTCGCCGCCTTTGCGAGACGTGGGGATTTCTCCCCTGTGCCCCTCTGTGCCCTCTGTGGTTAAATCTCATGGGTGCCGCGAATGAACCTGCTCCTGCTGGGCAAAGGCAAAACCGGATCGCTCGTCGCGGAAGTAGCACGCGGGCGCAAGCACGGCGTCCAGGTCGCCGGGGCGAAGGAAAACGCAGCTTGTGCCGCACTCACCCAGGAAAAACTTCACGACGTTGACGCCGTCATTGACTTCACCACTCCGCATTGCGTCCTCGCGAACATCGAAGCCTGCGTCAAAACCGGCAAGAACATGGTGGTCGGCACGACGGGTTGGTACAAAGACCTCGACCGCATTCGTAGTCTGGTCGAGCAGCACAAGACCGGTTTCGTCTACGCGGCGAATTTTTCCATCGGCGTAAATCTGTTCTTCGACGCCGCCCGCGCCGCCGCCGCCGCCCTGCGCCACGGCTACTCCGGCCAGATCTTCGAGCGTCACCACATTCACAAAAAAGACGCGCCTTCTGGCACCGCCATAGCCTTGCAGGGCGTGGTACATGAAGCCAGCCAGAGCGAGCCTCTCGAAATCACGTCGTTTCGCGAAGGCGAAGTCGTTGGCCTGCACGAACTCGTTCTCGAATCCCCCGCCGACCGCATCTACCTCTGCCACGACGCCAAGTCCCGCCGCGGCTTCGCCGAAGGCGCCGTCCGCACCGCCGAATGGCTGCAAGGCAAGAAGGGCTTCTACGATTTCAAAGACATCTGGCGCGAGCTATGATCCGACGCTAAAGATGGTTTGGGAAGGGCACGGCTTAAACAGGTTGCGGAAAACTCTGGCTGGTGCCGGTTTTGGGAAGGGCACGAGTTTTACTCGTGCCGTAAGCCACACAAAATCAGTGCGGCTTTAGCCGCTGAGGGCGGCTCTTGGCGACCTTGAGGACTCTTTCCGCAGCCTGTTAAAGCCGTGCCGCATTCGGCGTCTCTGCTTGAAAGGCTTTAGCCCCTGAGGCAACACGGATGGATTTCATTCGGTGCTTGTGAGCCATCCGATCGCTTCGTCAGACCACGAATGATCCGCCTTGATCCAGCTTCCGTCTTCGGGATTCCTAAAGTTAGGGAAGTTTGTCCGGCAATATCCGCGTCGCGCGGAGAAGTCGAAGGCGGCATGCGGATAGCTGTTGATCAACAGCGCGCACCTCGACCCATCTTTGGACCATAAAATCTCCACTTGGGACGGCCTATCGCGGTCAACCACGTTCTTAACGTTGTAAATATGTACTGCATCGAGAACGGGATCTCCGACCCTTGAACGGTCCAGAGCATAAAAGTAGCCGGTTTCGCCCTCGTCCTCGAAGACCGCGCTATGGCGGCCATCAGGCGAGTCGCAAGGGACAGTTATGGGAGTTCCAACCGAAAGCGTTTCCGCCATGTGTCCTTCCTCGATCCCCATCATACGGGTTTCGCGACCCGATTTTCCCTCCACCCCCATTCGCGTTATCCTTAACCCATGCAACTCCGTGGATGCGGCACTGCCCTCGTCACTCCCTTTCATCAGGATGGTTCCGTTGACGACGCTGCCCTGCGCAACCTGGTCGCCTGGCAGATCGAATCGGGCATTGATTTCCTTGTCCCTTGCGGTACGACCGGCGAAACTCCGACGCTCACGCACGACGAGTGGCTGCACGTCATTGACACCACCATCGAAGTCGCCGCCGGACGCGTCCCCATTGTCGCGGGCGCAACCTCCAACGCAACCCACGAGGCTGTAGAGAAAGCCAAAGAACTTGCCACGCGTCCGGGAGTCAATGCCATCCTCACCGCGTCTCCGTACTACAACAAGCCCACGCAGGAGGGCCAGTACCGGCATTTCAAAGGCATCGCCGAAGCCGTCGGCGACAAGCCCGTCATCCTGTACAACGTGCCCGGCCGCACCGCCGCAAACCTTGAACCGGCAACGCTGGCCCGTCTGGCCGAAATCCCCAACATCGTCGGCGTGAAAGAAGCCAGCGGCAACATGACCCAGATCGCCGAAGCCATTGCCGCCGTGCCCGAAACTTTTCTGGTTCTCTCGGGCGATGACGCGGTCACACTGCCGGTGATCGCCCTCGGTGGAGTCGGTGTGATCTCGGTCGCCTCCAACGAGATCCCGCACGAAATGGCCGCCATGACCCGCGCCGCGCTGGCCAACGACTGGACCACCGCCCGCGGCCTCCTGCGCAAGTATCTGCCGCTGATGCAGGCCAACTTCATTGAATCGAGCCCGCTGCCCGTGAAAGCGGTGCTTGCCATGATGGGCAAAATTGAGGAAGTCTACCGCCTGCCGCTCCTCCCCATGCGCCGCGACACCCGCTCGCGCCTGCACAAGATCGCCACCGAGGCCGGACTCATCAGCAAACCGGCAGGCCCCGCAGCCGAGGCCTCCGAATTCTTCATCTACGAAAACTGGGCCGCCGGCCCGCACAAGGTCGTGGTACACCGCGGCGCCTGCGGCCAGTGCAGCCACGGCAAAGGACGCCCTTCCGGTCACGATCCGGCTCACGCCCGTTGGCACGGCCCCTACGCCACGCTGGCCGCCGCCCGCGAATCCGCCCACGCCCTGGCTGGCGTGCTGATCCGCAGCGAGTGCAAGTGCGTGTAGGCGGAAATTGCTGATTGATGATTTTTGATTGTTGACTGAAAACTGAATGCCTTCCCTCTCACGAGGGCGTCATCCTGAGCGGAGCCGCTTTGGTAGACCTCCGGCTTTCAGCCGGAGGCGAGCGGGAGCGAGGCGCAGCGAAGGATCTCGCAACACCTCTGTCATCCCGACCGGAGCGCTGCGAAAGCGTTCCACAACCCTGTCATCCCCGGAGCGAAGCAATAGCGAGCGGAGTGGAGGGACCTTGTATTTCCCCCGCTTTGACAAATCACAATCAACAATCAACAATCATCCATTCCATGCCCTCCCTCAGATCCTCCATCGAACGCCTCGCCGCGCTTGGCGAAATCGAACACGATCCCGAAGCCCGGAAGACATTCCTCGAGTTCCGCGACCAGCTCACGCAGGGCAAAATCCGCGCCGCCGAGAAAGTCGTTGTTCCAGGAAGTCCGGGCCGCTGGGCAGTCAACGCCTGGGTCAAGCAGGGCATCCTCCTCGGATTCCGGCTCGGCGAACTCGCGGAGATGCCCGCCGGCCTCTCCTTCGTGGACAAAGACACTTTCCCCGCCCGCCAGTTCACGGTCGCCGACCGCGTGCGCGTGGTGCCGGGCGGGTCTTCCGTTCGTTTGGGTGCGTATGTGGCCCCCTCGGTCATCTGCATGCCGCCTATGTTCATCAACGTCGGCGCCTACGTGGACGAAGGCACCATGGTGGATTCGCACGCCCTGGTCGGCTCCTGCGCCCAGATCGGCAAGCGCGTGCACCTCAGCGCCGCCGCGCAGGTCGGAGGCGTCCTCGAACCCATCAACGCCGCCCCGGTCATCATCGAAGACGACGTGCTGGTCGGCGGCAACTGCGGTATCTTCGAAGGCACGCTTGTGCGAGCACGCGCTGTACTGGGGGCAGGAACAATCCTGACGCGCTCCACACCGCTCTATGATCTGGTGAAGGGCGAAATATACCGCGCCAGCGCCGACGCTGCGCTCGAAGTGCCGGAAAATGCCGTAGTCGTACCCGGCTCGCGCGCCGTGAAAAAAGGCGCCGCCGCAGAATGGAATCTCTCGCTTTACACACCAGTCATCGTGAAGTACCGCGATGAAAAAACTGACCGTGGGATTGAGTTGGAAGATTGGCTTAGGTAGTCAGTGCCCTTGCTGACTGCGTTCTTTCTCGTCAGCGGCAATCTCTTTGTTGATGCGTTCCAAGATTTCTGGATTCGCTCGGAGGAGCAGGACTGGAGCTGGCTGCTGTTCCTTGGACGCCGGGAGATCAAACGAGCCGAGCGAAACTATTTTCTGCGGAACCGCAACTTCTCCTGCGTGCAGGACGAGGTAAGTATTGCTCTCGTTGACTTTGAATTTGCCGGATTGGACTCCGACTTCTCCGGTTTCGGTATTCACCGAGAGTCGGAGCGTTATCTTGTCCGACTGAAGTTCAGCCCAACCAGGCTTGCCCTTCTCGAACCTTGAGGCGACCTTCCATTTGGTGTTGTGCCAGTCATCCGGTCCATGAAAAAAAACCATGAGTAGCGGCCGATGATCCGGCCCTGCAAGCCACATGGAAGTCATGCTGTGAGAAATCGGGTACCCTCCGAATCCGCTAACCGTAAACTTCTCGTCCGGCCCAGCCATGGCCGGAACGATAAGCGCGAGGATGACGGCGATGAGGGGAAAACGACTCATGGAAAACCTCCCCGAGATTCTCGACGGACAAGGCCTGTTACAGTATCTGGGCCGTCATCTGACGGCTAACTAGATCAGGCATTAAACTCATACGCAACCTCGATCACAAAACCTGCACCCCCAACTTGCCCGCCCCGTCCCACGTGACCTGAATCTGCCCCAGCCTCCCAATCACCGCATCCGCCTGCCCTAGCGCATCCGCCGCGTACGTGCTCGCAATCCCCACCACCTTCATTCCGCCCGCGCGTGCCGATTGAATCCCCGCCGGAGCATCCTCGATCACCAAACACTCCGCAGGCGCGAAGCCCAGCCGCTCCGCACCTTTCAGATACGGCTCCGGATGCGGCTTCCCATTCACCACGTCATCCGACGTCACCAACACTTTCGGCACCGGCAGCCCGCAATGCCGCAGCCGATTGCTCGCCAACTCCCTCGACCCCGACGTCACCACGCCCCATCGCCCCTCAGGAATCGACCTCACAAGATCGGCAGCTCCCGGCATCACCACCACTCCCCGCTGATCGTGCGCCTCATGATTCTCAATCGCCGCTGCCTCCGCCTCCGCATCCAGATGCGGCGCCACCCGCCGGATCACCTCAATCGTCCGCACCCCATGCGCGATGGCCATGACCGCGTCGCCGTCCACGCCTTTGCGCGCTGCCCACTCCCGCCACTCGCGCTCCACCGCCTCGGTGGAATCGGCAAGAACCCCGTCCAGATCAAAAAGAATGGCTGCGCAGGAAAAGGTGGACATTTCTACTGTTTTTATCACAACGATCCAGAACGCGAGCGCCCGGGACATGGGTGCAGTCCCGAGTTCTCGTCATTAATAATTCACTCTGTCATCCTGAGCGAAGCGAAGGACCTGTGCACTTTGCCTGCAGCGCCTCGGTGCCAGCAAGATGCATAGGTCCTTCGCTTCGCTCAGGATGACAAATCAGTGAGGTTCATGGGAAATTAGGCTCGAGCCCCGCTATCGCCGAAGCGTCGGAAGGCTCGGCTCGTCCTGCCCCGGCAATGCACCCCGCTGCCGCAGCGCCAGATGCCGCTCGCGGAAGTGTGCTTTCGCGCGCTCGCCCCACGCCCGCACGAACCAGTAATTCAGCCCCGCGCCAATCGCCGAACTGGCCAGCGGAATCACCCGTCCTGCCCACTTCTCCACGACTTCGGCGCTGGCCCTGGCTGCGATCCTCTGAATCACGCGTGGCACAAACTTATTGATCACTTCTTTTTCCAACAACTCGCGGCTAATGTCCACTCCCGCCGCGCTGGCCGCTGCAATCCACAGCTCGGCGATCTCATCGTCGGTATTGAATTCAAATCCGTAGAGCAGGCTCAGCTTCTGGATAGTGCGCATGGTGATCGCCGACAGAATTCCGAGATCCGGCACAATCGTGATCAGCCCCCCCAGCCCGAACCCGGCTCCCTCCAGCGCCGCCAGCTTCATTCCGCTGCGAATGACCGAGTCCGCAACGCCGTCCAGTTCCCCTATCTCCAGCGAGTACACGCCGTGGTATCCGCTGATCGGCACGCGGTACGCCGCGCGCAGTTGCAGCAGAAATTTCGCCGGGTCCACGCGCACCGTCGAGTAGGCCCGCGTCAGCCCCTTCACCAGCGCGCCCTCGACCCGCCGCCGCAACCACGATTTACGCAGTTCAGCCATTGCTTTCACCTTACCGCAGGCAGCACACCGTAGCAATGTGCAATGAGCGATGAGCCATGAGCCATGAGCAAACCTGACGTTCGATCTTGAACTTTGAAGGTCCCGACACGGTGCCGGCTCACAGCTCATCGCTCATCGCTCATTGCTCACTGCTCTGTGCTAGCATCATCCTTACTCCATGCCCACCGGAAAACTGCAAGTCATCCCTCTTGGCGGCCTCGGCGAGTTCGGCATGAACTGCATGGCCGTGCGCTGGGGCGATGACATCATCGTCATTGATGCCGGCCTGATGTTTCCCGAAGCTGAATTGCTCGGCGTAGACATCGTCGTCCCAGATATTTCCTATCTCACCGAGAATCGCCAGCGCGTGCGCGGCATCATTCTCACCCACGGCCACGAAGACCACATTGGCGCGCTGCCCTGGATTCTCGCCGAACTCAATGTCCCCGTCTGGGCCACCGAATTCACCCTCGCCTACGTCGAAGACAAACTCGACGAGCACGGCCTGCTCGACGACGCCGACCTGCGCGAGATTCGCCCCAACGAGCGCTTCAAAGTAGGAGCCTTCACCATCCATCCCATCGCCGTGACGCACAGCCTGGTGGATTGCGTTGCGCTGGCCATCCACTCTCCGCTCGGCGTCATCATCCACACCGGCGACTTCAAAGTGGACCCCACGCCCACCGACAACCGCCTCTTCGATCTGCATTCCTTCGCCGAGTACGGCAAAACCGGCGTGCTGGCGCTGTTTCAGGACTCCACCAACGTCGAGCGCAAGGGATACACGCCCAGCGAGCGCGCCGTCCGCCGCAAATTCGACGAAGTGTTCGCCCGCACTCAGCGCCGTCTCTTCATCTCCTGCTTTTCCTCGTCCATACACCGCATCAAGCTGGCCGTCGAACTCGCTCATGAGCATGGCCGCAAAATCGCTTTCATCGGCCGCTCCATGAACAACTCCGCCGAGATTGCCGAGGACCTCGGCTACATCGAAATTCCCGAAGGTCTCCTCATCAATCCCGGTGAGATGAAGAACTTCGCGCCGGAAAAAGTGTGCGTACTGATCAGCGGCACCCAGGGCGAACCGATGTCCGCCCTCTCTCGCGCCGCCGTGGACAACCACAAGCACGCCAAAATCGAAAAAGGCGACACGGTGGTGCTCTCCTCGCGCATCATTCCCGGCAACGAGAAGACGATCTACCGGATGATTGACCACCTTTTCCGTCGCGAAGCCCACGTCATCTATGAAGACGGCACTTCGCCGCCGGTCCACGTCAGCGGACACGCCAGCCAGGAAGAACTCAAGCTCATCATCAACCTGGTCAAGCCGCGCTACTTCATCCCCATCCATGGCGAGTACCGGCAACTGAAGCTGCACGCCGAAATGGCCGGCGCCATGCACAGCTCGGTCGGCAAGGTGATGCTGATCGAAAGCGGAGACGTTCTCGAATTCGACGAACTCGGCGCGCGTAAAACCGGCAAAGTCAACGTCGGCCGCGTCTGCATTGACTCCGGCAACCGTACCGACGTAGTCGAAGACCTCATCATCAAAGACCGCCGCCATTTGAGCGAAGACGGCATTGTGCTACCCATCATCGCCATCAACAAGCACACCGGCGAAGTCGAGCCGTCGCTGGAGATCGTCACCCGCGGCTTCAACGTCGGCGAAGACGGCTTCATGGACGGCGCCAAGCGCATCGTCGAAGACACGCTCGCCCACTCCAGCGAAGAAGAAAAAGCTGATTACGGAGTGATCAAAGAAAAAATCCGCGCCGACCTCAAGCGCTACATCTCCAAGCAGACACAACGCCGCCCGCTGATCATGCCGGTGATTCTGGAGATTTAGTGAGCTGTGGATGCCTATGTGGGTACAGCCGCCGGCTGTCCGGGCGGGCAAAGGCCGACAGGCACAGCCGAAACGACTCATGATCACCCTCTCCGACATCCACTCCGCTCAATCCCGCGTCCAGGGCATCACCGTCCGCACGCCCCTGATCGAGTTCCCCGGGAATACGTGGGGACAGCCGCCCTCGGCTGTCCGGCCGGACGCAGCCCGGCTGCTTCTGAAGCCCGAGAACCAGCAACCCATCGGCGCTTTCAAACTGCGGGGAGCCTACAACAAAATCGCCTCGCTCTCAGAAGCCGAGCGCAAACGCGGAGTCATCTCCTATTCCAGCGGCAATCACGCCCAGGGTGTGGCTTATGCAGCCCGGGCACTCAAAGTGAGGGCCGTCATCGTGATGCCCAACAACGCCCCCACGATCAAGCGCGAAGCCACAGCCAAGCTCGGAGCAGAGATCGTCCTGGTCGGCCCGGGCTCTGACGAGCGCAAAGCCAAAGCTGAAGCACTCGCCGCCCAGCACGGATACGTCATCGTCCCTCCCTACAACGATGAAAAAATCATCGGCGGCCAGGGCACCATCGGACTCGAAATCCTCGAAGACCTCCCCGAAGTCGAGGCAGTCTTCTCCCCCGTCGGCGGCGGAGGCCTCATCAGCGGCGTCGCTGCTGCCATCAAACTCACGAACCCCAAGGTCAAAGTCATCGGCGTCGAACCCGAACTTGCCGCCGACGCCCAAGCAAGCCTCCGCGCCGGAAAAATCGTCCAGTTTCCGGCCGAGCAGGTCTCGCGCACCATCGCCGACGGCCTGCGCACCCAAAGCATCGGCCCCATCAACTTCGAGCACATCCGCGCGTACGTCGACGACATAGTCACTGTCAGCGAAGACGAGATCCGCCAAGCCATGAGGCTGTTGGCCGCCAATCCCGCAACTGTAGCCGAACCCAGCGGCGCTGTCGCCACCGCCGGATTCCTCTTCCGCCGCGATCAACTCGCTAAAACGAAGGTGAACGTAGCCATCATCTCGGGCGGCAACATCGAACCGGCTATGCTTCAAGAGCTTCGGAATTCCTAATACGTTGCAAGCCGCGCCGTTACAGCCAATAATCTAGATATGAAACTTCGCTCCTCGTTTCCCCTGGCAGTTTTCCTGTTCGCCGCAGCTTTGGCCACGGCGGAGGCTCCGCGCGGAACCCTCGTCCACGAGGAAACCATCCGCGTCGCTCCCAGCGCCGACGCCGCCAAACTGGGCGAAGCCGGCCGCGGCCACGAACTCGTCATCCTTGAGACCAGCCGCGACTGGGTTCATGTCGAGGCCATTCTGCGCGCCCCCAGCCGCGACCGCGATACCGACGAAGAGATCGAAGGCAAGACCATCACCGGATGGATTCTGGCCAAGGCTCTGGTCACCAATTCGACCCCTAACGGCGACAAGATCGTTTTCGGCGAAGCTGCCGACTCCGAAGATCAGGCCAGCCGCCGCCGCGGCCGCCGCGATGCAGCGCAAGATGCGCTCCGCCTTTACTACCGCATCTACGATCTGTTCCCCAATTCCCCGCTGGCCGGCGAAGCACTGTACCGCGCCGCCGACATTCGCTGGCAGATCGAACGTTCCGACGTCATGACCCGCCCCTCCGCCAGGGAGCGCGACGCCTACCTGCGCGGCGAGATTGACGAAGAGTGGATGAAGCTGGTCATCAAGAAATTTCCCGGAACCAAGTGGGCTGACCTCGCCGCCTTCCACCTGATTGACAACAAACTCTGCGGCGACTGGCAGGGCGCCTCGAAGTGCCCGGAAAAAGAAGCCGAGATTTACGAAAAGTACACCAGCGAGCACGAGCAGTCTCCGGCCGCCCCGGAAGCTCTGTACGATGCCGCCTGGCGCCGCTCCGCATTGATCGAGATCTACAAGACGGAAGCGAACCAGAAAAAATCTGAAGAATCGAAAGGCCGCGCGCTCGCCCTGGCGCAAAAAATCGTCAGCCAATATCCGCAAAGCGACTGGTCGCTGCGCGCGCAGAAGCTGATCTTCTGCGTGCAGCAGGGAATTCCAAGTTTCGGCAACGCTACTGACTAAAGTCCTTCTTACTCTGTCATCCTGAGCGAGGATTGGTCTTTGCGCTCCAAGCGCGAAGACCAACCGCAGTCGAAGGATCCCTATCAACTCGATGCTGCAATAAACTCCGCGAGGAACTCTCACCGTGCTCCAACTGCATGATGAGAGTCCCTGCTCTTTCGAGACTCAAAGGAGCAACGGGGGCCTTCGACTTCGCGCAGGGCGACAACTCTCTGGAGTGACTGCCCAAACTATCCCTCGACCTGCGATACTGTTTGCTTATCCGCGGAGGACGATTGAACGACTATCTGCTGTCGTTGATCCTTGGCATCGTAGAAGGTCTCACCGAATTTCTGCCGGTCAGTTCGACGGCTCACCTGCGCCTTTCCGAAACCCTGCTGCACATCAGCCTGTCGGACGGTTACTGGAAGATGTATTCCATCGTGATTCAACTGGGCGCCATCCTCTGTCTGCCGGTCTATTTCTGGAGCCGCATCACCAAGTTTCTGTCCACTTTCCCGAGCGGCGAGGACGGAAATCGCACCGCACTCACCCATCCCCTTGGGCTCACCGCGGTCGCGTTCGTAGTCACGGCCATTCCCTCCTTCCTGTTGACGAAAGTCATCGGCAAGCACCTGGAAAATCTCTCGATCATTGGCTGGTCTCTGCTGATCGGCGGAATCGTCATGTGGATCGTAGACGCCATGCACGCCAAATCCGAAGCCGACGGCCCCGGCGCAAATGAGCGCATTCGTACCTGGAAAATGGAAGACATGAGTCTGGGCCAATCCATCTGGATTGGCTTCTGTCAGATATTCTCCGCCGTGTTTCCGGGAACGTCCCGTTCCATGTCCACCATCGCCGGAGGACAGATTGCCGGCATGTCGCGAGCCTCGGCGTTGGAGTTCTCTTTCTTCGTCTCCATTCCCACCATGGCTGCCGCTACGCTTTACACGCTGTACAAGTCGCTGCGAGGAAAGGGTGAGAACCCGATCGGCGTCGCTCAGATTGACCCGCACGGCTGGATCGTCCTGGCTATCGGATTCGTGGTTTCCTTCATCGTGGCCTACGCCTCTGTGGCCTGGTTCATGGCCTACGTGAGAAAGCGCGGCTTCGCCCCGTTTGCCGTCTACCGCATCATCGTCGGTACGTTAGTGCTCGTCTTTGCGGCGCGGTTGGCAGGTTAGGAACCTGCCAGACTCCGCTTCTAGCGGGCGGTTTGGCCAGGAAGCTAAGTGGATACTAGGATCGCTTTCCGCCGTTGTGGGAACCCTGCCTTCTTGTCATAATGTAATGGCTCTGGCCGATTGCGGCACTGGAGACTAGTTGTGTCTCCGGTGGTTGAATCCGGCCTTCATGGATTATTTCGCCACGATTTTTGCGCCCACGGGCAACCGCCGGCTCAACGAGCTGGTCGGATTCCTGTTGTGCGTCTCCGCGCTCCTCCTTTTCCTCGCGCTGGTTTCGTATTCACCGCTGGATCCGTCATGGAACAGCGCTTCGGTGCTGACCGGCTCGCACGCCGCCCGCAACTGGATCGGTGTCGTCGGGGCCTACACCGCCGACGCATTTCTGCAGTTTTTCGGCGTGGGCGCATTCCTGCTGGTGATCTTTCCCGCCATGCTCGGCCTGCGCTGGTTCCGCTCGATCAAGGTGCAATCGCCCATCGCCAAAAGCCTCGGCGGAATCTGGCTGGTCATGTTCGTCCCCGCTCTGCTGGCGCTGCTGCCCGGGCATACGCGCTGGATGCGCGTGATTCCCATCGAAGGCCTGCTGGGCCGCGTGGTGGGCGACTTCCTGATCCACTACCTGAATCTGGCCGGCGCATATATCGTCTGCGGCAGCGTTCTGGCCGTGGCCCTGTATCTCTCGACCGCATTCTCATTCTCATCCATTCAGTTGTGGGCGCCGACGCGGTTTGCTTTCGTCAGCGCCTTGTGGAACCGCTACAAAGATTGGCAGGAGGAACGCGCCAAGAAGCGCCAGCAGAAAGAACTCGAGCAACGCCGGATCGCGAAGCCGGTGGTCAAGACCCAGCTCATTCCGTCGCGTCCTGAAACGGCAGCTCAACCGGTTGCATCCGCCGAACCACGCCGAACCGGAATCGAGCGCACGCTGGGCGCAGAGGAGGCACTGCCTGCCGCAAAATCCGCAAACGGCGGGATTCTGGCGGAGCCCCTTACTTCGGAGGCAATCGAGCCGGCTGCCGACCCCGAAGTCACCGATCGCGCCGACAGCGGCCACAAGGCCAAGACCACCTTGCCCCGCATCGCCGGCGGATACAAGCTGCCGTCGAGCAGCCTGCTGCAGCGTCCCGACGAACAGCAGGCGGTTGACGCCGACGAACTCAAGCTGCTGGCCCAAGTGCTCACCGAAAAGTACGCTGAGTTCGACGTTCACGGCCAGGTCACGCAGATCAATCCTGGTCCGGTTGTCACCACGTTTGAGTTCAAGCCCGAAGCCGGCATCAAGTACAGCCGTATCACCAATCTGGTGGACGATCTCTGCCTCGCCCTCAAGGCTGAAAGCATCCTGGTCGAGCGCATGCCGGGCAAAAGCACGGTTGGGGTTCAAGTGCCGAACCGCCAGCGCGAGATCATCTGGCTGCGGGAGAACATCGAGTCGCAGGAGTTCATGGGCTCGAAGTCGAAGCTCACCATCGCCATGGGCAAGGACATCAACGGCCGCATCGTGACCGCCGATCTGGCTGGCATGCCGCACCTGCTGATCGCCGGTTCAACCGGCGCGGGCAAAAGCGTGGCCATCAACGCCATGATCATGTCCATTCTGTACAAGGCCACGCCCGATCAGGTGCGGCTGATTCTGGTAGACCCGAAGCGGCTGGAACTCGGCAACTACGAAGGCGTTCCGCATCTTTATACGCCGATCATCACCGAGCCGAAACTCGCGGCCAACGCGCTGCGCAACGCCGTGCGCGAGATGGAGCGGCGGCTGAAGCTGCTCGCCTCCAGAGGAGTGCGCAACATTGACCAGTACAACCGCCTGTTCGATCAGGGAGAAACGCCGAGCCTGTTCGCGGAAGAATCCGACGAGAAGCCGATTCCCTACATTGTCATCATCATTGACGAATTGGCCGACCTGATGATGCTCGATTCGCACAACGTGGAAGAGTCCATTACTCGCCTGGCGCAGATGGCGCGGGCCGTGGGCATTCATCTTGTGCTGGCGACGCAGCGCCCTTCGGTGGACGTGATTACCGGACTGATCAAGGCCAACTTCCCCGCTCGCGTCTCGTTCCGCGTGGCGACCAAAGTGGATTCGCGCACCATTCTCGACGCTAACGGAGCGGAAGCCCTGCTCGGCAAAGGCGACATGCTTTACCTGCCGTCCGGCTCGGCGCGCGTGCACCGGCTGCACGCTCCGTTCGTCACCGAAAAAGAAATCGCTGCCGTGGTTGAGTTCTGGAAATCACAAGCCATCGCTGAATATCAGCAGCAGTTCCTGGAAGCTCCGAAAGAGGAACGCGAAGCCACGGCAAGCAGCGACGGAGGGATTAGCGGAGATAGCGAAGGCGATGACGATCCCATGTATGGCGATGCCGTCAAGCTGGTGGTGGAATTCGGCAAGGCTTCCACTTCCCTGCTGCAGCGCCGCCTGCGCATCGGCTACGGCCGGGCCGCACACCTGATTGATCTGATGGAGCAGGACGGCATTGTCGGCGCAGCCGACGGCCCCAAGCCGCGCGAAGTCCTCAAACGTCCGGACTGGATCTCGGAAATTGAAGAGACGATGCGGTAGCCGGATCTACTCTCTCATCTCGGCGGGAATTCACAGCCCGAACCAGTTCCACACTCGCCCCTTCACCCGCCGGTACCAGTCGGGCAACCAGCTCTTGTAGCGCAAAGCCACGTTAGCATTGACGTTTTTTGCCATCTTGGCGGAGAACTTATTGCTGAACACAAGGTAGTAGATACCCGCACCGGCCGGAAGATCAGCCTGCACCGTGCCTTGCGAAACTCTGCCGCTTTCGTAGACGGCGCTGGCCGCATACCCGTTCTGCCAGACCGCAAAAGCAGGCTCGCTCAGAACGAAAACCTCGATGTTGTTGTCCGCGTCGGCGTCTTTGGTCTTGTCTTTATGTTGGGCATTGCGACCGTCGCCGGATGCGCTGAACTGCCCGACAATAGCCACGTTGAGCGATCCCTCGGGCAGCGAGAACTTGTAATAGCGAAAGCTGTGGGCAGAAACGGAAAACGGAGTTCCCAGGATCGGCTGATCGTGTTTCCATCCAGCCAGTTCCTGCAGGCCCTGGGCAAATGGATTGTCGCTGGTCGCCACCCAGACCATCCCGGCCAGCAACAATCCGAGCAGTAAAAGCAGAAAAAATATCCCTACCCTGCCCTTGGGCCGCGCGTCCGCCGGCGGCGCAGCGGCGATGCGGCCAGGAGACTGGGCAGGCCCGGCCTTCTTCTTACTTCCTGAACTGACCGGCTTGCCGCACTTCAGGCAGAATGCGGCGCCGTCGGGCAGGGTGGTTCCACATTTGCTGCAGGCCAGCAGCGCATTTTCGATCAGCGGGATTTGTTCGTCGGCGGGCGATTCAACCGGCTCTCCACACTTCAAACAGAACTGAGAACCCTCAGGAAGATTGGCGGCGCATTTGCTGCACAACACGGCTGGCTCTTTCCGATCCTGAAATGAAAGCCGATATTAGCACGGGGCGTTCGCGGGCCCAGGTTACGCCTGGAGCGCATCTACCGGGGACTCTCCTTGCGCAATCCGCGAATCGCCAGGACCGCCAGCCCCAGCACAGCCAGAACCATCGCACCCCACAAGACGCCCATGTGCCGCTCAGACCATGGCCGGTCGTCCGGCCGCCCCGTGTATCGCGGATTTTGCGCGGCCGGGCCCAGTTGCGCCTCGGCGGCCGAAACGTCCGGGTGAAAGAACCGGGCGTAGTCGTAAACCGGCGCCGGGAGCTTTTCGTCTCCGTAATACAGCGTGAGCGTAGTCTTGCCCTGGGGATCAAAATAAATGCGGCGCTCCAGCGAAAGCGGCTGGGCCGACAGAATCCTCAGTGGCGGATTGTCGCCGTTGTCAATCACAAGGGTGAACGTGCCCGGACTGCCACCGAGGTTGACGGCTAGTTCCTCGTTGGTAACGAGTATGCCGGCGCGATTCAGGCGGACGCGGGTGATTTCGCAGCTGACAATCGGCTGGCCCTCGTGATCTTCAACGCTCACCTCGCGGCGGAAGTTCACCTGCTCGGGCGCGACCTGAAGCAAGATCCGGCTCAAAGGAACTTGCGCGGGGGCAGTGCAGACGATCAGGGTCTTGCGCGCCTTCGCCTCGGGCGCAGCACAAGAACCAACTTTCGTCCACGACGCCTTCTGTTCATGCAGATTGTAGATGGTTGCACCCTTCACCTGCTCCGGACGAATGCCGGCGGAAATCCGGACGTGCAGGTAGCGAAAACTCGAAGTGGGCAATTTCAACTGAAAGTTCGACCCCAGTTGCTCCTTGGTGAAAGCGTAGAGCGTCGAAGGCGGCAATTCGACTTCCGAGGTCTTGCCCAGCGCGCCGCCACCGGACACGGAAGCGGTCGCCACAAAGTCGTGAGCATCGAGACGCAAGCGGATGCGATCATATTCGGCCAGGCCCGCGGCATCGAGATCGAATTCGGTGTGGCCGCGGACGCTGCCGAGATTGAGAATCTTTGCTTCCACCTCTTCGGAAGAGACTCCGGCGCGCTGCTCGGAAAGCGCGTACTCGACGGGCGTTTCGCCGTCATACAAGCGCAGGTCGCCAAGCCCGGTGCGCGAGTAGTGCCAGAGTTCTTCGTCCACAATGAAAAAGTTCTGCCGTTCCGGCTGGGTGATGCGGACTTCGCGGACCTCACGGAAAAAAGGGACGGCAGGCTCGGGCGGGTTGGACGCGTCCGCAACCACGAACATCAGGAACAATAACCCGGCGACTTTCATGCGCGGGCGGATCCCCCTTTCTGTTCCGCCCGCGACTTGGCCGAGAGCTGCAACCAGTCGCGCTGGTAAACAAACGAAATCGCCAGCAGCAATACGCCCAGCACGATAAAGCTGACGATCCTGTAGCCGCGATCGAGTTGGGAGACATCGTAGACAAAGACCTTCACGATGGTCACGGCGATGAGCAGCAAGGCCTGCCAGCGAACAAAAGCGGAACGGCGCGCGAATCCAACCACCATCAGCATCGCGCCGTAGGCCATCCACAAAGCGGAATAGGTGAAGTCGCGCTCGATGTCAACTCGGTGGAGATCGGTGTAATAAGCGGCCCTCAGCTGATTGGGCAGGGTAGGCCTAAATGCGTTCATTTGCCTCGCGTAATAGTCGGCAACCTCCCGGCTGAGTGCGATCAGGGCAAGGAGGTTGAGGGCGACCAGGCTGCCGGCCGCAACCGTGCGCCCGGCTTCGTCCTCGCGCTTCCCGGCATACCAGGCCACGGCTCCAAGCACCACAATCGCTACCAGGTACGTCGCCATGCGCATGTTGAAGAACAGCTGTGTAGTCTGGAAGTTGTCAATCGCCAGCAATCGCACGATTCCCAGCGCCAGCGCCCCCAGCGCGAAGAGGTTCAGAAAATCGGACTTAAGGCGGTTCCCAATCCAGAGCAGCACGCCCGCCTCAACAAACCAACCGATGGTGATCCAATGCGCGTCCAGGCGAATCGGAATTGCGACGGTGATAAAGCCGATTGCCAGGGCAAGGTGGAGAAAGCGCAAGATCTCCGAGGCGCCGGGACTGAGTTTCCGGCTGTGAACCTGGCGGCTGAGAAAAATGTAGACCGCGGCCAGCGCCAGGGCAAACCAGGCCATGTAGGTTTTATCAACTTCTTCGATCATCGCGTACGCCTGGAGGAAATACACGCCGGCATTCACGAATGCCAGGACGGCGGGGACCGAGGCGAAGATAGGAAGTTCTCCCTCCGGTTGCAGCGCGACCAAGGGTGCCACCGCAAAAATGGCGAAGAATAACGTGGCGAATCCGAGGGTGGGAGCCAAATCGGTTCGACGATAGAACTCTGCGTACCATCCGATGTAGAGCAGGAGCGTGCCCGCATAACTCATGACCAGCAGTCGCCGCCAGGGCTTGAAGGTCACCAGGAACAGAGTCGAGAGATCGAGAATCGCGACGTAGGCGAAGAGCACCACTTCCCGGTTCTGGCCGGTGGAGAGCAGCAGGGGAGTGCTGAATCCTCCCGTAACCGCAAACGCGGCCAGAATCTGCGCGTCCTGCGCCAGGGCCATGGCAGCGGCGGCCGACGTCACCGCCAGCATCATCACGAACGCCACGCTGCTGGGAATCAGAGCGTATCTCTGAAACGCCGCCCACAGGGAGAGATACAACGCTCCAAAACCAACCGCCTTCAACGAATACGAGAAGGCATGATACCCTCGCGACCGGAAGCGTTCGCTCCACAACACCACCGCGATTCCTGCCACCAGCCCGATTGCTACACGTCCAGCCGGACCAATCCAGTTGTTCTCGAAGGCGAATTTCAGGAAGTAAGAGATCCCGATTAGCAGCGCGGCGATGCCGATCCGATTCAACCAATGAGAACCGATGCGCGATTCCAGGTCGGACTCCGCCTGAACCGGACGAGTTGCCGATGGCCTTGGCGCTGGCGTCGGTATGAGAGGGTATGGCGGGGCCGGAGCCGGCCTGTCGGATACCGCCACAGGAGCAGGGCCGGGAAGCGGAGGCGGCGCTGGCGCAGCGACCGATGTAGAGCCAGGCTCGCCCCCGGGCTGCGATTCCATCCCGAGTCTGCGTTCAATTCTGTATACCCGGGCGGTGAGTTCCGCGAGAAGATGCCGGATTACTTGCAGATCACTCTCTGGGGTATCCATGGCCGAGGGCATTATCGGCGAAACGGATCAGGCTTGCACGTCATTTTTGCCGGGTGGCATTGACGAGGACAGGGCCGCGCTGCCGTCCAGGCCCAGCTCCTTTGCGATCGGTTTCAGGGCTTCGATGCAGAAGGCGATGTGCTCGTCGAGATCCACGCCCAGCGCGGCCGCTCCCTGGATGATGTCGTCGCGGTTCACCTTGCGGGCGAAGGCTTTGTCTTTCATCCTTTTCCGCACCGACTTGGCGTCCACCTCGGCCAGCGACTTGCCGGGCTTGATCAGCGCGACGGCGGTGATGAATCCGGCGAGTTCGTCGCAGGCAAAGAGTGCTTTTTCCATCGGCGTGTCGCGAGTCACCCCGGTGTATTCGGCGTGCGACATGATGGCGCGGCGGATTTCGTCGGAGTAGCCGCGCTCTTTGAGGATTTCGTTCCCTTTGTATGGATGTTCCTCGGCGGTAGGCCAGCGCTCGTAGTCGAAGTCATGAATCAGGCCCACCGCACCCCAGAGATTTTCTTCGTCAGGCGATCCGTTGCCCCACTTGCGGGCACAGGCGCGCATGCAGGATTCGACGGCCAGCGCGTGCTTGCGCAGGCTCTCCGACTGGGTGAACTCAGTTAGTAAACACCACGCCGACTCGCGATCAATCATGGGTTTGGCCTGTCGCTGCTGAGATTGTAGAAGCAGTTTGTATCCTCATTTTGCCTATGTCGCATTTTTTGTGCATTTTTATGTTGACATCCACAGGGCAAATGCCGCAGATTGACCGAGTTGCAGGAACTTTCCCCCAAGGATCAAGCTCCTGCCGTGATGTAAGGAGTGCCCGCTCTGGCTCTCCCACAACCCGATGGCCACGACTCTTGCCCCGGTCGATTCGCGGGAAGTCGTTCGTTGCGATCACTGCCTGCTAGTTCAATTTCGTACCCTCAACAACAATTGCCGGCGGTGCCACGCGTCCCTGGATGAGGAGCCCGAACCGGAGCCCATTGTGATGGCGCCTCCGGTGATGATGCCGCCGCCCGGCAACGGGCGTGGGCATCTGAATCTGGCCACGTCTATTCGCTCGCTCCGCCTGCGCAACGGGCTGAGCCAGCGCCAACTAGCCGGGCGCATGTCGGTCCCGCGCACCTACGTTTCGAAAATCGAAAACGAGAAGGCCACGCCTACGCTGTCTTCCCTGGAACGGCTGGCGCGCGCACTGGAGGTTACCGTGCCCGAACTGCTCAGCGGCGGCGAACGCAGCCGCCAGGAAGAAATCAGCGAACTGATGAAAGATCAGTTTATCGCGGAAATCCTGCCGTTCGTTTCGCAATTGAACGGGATGCAGATGTCGAGCATCCTGACCCAGGTGCGGGATTTGACTCTCAGGCCGAGAAGGAGTGCGTGAGACATTTTTGTCGAAGCGAAGGAAGGAGTTCCTTCGCTTCGCTCAGGACTTCGCCAGCAGGCTCCCGCTCACGCCTGCTAAGCGGCTCAGTTTATCCGGGCAACCAGCCAACTGCAGTGCCGGGACCGTTCCTTCGGTCCCGGCTTTTTTGTTTTCCGCAAACGTGCCTTGTCATCCTGAGCGAAGCGAAGGACCTCTGCATTCTGCCGGCTGTGTGTAAACCGCGAAGGACGGGTATGAACGCTGCGCGTGAATCCGTCTGACATGGACCGTCATCTATCCAGCATGAACCTGGAAAACGCTGGAAGGGAATTTGCTGCCTTTGTTGGAAGTTCCGCCCCTCTGAGTCAGTTCAACAGCCCGGCCGAGGATGCGGGAGGCGCCGCGGGAGCTTCCCGCGGCCCGGAAGTTAGCTCGGACGCCGGCCTGCTCGACGCCTACTCGGCTGCCGTGACCAGCGCCGTCGAGCGCATCAGTCCGTCCGTGGTGAACATTGAAGTTCATCAGGCAGGCCGCACGCGCTCCGGGCAGCCGCGCGAACGCGGAGGAAGCGGATCGGGCTTTGTTTTCACGCCGGATGGGCTGATCCTCACCAACAGCCATGTGGTGCACGACGCGGCCAGGATCGCCGTGACCTTGGCCGACGGACACCGCCTGCCCGCGACCTTGATCGGCGACGATCCGGCGAGCGACCTGGCCGTGATTCGCCTGGATCGTCCGGGCTTCGACGAGCCGGGCCTGGCCGCCGCTGAACTGGGCGACTCGCAGCGGCTGCGGGTGGGCCAGATCGTGATTGCGATCGGCGCGCCCTACGGGTTTCAGTCCACGGTAACGGCGGGAGTGGTGAGCGCGCTGGGACGCTCGCTGCGCTCGTATTCCGGGCGTCTGATTGACGACGTCATTCAGACTGACGCCTCGCTCAACCCCGGCAACTCAGGCGGGCCGCTGGTGGATTCCGCCGGGCGCGTGGTGGGCGTGAATACGGCGACCATCCTGCCGGCGCAGGGGATTTGCTTTGCCATCGGCATCAACACGGCCAAGTTTGTGGCGAGCCGGCTGCTGCGCGATGGACGCCTGCGGCGCAGCTACATCGGCGTCTCGGCGCAGACGGTGCCCGTGCACCGGCGCGTGGTGCGGTTCTACGATCTGCAAAAGGAAACGGGCGCGATGGTGCTGTCGGTCGAAGACAGTAGCCCTGCCAAGCGCGCGGGCCTGCGTGAAGGAGACGTGATCGTGGCGCTCGAAGGCCAGCCTGTGGCCGGAGTGGACGATCTCCATCGCCTGCTGACCGATTTGCGCGTGGGCGTGAGTTGTTCGTTGACCGTGCTGCGGTGGACGGAGAAGGTGGAACTGAAGGTGGTTCCGGAGGAAGCGAAGTAAAGTCTGTAGCTAGCCCGCAAACCATTCCCTCCGTGTCATTGCCTCCCCCTTCCCCGCTGTGTTAGCCTCATATCTGGGTGACCACTTTGCACGACAAAGTGCCCGCAGGGCTCGACCGCAAGGAAACGGACGTCTACCGGAAGCTGGACCCGGCAAGGCTCCCCCACCACATCGCCATTATCATGGACGGCAACGGACGCTGGGCCAAGCGACGCCATCTGCCGCGCGCGGCCGGGCACCGCGCCGGCGTCGCCTCCGTGCGTTCGACCGTGGAGACGGCGGCGCGCATTCATATCCCGGCACTGACGCTCTACGCGTTCTCCGAAGAAAACTGGAAGAAACGCCCCAAGTCCGAGGTCGGCTTCCTGATGCGGCTGTTGAGCCGTTACCTCAAGGCCGAAGTTTCGACTCTGAACAAGAACAACATCCGCCTCGAATACATCGGCCGCCAGCACGAACTGCCCGACGACGTGCAGGAGCGCATGGCCTGGGCGCGCGAGCAGACCGCCAGCAATACCGGCATGGTGCTCACCCTCGCCCTCAACTACAGCGCGCGCAGCGAATTGGTAGATGCCTTCCGCTCCATGGTCAACCAGGCTTCGCAGAACGGCGGGCTGGACCATCTGCGGATTGATGAAGACACGGTCAGCCGCCATCTCTACACGCGCCACCTGCCCGATCCGGACCTGGTCGTGCGCACTTCCGGCGAAATGCGGGTCAGCAATTTCCTGCTGTGGCAGCTGGCCTATGCCGAAATCTACGTGACTCCGACCCTGTGGCCCGATTTTCGCGGGCACCACCTGCTCGAGGGCATCGCCGAGTACCAGAAGCGCGAGCGGCGCTACGGCGGGCTGAACCACGAAGGGCACGAGGCTGCTTCCGCGCTCGCCACAAAGCTCTGAACCACAGAGGGCCCAGAGACGCACAGGGACCCGTAGAACCGTGTCCTTTTGTGGTTTATTTTCGGAGTTCGTGCCAAGATCATAGCGGCGCAGAGACGCCTACACCCAGAACGTAGCCGAAATCTCTCTTGCTCAAACGTATCGCGACCGCGCTCGTCCTCATTCCGATTGTGCTGGCGCTGATCCTGCGGGCGCCAGTGCCGGTGCTGGCGGTGGTAGCGGCGATCGTGGCGCTCCTGACCATTCATGAATTCCTCAAGCTAACGGAATCCTACGGCGTGCAGCCATTGCGCTGGCCCACGTACGTGTTCGCCGGGATTTTCTTCCTGCTGCTGGCGCTCAACGTGGGGAATGAGAAGCCGCTGCTCTCGACGGCCATCTTTGTGTATTGCATCGGATTTGCGGCGGCGGTTGCGCCGTTTCTGTTTCTGGTTTGCGCCATGCGGAATCACGAACTGAGCAGCGGATATCCGGCGGCGGCGGCTTCGGTCTTCGCATTCACCTACATCGCACTACCGATGGGTATGCTGGTGCAACTACGCCAACAGTGGGCGGGAGCGTTCTACGTCTTGTATCTGCTGCTGGTCGTGTGGGCGGGAGATATCTTCGCCTATTTCGTCGGCAAAGCGATTGGCCGTCATCTGATGTCCCCGCGCATCAGCCCGAAGAAGACGTGGGAAGGGGCGGCGGCATCAATGGTGGCAAGCGTGGGCGTAGGATGGCTGCTGTTCCGCTACTCTCAGCCCCTGTGCTCGACGCTGCTGGGCTGGGGGCTGATCACGCGACGCGACGGCCTGTTCGGCCTGGAGCAGCCCGCGATGGGACCTGTAATCCTGCTGACCATCGCGCTTAACGTTGCCGCGCAGCTCGGCGACCTGGTCGAGTCGCTGATCAAGCGCGGCGCCGGCGTGAAGGATTCCGGAGCGATTCTTCCCGGCCACGGTGGCATGCTCGACCGCATTGACGCCCTGCTGTTTGCCGCGCCGGTCCTGTGGTTTTATGCGGCCTGGCGGGTGATGCAGTAGTCTCCGCCGATCCTGCCTCAAACGCGAGCCAGAAGCAGGTAAAATAGCAAGATTGGCTTCATGAGACGCATCGCCATCCTCGGTTCCACCGGCTCGATCGGGCGCAGCACGCTGAGCGTGGCCGAGTCCTATCCGGACCGCTTTCAGATTGTCGCCCTGGCTGCCGGCGGCAATCTCGACGCGGCTCTTGAACAGGCCAAGCGCTGGCGGCCGCGCTTGATTTCGATGGCTGCGGAAAAGGACGCCGACGTCCTGCGGGCGCGGCTGAAGAAGGCAGGCCTGGCCGAGATTGAGGTAGTTCATGGATCCGCCGGCGCCGTGCGCGTCGCCACGCACCCGGAAGTAGACTTCGTGGTCAGCGCCATCGTGGGCGTGGCAGGGCTTGAGGCTACGTACGAAGCCGTAAAGGCCGGCAAGATTGTCGGCCTGGCCAATAAAGAATGCCTCGTCGCCGCCGGAGAGTTGCTCACAACCGAAGCCCGCAAACAGGGCAAGCCGCTGCTGCCCATTGACAGCGAGCACAATGCCGTCCATCAATGCCTGCGCGGCGGGCGCATGGAGGAAGTCGAGCGCGTCTGGCTGACCGCTTCCGGAGGCCCGTTCCTGAATACGCCCCGGTCCGAATTCGCCGCGATCACGGTGGAGCAGGCGCTCAATCACCCCACCTGGAAAATGGGCCGCCGCATCACCATTGACTCGGCCACCCTGATGAACAAGGGGTTTGAGGTCATCGAAGCATGCAGATTATTTCACTTGCCCCCCGCAAAAGTGGAAGTAATTGTCCACCCGCAGTCGAAAATCCACTCGATGGTGGAGTTTGTGGATGGCAGCATACTTGCTCAGATCTCGGTGACCGACATGCGGCTGCCGATTTTGTACGCTCTGACCTATCCCGAGCGGATTCAATCGGATATGCGCTTCCAGGTCAATGACTTGCGTCATCTGGACTTCTCCCCCCCGGACATGGGTAAATTCCCTTGTCTGCGTCTGGCGTATGAGGCCGTGGAAGCGGGCGGGGCCAAAACGGTAGCTCTGAATGCCGCCGACGAGGTCGCAGTTGCCGCCTTTCTGGAGGGCGAGATCGGATTCGATGAGATTCCCAGGGTCATCGAAGCCGTGCTGGGCGCAACCAATTCCGGGAAGCTGGAGTCTATTGCTACAGCGCTTGAAGCCGATGCCGAAGCCCGCCGATATGCCCAGGAGCGGGTAGGAAAAATGAAGACCGAACGTCCACGGGCAAAATCGTTCGCCTAGTTCTGGAATCTAACAGCTTGGAGAATACGTAACGCCATTATGTCTGACTTTCTGACTTCTCTCGTTGCCGTCGTCGCCGTGCTCGGTTTCATGATCCTGATCCACGAGTTCGGCCACTATGCCGTGGCGAAGTGGCTGGGCGTCCGGGTGGAGCAGTTTGCCATTGGATTCGGCAAGCGCCTGGTCGGCTTCCGCCGGGGCGACACCGACTATCGCATTAACGCCATCCCGCTCGGCGGCTACGTCAAAATGAGCGGCGAGAACCCGATGGACGACCGCACCGACGATCCAAGGGAGTTTCTGAACCACTCGCGCTGGCACCGTTTCCTGATCGCCATTGCCGGTCCGGCCATGAACATCGTTCTGGCGGTGGTTTTGCTCACCGTGGTTTACATGGTGCATTACGAATATCCGGCGGTCTACGATGCGCCCACGGTGATTGGCTGGGTGCTGAAAGACTCGCCCGCGGCGAAGGCCGGCTTCCAGATCGGCGACCGCATCATCCGCATTGACGGAATCCAGAACCCAACCTGGGAGCAGGTGGACCAGAAAGAGTGGTTGAGTCCGAAACAGCCGCTGCAAGTGGAGGTAGACCGCGACGGGCAGACGATCGAAAAGACCGTCGTACCCGAGCCTGCTGGCGTGGATGAGATCGGTCTGGCCGGCTGGACACCCAAAGAGAAGAGCGTCACCATCCGCGATCTCCAGGATGGCATGCCGGCGGAAAAAGCCGGACTGAAGGAAGGCGACGAGATCCTCGAACTCGACGGCAAGCCGGTGCCCGCGCTGGCCTCGATGGTCGAGAGCCTGGCCGTTACCAGGGACAAGCCCATTACGCTTACCGTCCTGCGTGATGGCGAGAAGAAGACCTTCACCATCCAGCCGGTGCTGCTCGAAAAGCACTATCGCATCGGCGTCGGCACCATGGAGATGAAGAGCAAGAAGCTGCCCTTCGCCGAAGCCTTCAGCCTTTCGCTGGACCGCAATCGGCAGAACGCCATGCTCATCCTCGAGCTCGTGCGGAAGATGGCGGAGCGCAAGATTTCGGTGCGCTCCATTGAGGGCCCAATCCGCATCGGGCAGGCCGCCGGCGAAGCCGCCCGCAGCAAGGGCTGGACTCCGCTGATGGGACTGACCGCCGCCATCAGCCTGAACCTCGGCATCTTCAACCTGTTGCCCATCCCCATTCTCGACGGCGGCGTGATCCTGTTTCTGCTGATCGAAGGCCTGATGCGCCGCGACATCAGCATGAGCATCAAGGAACGCGTCTACCAGGCCGCGTTCGTATTCCTGGTGCTGTTCGCGGTAATGGTCATCTACAACGACCTGATGAAGACGATTCCCGGGCTGGCGGACCGGCTGCCGTAAGCTATTCTCAAGCCGTTGCGGGCGCCGGGCCGTGGGCTATTTTGAATTCAAAGTGACCCACTACCGGGCGTCGCGATGAGAATCCTACCCTCATTTCGCATGCTAAAATCAAGTATTCCTATGGCTATGATTCAACGCGGTATTCAGCGCAGAAAGACCGTTACCGCCGTCATCGGTGGCGTGCGCGTCGGCTCGGATGCACCGATTGTGGTGCAGTCCATGACCAATACCGACACTGCCGACGTCCTCGCCACCGTGCAGCAGTGCGCCGCCCTTGCCCGCGCCGGGTCGGAACTGGTGCGCGTTACCGTCAACAACGACGACGCAGCCGCAGCCGTCCCCCGCATCGTGGACCTGCTCGACCGCCAGGGCATCCGCGTTCCCATCATCGGCGACTTCCACTACAACGGACACGTCCTGCTCACCAAGTATCCCGAGTGCGCCCGCGATCTGGCCAAATACCGCATCAATCCCGGCAACGCCAGCATAGGAAAGACGGGCGACTCCAACTTCCGCACCATGATCGAAGTCGCCGTGAAATATCAGAAGCCGGTGCGCATCGGCGTGAACTGGGGATCGCTCGACCAGGCGCTGCTCACCCGCATGATGGACGAGAATTCCCGCCTGGCTGAGCCTAAAGACGCCCGCGAAGTCACGATGGAAGCGATGGTTGTCAGCGCGTTGAATTCCGCGGAGCTTGCAGAAAAATTCGGGCTGCGGCCCGATCAGATTATTTTGAGCGCGAAAGTCAGCGGAGTGCAGGATTTGATTGACGTCTACCGATCTCTGGCTGCGCGCTGCAACTATCCGCTGCATCTCGGACTAACCGAGGCCGGAATGGGCGCCAAAGGCGTAGTCGCGTCGAGCGCGGCCATGGGCGTGGTGCTGCAGGAAGGCATTGGCGACACGATTCGCGTCTCGCTCACGCCGGCTCCCGGCGGCGATCGCACCGAAGAAGTCCGCGTGGCGCAGCAGATTCTGCAGTCCATGGGCATTCGCAGCTTTACGCCGCAGGTCACCGCCTGCCCCGGCTGCGGACGCACCACCAGCACCTTCTTCCAGGAAATGGCCGAGCAGATTCAGTCCTACCTGCGCGAGCAGATGCCGGCCTGGAAGGGCCGCTACGTCGGCGTGGAGGAAATGAAACTCGCCGTCATGGGCTGCGTGGTCAACGGACCGGGCGAGTCCAAGCACGCCAACATCGGCATTTCTCTGCCCGGCACCTTCGAAGAACCCAAGGCCCCCGTTTACGTGGACGGACGGCTGTTCACCACGCTGAAGGGCGATCACATTGTCGAGGAATTCATCCAGATCCTCGACGAATATGTTGACTCGCACTACGTGGCAAAAGAGTCTCAGAAAGAAGAAGTTGTGAAGGATGCAGTTCCCGCCAAGGTCTAGCCCCAGCCGTGCGAGGCTCCGTGCTACAGAGTGCCATTCTTGGGGATGGTGCGGAAAAAATCTAGGTATATGGTCAATGAGTGTAAACGCCTGGTTGCAACCGTTAGCTTCCGGTTTGCCCGTGACTCGGGCGGAATCCCAGGGTGCGCAACTGTTTTGATGCCTTACTTGACTTCATTGGGTTCGCGACCCAAAATAGGGAAATAATTTACTTGACTCGACCACTGATTTAAGCTACTATCTTGCTCATGGTGAACGACATGAGCCACGAACCTAAGAGCCTTCAAGAGGCCGTTGTTTACTTCTCGAATCCCAACAACTGCATAGACTATCTGGCAATTCGGCGTTGGCCGGATGGCAAAGCCATATGCCCAACTTGCGGGTGCGAGACTGTCAAATTCAGCGAGAAGCGCCGCACTTGGACTTGCGCCAAGCACCATGCAAAGCGCGAGTTCTCTATCAAGGTTGGCACTGTGATGGAAGATTCGCCGATCCCGCTCGATAAGTGGCTCACCGCAACTTGGCTCATCACCAACTGCAAGAATGGCATCAGCAGCTACGAGATTGCGCGAGACGTGAAGGTCACCCAAAAGTCGGCATGGTTCATGCTTCACCGCATCCGAGTCGTTATGCAGGATGATTTCTTCGGTTCCAAAGTTGGCGGCGAAGTCGAAGTGGATGAAACCTTCATCGGCGGTAAAGCTAGAAACATGCACGTCTCGGAACGCAAGCGCCGTATCACTGGCACTGGCGGCAAAGATAAGACTGCCGTCATGGGCATCCTTGAGCGCGAGAGCGGCAAGGTTCGCGCTACCGTCATTCCGAGCCGTCGTAAGCAAGTTTTGCAGGATGAAGTTCGCAAGCACGTCACTGCCGGAGCGGCGCTCTACTCCGACGCGCTGCAATCGTATGAAGGACTGGCAACCGAATACGCCCATCAAGTCGTAGACCATGCGACTCAGTACGTGGATGGCCGCGTACATACAAACGGCCTTGAAAATTTCTGGTCGCTTCTCAAGCGCGGCATTTCGGGAACCTACGTTTCGGTAGAGCCGTTTCATTTGTTTCGCTATCTCGACGAACAGATGTTTCGCTTCAACAACCGCAAAGACCTAGACGACAAAGGCCGCTTTGATCTCGCCGTCTCGCATATCGTCGGCAAGCGGCTCACCTTCGCTCGATTGACTGGCAAGGTGGGAGAAACGGTCCACTAAACCTTGGAGCCGGAAGCGTGGGAGGCGGGCGAAGTCTTAGCCCGCTTCCGAGCTTGCCGCTTCTGCCATGCCTTCTCTCGTTTTTTCAATTCATCTCGCGGCACAGTGAGCATCTTCCGCACGACCGCATCGAATTTTTCAGCGTCAGTCTTTTCCATTTTGCCTTTGCATAGCGGCTATATATTCCGCCTTCTGTCTTTTAACCTCACTAAAGTATGCGTCAGTGAATGCGGCAACGCCAATATCTACCTTATTGCCGAGCAAGGCGGCGAAAGATTTTCTGATCGCTCGACTGCCATTCAGGTGACCATCTACACGCTTCATCCCCTCGAATGCCAATAGATCGGCGGGCTGCAAAAGTAGGCAATCTTCCCAGCTAAGTGGAGCCATCGTTACAAAATGCTGCGCTACATCTTCACCATCGCGCGGGCCGTCATTCTTCAGCGAAGAAAATGCTCTAGCAGCCATAGGCGAGAGCTTGCCCCCGTCATAGAAAATCGTAATCTTGTCAGAGGGGTAGTGGAATTTTCGGATTTCGTTGAGTTCATTCATGACTAGCGCAATCGAAAAATAGTACATCCCTTGCCGCCATTGTTTCTTGTCGTCTGGAAAATGTTTTAAGAACATCTCGACTGAACCGCCGACACGACACCGTGCGGACGATGCTTCGAGATCATGCTTAGCAGTTTCTTGCTGAACCGTTTTTGCCGTTCATTATCCCAACCCTTATTGCGATCAAATTCCCCGAGTAGGCTTGAACAGTCGGAAGCATGATATCGGCTGATTGGAGGGAAGCCTTTCTTAATAGAATTGCGCTGCTCCATCTCTATCCGCTGATTCCAGTCGTTCTCAAGCGGAGTCCACGCCTTCTCTGGAAGAATCCAGCCGCCTACGCAAAATGTGCGGTTGTTGTAACTCTCATCCAGATAGGCAGTCAGCATACAAAACACACGACTGTAACGGCGAAATGAAGCCACGAGCTCTCGCACGGGAATCATCGCAGACTCCCGTTTCGGCTATAATCTCCTTGGCTCGTGGTCGAGTCAAGTAAATTATTGCCCAAAATAGGTCGCACGGATCTTTAACCATTCGGCGTATTCATTCCTGAGGGTCTATTTAACAACCAAGGAGACCAGCATGAAGCGAATCGCATTCATTTGCATGGTGCTGCTTGTGGGCGTGTGCGCCGCATTCGTGCCACCAGCGGTTGCCCAACATGAGCATCCCGCAGGCGACCCGAGCAAACTCGGCAAGGTGAGTTTCCCCGTTTCCTGCGAACCATCGGTTCAGCCGCAATTCAGCAGCGCGGTGGCGATGCTCCATTCCTTTTGGTACGAGAAAGCCAGCGACAGCTTCGCTGCTGTAGCGCAAAAAGATCCCACGTGCGGAATGGCGTACTGGGGAATTGCCATGACGTACTACCATCCGATCTGGCAAGCGCCCGGACCGGCTGACCTGAAAGCGGGCGCGGCGGCTGCGGAAAAAGCAAAGTTAGCCGGCGCCAAGACGCAGCGAGAACGGGACTATATTGCCGCTATCCAGACGTTTTACACCGACGCCGACAACCTCGACCACCGCACTCGCGCACTGGCTTATGAAAAAGCCATGGACCAGCTGCAAGCGCGCTACTCTGACGACCATGAAGCGGCCATTTTTCATGCGCTCGCACTGCTCGCCACCGCGCCTCCCACGGACAAGACGTACGTGAATCAGAAAAAGGCCGGTGCCATCCTTGAGCCCCTATTTGTCGAACAACCAGAGCATCCCGGCATAGCCCACTACATCATCCACGCCTACGACTACCCACCGCTGGCGCAGAGGGCCCTGGACGCGGCGCGACGTTATGCCGAGATCGCCCCGGACTCGCCACACGCGCTGCACATGCCGTCGCACATTTTCACCCGGCTCGGCTTGTGGCAGGAATCCATTGCGTCCAACCTCGTGTCGGCAGCCTCGGCCCAGAAAAACAATGCTCCCGGCAACGAGCTGCACGCGAAGGATTACCTGATCTACGCGTACCTTCAAGGGGGCCAGGATCGCGAGGCGAAAAGAGCACTGGATGCGCCACCAGCGGGCCGCCCTGACGATCCGCAATATATGAACTGGCTCTACGCCATGGGTACTTCGCCCGCGCGCTATGCTGTAGAACGACATCGCTGGGACGAAGCCGCTGCGCTAACCGTGCCGCCAAACACCTTTCCCGGCGGGCGGTGGGCCTGGACCGAAGCGAATCTGCACTTCGCACGGGCCCTCGGCGCGTCACGTACGGGCAAAACGGAAGCAGCCCGCAAAGACGTAGAGCAGCTCACATCGCTTCGTGACACGCTTACCCTCGGCAACGACAAATACTGGGCCGACCAACTAGACATCCAGCGCGAGAGCGCAACTGCCTGGATTACGCTGGCTGAGGGCAAGGGCGAAGATGCCCTCCGGCAGATGCGTTCTGCCGCCGAGCACGAAGACAAGACTGACAAGAACAACGTCACCCCAGGGGTCATCGTGCCGGCTCGCGAACTGCTTGGCGAGATGTTGTTGGAACTGAAGCAACCCGCGGAAGCGATGGTCGAGTTCGAAGCCACACTGCGCACGGCGCCAAATCGTTTCAACGCGCTATCCGGCGCCGCTCGCGCGGCCAAGCTTTCGGGCGATAAGGAAAAAGCGAAAACTTACTATGCCCAGCTCCTGTCCATCTGCGCGCATGCGGACGGAGACCGGCCCGAACTTCAAGACGCACGCTCCCTCTTGGCCCAGAAATGAGCAGATGTTCGCGTAACCGCAGGTGAACGAACTGGCGACCCGAGACGACCTGAACGGGTCTTGGCCAGAGCTATGGAAGTATCGTCGGCAAACCGGAAGCTATCCGAGCCTCCGACTGCCGGGCAATCGTCTCAATTGGTGAAAAATCCCCATATCACTCATTGCCCCCACCGTAGCTCTGAGAAGAATCCAGGGCACGCATCCTCGCTAACCCATTGCCGTAACTGCACTTAGCGAAATGTCTCACCACTGTACATACAACTCTGTACATAAAAGTGTTCCTGAAGGAACATTTTGCAAAAACCGGCTAAGTCCTTCCAGCCAAGCAGCTTAGAGCCGAAAATCATTGTCCCGTCAACAGGAAGAAAGGATTCTGCGTAGGCGGCACGCCGCCCGGTGGGGCTGCAGCGGCGCTGAAGGGAGTGGGCAGGTCGAGCACCAGATTGTCTTCGGCGTTGTTCTGTCCGCCAGCTATTGTGGTGGTGGTGGTGTTGATGATCGCCACCGAACCCCCGTCGCACAGGCTAGCGTACACGCGGCTGCTGTCCACCGCTGCGGCCGCAAACATGCGGAAGCGCGCCGGGTTCGCCGGCGAGTAGGAAGCGGCGGGGACGCAGGCAGCGACCGGAGCCAGAGCAAATCCTTGCGTGGCAGAAGACGAACTCCCCGCCAGCACTGGAAAGATGTTGGTCTTTACCGTGAGGGTAGCGGCATCGAAGGAGGTCACTTGAGGAATCAAGCAGCCCGACACGCTCAGCAGAGGGTCGGGACAGGTTGATCCAGTAGCTGTCGCATAGCTGGCAACGTAGAAGCGGGAGCCGTCTGGCAAGGCCGCAACCGAAACCGGCACGACCGGATTGCACGCGCCCGCGGAGGCGGTGCACGGCGGCGGCGCGGGAATATTGACGATGCCGGTGGCGCTGCCGATGGGCGTCGGCGGGTCTGTGGTCGCGTCAAGAACGTAGACCGCGCCCGCACCCGGATTCGTCACATAAAGCCGGTTCCGGCTCTTGTCATAGAGAACGTAGTTCGCGCCTGCGACTCCGATGGACTGAGTCGAGACGATAGCATTGGTGTCCGTGCGAATGGTGTACAGCTGGCTGCCCACGGAGGTATTGCCCTGGGTCACAACATAGACGCGCTGGCTGTCCACTCGCGAAACTGCCCAAACCGGAACGCTGCTGAGCGCAAGCGGAGTCGCCAGCAGCGTCAGATCCGTCGGAGAAATATCCGAGACCGTATTGTTGCCCTGGTTGAGGACGTAAAGATTCTGCTGGTTTGGAGTCTCGACCATCGCCACCGGATGCGTACCCGGATAATAAGCAATGTTGGCAATGACGCTTGAGGTTGCTGTAATCGAGACAATCGAGTCAGTGCTCGCGTGGTTACAGTTCAGGCCGGTTTCGACTCCATAGTTCGCCACGAAGACGGCATTCGGTTGTGATGTAGCCACGAAATCCGGCAGGTACGGACAATAGGACGGCACGGTCGCAATCCCGCCCGCAGTCGGAGCCAGACCGAGGGTTGAATTCACGTACTGGACGATCGTTTGAGTCTTGTCAACCGAGGTAATCGGGAAACAGCCGTTGTAGGGCGAGACTCCGCTGGTGCCCACACCTGAAATCTCAATCGGAGTTCCTACGAAAGCATTGCTGACCGCGCCGCTCAGCGTGACGGTCACATTGCCGGCGTTGTCTTCGCTGAGGGCGACAATGCTGGCGGACTGAGCTGTGCCGGAAGCGGGCAAGGTGAAAATGTTCGGCGGGCCGAATCCGGTGCTGGTCGAACTGTTGCCGGTAGGAGTGAAGGCCGTAATGACGTCGGCTCCGGGCGGGCAGGTAACGCCCCCGCTGCTGGCGACAAACACGCGGGAATTGTTGGGCAGGATCGCGGCATGGGTGGGGTTCAGACCCATGTTTCCGGAGCCGATGTTGGTGTCGCCGGAAACGTCAATCTGCATGGCTGTGCCCTGATTGAAGGGAACATTGGCGTTAATCGAAAAGACTTCATGAAAGTTCGCCGGGTTGGGCGGAACCGTGTTAATCGGGAGCACGACAGGCCGATAAACCTGGCCGCAGGATAGGCATATCAGAGTCGCCAGCGCCACCGCCGCCAGCCGGCCCACACGTTGCAAACTCATCAGCTCTCCGAAGAATTCGTTAGATTTCAAATGATTGGAGCAGAAGCGACCATTGTAACGATTGCGCACGGTCCGCGCTAGCTGAGGTTCAGGCTTCAGGCTTAGGCTTCAGGCTTAGGCTTCAGGAAAGAGATGCGGATCTGCGCGGCGAAGGATGCCTGGGAATGATGCCGTCTCGCGCTATGACGCGTCGTAGCTTGCGAGGTGGAAGTCGGCGCTATCGTCCGCGGCGCGATTTCCCAACTGCCGCGGCTGGCTCCTCGGATTTGATGGTGGCGGCGGGCTTCTTCTTGCCTTCCATCTGCGCCAGGCTCTCCTTCAGCGCAGCCATGAGGTCCACTACCGGAGCCAGTTTCCTGGGTTGTTCGATAGCGGCCACTTCTCCGCCCTCCAGTTTGGTCTCGATCAACTGCTTCAGGTTTTCCTGGAAGGTATCCTTGTACTTCTCCGGGTCCCAGTCGGCGGCCAGCGCCTCGATCAGTTGATGTGCGACCTTGACCTCAGCCTCTTTCAATTCAACGTCGGGCGCGCCGAAGCCTTCGACCTGCTTCACTTCCTCGGCATAGTACATGGTGTGCAGCATCATGCCGCCTTGCGTCGGGCGGAGGAAGACCGTGTACTCGCGATTGTGCATGGTGATTTTGGCGATAGCGACATAGTCGCTCTCTTCGAGCGCTTTGGTCAGCAAGGCATAGGGCCGCCGGCCGGCTTCCTCGGGCATCATGTAATACGACGACTCGAAATAAACCGGATCCACGTCGCTCGCCTTGACGAACTCGAGGATCTCCATGGTCTTGGCGGTCTGCGGCTCGATCTTCTTGATCTCGTCGGGCTCGATGATGATGTACTCGTCCTTGCGGAACTCATAGCCCTTGACGATGTCGCTGCGCTCCACCACCTGGCCGTCGGCCTGGCAGACATACTGCTGCTTGAGCCGTGACTTGTCGGTGCGATGCAGCATGTTGAAGGAGATGCCCTGGCTGCGCGCGCCCGAGAACAGACGGACGGGCATGGAGATGAGTCCGAACGTGAGGTGACCGGACCAGACCGAAGATGGCATAGTTGTGACCTGCCCCAGAAATGGTGCAACCGCTCCTGCACCGAGAGTTTAGCCTATAACGTCGCCGGTTATGCCGCCAAGCTGAAGCTGGAACCCAAAGGCCAATCACCACAGAGTGGGCCGCAGGCATCTTAGACCCAAGGAATGGTAGTTGCAAGGCTGGTCCCGTTACGGACTGAGGATAGGGCTTGACGGCAATAGTCGGATTCCGATATAACGTAATCCGACTATGAAAGAAGATTTTGGTCAATTCCTTCCCTTATCCCCCGCCGCGCTGCATATCCTGCTCGCGCTCGCGAGTGAAGATCGTCACGGGTACGGGATTATGCGGGAGGTCGCCCGTCAGTCAGAAGGCCGCTACAAGCTGGGCCCCGGCACGTTGTATGACAATCTGCAAAAACTTCTCGATCAAGGCATCGTGGAAGAGCGTTCCCCACGCTCTCCCGGCGATGATCCAAGGCGCCGCTACTATCGCCTCTCCCGCTTTGGCCGTGGACTCTTGGCCACGGAGATCGCGAGACTCGAAGGCGTGGTGCGCGAAGCGAGACTACATATCAAGATCCGTCCCGAGAGGGCATGATGACCCGCACCTTGTATCGTTGGCTCATTGGTCTGCATCCACGCGCCTTTCGCCTGCGCTTTGAGCAGGAACTTCTTTGGATATTCGACGAATCCAGTGACGCATCAGGCGCAGCCCCGCTCGTGTATGACGCCGCCATTTCCCTGCTGCGACAGTGGCTTATACGGTCGGGACTGTGGAAATGGGTACTCGGAGGTATCGCGGGAGCATTGCCGGTCCTTATCGGATTCGGGAGCTTTTTGTTTGCCTGGCCCATGCGTCCGTAACCCACAGCATTTCGCAATGAATGTGGGCGCGCCGAATAGTGATTCGGTCATTTCTTAGAAGGAGGTCGGGCACATGAGGAAGTGGGTTGGGAGAATCTCGTACACATTTCTGACTCTGCTGGCGCTGGCTCTCCTGGTGGGCTTCATCTATGAACAGATCGGAAGAGCCAGGGATGCCAGTCAACTGTCTCCTCGAGTTGGACAGGCGGTTGACATCGGTGGACGCACTCTGAACCTCTACTGCTCGGGTCAGGGGACCCCGACCGTGATTCTTGAACCCGGAGGCAATTCGCCCGGTTATTCGTTGCTTGTCCAGCAATCCAAAATGGGGGCGTTCACTCGCACCTGCTGGTACGACCGCGCGGGTGTGGGGTGGAGTGATCCACCCTCATCGCCGCGAACGAGTGCCAGTATTACCAGCGATCTGCATGAGGCGCTCCGGCGCGCTGGAGTGCTTCCACCTTATGTGATGGTGGGCAGTTCGGTGGGAGGCCAATATATTCGCATCTACACGGCGCGCTACCCCGCGGAGGTGGCGGGTTTGGTATTAGTTGATTCCGCGACTCCGGACCAACGTGATCCCGACTTCATGGTGGCGCCAATGAATCGCTTGTCGGGCCGCACGAGGCATCTGATTTGTGTGGCCGTTCCAGCTCTGGTGCGATTCGGCATGCTACGTTTCGTGGCGAGCCGAGAGCGGCGACCTGTTTCCCCCGATTTCACGCCCGAGCAAGGCAGCCTGCTGGCGCAACTCGAGGCGCAGCCGAAGGCGTACGCGACGGATGCCGAGCAGGCCTGCGCAACAACTGACGAGGGCAGAATTGTTCCGAGGACCGGCACGAACCCCGATATTGACAACGCTGTGCGTAATGCCGGTAGCCTGGGTGATCGTCCACTTATCGTGCTGACCGCTGGACGGTATTGGGCTCCTCCCGGTTTTGAAAAGGAAGCAGCGGAATATCACGAGATTCAAGTTCATCAATTACAGGCGAGCCTGGCGCGCTTGTCAACGCGTGGGCGGCAGGTCATCGTGGATGCGGAGCACGACATGGCTGAATCGCCGGAATCCGTCGTCCTAGCAGTGCGACAGGTAGTAGACGAAGTGCGGGCAAGCAACCACTGACGGTTCCATCAAGTCTCATTGAGGTCTTCAGCCACAACCCGGCCACGGAAGGCAAAACGTCTCGCTGAACCCTTTGCCCGGCCCGGCTCATCTGTAGGTCAATAGTTGAAAGCTGGATCGTGGAGATGCGATGACCGACCCCAGATATCCCATTGGCAAGTTCAGCTATGACGGGCCTCCCGACGAAGCCCGGAAACAGACTCTCCTCAACGAAATTAGTCAGGCTCCGGCCAACCTGCGGGCGGCGGTGAAGGGACTTTCCGACGCGCAACTGGACACGCCCTACCGCGACGGCGGATGGACGCCGCGGCAGGTCGTGCACCATGTACCCGACAGCCACATGAACGCGCTCATTCGCTTCAAGCTAGCCTTGACCGAGGACGAGCCTACGATCAAGCCTTACGCCGAAGACCGGTGGGCGTTGCTAGGCGATGTCGCGGGCACGCCAATCGAGACTTCCCTGTGCACGCTCGATTGCCTGCATCAACGCTGGATGGTGTTGCTGCGATCGCTGACGGCGGAGCAGTGGAAGAGAACGTTCCGGCATCCCGAAATCGGCCTGATGACCCTCGAGAAAACGCTGGCGCTCTATGCCTGGCACGGGCGGCACCACGCGGCGCACATCACGGCCTTGCGGGAAAGGAACGGCTGGTAGGAAGCCAGGTTTAGGCTCAGCGATTCGCGTTACGAGTCCAGCAAGCCGGAATCGGTCTGGATCGGTTCATGGTGGTGTGTGGTGCGCACCTCAGCGGCTAACGCCGAAAACCTTTGCTGCTCATAGCGGCACGGCTGTGCCCTTCCCGTTCCTGCCCGGCCGCTGCCGCAAGTCGAGGAATTCTCTACGTAATCCCCAGCCTCCACAGCAGGTAGCTGGTCGCTTCGCGGAAGGCCGCAACGGTGCGTTGTACAAGCCCGTGCGGGCGGGAGTCTGTGCGGGGAGCGACATAGACTGGCCCGACGCCTTCGTGCTCGAGAAGTTTTCGGATACGGAAGACGTGGTAGGCATCGCTGACTGCGATGCAACTGTGCAGACCATTGGCGCGCATAATGACCGCCACGCGCTGGGCAGACTCGGCCGTGTCCGATCCCTGGGTTTCCGCGATCAGAGCATTCTCCGGCACTCCGCGCTTGCGCAGATATTCCCGGCCCACTCCGCCCTCGCTGAAATTCGGATCGTCCGCGGCTCCACCGGTAGTGATCAAGACGGGCGCAACGCGACTTTCATAGAGGTCGAAAGCGTGGTCGAGTCTGGCTCGCAACACCGGAGACGGGCGCCCGGAGTACTCGGCCGCACCGAACACGATGATGGCGTCGGCCGGATGGATTTCCTCGAGGGACGCGGTGTTGACGACGCGGACCGCTGTAATTACCAGGAAAAGCACGACCCCGGCCGCAGCCGAGGCCAGCAGACGGAACCACCAGCGCCTTCGAGGTAGCTGGTTGGCATGGCTGTGATTCATCCTTCTTGTTCGAGGAAGCTGGAGATCTGGTCAGCCGGTATGGCGCCCTCACGGATCACGCGCCAGCGTTGCGATCCGTCGCTGAGATCCACAATCGTAGACGCCACATCGCGCGGCGACGGGCCGCCGTCCACGACAATGTTGATCCGCCCCTGCAGTTGATCGCTCACTTGTTCGGCGCTGGTGCATTCCGACGCGCCGCTGAGGTTGGCCGATGTGGCGGTGATCGGGATCGCCGCCGCCGTCACCACGGCAAGGGGAATCTTCGCATTGGGCACGCGCAGCGCCACGTTGCCGGTATTGGCGGTCACTTTCAACGGCAGACGCGATCCGGCCTTGACAATGATGGTCAGCGGCCCGGGCCAGAACTTTCGCGCCAGCGAATAGAACTCTTCGGGCAAATCCTTAGCCAGTTCTTCCGCCTGGTCCACACTCTCGATCAGCAGCGAGAGCGGCTTGTGGCGGGAGCGCGTTTTGATGTCGTAGACCTTTTCCACCGCACGCAGGTTGAAGGGGTCGGCAGCCAGGCCGTAAAACGTATCGGTGGGCATGCCCAGCACTTCGCCGGAACGGATCTGGTCGGCGGCGTATTTGATCAGCGACGATTCGGGATTTTCACAGCTGATTTTGACGATCTCGGCGCGCACGGCGCTCCCTTCCTGTTCCTTCAGGCTTCTGTCTTACTCGCGAAACCTACTATCATACGGCAAAAGGTCGTCGGATGAGTCGGTAGAGTATCATGCTGTCAACCCCGGCATGACAGAACGAGCAAAACCCGTGCCCAGCGCGCAGTCGAGACTGCGGCACATCGAGGGGCGGCATAATGCGCTGGTAAAGGAACTGCGGCAGGCGTTCGGCCACGCCGAACTGACGGAAAGCGGCGACTGCGCCATCGAAGGCGTGCGGATTGTCGAGGAAGCCATACGCAGCGGGCTGCGCTTTCGGGCTGTTTTCTTTCGGGAGTCGGCGCAGAACCTGTCGGAAAAGCTACTGCCGCAGATCGGCGCGCACGTGGAGACCCTGGAACTCGCCGACAAGCTTTTCGACGGGGCGGTGCCAAGCGAGACTCCGCAAGGCGTGGCGGCGCTGGTCCGGTTGAAGGATTTTTCGCTCGAGGCAGTGCTGGAGCGAGTGCAGGTCGGTCCGATTTTAGTCGCGGCCGGATTGCAGGATCCCGGCAACCTGGGAACGATCCTGCGCTCGGCGGAGGCCTTCGGCAGTGCGGGCGTGATTCTAGGGGAAGGAACGGTCAGCCCGTTTAATTCCAAGGTGATTCGCGCGTCGGCAGGATCGGCGTTTCGCCTTCCTGTGGTTCAGGCAAAGGGGCCAGGCGGGCTGAACGACGTCTGCACAAAGTTGCGGGCCCGAGGCGTGCGCCTGATGGCTACTTCTTCGCATAAAGGTACGTCGCTCGATCAGGCAAAGCTGGCCGGCCCAGTCGCGATTTTCGTCGGCAGTGAAGGCGCCGGCGTGCCTCGGGCCCTGCTGGCCCAAGTGGACGAAACCGTGGCGATTCCCCACTCTCCGCAGGTGGAGTCGCTGAATGCCGGCATTGCCGCCAGCATCGTGCTCTACGAGGCGGCCCGGCAGCGCCGGTGCTGAGTTCCCCACTTCTCGCGCAAAGAAGGCGCAAAACATCGGGCAGCCGCCTCCAGCTTTACTTCTCTTCCATCCCAAGGTAACCGCCGCCGGGTCACTCTCGTGGCCTTGAAATCGGACGCAAAGTTTCCCCTCCTGAGCATTCTTACCTCTGAACGGTGGCAGCGCGGTAACTTCCGAAGAAAAAGCGCGCATCCCCGGACCGGTTGAAGTGAGGCTTGAACATAAGAGGTTTGAACAAGAGAGGTTTGAACATGAAAACTTCGATTTGCTCCGTCGTCCTGGCGCTCGTCGTCCGGCCACTCAAGCGATTTGCCGTGGGTCCAAGAAAGCATCTTCTCCCCTGCTTTGTGACCGCGTCTCTGATGTGGGGAATTGCGGCTCTGGCGCAGGAAAAGGCTGCGGAATCGCCGCATGCCTCGGGCTGGGTCGTGATTCCGGTGGAGGAATACCGCGTGCTGCGGGCGAAAGCTTACCCGATCGAGCACGATCCGGAACCTCCCCCTGTCGAAGCAACGCTTACCCGCGTGGATTACGACCTGCACGTGGCCGGTGACCTCGCGGCCGGCCGAGCCAGCCTCACGGTGGACGTTTTGAAAGACGGCTGGGTCCGGGTGCCGGTACCGACGGGGCTGCTGGTTCGCGAAGCCCGGCTCGACGGCAAACTGCTGTCACTTGTGGCGGCCGCTCCCGGCAAAGGCGGACCGCATCTCTCCGCGCTGCTTTCGCACTCGGGACGTTTTGTGCTGCTGCTCGATGTAGATGTCCCTGTCGCCACGTCAGCAGGCGAAGAAAGTCTCTCTCTGCCCGCAACCGAATCGGGCGTCACCCGCGCTGCCGTTGAGCTGCCGCGCCAGGGAGTGGACGTGCGGGTATCAGGAGGCCTGATTTCCGACAAGTCCGAGACCGCTGGCGAAACGAAGTGGCTGGCCTACGCTCGCGGCAACGAACCTCTGACGCTGACCTGGCGCCGGAAGACGGAAGATCACCATGTCGAACTCCCGCTACGCATGCGCGGCACGCTGACGCAACTGACCAGCCTGGCCGAAGACTCCACCTCGCTGTATGCCGAGGCCATTCTGGAAATTGTGCAGGGCGCGGCCCGCGTGGCGCGCATCCAGCTTCCGCAGAATGTCACCATCAACCAGGTCTCGGGGGCGATGGTGGCCGATTGGGAAATGAAAGAAGGCGAGGTGGCCGTGACCTTCCTCGAACCGGTCGAGCACACCGCCCGCTTTGTGATCACCGGCGAGAGTCGTCTTCCAAAGAACGGAATCATTGACATTCCGATTCTCCGCCTGCTCAACACCGAGCGTGACGAGGGCGGGATCGCAGTAGAAGTTCTAGGCGCGGGCGAGATCAAGGGGCAGAAGTCGCAAGGGCTGGAAGAGGCGGACGCGACCGACCTGGGCGAGATGGTGGCCAGCCGGCAATCGCCGGCGCTGGTGGCGTTTCGCGCTCGCTCCGGAAACGCGGGAGCGACTCGAACCCTTAGCGTGAACGTTGCCCGCTACGACCAGCAAGCCGTGTTGATGGCAAACGTGGAAGAAGCCCGCTACCAGGTTCTGCTGAGCACGGACGGGAAAGAACTGGTGCAGGCACGGTATGCGGTCCGCAACAATCAGCGCAATTTTGTAAAGATCACGCTGCCCGCCGGGGCAACCGTGTGGAGCGCGGCTCTGGGAGGGAGGCCGGTTCGTCCGGGGCAATCGCCCGACGGAAGCCTGCTCTTGCCGCTCGAGAAATCGCGGGGCGAGGACGCGCCGGCGTTCGCCGTCGAAGTGATGTACCTGGTCAAAGCGCCGGCATGGGCCGAGAAGGGCCAGGCCAAGCTGATCCTGCCTGCTCTGGATCTGCCGATCTCGCGCACAGGCATGCTGCTCTACTATCCACCTCAGTTCCGGATCACGGCCGAGCCGGGAACTTTCCGCACCCAGGACTACGAGACGCCGGTATCGGCAGCGCTGACCGCTGGACCGGCATTCGGCACAGGAGTTGGCGGGCTTCCAGGCGGCTCGGTCGGGGCGGTGATTTCCAATTCAGCTTCGTTGCCCGCGCCGCCCCCGCCTCCTGCCAAACCCGGCGAGGCACGCGCAGTCAACGACGACAAAGAAAAGAAAGATTCCATGCAGGCTCTGCTCGACAGTTTCCGGGCGAAATCGAACTCGGGAAAGGTGAGGGGGATTCTCCCGGTGAACGTCGAGTTTCCGGCTTTCGGGCCGAACATATTTCTGGTTTCCGAACTCACCAGCGAGAATCAGTCTCCCGCAGCCGAGTTCAACTTTCGCGACAAAAAAGGAGGAGTGCGATGAAAAACCGATTCCTGGTGGTGTTGCTGCTGTGTACGTTCTGCGCGGCGGAAGAAAAATCTGCGCTGCCTTTGCCGGACTCCGGCAACGTCACGCTGACGCTCGACGAATACAACAAGCTGGTGGAACTTGCGGCCAAGCCGCCGAAGAAGCCGGATGCCGCGCCCCTTCCCTACTCGATCAAGCACGCCACTATGAAGCTGCGGGTTGAGAACGACGCGGTGCGGGGGACGGTCGAACTCGAAGGCGAGGTTTTCCGCAAAGGAGTGAGCAAGGTCCCGCTGGCCACGGGAATGACCGTGCTTGACGCTCATCAGAACGGCAAAGGAGTGCCGCTAGAGCAGGAGAATGGCACGCACACCGCGCTGTTGAGCGGGCCGGGCGAATTCTCAGTTGCGCTCGAAACCGGCATGCCGCTGCGGATCGAGTCCGGCCGCGCTTCTTTCAGCCTTCCCGCACCGGCTGCAGGCAGCGTGCAGCTGTCACTCGTAATCCCAGGCGAGCACACACTCGCCAATCTGAGTTCCGGCCTGATCACCAGCCGCAAGTCTGAAAATGGGCATACCACGATTGAGGCGACACTTGCTCCGGGCCAGCCTGCCAACATCTGGTGGGCGACGCGGGAAATTGTCGCGCCGGTCGTGCCACGCGAGGTGCGATTCCTTTCTGACGCCAAGACGCTCGTTTCGGTCAGCGAAGCGGAGATGCGAGTTGCGGTGCTGGCCGATGTCACCGTGATCCAGGGCGAGCCGCCCCGGTTTGAGGTGCAACTGCCCGAAGGATTCGAAGTCACGGGCGTGACCGGTGCGTCGCTCGACTCGACCGAAACTCAGGCTGGTATTTTGACGTTGAAGTTAAACAATCCTGGCCAGCGCAACCACCAGTTTCTAATTTCGATGGAGCGGCCGATTACCGATTCAAAGGCGGAAGCGCCGTTTCTCAGCTTCAAAAACGCCCAGCGCGAAACCGGAGAAGTTCTGGTGGAAGGCGCAGGCACGATGGAGATCACCGCCACCGAAGGCGGCGGGCTGAAGCGTATGGACGTGAAAGAAACGAATCCCTATCTGCGGTCGCTGGCGCATTTCCCGCCGCAGGCGGCGTTCCGCTATCACCGGCAGCCCAGCGAGAGTCCCACGCTGGCGCTGGAATGGGTGCGGTTCCCGGATGGCAGCGTGCTGGCCGCAATCGCCGAAAGCGCGGAGGTCACAACGCTCGTCACTTCTGAAGGCAAATCGCTCACCGAGGTGAAACTCGTTCTCAAGAACCAGGCGCAACCTTTCCTGAAAGTCACGCTGCCGCCCGGCGCCAGTATTCTCTCGGCCGACGTGGCCGGCGAAAGGGTGAAGCCGGTGCAAGGCCCGGATGGAAACCGCGTGCCGCTGCTGCGGCCCGGTTTCCGCCCCACCGATTCGTACACGGTGTCATTTGTGTTCATCCACTCGGGCGCGCCGTTCGCCAAGAAGGGCGGCGCCGAACTGACGCTGCCGCAAATGGACATCCCCATCAATCAATTGAACTGGGAAGTCTTTCTGCCCGAGCGGTACAAGGTGAAAGATTTCGGCGGCGACGTCATCGCGGCCAATCTTGTAGCTTCTGCTTTTCGGGAAGAGGCTGCCATCAACACGCAGACATATCGCGAAGCTCAGTACTCAAGGAGCATCTCCAACAACTTACAAGTAGAAGCTTTGCCTGGACAGATGGGCGGCATTGTGGTGGATCCGAGCGGAGCTGTCGTGGCCAATGCGCGGGTTACTATCAGCTCGGCCGAGAATGGCAGCCGCCTGGTTATGACGGATGGTGGCGGCCGATGGGTGATCGGGGGCATGGCGTCAGGAAACTACAGGGCAAAAGTGGAGATGCCCGGATTCAAGACCACGGTGATGAATCTGAGTTACGACGCCAGTCAGCCCTCGATGTACAGCTTCCGGCTGGACCTTGCGAGTGCGTCTCAGGTGGTGGAGGTTACGGCGACGGCTGTCCAGCTTGAAACATCGTCCACTTCGATAGCTCTCAATGGACGCAACTACACCCAACTGGTCAGTTTGGCTCCCGGGGCGACTGGGCAAACGGCTTCGGCCAACGTGGTGAATCTGCAGAAGCGGGTTTCCGGCGTGTTGCCGATACCGATTGACGTGCCGCGGGCCGGCACATCGTTCGCCTTCGTCCGGCCACTGGTGCTCGATGAGGAGACGAAAGTGACCTTCAGCTACAAGAGCCGGTAACCGGGTAGGTGTCATCCTGAGCTTAGCCGCTTTTCAGGCGGAGCGAAGGATCTCGAACTGTACGAGGCAGAATCTTACGCGAGATCCCTCGCCCCGCCGGTGAAAGCGCAGTGCTCCGGGATGACCCCTTCGCAGAGAGATGGAGATTCAAACTGAGTACCACCGGGCATCGCCTCACCGCCACGGCCCCAAAGTCCAGTCTTTCCGCAGTCTCAAAAGGCATGCCTCGCAGGCGGCCTTTCGCACAGACCGCACATGCACCTGCGTGAGACTTCCCGTCACCGGATGGCTCGATAGCATAGAATGATGATCGCGGAAGCGAAGATGAGCGAGACTGCCGCCTGGAAAGAGTGGGAAGGCCGCATTATTCAAGGGAGATTTGCGCTCCGGCAGTGGCTCGGGGGCTCCGACCGCAGCGCGGTGTTTCTCACTGGAATGCCCGGACACGCGTCGCAGAAGGCGGCCATCAAACTGGTCGCGGCGGACGGCCAGGAGGCCGATCGCCAGGTGGCGCGCTGGCGAGCCGCCAGCCGGCTTTCCCATCCTCACCTGATTCACATCTTCGAATGCGGGCGTTGTGAACTGAACGGTTCACCGCTCGCCTACGTGGTCATGGAGCTGGCGGATGAGGATCTGCAACAGATCATCCCGCAAAGGCCGCTTACGCCTCCCGAAGCTGGTGACCTGCTGCCTCCGCTGCTCGATGCGCTGTCCTATCTGCACGCGAAGGGTCTCGTCCATGGGCGCATCAAGCTCTCAAATGTGCTGGCGGTAGGCGACCAGCTGAAGCTCTCCTCCGACCAGGTGGTGACAGCGACAGAAGCAGGAACCGAGCCGACGCGACGTGATGTATACGACGCGCCGGAAACCGCGGAAGGCGTTGTTTCTCCTGCCGGTGATCTTTGGTCGGTGGGCGTAACCCTCGTCGCAGCGCTTATGCAGAGCGTCCCTTTCAGCGGAGAAGCGGCGGCCGGCGATCCCGTTCTGCCGAAGACGATTCCCGAGCCTTTTCGCGGCATCGCGCGGGAGTGCCTGCACATCGATGCTAAGCGGCGATGCTCGATCGCCGACATCGAGGCGCGGCTGCAGCCTGCAGCACGGTCGGTGCCCGCCGAACCCGAACCCGTTCCCCCGCCCCCGCACACCAGCAACAGGGGAAGAATTGTGGGGGCGATGCTGGGCGTGGCACTTCTCGTAGGTCTGGTTGCGTTCTTCTTCCGAGGAAAGAACGAGCAACACGAAGCACCAGCGCCGCAGCCTCCAACTGCTTCAGCCCCCCAGCCTCAAACGGCTTCCACGCCGCAGCCTCCGCCGTCACAGGCACCGGTGCAGCAACCTGCGCACCAGACGGCACCGGCGGTGCAGTCTCCGGCCTCGGCCAAGCCCACGCCCGCCGTAGTCGCGGCAGTCAGCCAACCGGCCGCAACAGCCAAGATGACCGAGGCGCCGCCAAAGACGACTTCGCCTGCCGGTACGGTTGTGCGGCGCGTGGTGCCCGACGTTCCGCAGAGCGCCCGGAATACGATTACTGGCAAAGTTCGGGTCAGTGTGCGGGTACAAGTTGATCCTGCGGGAAAAGTCACGGCGGCGAAGCTTGCCTCGGCCGGGCCCAGCAAGTATTTCGCAAGTCTTGCGCTGAAGGCGGCAGAGCGCTGGGAGTTCTCTCCTGAAGAAAATCGAAAGCCGTCGGACTGGCTGCTGCACTTCCGTTTTGGGCGCGCGGGCACCGAGGTTTCGCCCGAAAGAGTCGGGCACTAGCGAATACGCTCAGTTCTTCGTCTGCCGCAACCTCCACACAATCTGCCGCACCATGCCGAGAAAGACTTTCGCATCCATGGAAGTGAGGCCGAGCCGCAGCACCAGGCTGCGCACCTTCTTTTCGGACACGGCATCATTGCCCGGCTTGACGTAGCCGCTCTTGTGTAGAGCCTCGAGGAGGGTCTCGGTGATTTGCTCGACGTCGCCCGCGGTCGCAGGCTTGATATCGCTCTCTTTCTCGTTCGGCGCTGCATTCCGCGCCAGTTCGTACAGACACACCGCCACCGCCTGACCTAGATTCATCGAGATGTGCGCAGCCTGCGTAGGGATGGTCAGCAGCCAGTGGCAATGGCTGAAATCGTCGTTAGTGAGGCCGATTTTTTCCGATCCGAAGAGCAGAGCAACTCGCCCGCTTAGAAGCGCGCTCCGAATCAGTTCGCCGGACGCATCCAACCGCCGCAGCGGATGTTGCAGGGCGCGATTGCGTACGGCCGTAGTTCCCACCACAAGCGTGCAGTCGGCCACCGCCTCTGCCACCGTCTTGAACTCTTCTGCCTGTCTCATCAAGGCGGAGGCGCCCACGGCGGAGCGGGCCTCGCGAAAAGCTACGGCATAGGGATTCACCAGGCGCAATCGCGGGGCGCCGAAGTTGCTCATGGCACGGGCCGCCGCGCCGATGTTGAGAGGATTGCGCGGCCGCACCAAGACGACCACCAGACCGTCAAGTTCGGAGGAAGCTGGCAAGCGTCCCATTTTACGACACGGAAAACTGTCGCTCTGCCGTCCAAGAAGGTCGGCCGTTGGGCGCCTGACGGCTTGTACTTCTGAGTCATGTGGGGTAGCGACAACCTCGGCTGTTGCCTGTGTTATAGTGAGCGTCATCGCACCATTCAGACGGAGATAGGTCTGTATCGTCACGGACGCTCTCTTCGCCAAGACTGTGGGACCGCGGCGTGGGGCCGCATTCTGAATCCAACAAGGAGAAAACCGGCCATGAGAAAAGTACTGCTGATCTGTCTTGCCGTATGTATTGTGCTTGGGTTGACGGCGCTGGCGTTCGATGACATGGGCAAGAGCACAACCGTCAACGGGTGGATCGTGGATGACAAATGCGGTGCCAAAGGCGCGAACGCGGCGGGCGAGGCGTGCACCAAGAAGTGCCTGGCTGCCGGCGCCAAGATGGTCATCGTCACCGATGGCGATCAGAAAATCATCGCCGTGGAAAATCCCGACGCTCTCAAGGGCCATGAGGGACATCACGTGGCCGTGACCGGGCACATGGGCAAGGATTCCATGCACGTGGCGAGCGCGAAGATGTTGTGAAGAGTATCTCTTGCGGAGTTACTTGGGGCGGCACAGGCCGCCCTTTTTTCTTTCGCAAAGTCGGGAAAAATTGAGTAATTGAGAAATTTGGTAATTGGGAAATTGAAAACCGGCCAGGCTCAGTTTCTTCCATTACTCAATTGCAAAATTCCCCCAATTACTCAATTTATTTCACCACTCCTTCCAGCGGCGAACTGGCGGTTGCGTAGAGCTTCTTGGGCATCCGGCCCGACAGATACGCCTGACGTCCGGCGAGCACGGCGTGCTTCATGGCTTCGGCCATCAGCAGCGGGTCCTGGGCGTTGGCGATGCCCGTGTTCATGAGCACCGCGTCGGCGCCGAGTTCCATCGCGATCGCTGCGTCCGAGGCCGTACCTACTCCCGCGTCCACGATCAGCGGAACCCCGGTGATCATCTCGCGCAGAATGCGGATGTTGGCCACATTCTGGATGCCCATGCCGCTGCCGATCGGCGCACCCAGGGGCATGACGGTCGCCGCGCCCGCATCAATCAGTCGCTTGGCGAAGACGATGTCGTCTGACGTGTAGGGCAGAACCGTGAAGCCTTCTTTCACCAGGACGCGGGTGGCCTCGAGCGTGGCCTGCACGTCGGGATAGAGGGTGGCCTGGTCGCCGATGACCTCGAGTTTGACCCAATCCGACAAGCCCACCTCGCGGCCCAGACGCGCCGCCCGGATCGCCTCGTCGGCGGTGTAGCAGCCGGCAGTGTTGGGGAGCAGGAAGTATTTCTTGGGATCAATGTAGTCGAGCAGCGATTCCTTGCTGCGGTCGAGATTGACGCGCCGCACCGCGACTGTGACCATCTCCGCGCCACTGGCTTCGAGGGCACGCGCAGTTTCCTGGAAGGACTTGTATTTCCCCGTGCCCACAATCAGCCGGGAGCGGAAGGAACGTCCAGCGATCACCAATGAGTCCGACATGTTTCCATTGTAATGAAAAGTGTCTCCGCCAGACCATCTCGGCGAGATCACGCGACTTCAGGAGCCTATTCGAGTGATCGCGTCCGCATCCCTTCGCTTTGTCATGCTGAGCGTAGCAGGAGGAGCGCGGAGCGGTCCTCTTGCGGAGTCGAAGCATCCCTACCTTGCCAACATTCCCACCATGGAACGACTTTCTCGGATTTGGGCTGTTTTCACCACTGCTAGCCAATCGATTCCATCACAATGAGAGCATGCTCCGCGAGCGCCGCTACTACTGCGTCTATATCATGGGGAGCCTCTCGGGTACGCTCTACGTTGGATTCAGCGGCAATCTTCACCGGCGTGTGTTTCAGCACAAGTTTCACCGCTTCGAGGGATTCACGGACAAATACGACGTCACTCGGCTGCTCTATTGGGAGTCCTACGATGATGTTCATAAGGCGCTGGCGCGAGAAACGCAGCTCAAGGGATGGAGCCGGGCGAAGAAGATTGCGCTGATAGTGAGGAGGAATCCGCACTGGGTGGATCTGGCTGCGGACTGGTATCCATGGATGAAGTGTGCCGAGGGTAGGGATGCTTCGACTCCGCAGTGAGGATCGCTGCGCTCTCCTCACTGCTCCGCTCAGCATGACAGGAAGGATTTCTTACGGTACCGTCGCTGCTTCCGCCTGCGTGTACAGGTCTTCGATCTGGCGCCGGTAGCGGTCTTCGATCACGCGGCGGCGGAGCTTGAGCGATGGCGTGAGGGCGCCGTTGTCTACGGTGAATTCCTCCTCCACCAGCAGCACGCGCTTCAACCTCTCGAAGCGGGCGAGATTCTGGTTGATCCCTTCCACGATGCCATCGTAGAGCGCCTGCACTTTCGGATGGCGGATCAATTCGGCGCGTGTCGAGAAAGCAATTCCGTTGGTCCGCGCCCAATCTTCGAGCATGGCGAAGTTGGGCGAGATCATTACCGCCGGAAATTTGCGCTTTTCTCCAAGAATGGCGGCAATTCCAATGAAAGCATTCAGCTTGAGCGAATTCTCGATGGGCTGCGGTGCGATGAACTTTCCGCCCGAAGTCTTGATCAGGTCCTTCTTGCGGTCGGTAACGGAAAGGTATCCGTCGGCGTCGAGGTTCCCGATGTCGCCGGTCTTGAACCAGCCATCCACCAGGCAGGCTTGGGTTTCTTCAGGACGATTCCAGTAGCCCTTGAAAACGGATGGGCCGCGGACCAAAATTTCGCCGTCTTCCGCAATCCGCACTTCGAGATTGGGCAGAACTTTGCCCACGGTTCCGATGCGGTGGTTGATCGGGTTGTTCACTCCGATCACGGGCGAAGTTTCGGTCAGACCGTAGCCTTCGTGAATGCGGATCCCGACCGTGGCGAACCACTCCGCCAGTTCACGGCCCAGAGGCGCGCCGCCAGAAATGAAGGTTTCGATGCGGCCGCCGAGATTCTCGCGAATCTTGGCAAAGACAAGCTTGTCGGCCAAACGCCATCTTACAGACGTTGGGGTTTTGCCGGCGAGAATCTCCGGCTTATGCCTGCGTCCTACGGAAAGGGCCCAGTCGAAGATGGCGCGCTTGGGGAACCCCTTCGCTTTCTGCTCGGCCTGTGCGTACATTTTCTCGTAGACGCGGGGCACGCCGACAAAGATGGTAGGCCGGATTTCCAGCATGCTTGCCGGCACCCGGTCAAAGAACGGGCAGTACGCCAGGGTCACCCCGTGGTAGAGCAGGGCGAAATCCACGTGCCGCGCGGTGATGTGCGAGAGCGGAAGAAACGACAGGCAGATTTGCCCGGCGTGCATCTCGAAGCCGAGCAGCGAGCACGAAATGTTGGAGACGAGGTTGCCATGGCTGAGCATCGCACCCTTGGAAGTTCCCGTCGTGCCGGAAGTGTAGACGATGGTCGCCAGGTCATCCGGACTAATCGAACGCGCCCGCTCTTCCAGATCAGGATCCAGCCTTTCCGGCCCCTGCATGGTGATCTGGTTCATGGTCGCGTAGCGTCCCGCGAAAGGAGCGAGATCGCCAACAAATTCCACCGGGTCCATAACGATGATCCGGTCAATCTGGGTCTGCGGCAGGATGGACAGCACCTTATGCAGGTGCTGGTCCGAAGAGACAAAAATCGCCCGGCATCCCGAGTCACACAGCGTGAAAGCGCTCTGTTCCGCGGTGAGCGTGGAGTAGAGCGGAACCGTCACTGCCCCCAGCAGAAGGCTGGCCATGTCGGCGACGGGCCAGTCGGGACGATTCTCGCTGAGAATCGCAACGCGGTCGCCACGGCGAATACCCCATCCGCTCAAGGCGCGGGCCGTGCGTGCTACCCGGCAGCCAAACTCGCGCGAACTGATGGGCAGCCATTTGCCGTTTTCACGGTGCAGCATCGCGCGGTCCAGATTGCGCGCGACGGCCGTAAAGAAAATATCGTTCAGCGTAGCGATGCTCATCGCGTCTGTCTCAGCAGCCTGAGGCTGCGTTCCCGGGTCGCTGCTGAAGGGCTCGACAGAACTGTACTGTTTTACGGGTGGTTTGGGCAATGCTTAGGATCACAGCCTGGGGGCCTGGACCTGGTTTTACCGGAGGCCGGAGTGCAGGATATGCTAGGAAGCACGAGTGGGAGGGGTTCAATGAAACCAAGACATTTCAATCTTCTGGCTGCCGGACTGGTTCTGGCCATGTCCGCGGCCATGCTGGCGCAGAGCGGGAAGGAAGGCTCGACCACGCCGAAAGTAGGTGACACAGCTCCGGATTTCACCCTGAAGTACTTCGACGGCAAAGACCTGAAAGACATGAAGCTCAGCGACTACCGGGGCAAGAAGAACGTTGTGCTGGCGTTCTACATCTTTGCCTTTACCGGTGGTTGAACCAAGCAAATGCAGAACTTCCAGCAGAACCTGAAAACGCTGGAAGCTGCCGACACCCAGGTTCTGGGTGTAAGTATGGATAGCGCCTTCGCCAACAAAGCCTTCGCCGACCAGATCGGAGTTACGTTCCCGCTGCTGAGCGACTGGGGCGGCAAAGTCACGCACGAGTACGGAATCTACAAAGACGAGTACCAGGCTCCGCGCCGCGTGAATTTCCTCATCGGCAAAGATGGCAAGGTCATGGAAGAGCAGGTGGATCGGGATGCCATTGATCCCAAGCACATCGTGGACACCTGCCAAAGACCGACGATGAAGAACTAACGGCCGGCAGAGCAATCGAATAGTCATCCTGAGCGGCGTTGTTTTGCAGTGAATGACCGATTCATATCCTCAGCCTCCGGCAGAGTGCATGGATCGTTCGCTTCGCTCAGGATGACAAGTCCTTAGCTGCAGCGCGCGTTCTGCTGCATTCCTGCCGCTTGCAAGTCCATTCTGGCCAATCCCTTCCACGCCGGGAAACTAAACTGTCTCTATCGTGTTTATAAGCCTGTGGGTAAGATCAAAGTGTACGGATTTCTGTTCGGTCGAGGCGGAATTATGAAAACTCGCAAATTGTGGTCCGGCATGCTTTTACTCGCAAGCTTCGCGTTCTTTTTGCAGAGCTCAGCCATCGTCAGAGCGCAGGATGACGAAGAACAGGGCCAGGATCCGCCCAGCCGCGTGGCGCGGCTGAACTTCTCGCAGGGCTCGGTTTCGTTCCGCCCGGCTGGCGAAGACGACTGGGTCACTGCCGTCCCCAACCGCCCCATGGTGACGGGCGACGACCTGTGGGCCGACGAAAATTCGCGCGCCGAGGTTCATGTCGGCTCGGCTGCGCTTCGCCTGGGCGAGAGAACCGGGATCACCTTCCTGACCCTTGACGACCGCACCGCACAGATCCGCCTGGCGCAGGGATCGTTGATCATGCGCGTCCGGCACGTGGACGACGACGACACCTTTGAAGTGGACACGCCCAACATCGCTTTCACCCTGCTGCAGCCCGGCGAGTATCGCTTCGACGTGAATCAGGATGGAACTCAGACGGTGACCACGGTTTTTCATGGACGCGGCCGCGTCACGGGCGGAGGGTTCACCTACACCGTGGTCGCTGGTCAGTCTGCTACCTTCACCGGAACCGACCACCTCGATTATGACCTGGGACAAATCCCCGGGCGTGACCGCTTTGATGACTGGGCCTTTGAACGCGACGAGCGCGAAGATCGTGCCGACTCCGCCAACTATGTTTCGCGCGAGATGACGGGCTACGAGGACCTCGACGAGTACGGCGACTGGAGCTATGTTGCGGGCTACGGCGAGTGCTGGCGGCCGCGCGCGGTGGTGGTTGGGTGGGCTCCCTACCGCTTCGGCCACTGGGTGTGGGTCGGGCCGTGGGGCTGGACCTGGGTGGAAGACGAGCCCTGGGGATTCGCTCCGTTCCACTATGGACGCTGGGCGTCCGTGAACGGGGGGTGGTTCTGGGTTCCGGGACCGGTGGTCATCCGTCCGGTGTGGGCGCCGGCTTTGGTGGCGTTCGTGGGCGGCGGCCGTTTTTCGGCGGGCGCCGGCGTCGGCTGGTTCCCGCTGGCTCCCGGAGAAGTGTACGTGCCCGGATATCACGTGAGCCGGACCTACGTGAACAACGTGAACATCACCAATACGTCGGTGAACATCACGCGGGTCACGAATGTGTACAACACCGTCATCGTCAACAAGACGACGACAGTCAACAACATCAGGTATGCGAACCAGGGTGTGAACAACGCGGTGACGGTGGTATCCCACGAGACATTTGTGAGCGCCCGTCCGGTTGGACAAAACGTGATGAGAGTGGAGCCGCGTGAAATCGCAGCGGCACCAATCTCACACGTGGTAGCGGCTGAGCCGATCCGCTCGAGTGTGGTAGGCGCGGGACGACCGGTGAACGTGAGGCCGCCGGCCGCGGTGATCAGCCGGCCGGTGGTTGCGGTCCAGACTCCGCCACCGCTGACGCGTCCGATCGAGCAGCGCCAGACAGAAGCAGGTGGGCATTTGAATCAGCAGTTGCTGGTGCGGCCGGCAGGACCGGCGCGGCCTGCTCCGGTGACTCAAGCTCCCGTGACTCAGGGACAGCCGAGCCAGGGCTTCAAGCCGTTCAACCAGCCTGGCGGTACCAGCAGTGTGAACGTGCAGCCCAAGGCTCAGCCGCGCGTGTACGAAAGCCAGGGAACGCCGACGCCGCCAGCGGCGGCAAATCGGACTGTGCAACCACCGGAATACAGGAACAATCGGCCACCGGAGTACCGGAACATCCAGCAGCCGCAGGAGCATCCTTCGCAGCCTCAGGGATGGAACCAGCAGACGCATCCGCTGGTAAAGCCCGCGCCGCCCGTGCAGGAACGGACTCCTCAACAAGAACAGCAGCAGGCGCAAAAATTCAACCAGTGGCACGAGCAGCGGCCGGCGCCGCCGCCGACGCCGCCGCCGCAGCAGCATCAATCGCAGCCGCGGTCGGAGCCACCGAAGCCGCTCAAAGGCCGCTGACGCTGACTCACTGGCTGTCTGTGTGATAGGGTTCGCATGAGATGCGTGGCGAACCGCAACCACGAAACCGCCGCCGGGGCAACTGTCCCGGCGTCGCCTTTTCCGGCTAAGCCATGAGCGACCTGATGAGCGCGCAGAAGAGGGGTGAGAACACCGAGGCAAGACGCCCCACCCTGAACTGGATGGATCTTCTGTGGTTGTTGTTCCTGGCAGGACTGGCGATCTTGCCGCCGGTGTATGAGCCGCACAAACAACTCATCCTGTTGGCCTTCGGTGTCCTGCAACTGGGGGAGGGCTGGCTGGTGTCCCGAGTACCGCAACGCGGCGCCGCCTACGTCGTTCTCCTCAAGATGGCACTGGCTACGCTTCTCGTGGATCACACGGGCGAGGTCGCCATCAACAGCTATTACTACCCCATCTATTTTCTTCCCATCCTCACTGCGGCTGAGTATTCCGGGCCGCTGGCCACGCTGCTGTGGACCACGCTGGCCTCGGCGGCTTATTGTTCCTATCTTTATCCCGCGTGGCAGGAATTCGGCGAGATCCCCGTGGACGCCTACCCATTGCTGGCGATCCGCCTGCTCTTCTTCTTTCTGGCCGCAATGGTGGTCAATCGTTATGTGGTGGAGAACCGGCGGACGACGCAACGCTATCAGGAACTGGCGGAGACGCTGGCCGAGACCAATCGCCGCCTGGAGCAGGCACAGGCCGAGGCGCGACGTTCGGAGCGTTTGGCTGCGCTCGGACAGCTTTCAGCCGGCCTGGCCCATGAAATTCGCAATCCGCTCGGCGTGATCAAAGGCTCGGCGGAGATGCTGAGCCAGAAGCTGGGAGCGGCAGATCCGCTCGCGTCCGAGTTGGCCGGATACATTTTCACCGAAACCAATCGCCTGAGCGGGCTGGTCACACGCTTCCTCGATTTTGCGCGGCCCCTGCACGCCGAGCTTTCGCCGCAGGACATCACGGTGGTCCTGGATCGCGCGCTCGAGGATGTCGCGAAAGCCTGGAAAGGTGAGCCGGTGAAGGTGGAAAAAGAATATGACCCGAACTTGCCGGCGATCGCGCTCGACGAGAGTTTGTGCGAGCAGGCCTTTGTCAACATTGTGCAGAATGCATACGACGCTATGAGCGCAGGTGGCGTCCTGCATTTGACGGTGAAGAAATCGCAGACCGCAGGACGCGACGGCGTGGAAGTCCGCATCGCAGATTCCGGTCCGGGAATTCCGGCTGAACTGCGGGAGCAGATCTTCAATCCGTTTGTGACCACGAAAAAGACTGGAGTGGGACTGGGGCTTTCCATCGTGTCGAAGATCGTGGACGGCCATCACGGCACGATTCGCGTCGAGAACGGGGATTCGAACCCAGGTTCGCCGCCGAGGGGGGCCTGCTTTACGATCTTCTTCCCCGAAGCCGGCGAAACGGCTCCGGTGACAGAGCCGGCCCACCTGGTGATCTCGTAAGCCGATGCAAGGAGTGAGGACGTAGCGCGGATGCCTTCCATTCTGATTGTCGAAGACGAGGCCAAGATGCGCCGCCTGCTCGAGTTGAACCTCGGCGAGGACGGCTTTACTACCCATTCCGCAGGGGATGCCGAGGCAGGATTGAAACTGCTCCGCGAAAATTCCATTGATCTGGTGCTGACCGATCTCAAGCTTCCCGGGATGAACGGCCTGGAGTTCTTGCAGACGATCAAGAGACAAAACGCGGCGTTGCCGGTCGTCGTGATGACGGCATTCGGCAGCGTTGAGACCGCGGTGGAAGCCATGAAAGCGGGCGCCAGCGACTACGTCCTGAAGCCGTTTTCGCTGACCGAGATGCGGATGGTCATCCATAAAGAACTGGACGTCCGCAATCTGCGCGAGGAGAACCGGTCGCTGCGCGAAGCCCTGGGCAAGCGTTATGCGCATCCCAACGTGGTGGCGCGCAGCCCGAAAATGCAGGAAGTGCTGGCGACCGTGGAGCGCGTCGCTCCGACGAATTCGACCGTGCTGCTGGGCGGCGAAAGCGGCGTGGGCAAAGACCTGATCGCGCGCGCCATTCACGAGAAGTCGCGAAGGGCGTCGGGGCCGTTTCTCAAGATCAACAGCACCGCAATTCCCGAGAACCTGCTGGAGAGCGAACTGTTTGGTTTCGAAAAAGGGGCGTTCACCGGAGCCGCGGCCAGCAAGCCGGGCAAGTTTGAACTGGCCGACAAGGGAACTTTGTTCCTTGACGAGATTGGCGACGTGCCGCCGGCCATTCAAGTGAAGCTGCTGCGCGTCCTGCAGGAGCGCGAATTCGAGCGCCTGGGCGGCACAAAAACCATCAAAGTGGACGTGCGTCTGATCGCCGCCACTAATCGCGACCTGCGGGCGGCGCTCGAAGAAGGAACTTTCCGCGAGGATCTCTACTACCGCCTGAATGTCGTGCCCATTGACATCGCCCCGCTGCGCGAGCGCAAGGAAGATATCCCCGAACTCGTGAACCTGTTCGTCTCGCGGTTTTCCGAGGATTCCAGCAAGCCAGTCGAGGGCATTACTCCCGAGGCAATGCAGATTCTGGTGAATTATCACTGGCCGGGAAACGTGCGCGAATTGCAGAACGTGATTGAGCGCGGTTGCGCGCTGGCCAAAGGCAACGTGCTGGCGGTGGGCGACATTCACCTCGATACCCGCCCGGCAAAAGCAGCCAATGGCGCAGGATTCCTTCCCGACGGCATGACGCTGGAACAATGGGAAGACGATATGGTGCAGGAGGCGCTGCGCCGCGCCAACGGAAACAAGAGCCAGGCCGCGCGCCTGCTGGGCCTGTCGCGGAATGCTCTGCGTTACCGGCTTTCGAAGATCGGGATCGCGGATGAGGGCGAAAAGGAATCGTAACCGGCAAGTGCCGTCAGTTCTTGTCTTCTTTCCAATCGCACAGATAGCGTTCGGCATGATGTATCCTTGCCGTGCAATGCCTGACTGGAGGAACTCGATATGCGCGCTGAGGTGAGTCGTCGCGATTTCCTGCGTGGAGCAGAAGCTGTTGTGCTGGCTGCCGCTCTGAACCGCGCCTATGCCGCGGTTCCGCCGGAAGACCTGGCTGGCGACGAGAGTTTCTGGAAGAAGATTCGCGACGCCTACACGCAGGACCCGACGATTCTCAACCTCAATAACGGCGGCGTAGCCCCGTCGCCCAAGGTCGTCCTCGACGCCGAGATCGAAGCCATCCGTTACAGCAATCAGCTTCCCAGCTATCGCATGTGGCACGATCTGGAGCCTGGCATCGAAGATGTGCGCAAGAAACTAGCGGCGATGTGGGGTACCGATCCCGAATGCATCGCTATCACACGGAACGCCAGCGAGTCGCTCCAGATCGCTCAGTTCGGCCTGGATCTGAAGCCGGGCGATGAGGTCCTCACCACCAGCCAGGACTATCCCCGCATGATTACTACATGGCGGCAGCGGGAACGCCGCGAAAAAATCGTGCTGAAGCAACTGGATTTCGATGTGCCGGTGAGGAACCCGGCCGATCTGGTGCGTCTGTACGAGCAGGCGATCACGCCGCGCACCCGCGTAATCCACGTGTCACAGGTTGTTTTCATGACCGGGCAGATCTTCCCGGTCAAGGAGATTTGCGCGCTGGCCCGCGCGCGGGGCCTCACCAGCATCGTTGACGGTGCGCATGCTTTCGCGCACGTGCCCTTCAAGTTTTCCGACCTGGATTGCGATTTCTATGGCGCCAGCCTGCACAAGTGGCTCTCTGCGCCCATCGGGACCGGCATGCTGTACGTTCGCAGGGACCGCATCGAGAAACACTGGGCGCTGATGGCGGCGCCCGCGGCCATGGACAAGAACATCCGCAAGTTCGAAGAAATCGGTACACACCCGGCAGCCATGCACAATGCGACTCTGCAGGCGCTGGAGTTCCATGCGCAGATCGGCGACGAGAGGAAGTTCGCGCGTTTCCGCTATCTGAAAAATCGGTGGGCTGATCGCTTGGGCCGGCTTCCTGGCGCAAAGATGCTGGTTGGACTCGACGCGGACCAGTCGGGCGCGTTCGGCACGATTCACTTCGACAGCATCGATCCCGGCAAGCTGAGTGACGTGCTGCTGGCCAAGCACAACATCCTGGTTGTGCCCATCGTGGCGCCGAATCTGAACGGCATTCGCGTCAGTGCCAACGTATATACCTCGCCCGATGAGATCGACCGTTTCTGCGATGCGGTGACCACCATCGTCCGCGCCTGATGCCGGGGTGGCCGAAAACCACCACTCTTGGCTCCAGTCGGCCAATTCTGCTGAATTCCGGCCTCAGGCAGGCAGAACCCACCCTCTTCCTCGATGAAAGCAAAGGAGTTGCATCCTACCGCTTTCCATCCCTTTGGCACGGCACTTGCTTTTCTCCAAAGTGGAGAATTTCGAAGAGCATGCGAGTTTATAGCAACAGGGCCGGTTCAGAGAGGTGGGCCATGAAAAGCAGACTCCTGGCGATGATGGCAGTTTTGACGCTGGCGGTGGCTGGCGCATTCACGATCGGCGCGTTTGCGCAGACGACTGACGAAGGCACCGGGCCGACCGAGCAGCCGAGCGCTCCCATGGAAGTCGGCCAGGCGCAGCCGCCTCAGGGTCCGACAGAAGCGCAGCCGGGCGGGCCGTCCGGCGAGGCTCCGGCCAAGAGCGATTTGGGCGTGGCGCGCATCAGCATGATTCACGGCGACGTCTCGACGCAGCGCGGCGACTCGGGCGACTGGTCGGCGGCAACTTTAAACCAGCCGGTCATGGGCGGCGACAAGGTCTCGACCGGCGACGGCGCCCGCACTGAGCTGCAACTGGATTTCGCCAACATCCTTCGCCTGGGCGCGAACACTAAGGCCAACGTCGCAACCCTGACCCACAAAGACATCCAGATTCAGCTCGGGCAGGGCATCGCGAACTACACCGTCTCGAAAGACAGCGAAGCCGAGCCAGAGATTGATACGCCAAACGTTTCGGTGCATCCGGCGCATCATGATGGTGTGTTCCGCATTGAAGTCCGCCCCGACGGCGACACGCTCGTGATCGTGCGCAAGGGCGAAGCGCAGATTGCCACGCCGCAGGGCAGCGCCGAAGTGCGCGAAGGAGAAATGGCGACTGTGCGCGGCGACAGCAACTCCGCCCAGTACAGAGTTTCAGCCGCTCCAGATCCGGACGACTGGGATCGCTGGAATGCGGACCGCGATCACCTGATCCGCAATGCGCACTCCTGGCGCCACACCAATCGCTACTACACGGGTGCAGAAGACCTCGATGCTTACGGACGTTGGCAGAATGTCCCCGATTACGGCGATGTGTGGGTTCCAAACGAGCCCGATGGCTGGGTTCCGTATCGCAACGGCAACTGGGTGTATGAGCCTTACTACGGCTGGACGTGGGTCGGGTACGAACCTTGGGGCTGGGCACCTTATCACTACGGACGCTGGTTCTGGTACGGCAGCTCCTGGGCGTGGTGGCCCGGACCGGTGTATGGCTGGTACCGCCCGTTCTGGGCTCCGGCTTACGTGTCGTTCTGGGGATGGGGGGGCGGCTGGGGCTTCGGCGTTGGCTGGGGAGGTTGGGGCGGATTCGGCTGGCTCCCGATTGGCCCCTGTGACCGGTTCCATCCGTGGTGGGGTGGATACGGCGGCCGTTTTGGCGTGGTGAACGTCACCAACGTCAATATCACGAACATCAACCGCTTTGGCGGCATTGCGCCGCTGCACAACGGACTCCGGTACTCGAATCTGGCCAACCTGCATGACGTACATGTGGGCGGGGCGCTTTCGACGGTGAATGCGGGGCACTTCGGAGGGAGCGGCGTCAGACCGGTGGCAGCACGGCCCGAGCAACTGGCCGGCGCACGCATGATGGCCGGCAACCTGCCTGTGGTTCCGTCGCGCGAGAGCTTGTCGGCGAGCGGACGCCCAGCGCCTGCCTCCACGATTCGCAACGCTGGTTCCGAACGCTTCTTCGGATCAGTCCACAATAACGTGGCGCATCCGGAATCGTTCGAGCGCCAGACCGCGAGCCTGCGGCAGACCATGCAGCAGAATCATGTTTCGGCAATCTCGCCCGGCGGGCGTAGTGGCTTTGGCGAGTCCAGCGTAGCTCGCGGCATTGGTTCGAACGGGACCATGCAGAAACCGAGCGCGGGCACGTTCCAGGGCGGACGGGAGATCAATAACTCCACGATCCGCACTGGCAGTCCCAACTCGACCATGACGACCCCAAACCGCGGCGGATTTCGGCCATTCACGCCGCCGAACAGCAGCATGATGCGACCCTCGGGAGCAACGACCATGACGCCGCAGCGTGGCACGACCATGGCGTCTCCGGCGGCCAATCGCGACGGCTTCCGGCTGTTTACACCGCCGTCGAGCAGCCAGATCAACCGCGGCCAGTCGGGGTCGCCGTCCTACGGGCGCGCAGAGCGGAGCAGCACAGGCAGCTATTGGAACCGCACCGCGCCGAGTTCCCAGATGCACGTCAACGGGCCGGTGTATGGCGGATCGGGGGGAGGCTCACGTCCGCAACTCGATATGAGGCAGCCGATCGTGCGGTCGCCGTCGTACGGCGGATCCGCCGGACGCGGCTCTTACCCCAGCTATGGCGGGCATAGCGCGCCTCCCAGCAATAGTGGTTCGCGCGGCGGCTTCAGCGGCGGCGGCCATGTGAGCGCACCCAGCGGTGGCGGTGGACACTCTAGCGGCGGAGCTGGCGGACACTCCAGTGGTGGCGGCAGTGGGCATTCTTCGGGAGGCCACCGCTAGGCCGCATCAAGAATTCCCTTGACCCATGGGGCGCAACGGTAACGTTGTGCCCCGATTTTTTGTGTTTCACTTTTTCGCGGAGTGATTGACGGGAGGCGGAGCAGGCTTAGCTGGGGCAGCGTCCACATACACGTATTCGCCCGGCTTGGCGTAGCCGAGCTGTTCGCGCGCCTCTTTTTCCACGGCTTTGCCGTCGCTCTTCAGGCTCTCGATCTGCTGTATGTAGCGGTCGTTTTCCTGCTGCACGCTTTCCATCTGCTTCTTCAGCGACTCATACTCGTTCCGCTTCTGGCGATAGGCGACCATGCCGTTGGCGCCGAACGTCACATGCACCAGCAGCGAAACGGCGAGCACTCCAACCACCACGGTTGCGATGCGTCGCCGCAATGCGTACACGCGCATGCCCAGCGGCCGGAAACGCTCGATCCACGAGGCAGCCAAAGCTTCGGCCTGCGGAGCGCGCTCGGCAACTGCCCGCAGGCCATCCTGCGGGCTGATAAGCCGTGGCCGGGGGAACCGGATTGTTTTCGCGATGCGCTTCACTCGCAGGCCTTTACTCGAAAATCCACGCCTTGGCGGCCGTGCTCAGCTTTTCCAGGCCTTTTTCGCTGCGCGCTTCCGAATAGACGCGCACCACTGGCTCCGTGCCCGACAGCCGGTAACAGACCCAGGACCCGTCACTGAACACCAGCTTCAACCCGTCGGTGCGGACTACCTGGCTCACGCTGTGGCCGCAGAACTCCTTCGGATCTAGCCGTAGCTTTTCAGTGAACTTCTCCTTCACTACCGGAGTCAATCGGAAGTTGTCGCGCCGGGGGAAATAGGAACCAACTTGGTTACATAGGGCCTTCAACTGTTCGCCCAACGGCTTGCCGCGGCGGGCTACGGCCTCGCAGCACAAAAGTCCGGCCAGTACGCCGTCTTTCTCAGGAACGTGGTGCCGGATGGACAGCCCGGCGCTCTCTTCGCCGCCGATGGCGATCTTGTCCTGCATGATGAGTTCGCCAATGTATTTGAAGCCGACTGGAGTCTCATGCAGCTCGACCTTATGTGCTTCCGCCAGAGCGTTAATCAGGTTGGTGGTCGCCACGGACTTGGCCACGCCGTTCTTCCAGCCGCGGCTTTCCACCAGGTAGTCGAACAAAATCGCAATCACGTAATTCGGCTGCAGGAAGGTGCCATCGGCGTCCACAATGCCGAACCGGTCCGCGTCGCCGTCGGTTGCGATGCCGATCTGGGCACCGGTTTCCTTCATCTTTTTCCGCAGGTCTTGCAGGAGATGGTCGTCGGGTTCGGGCGCATGCCCGCCGAAAAGAACGTCCCTCTGATCGTGCACCGTGGTCACCTGCACGCCGGCTTCGCGCAACAGTTCGTCGGAGTATCCGCGGGCCGCGCCCCACATGGGATCAAAGGCAACCTTCACTCCCGCCTTCTGAATGGCCTTCAGGTCCACGATCTCCGCCAGACGTTTTATGTAGATCGGCTTGGGATCGAGCGTTTCGACGGCGGCAGGTTTCGCGCTGCCTGCTGGAACCGCAGCCGGAGTGTCTCCTGCAACGATCTCCGCTTCAATCTTCTTCGTCACCTCGGGCAGAGCCGGACAACCGTCCGGCGTGGAAAACTTGATCCCGTTGTATTCCGGCGGATTGTGCGAGGCCGTGAAATTGATGACGCCGTCTGCCTTCATCTGAATCACTGAGTACGCAAACGAAGGCGTCGGCGCGGGCTCGGCCACGACCAGAGGAGTAATGCCCTGGGCCGACAGAATGTCCGCAGCCATGGCGCAGAATGTCTCCCCCAGAAAGCGCGGATCGCGTCCCACAATCACCCGTGCGCCCTGCGGCTTCTGCGAAGCCACATAGCGGGCAATCCCGCCCACCGCCCGTCGCACGTTGGCAAAGGTAAACTCCTCGGCCATGACGGCCCGCCATCCCGATGTGCCAAACTTGATTTGCGTCAGCATGTTTCGACCTCACTCGATCCCAAGGAGTGCTAAGCTCTGGTTAGTCACGCTCGCGCTTCCGCGCGGACGGCTGAGAGCCGACGGCTGATTCTATATGACTGACAAGCGAATCGTCCTATCCACCGCCAGTTCCGACGACGAGGCCCGCAAGATCGCGCGTCAGCTCGTTGAGCGCCATCTCGCTGCCTGCGTCAACATTGTCCCGCAGATCGAGTCCGTCTACCGCTGGAAAGGCAACATTGAATCGGGCCGGGAGTGGTTGCTGATCATCAAAACCAGCGCCGATCAGTTTCCCGCGCTCCGCGACGCCCTCCGTGAGCTGCATTCCTACGAGTTGCCCGAGTGCATCGCGCTGAACATCGAAGACGGTAGTTCGGCCTATCTGGACTGGCTGGGAGAATCGCTGGGCGGAGGCGGGGATAGTTAAGCACGATCGAAATGGGTTGATGCGCGTCATTCTCGCAAATGCGGCGAGGAGTTTCCTAGATCGCGTTCAGCGCCTGATCCAGATCCTCGAGAATGTCGTCTACCTCTTCGATTCCAACGGAAATCCGCACCATGCCATCGGTGATGCCGATCGCTTTGCGGCCCTTTTCGCCCAGCGCAGCGTGGGTCATGGTTGCCGGGTGCGAAATTAATGTCTCCACGCCGCCAAGCGACTCGCCGAGCGAGCACACGCGCAGACGCTTAAGCATCCTGTTCGCGTTATTGAGCGACCCGGTCTCAAACGTGATCATCGAGCCGAAACCGCTCATCTGGCGCTTGGCGAGTGCATGTTGCGGATGATCTGCCAACCCGGGATAGAAAATCGCCTTCACTTTTTTGTGCTTTGAAAGAAAGTCCGCCACTATGCGGCCGCTGCGATCGTGAATCTCCATGCGCGCGGCGAGTGTCTTCACGCCGCGCAGCACCAGCCAGCACTCGAACGGGGAGAGAATTGCCCCCGTCGCCTTCTGCAGAAACGCCAGTTTTTCGGCATGCTCCTGTTGTGCGCAGACGACCACTCCGCCCAGCCCGTCGCTGTGGCCATTCAGGAATTTTGTAGTCGAGTGCACGACCAGGTCTGCGCCGAGCGCCAGCGGTTGCTGAAAATACGGCGACATGAACGTGTTGTCCACCACCAGCGCGACTTTCTTGCGGCGGCAGATCGCGCTGATCGCTGCCAGATCGCTCAACCGCATCAAAGGATTGGTCGGCGTCTCGACGTACACCATGCGGGTATTCTTGCGGATGGCCCGCTCGACGTTCTCTGCATTCGTGGTGTCAATGTAGGAGAACTCCAGTCCGAAACCGGCCATGACCTGGTTAAAGAGCCGCGGAGTTCCGCCATACAGATCGTTCCCGCAGACCAGGTGGTCTCCCGACTTCAGCATGCTCACGATGGCATGGATCGCCGCCATGCCGCTCGAATACACGCGCGCGGCCACGCCGCCTTCCAGCGCTGCCAGATTCTGCTCCAGCCGCGTGCGCGTGGGATTCGACACGCGGGAATACTCATATCCCTTGTGTTCGCCGATGCCCTGCTGCACGTAGGTGGAAGTCGGGTAGATCGGGACGGTAACTGCCCCGGTGAGAGGATCTGGCTCCTGGCCGACGTGGATAGCGCGGGTAGCGAAGCCGAACTTGTCGGGATGTTTTGAATGTTTCATCGAGATATCGGGTCGAGGATCGTATTTCCACTCGACGTGTTTACCGCCAGGATATGCGCTGCCAAAATGGTCTCGACGACGATTCCAGCGCTCTCTTCACCATCTCCCGGTTCGACAGCCGCTTCACTCCCATCACCTTCATTTGCTTCATCAATTCGACGCCATAGTATGCAGCACCAAATTCTTCTCGGCGATGGGAGTAATGACGACGGTTCTGGAACGACACGCGGGACAAATTCTTCTGACGCAATAGCGGTGAAATATCTCCGTCCCTGATGTTGGTGGACTCAGCAAATGTTACCCACTCCAAGCCGGTCAACTCTTGCAGCGGCTTCAGTGATTCGATTTCGCCACTGTTGCTCAGATGCAGTTTTCGTAGTCGCGACAATGAAGCAACCTCATCAATCGAACCAATGCGACGGCACGTATCTACGTTCAACTCCTCCAGGGCGGTCAGTCCCTCGATGCCTGCAAGCGATGTGAGCCGTCTTAGATTTCCGAGTCTCAGATGTCTAAGGAGATTCAAGGAGCTGAGTCCCCGGAGGTTTTCCACCGGAGCATTAAGTATCGCCAAAGACTCTAGGTTTATTAATTCGGAGAACGCGTCCACGTCCTTCTTCTTGTAGCTGTTTATGAAGAGTTTCCTTAGAGTCGTGCAGGAAAAAAGCGAATCGCACTTGGGGCGCCACTCTAGTCCACAGTCTTCGAGGTGACGATACTCCGAAAATCGAATCGCGGTTTTACAGTAGGTCATCACGTCCAGCGCCCGAAGCTCATGCAGAAAGTGAATTGGCTGCACGCAGGAAATTCCCCAATCGATGATCTTGAATGCCCGCAGTTGAGGCAGTGCTTCCAGGAACGAGAGGTCGCTACCACGCCAACCTTTCGCGTGGTTCAATTCCAATTCAAGGACATTATTGGCGAGCAGATAACGCGATATTTCGGGGGCCCATGCCGAAGTGATTACGGCTCGACGACCGTATTGTCCATCCTCGAGTCGAATACCTCTGATCATGGGCGCCGGTCAACCTTCCGCGGGCAAGTATAACGTGGGCTTTGCTAGATCCCGCCCTCGAAAATCTTCTTCGACAAATACCGCTCGGCCGAATCCGGAACGATCGTGACCACGCGCTTCCCTGCTCCCAGGCGCTGGGCGATCTTGAGCGAGGCGAACACGGCCGCTCCTCCGCTCGACCCGGCCAGCACGCCTTCCTGCGCGGCCAGCAACTTCACCATGCCGAAAGCCTCGTCATCCATCACTTTGAGGACCTCGTCGCACACGGAAGGGTCAAAAGTCTGCGGAATGAAAGTGTTCCCAATGCCTTCAACTTTATGCGTCCCCGGCGGACCGCCGCCCAACACCGATCCCTGCGTCTCCACCGCGAACGCCAACGCGCCCGGAATGCGCTCTTTCAGATAGCGCGCCACACCGGTGAACGTGCCGCAGGTGCCGCAGCCCAATGCCACTGCGTCCACTTTGCCGTCCATCTGCTCGAAAATTTCGCGGGCCGTGGTTTCATAATGGAATTCAGGATTGGCAGGATTCTCGAACTGCGCCGCCAGGAAGGCATTCCGGTCGCCCGCTGCCAGTTCTTTCGCCCGGCGGATCGCGCCCTGCATGCCCTCGGTGTCCGGAGTGCGGGTCACCTCGGCGCCCAGAGCGCGCATGATCGTCACTTTTTCCTCGGAGAATTTCTCCGGTACGAACAGTTTTACTTTATATCCGCGGTTCACGCCGATCAGCGCCAACCCGATTCCCGTATTCCCCGCCGTTGCCTCGACGATGGTCCCGCCGCGCTTGAGTCTTCCCTCCTGCTCGGCTCGCCGGATGATGCCAATCGCGGCGCGGTCCTTCAGGCTGCCGCCGGGGTTCAAGTATTCAAGTTTGGCAAATACGGCGGCCGATCCGGCCGGAACCAGCCGCTTCAACTGCAACATGGGAGTCTCGCCGACCAGTTGAGTGATGTCGTCGGCGACGCGCAGGCGTGACATTGCAGGATTTGTAGAACTCACCTTACAGGGTACGGGGCCGATGTCGAATCGTCAATTACTCCAGCGCACGAAAGGATTACCGCTATAATTACCCCCTCCGCTCCGCGAAAGGAAACCCTATGCGACGCTTTGCCGCGCTGTTGCTGACTGCTGCCCTAATTCTTCCGCCTTCAGCCCTGGCTGCCGATGAGACTCCGCTGGTGGGTTACTCGCCGCAATCCAGTCAGTCGGAACGCGACTGGGAGAAGAAATTCCGCACCGTCCCCGATCCGTCCAACCTGCGCGAATACATGCGCCGCCTCAGCGCTCGCCCCCACCACGTCGGCTCACCCTACGACAAGGACAACGCCGAATGGATTCTTGCCCACTTCAAGGAATGGGGACTCGACGCGCACATCGAAAGGTTCGACGTTCTCTTCCCAACCCCCAAGGTGCGCGTCCTCGAAATGCTCGAGCCAACAAAGTTCACGGCCAAGCTCGAAGAGCCGGCCATCGCGATCGATCCGACTTCCAACCAGAAATCCGAACAGCTGCCCACCTACAACGCCTATTCAATTGACGGCGACGTCACCGCGCCGCTGGTCTTTGTCAACTACGGCCTGCCGGAAGACTATGAACAACTCGACCGCCTCGGAATTTCGGTCAAGGGCGCCATCGTGATTGCCAAGTACTACCACTCCTGGCGTGGAGTGAAGCCGAAAGTCGCCGCCCAGCACGGCGCCATCGGATGCCTCATTTACTCCGAGCCTCACGATGACGGCTACGGCCGCGACAACGTCTTCCCGCAAGGCCCGATGCGCAATCCCGACGGCGTGCAGCGCGGCAGCGTCATGGACTTCGCCTCAGCCAGCCCCGGCGACCCACTGACCCCCGGGGTGGGCGCTACGCCCGAGGCCAAACGGCTGTCGGTGAAGGAAGCGAAGAGCATCACCAAGATTCCCGTTCTGCCGATCTCCTACGGCGACGCGCAACCGCTGCTGGCTGCGCTCAAGGGACCGATGGCGCCCGACGAATGGCGTGGCAGCCTGCCCATTCCCTACCACGTGGGCCCGGGCCCCGCAAAAGTGCATCTGAAAGTTGAATTCAACTGGGATATCAAGCCGGTCTATGACGTCATCGCGAAGATTCCCGGCAGCGTCGCTCCTGACGAGTGGATCATCCGCGGCAACCATCACGATGCCTGGGTCAATGGAGCGGAAGATCCGATCTCGGGTCAGGCTCCGCTGCTGGAAGAGGCCCGTGCCCTGGGCGAGTTGCTCAAGCAAGGCTGGAAGCCGCGCCGCACCATCATCTATGCCGCCTGGGACGGCGAAGAACCCATGCTGCTCGGCTCGACCGAATGGGTCGAGACGCACGCCGAGGAACTGAGCCAGCACGCGGCGGTGTATATCAACACCGACGGCAACGGCCGCGGCCTGCTCGGCATGGGCGGATCGCATAGCCTCGAACAGTTCATCAATGGCGTAGCCCGCGACATCGAGGATCCTGAGACCAAACTGACGGCATGGAAGCGCCGGCAGCTCTCCGAGATCGCTCAGGCCAAGTCGCCGGACGCGCGGAAAGAACTCCGGCAACGCGCCGACCTGCGCATCGCCGCACTCGGCTCCGGCACCGACTTCACCGGCTTTCTCGATCACATCGGCGTGGCCACGCTGGATCTCGGCTATGGCGGCGAGGACGAGGGCGGCATCTACCATTCCATCTACGATGATTTCTACTGGTACACGCACTTCTCCGACTTCGATTTCGTGTACGGCCGGGCGCTGTCGCAGACGGTCGGAACCGCAGTAATGCGCCTGGCCGATGCAGAAGTGCTGCCCTTTGATTTCGTGGATTTTGCCGACACCATTCAGAAGTACACGAAGGATTTGGAGAAGCTGCTGTCGGAAAAGCAGGAAGAAATTCTTGAGCGCAATCAGGAATTGGACGACGGCGTCTTCAAAGCCACGCTGGACCCAAGGCGGCCGACGGTGGCGCCGCCCAGGGAAGAAGTCCCGCCCCATCTGAATTTCGCTCCTATGGAAAACGCCGCCGAGACGCTCACTCGCAGCGCGGATCACTATCGCAAGGCTTACTCGCAGAGACAGTCCGGGCTAAGCGAGAATCAGACGGAGATGCTAAAGGCTCTCAACAGCCGCCTCATTGAAAGCGAGCGGAAGTTAACCAACCAGGACGGTCTTCCCCGCCGTCCCTGGTACAAGCATCTGCTCTATGCTCCGGGCGTTTATTCGGGATACGGAGTCAAAACTGTCCCCGGCGTGCGGGAAGGGATCGAGGAAAAACGGTACGCAGAGGCCGAACAGGAAATTGTTCGCGTCGCCAATGCACTGCAGGAGGAATCGGCTCTGATCGAGTCAGCCGCGCAAATGCTCGAGAAGCAGTAAGGGGGCGCGGACGGGGACCCTCGTTACTTGCTGCCGGCTGACGCCGCCGGGTGCGCGCCTGCGTAGTAGCCGCTCTTGGTGCGCACGATCAGCTTGCTGTGCCCTTTGGCTTTGGCTTCCACCTTGACCATGCGAAAGCCGCCGGCTCCGCGCGGATTGGTCGGCTTGTATCCAATCGAGTACTGGTTGCGGATGTCGTGCGCCACGGTCCGGCTGATCTCATCCACTTCGTCGAGCGTCTTCGGGAAGAATGCAATCCCTCCGGTTCGCTGCGCAATGATCTCCAGCGCCTTCCGGGCCCGCTTGGGATGTTCTTCTTCTCCCAGGATCCCAATGGCATACACCGAAGGTCCGTTCTCTTCCTGCAGCTGTTTGATGGCCTGTTCCAGATTCTCGTTGCTGGCGTTGTCCTCGCCGTCGGTCACGACAAAGAGAACCTTCTTTTCCAGGCGCGCATTGCGTTTCAAGTGATCCGCTGACGCCACCACGGCATCGTAAAGTGCAGTGCCGCCCCGGGCGTCAATCTTTTCCAGCGCTTCCTTCAATTTCAACAGATCGTTGGTGAAATCCTGGTCGAGGTAGTACTCATCGTTGAAGTTAACGATGAACACCTCGTCCCGCGGATTGCTCGATCGCACCAGATTCAACGCCGCCTGATTCACCTTGTTGCGCTTTTCCCGCATGGAACCCGAGTTGTCAATCACAATGCCCATCGCCACCGGGATGTCTTCGTTGTGGAACGAAATGATGTTCTGCTGCTTGCCGTCCTCAAAAACGGTGAACGCGTTCCGGTCCAGATTGGTGACGATGTGCTGCTTGTCGTCCACCACCGTCGCGTGCAACAGCACTTCATCCACATCCTTGCGGATAACGAACACGCTCTGATCGTCGATCTTCTTGTCTTGTACCGGAGGAGAAGCCGATGCGCTGGGAGTCTGAAGGGAGGAGGAATTGGCGGCGGGCTTGGTGTCGCTCGACGGCGCGTTCTGCGACCAGGCCGGCAGTGCGCTCTGCAGCCCAAGGCCCATCGCAAACGCAAGAAAGATTATGACCTTCGCGACCTTATTCCGCAGGCGCGTAGTACCCCGTCCTGGCATACACCCGTAGAGGCGGCAATCCTTTCGGTGGTATCAGCTTCACTTTTATCTTACGCCATTTGCCGTCGCGCACGATCTTGGCAGGACGATATCCCAGGACATATTGATTGCGCAGTTCTACGCCGATCTTGGTGGCCACGTCTCCCAAGTCATTCGGGTTATCAATGGTGAAAGCGCGCCCGCCGGTCAGTTCCGTGATTTCGCCCAGCAGTTGCGGCCCCAGACGCTCCTCCACGGCGGAGGCGTAGCGGTCGTAAATGCCGATCGCGTAAATCATGACATCGGCTTCTTTCACCAGGGCCTTAATCTCGTTTTCGGTGTAGCGGCTGTGATTGTCGCCGCCGTCGGAAATGATCAACAGGGCCTTCTTCGCATATTTGGCCTGGCGCATCTTGCTGACGCCCATGTAGATGGCGTCCAGCAGCGCGGTCCGCTTTCTCGGCACGGCGAATACCAGCTTGTTCTGGATCTCATCCACCGAACTGGTGAAGTCGGTGACCTCCTCCGGCGCGTCGGAGAACGTGATCATGAAAAACTCGTCCTGCGGATTCGCGGTCTTGAAGAATTCGATCACCGCCTCTTTCGCCCGCTCCATTTTGCTGCTCATGCTGCCGCTGGAGTCGAAAATCACGCCCAGAGAAACCGGCGCGTCTTCGCTCGAGAAGGTCCGGATTTCCTGCGCACTATTGCCTTCGAAGAGCTGGAAGTTGTCCTTCTCGAGCCCGGTCACCAGCCGGTTCAGCGGATCGGTGATCGTGACCGGAACCAGCACCAGGTCCACATCCACCTTCAGCGGACGCACGTGAGCGCTCAGTCCCGCAGTCGAGGAGACGAGGTTCTGTTGGGGAACCTCTTTTGCTTTCTCCACTTCTCGCGGAGCGACGTGCACATCATTCACGTCGGCTTGAGCCAATGCGGGCATCCTCAAGCACACCAGGGCGCAGACAGCCAGAGCAAACCCTTGCCACATCCGCATGGAATTCCCCAAGGAAGATTTTTGACGCAGGTCAGCTTCCACCGGATTCCGGGCGGAACCCGCACAGCCGCTTCGAACTAGGGCCTTCGGGCGAGGTGACCGGCGCCCTTCACAACCCAGGCGGGCCATAAGTACCCCAATGCGGCGGATGTTATCACAGGTCGCGCCGCACGACGCAGGCATTTTGTCAAAAAACAGTCCCAAGTGCCGAACTGTTTATGCCTGATTTCCACAGCCCCAATCGCCCAACCGGCGGCCTTTCCGCGACGACTCAACCCTATCTTGTTACAATCAAAGGTTTCCTATGGCTGACATACTTCCTTTTCGCGCTCTCCGTTACAACCTGGAGAGAGTCGCGGCTCAGCAGGTCGTAACCCAACCCTACGACAAAATCACGCCCGCCATGCAAGAGGTCTACTACGCCTCCAGTCCTTATAACCTCGTGCGCATTATCTTCGGCCGACGCGAGCCGGAAGACAACGCGGCACACAACCTGTATACGCGGGCGGCCGCTTATTCCCGCGACTGGCGTGCCCAGGGAATCTTCCGGCAGGATTCCTCACCTTCATTTTACGCCTGCTCCCAGGCCTTCACTGCGCCGTCGGGAGCCCGCTTCGAGCGCCGCGGATTTATCGGTCTGGGCCGGGTCGAGGACTATTCCGCCAGAGTCGTCTTCCGCCATGAGCAGACTCTGGCCAAGCCTAAGGCCGATCGCCTCGACTTGCTCCGCGCCACCCGCATCCACTACGAGCAGCTTTTTTTGCTCTACGAAGATGCGGGTGCGATCGATGCCCTTCTCGCGCCAGATCCCGCGACAGCTCCCACGATTGAGGTAACCGACGAATACGGCGTCGTCCACCGCGTTTGGCAGATTTCAGATCCCGGAGTGATCGCTGCCGTTCAGGGCAAGATGCGCGACAAGAAGCTTGTGATCGCCGACGGTCATCACCGCTACGAGACCGCGCTGAATTACCGCAACGAATGCCGTGCTTCCACTGCCGGGTCCAAGTCCGACGCGCCTCATGAGTACGTCATGATGACTTTCGTCAACATGAACAATCCCGGCCTGCTGGTTCTGCCGACCCATCGCGTGGTGCATTCCCTGAACTCGTTTTCAGTGGAGGATTTTCAGAACGCCTGCCGCGCTTTCTTCCAGGTGGAGGAAATTGATCCCGCTCTCGACGCCGCACGTGCGACCGCGCTGCTGAACGAAAGAGGCCGCGCCGGAACCGCTTTATTGGCCGTAGCTGCGAACCGGGCCTTCCTTCTGCACTCGCCAAAAGAGGCCGGCTCGCGATTCTTCGCCGGACTCTCGGTCCGCCAGCAGTCTCTTGACGTAGTACAACTTCACAAATGTTTATTGGAAGGAGTGTTGCAGCTTTCCGAAGAATCCATCCGCAACCAACAAAATCTATCTTACTTGCGCGATGCTTCGGAGGCTCTGACGCAGGTTCGCCAGGGCAAAGCCAATCTCGCCTTTCTGATGAATCCCTGCCCGGTCCCGAAAGTGCGCGACGTCGCTTTCGCCGGCGAGGTCATGCCGCAAAAATCCACCGACTTCTATCCGAAACTGCTAAGCGGACTCACCGCCTATGCGCTGGACTAGCGACTCCGGACTTGGTAGCGCTGGCGTCCCGTCAGCTGTAGCGCGGGCCTACCGCCGGCGCCGGTCGTTGCTCGTTTGGTTTTCTATCATTTTCTCTGCGCTGACTCTCTCGGGCGCCCCCGAAAAACATCTCTCCGTCTATTCTGTCGCTGCGAACTACTCCCTCCCGGTTGCCCAGCGCGACAGCCGCGATTACGTGGGGCTGCTCGAAGTCCTCGAACCGCTGGGCAAAGTCAGTGCCCGAACCGACGGATCGCGCTGGCACCTGCGCTACAACAATGTTGAAGGCGAGTTCCAGGTCGGCAAGACGCACGCCCGCGTCCAGGGCCGTGACTCCGATCTCGAAGGTGCATTTGTGATAGAAAACAATCGCGGCCTGGTTCCCGTTTCCTCGCTGAATGCCCTCCTGCCGCGGTTTCTCGGGGGTCCGGTCACTTTGCGCGAGGAATCCGGCCGGCTCTTCATTGGCAGCGTGGCCACCCATTTCACCGCCTCGCTCGGAGCCGATAACCGCCTGGTCTTCAATTTTACCGCGCCGGTGAGTCCAACCATCGCCACCGAGCCGGGCACGCTGCGCATGACATTCTCGCGCGACCCGGTGGTAGCTCCGGCCTCGCCCACACTCGCGTTTGGCAGCAAAACCATCCCTTCGGCGAACTACAGCGAGGGCAACGGAGCGGCGGTAGTCAGCGTGATCGCAACTGTTCCGGTCATGGCGACCTTCAGCAATGACGGGCGAACCATTACGATCGCGCCGGCGCCCGCGTCCGCGCAGAATGCCCCACCTTCCGTTACGCCGGGAGCCCCGTCAAACCCGGTGCAGCCCGGTGTCGCCGCTTCTCCAAGCGCGCCTGCACAGGTCTCCCGCAGATACTTTGCTGTGGTGGATGCGAGCCACGGGGGCGACGACCACGGCGAAACTCTCAGCAGCACGCTGCTCGAAAAGGACATCACGGTCGCCCTGGCCCGCAGCCTTCGCCAGGAACTGGAAAGCCGCGGCATCACCACCCTGGTGCTGCGCGACTCTGACGCCAACTTATCGCTGGATCAGCGCGCCATCTTCGCCAATGCCGATCACGCTGCGATTTACATCGCTCTGCATGCCGCCTCCAGCGGCCATGGCGTGCACGTGTACACCGCGCTGCTTCCCGACGGCAACGACGATCGCGGCCCCTTCCGCTCCTGGAGCACCGCCCAGCATGCCTGGCTGCCGCTCAGCCAAACCGCGGCCACCGCGGTCGTGGCCGAACTGCAGAAGCGGCAAGTCCCCGTGCGTTCCCTCGCCGCCCCTCTCCGCCCGCTGAATAACCTAACCGGAGCCGCCATCGCCGTCGAAGTCGCTCCCCAGGGATCTGATTCGTCCCAGCTCACCGCCCCAGACTATCAGCAGCTCATCACCAGCGCGGTGGCCACCGCCATCGCCGCCAACCGCGACCAACTGGGGGCAGCGCCATGATGACCGTGCCATCCACAGGTGGGGACAGCCGCCCTCGGCTCTCCAGTCGAGCGCAGCTCGACGGCCTCTCCGCAGCAAGGTGTCGCCCATGATCCCCCGTCATCTGGTGATCGGCGTGGCCGTCCTGCTGCTCGCAGTGCTGGGCATGAGCATTTACGCCTGGCAGATGCGGAAGACTGCCGTAGGCCCCGTCGCTTCCAATGACACGCGCCCGCTGGCCCCGCCCGTCGCCGGACCCACAGAACAGGTCACGCTCTTCATCGCCCACGACGACGACGGCACTCTGCGCGCGGAAGCGGCCAAGATTCCCCTGCCTTCCGGTCGCCAGGAGCGCGCTGAAGAACTGTTGCGGGCTCTGCTCTCGCTCTATCTCGACAAATCGTCACCGCACGTTCTCGGGCCAGGCTCCGAGGTGCGCAGCGTTTTTCTAGTTGACCCCGGCGTCGCCGTCATTGACCTCAACGCCGCCTTCGCCGACACGCACCGCTCCAGCGTGCTCGTCGAGGAATTGACCGTGGCCTCGCTGATCCACACCATCTCGGCCAATACACCCGGTATCGTGAGAGTGAAGATTCTCGTGGATGGCCAGGAACGCCCCACGCTCGCCGGCCACGCCGACCTGACTGGCTACTACAGCGTGAGCGCCGTCAATCAGCTCGCAATGCAGTTGCAATCGGGACAATAAAAGACGAGGCTCAGACTTTCTGCAGCAGAGCGGCCTGACTGCGCGGAACGGGAGGCCGTGATTGCAGGCGGAAGCCGGCGTCCAGCGCCGCCTGTAGCTCGCTCTCGAACTTCTTCGCCGTCACGTGACCCGGAGGCTCAGCCACCAGCACTTGAGCTCCAGGCTTCGACGTCGCGGCCACCTGCCGGAAGAAATCCCCCGCATCAGGAAATTCGTGGACCACGGCAAAGGCCAGTGTGAAGTCCACCGCGCCCGCCAGATCGCCAAGCCCCATCGAGTCGGCTGCTGCCAGCCGGGCCTCGAGCCGGTCGAGAAGACCAGCTTTCGCTGCCCGCCGCTTGAGCCGCGCCAGCATTTTCGGTTGCACGTCAATCGCTACCACTCTGCCCGCGGGCCCCACCATGCGAAGCAGGTCCAGCGTAAAGAATCCCATACCCGGACCGGGTTCGAGCACCGTCATCCCTTGCCGAATGTAACCGTTCAGAATTTTCGACGGATTCTGCCCCCACCGCCGCAAAGGAGAGATGAGGAAATATCCCAGCCACCATGGGCACACGCGATGTGCCATTCGACCACCTCCTGCGCTGATTCCGACACACCAGCCTGACTCTGCTTCTCTAGCCCTGCTTCTCCAGCCCTTCAATCTCGCGCTTGGTGCGTTCCAGAACCTCGCGTATTTTGGCGATCTTCGCCGAATCATGCGAGCCGCGAGTGGCCGCCCGCAGGGCCGCCTTCATCACTTCGGCCGCCGGACGCATGACCTCCGCTCCCTCCACGCCCATCCAAGGTGCCCAATCGCCCGCCTGCTCAGCGCGTTGCCAGATCCTCTTCACAGACTCGGCTTCGCGCTGCAGCTCCGCTCTGCCCGAATCCGTAAGGGAATAGGTGCGCTTCCCCGCAGCCGTGTCCGACGTCACCAGGCCTTCATCCTCCAACTGCTGTAGCGCCGGATAAATCGCTCCTGCGCTGGCCTTGTAAATGCCGCCCGACTTGGTTTCCAGTTCCTTCATCAATTCGTAGCCGTGCTTCGGCCCGCTTTCAAGCATGGACAACAACGCCAGCCGAATCTCGCCCGGCCCAAAGAAACGTCCCCAACGGCCGCCGCGGCCCCAGGGAAATGCACCACCCATGAATGGCACCGCCATCCCGCCACGCCACCAACTTCCGCATCTTCCGTACATATTCGAGACTCCTTCATTGTCTTCAGCACTCGCAGCTGACCAACCGGCAATCGGTGGAACCTGAATCCCGCGAAGGGCTTCGAGCTCTCTGATCAAGATCTGGTCGGTCTAGCTGTCGATCATGCTTTATGTATATCGTTAGATATATCTGTTGTCAAGTAGGATTCAATCTAGTTTTTCGAGTAGGTAGCCCGGATGCATTCATCCGCGCGGTTCGCCGGAGGGCTCGCTCATTGCTCATTGCTCAGAACCCACTCCACTGGCCGCTGACCATCGGGAAAGCCAGCAGCGTCATTTACAATCCCGAATCATGTTCTATCGCTCCGATAACCGCTCGCCCAATCAGCTGCGCCCAGTCACGATCACCCCGGACTTCATCCCCACCGCGGAAGGTTCCGTCCTCATCGAGGTTGGCAACACGCGTGTCATCTGCACGGCCTCGATCGAAGAAACTGTCCCGCAGTTTCTGCGCAATTCGGGCAAAGGATGGATTTCGAGCGAATACGCCATGATTCCACGCTCGACCCTGACCCGCACGCCGCGCGAAGTCTCCAAAGGCCGCCCCAGTGGACGCACCCACGAAATCCAGCGCCTCATCGGACGCAGCCTGCGCGCCGTTACCGACCTCGCCCGCCTCGGCGAGCGCACCCTCTGGATTGATTGCGATGTCATCCAGGCCGACGGCGGCACGCGGACGGCTTCGATTACCGGTGCGTTCGTGGCGCTTGGGCTGGCGCTGGAAAAGCTGGTTGAGGCAGGAACACTGACCGCGGTTCCGCTGAAGGATTTTGTCGCCGCCGTGAGCGTGGGCATGGTGGACGGAGAGATTCTGCTCGATCTCTGCTACGAAGAAGACTCGCGCGCCGACGTGGACATGAACTACGTCATGACCGCCGGCCACAAGCTGGTCGAAGTGCAGGCCACGGCCGAGCATCAGGTCTTCGACGATCTGCAGCTACAGAAAATGCTGGCGCTGGCCCGTGAAGGAGTAAAGCAGCTGATCGCCAAACAGCAGGCTGTGCTGAGCACGCTGACGCTGAGGCAATAGTGTCTGGCCGCAGATGGGAATACCGGAGTGCGAGGGACCGAACTTTGAGCAAGACAGCGAGAGGGGGAGGGACTGTCACCCGGACCCTGAGCAGTTTCTCTGTGAGCTACCAGAAATGTCCACAAACCAGTAAATATCCACGGGCCTCATTGAGATGCCCGACACGCGTCAGTTTTGCGGGAGGCAAATATGATAAGACCGGCAATCCGAATGCTCGCATTGACCGTGCTAGGCTGCAGCGCGTGGTCCCAAACCGTACCCGTTAAGGCCGGAGTGTCGGCCGACTCGGGTCGCTGCTCGCTTGTCATCACCAACAACTACAGCTCGGCCCTTACCGCGTTCGAGCTGCTAGCTGTGGCCGACGAAGGCTGCACCGTTGACTGCAGGGCACGCTCGCACTACGACGGGCACATCCCCGGTTTTAGTGACCCCCCGCAACCCATTTGGGAGATCGCCCCGGGGAAAACCAAGGCACTGCCCTACCGCAACTTCCCCACTCCGGCGTCCGTTCAAGTCGTGGCCGCTCTGTTCGCGGATGGTAGTTCGAGCGGTGATCCGAGGGTCATCAGCGAGCTAACCGGCAGAAGGAGGATCTTTTTTTCGGAGTGGCAGGAGATGGCTGCAAAGTTGCGCAGCCCGGAGGCGCAACAGATGCAGATCCCGGAACTTATGGCCCTGGTTAAGTCCAGGCACGAGCAGTATGACAAGACCCATAACGGTCTTGAGCGTGCCGCCGCGAGCAGCGTCTACTTCTACACGGCGGTTAGCCTGCAGGAGAGCCAGGAGTCCGGCAAGACGGCTGAGGATGCGATCGCCGCAGTCATGCGAACGGCCGACCACTTCATCGCCAACCTGAAGCACGACGTTGCCCCCGGGCCGCACGCTCCCAGCCCCCCGAATTAGTTCTCCCAAGCATTGAGGTTGGTGTGGGCACGCGGGTGCCTTGCGGCCGATAGGGGCAATCTGGAATTCATCCTCATCGGCTAGGTCTCAAGGGCTCCCTCCAATAGCTCATTCCTCTTCGCCGTAAACGGATTCACCACCGTCACCCCGCCCCAGGTAAAGCTGTCCTGCAAGTCCTCAGACAAAAGCAGGCGGCAGCCCGCCTCAGACGCTGCGGCAAGAATGACCGCGTCCCAGATGTTGATGCCGCGGTCCGCGGCTAGATCCATCGCCGCGACCAGAACCGACGGCGAGGTTTCGATCAGCGGATAGGTCTTCTGCCAGCGGAGCACCACTACGCGGGCCTGTCCCGGCGCAAGGCCAGATTTTCGAACTAGTACCCGGAACAACTCGCCTAGCACTTGAACTGGGAGGAACGTGGTGGAATCGGGCAGTTTCCTGATCAGTTCCACGGCTTCGTCGCCGCGGAGAGCGCCGTTGACGCCTTCGGCATAGACGAGGATGTTGGTATCGAGCGCGACTCGCATCGGGGCTCAGTCCTCGTACAGCTCGTCGCGCGTCCAGCGGCCGATGGGTTTCGTCACAGGGCGGGATTCGAGATGAGCCAGCAGCGCTTCTTTGGCTTTGCTGCGGTCCTGCGCCTCTACCGGCTCGATGCGCGCCACGGGACGGCCGTGGCTGGTCACCACATAGCTGTGCCCCGCCTTGACACCCCGGAGCAGCTCTGAGAACTTCCGGTTCGCTTCTGCCGCTGAAATTGGCTTCTCCATGGCCATCCTCAATGTAGTTATTTTAACTACATTTTTGGACGGCACGCAAGGCCTTCTTCTTCCCTTTTTCTCCTTCTTCCCGAAACAGGATCCAGCTTCCAGTTTCCTCGTTAGAACCCGCTAAGCATCCTTTACTCCCGCCCCCGCACACGCTACCGTGAGATCAGCGATGGGCATTGCGAGTCCAGGCACCCAATGAGCCGGACCACGCGCCGCTCTCCAAACTATGGCCTGGCACTCCGCGACCGCCATCGCACAACGACCGGGGGTCGTCAGCCAGCACTCAGGGCTGGCACCGGGCAAAATCCGCGCTGGCCGCAGTTAACGTTCTATGGGAGTTATTCGCAGGCTCGATCGCCGGCACCAACCACGCACTCCAGCCGATCTCGGCCTGACGGTCTGGGGCGTGGACGCGCGAGGGGAGCGCTTTCTCCAGGTAGCGCGCGCCCGCGACATCAGCCTGAGCGGAGCACTGCTTTCCGGCCTCGACACTGATCTCAGTTCGGGCGATGTAATTGGAATTCTCTACGCCGGCAAGAAAGCCCGCTTCCGCGTCGTCTGGGTTCGCTATGATGGCGCGGGCGAGAAGATCCAGGCCGCCGTCCACCGCTTCGAGGCCGACGCCTGCCCTTGGCAGGACCTGCTGACGGAAGTGCGCGAATTAGGTCCGCTCGTCAATTCCGAGGCACCCTAGAAAGAGGCTTCTTCTCAAAGGCCGCCTTGCGCTCGAGTCTGAACACTGGCCCTGGACCTCTGCTCCTACGCGATCCACACCGTCTTCGCGTTCAGGAACTCCCGCATTCCCACCGCGCTCAACTCCCGCCCATGTCCGGAAGCCTTCACCCCGCCGAACGGAATCCGCGGATCGGACGCGACCATCTTGTTAATAAACACCATCCCCGCTTCGATTTCGTTGATGAAGCGCTCGCGTTCCTTCTCGTCGTTGGTCCATACGCTCGATCCCAGCCCGAAGCGGACATCATTCGCCAGCCGGATCGCCTCATCCACGTCCTTCACACGGAACACCGACGCCACCGGCCCAAAAAACTCCTCGCCGTAAGCTGGCGAGTCTTTTGGAATGTTCGTCAGCACGGTCGGCGCATAGTAATTCCCCGGCCGCTTTAGCGGATGCCCACCGGTCAACACCTTAGCCCCGGCTTTCACCGACTTCTGGACGTCCGCGTCGAGGTCCCGAACCCCGTCCGGCGTGGAGAGCGGGCCCAGGTCGGTCTTTTCATCGAACGGATCGCCAATCTGCAGGCTCTCCATCTTCGCCACAAACTTGCGCTCGAACTCGTCGGCAATCGGCTCGGCCACGATGAAGCGTTTGGCCGCAATGCAGGACTGCCCGTTGTTCTGGATGCGGGCCGCCACCGCCGTACTCACAGCCGCTTCCATATCGGCCGAAGGCATCACGATGAACGGATCGCTGCCGCCCAGTTCCAACACGACTTTCTTAATGCGTTTGGCCGCACCCATGCCGACCTGAATCCCGGCTTGCTCGCTGCCGGTCAATGTAGCCGCCATGATGCGCGGATCGTTCAGCAGGGCATCCACTTGCCCCGAGCCGATCAGCAGGGTCTGAAACACGCCCTCGGGAAAACCCGCTTCGCGAAAGATGCTCTCGATCGCCAGCGCGCATTGCGGCACATTCGAGGCGTGCTTCAGCAGCCCGACATTGCCCGCCATTAGAGCCGGCGCGGCGAACCGGAATACCTGCCAGAAAGGAAAATTCCACGGCATCACCGCCAGGATCGGCCCGATCGGCAGGTACCGGACGAAACTCTTCTTCGCGCCGGTCTCTACCACCTCGTCGGCCATGATCTTTTCTGCATTGTCAGCATAGAAATAGCAGGCCGTCGTGCACTTCACGGCCTCGGCTACGGCTGACTTGAAAGTCTTGCCCATCTCCAGAGTCATGAGGTGAGCGAATTTGTCTTTGTCGCGCTCCAGGATCTCGGCCGCCTTCCGCATGCGCTGCGCGCGGACGCTGAAGGGCGTCTTGCGCTCGGCCTTGAATGTGCTGACCGCCAGCTGCACCTTCTTTTCGGTCTCGGCTTCCGTTAGCGGCGCGAACGTCTTGATGACTTCACCCGTGGCGGGATTAATAGTCGCAATGGCCATGATGGCAGTTCCCTTTCTTATGAGGTGACATCCAAATTTGAAGCGAATTCTATCGCGGTCCGAGGAACCAGCTCCGATCAAGATTAGCCCATTGGACAGGGAGCGGGCGCAGGACCGAAGCGGTCATACCACTATACCAAAGCGCTTCTCGCCCCGTTGGCCGCCAGCAGAAGTTGCAAATACCTCTATCGGAACTTCAGGCGGTCCCTCTTCACGACCTGCAGATTGACCAGGGCTTCTTCCATGGCGTGTCTCTCGGAATGGTGGTCTGAGCTTCCTTCCAGCGACGCGCGGCGGGTGAGAACAGCGGCTTCGGCGACTTCCACCAGTTTGAAAAGTGTCCTGGTGTCGGCTTCCGTTAACACTGCTTCGTAAGCGCCCTGCCATGCTGGAAAACGCGGGGTGGGAAAGGAGAGAGATTCGCTCGGCGCCATCGCCGGCCTCCTACGATCAAGACTCGATCTGTTCACAAGAGACCGTCACCCGGCTGGGCGCGGCGGAAAGATGTGGATAGACAGCAGGATTCTACACCCGGTGTGCGGTAACGCACAAATATATGTTCTTCACTGTACGAAGGCCCGGGGATAGCGGTCCGCGCAAGCCTACTGGTTTTCTGCTTCCCAGCTCTTCAGCTGTTGCTGCACAATCCGGTAGCAATCGCACGCCGCGCTCTCGAGTTTTTTCCGGCTCAGGATCGTGATCCCTCCGCGCGAGTAGGCGATCAGTCCAGCCTTCTGCAGGTTGCCGGCGGCCACAGTTACACTCGAGCGGCGCGTGCCCAGCATCTGCGCCAGAAATTCCTGGGTCAAAGGAAGCTTGAGTGCGCCGACGCGGTCTTGGCTCATCAAAATCCACCGGGACAGTCTCTCGACTACATCATGCAGCCGATTGCAGGCCGCAATCTGTGTAGTCTGCATCGCCAGTTGGTAAGCAAAGCGATGCAACCGCACCTCCAACTGAGGAAATTGCCCGATCAACCGCCGGAGCGTCTCCGCATCGCAGCGGTACGCCGTCCCGTCCCCCTGAATCATCACTCTGGTCGGACCATTGCTGTATCCCACCAGCAGCGGTAACCCGGCAAAGCCTTCCTTGCCAATGAGACCGACCTCGACCGTTTTTCCATTCGGCTGCACGGCGAGAATCGAAATCAATCCCGCATTTACAAAATAACCAGATTTGATGGTTTCCCCAGAATCATGGAGCACCTGATGGAGTTTCAGACGGACGAACTCCAACTCGGGCAGCACCAGGCTGCGCTCCTTGGCTGAGAGACCAAGCAGGATTTTGTTGGCAATCCGATTTCCGTCACCATCGGACTGTGACACTGCAGCGCGAGCGGGAATTGCTCTCTTTTTCGCCATACGGCTCCTTGCACCAGCGCAAACGCTGTCTGATTTCGCAAGGAACCGTCACCGTGAGGCGCGGCGGGAAGATGCGGGAAGAGACACCTAAAGGCTACTCCCACGCGCCCATGTTTACCACCAAATAAACGCGCCCCGAACCAGTCCTGAACCCGGAATGCCGTCCTCTATTCTGAAGACCCAGTTCCGCTTTTCCTAACGTCCGTGGTTTACAATGATCGGTACTTCTAGCACTCATCTTCATCAGCTACTTAGGAGGATTCTCATGAAGCTCACCCCTGGCAAACTTGCCGGCCTCAAAAAAGTTTCGAACGAACGCGGCGTCATCGCGGCCGCGGCCATGGATCAACGCGGCTCCCTACAGAAATCGCTGGCCAAGGAAAAGGGCGGCGAAGTTACCGACGCCATGATGGAAGAATTCAAAACTCTGGTCAGTGAGGTTCTCACCCCGCACGCCACCGCCATCCTGCTCGATCCCGAGTGGGGACTGCCGGCCTCCAAGCGCCGCGCCAAAAATGCCGGCCTGCTGCTGGCCTATGAAAAAACCGGATACGACAAGACCGGTCCGGGCCGCCTGCCCGATCTGCTCGATCTGTGGTCGGCCCGCCGCCTGAAAGAAGCCGGCGCTGACTGTGTCAAGATCCTGCTCTACTACACCCCCGACGATCCCAAGCATGTCAACGAAAGCAAGCACGCCTGGGTCGAACGCATCGGCGACGAATGCCGCGCCAATGACATCCCTTACTTCCTCGAGTTCGTCGGCTACCAAGAGGGCGCCGACGAGAAGGGCCTCGAATATGCCAAGAAGAAGCCGCACATTGTCACCGAGAGCATGCGCGAGTTCTCGAAAGACCGGTATGGCGTGGACGTCCTGAAGGTCGAAGTGCCCGTGAACATGAAGTTCGTCGAGGGCACGAAGTCATTCGGTGGAACGAAGGCCTACACCAAGAAAGAAGCCATTGACCTATTCCACAAAGCCGCCAATGTAGCGACCAAGCCGTTCATTTATCTGTCGGCCGGCGTAAGCAATGCCGAGTTCAGCGAGACTCTGGAACTGGCCGGTGAATCTGGCGTGAAGTTCAACGGCGTGCTTTGCGGCCGCGCCACCTGGAAAGACGGCATCCCGGTCTATGCCAAGCAGGGGGCAGCCGCGTTCCGCAAATGGCTCGAGACCGAAGGTGTGAAGAACATCCACAACGTCAACGACAAGCTGAAAGCCGCGACTTCATGGCATTCGATCTACGGTGTGGAACTGGTTCACGCGTAAAACAGTCATGCGGGTTCCCCATCCTAATGTCGGGCTCTTTGCGACATTAGGATGGGGATTTTGACTTTTGTAACCCCAACTTCCGCTCTCGCTAAAATACCCTCATGACAACCCTCATCACCGGCGCCTCCGGCGGCATCGGGTATGAACTGGCCAAACTCTTCGCCCGCGACCAGCACAACCTCGTTCTCGTTGCTCGTAGCGGGGATAAACTGGCACAGGTCGCAGCCGAACTGCAACCCCTCGGAATCGCTGTAAAGACGATCCCGCTCGACCTCGCGCAACCGCTTGCACCGAAATTTCTCTTCGACCAACTGCAGCGCGAAAGCATCGCCGTGGACATCCTCATCAACAACGCCGGCTTCGGCGCGTTCGGCGACTTTGCCGAGATGCCAGAGCAGGAAATCCTGGGCCAGATCAGTCTCAACATCACCGCGCTTACCGAACTCACGCGCCTGTTCCTTCCAGCGATGATCGCGCGCCGCGGCGGACGCATCATGAACGTCGCTTCCACCGCCGGATTTCAGCCCGGCCCGCTCATGGCCGTCTATTACGCCACAAAGGCTTATGTAATCTCATTCTCGGAAGCGATTGGCAACGAACTGCGCAATTCCGGCGTCACTATAACCTGCTTCTGTCCGGGCGCTACGCACACCGGCTTCGCCAGGCGCGCCGGCACCGAGAGATCGCGGCTGTTCAAACAACTCGGCGCTATGTCGGCCGAGAAGGTCGCGCTCGACGGATACCGCGCCCTCATGGGTGGCCGCAGCCTGGCCATCAGCGGCGCACACAACTGGGTGATCGCCCAATCCACACGCTTCGCCCCACGCAAGATGGTAACGGCCGTTTCCCGCTGGATCGCCGAAAAAGCCGACTCCTAAGGCCTTGCCAGTTCGTGGCTGAACCAATGGCACCCTTTGTTCGCCAGAAATTGCCAGAAACCGGCCACTTGGGCTGAGCCGCAGGCATCCTGCGGTGATGCGAACCTCATCAGACCAACTCCGGGAAGAACATTGCCATCGGCGCCGGCATCGGAGGCGCGGTCGGGGTGGTTGCCTCACTCACCCTGCTCTTCAGTTCGCACCATTTCTATCTCGAGGCCGGCGCACCCGTGCAAATGACCTTGCAACAGCCAGCCGTGCCATTTGGGCCGCCAAAGACGCGGGCTTTAGCCCCTGAGAAACTGGGCCGCCTCCCCCGGGAAACACCTATGAGCCAACTCTAGGAGTCAGATTCAGTGCAGTCAGAAATCAGAGGAGTGAGGTTCTGAAGTCCGAGGGCCGAGGGCCGAGGTCGGAAGTCTGAGCCCTGGCCCCTGGCCCCTGATTACTGTTCGCTGGCGTAGTACCCCTGGCGGGATTCCACACGCAGAATGTAATTGCGCAGTTGGTGCGGCAAGCGCAGCTTGACCTTGATCTTTCGCCACTTCCCGTCGTTCGGTGACGCCTCCGGTCGGTAGGCCAGCATGTATTGAAAGCGGAGTTGTCGACCAATGGCGCGCGTCACCAATGGCACCTCGCTGAAGTTGGTCAGGGTAAAAGAATGGCCTCCGCTCAGGTCAGCAATGCTTTCCAGCAATTCCGGTCCCAGCCGTTCCTCCTGCGTAGTCACCCAGCGATCAAACGTGCCCACGGCATAGACGGTCACATCTGACTCCTTGATGGCCGCCCTTACGTCGCGTTCGCTGTAGCGGCTGTGATTGTCGCCGCCATCGGAGAGAATCAGCAGGGCCTTGCGCGCGTAGTGGGCGCTCCGTAGCTTCTGCAGTCCCATGAAGATCGCATCGAGCAGCGACGTATACCCCCTGGACCGTGCCGTGAGCAAATCGTTTTCGATCTCCTCGGGTCGGGAAGTGAAGTCGGTGGCCAGCAGCGGCGTATCGGCAAATGTAATCAGGAAGAACTCATCCTGCGGATTCGCCTCTTCGCAGAATTGCTGCACCGCCTCCCGGGCCCGCTCCAGCTTGGACGCCATGCTGCCGCTGGTGTCCACCAGTATCCCCACGGAAACCGGCGCGTCCTCGCTGGAAAAGTGTTTGATCTGTTGCGGCTTCTTGTTTTCAAAGAGCTGGAAGTTCTCCTGGTCCAGCCCAATGACCGGCCGGTAGCGCTCGTCGGTGATGGATACCGGCACCAGTACCAGGTCCGCCTTTGCCCGAATCAAGCTGCCGTCGTCGTAGGCTATCGTCGCCACGTTTACTGTCTTCTCCCGCGGGGTTACGTGTACCTGGTCAAGCGAGGCTTGGGCAATCGCGGATGGAGCGAGCGTTACTGTCAAAGAAAAGACTGCCAGGAAGGAAATCACTCGCGCTCGAAACATGACCGGCACCGTCCCAAACCTTTTATCGGCAGCTTCGCGACTGGCGTGAATCTCACCGTGATTGTGGTTGTAGGACGATTCCCTAGGCAGGGCAATCTAACGAAGGTACTGGGACAAACCTAAGTAACGTGAAAACGTGGAATGTCGTGCTTCGCAGCACGGCTGAAGCAGCTATCTCCACTTAGCTCGATCCGAAGGCTGACGACTGACGGCCGAGGCTGCTACTACTCCCACTCAATCGTGCCCGGGGGCTTCGACGTGATGTCATACACCACCCGGTTCACGCCTTTTACTTCGTTCACGATGCGCGTGGAGATGGTCTTCAGCACTTCGTGCGGCAGGGGCACCCAGTCGGCCGTCATGCCGTCTTCCGAACTGACGGCGCGGATGGCGCAGGTGTAGGCGTAGGTCCGCTGGTCGCCCATCACACCTACCGACATGACCGGCAGCAGCACGGCAAACGACTGCCAGACTTTCGTGTAGAGCCCGGCATTCTTGATCTCGGTTACCACGATATCGTCGCACTCGCGCAGCAGCGCCAGGCGCTCGCGAGTGACTTCGCCCAGCACCCGCACCGCCAGGCCGGGGCCGGGAAAAGGCTGCCGCTGCAGGATTTCTTCCGGCATGCCCAGGTCGCGGCCGATCTTGCGGACTTCGTCCTTGAACAGGTCTTTCAGCGGCTCGATCAGCTTGAGCTTCATCTTCTTGGGGAGGCCGCCCACGTTGTGATGCGACTTGATCACCTGCGACGGTCCCCGCACCGAGCGCGACTCGATCACGTCGGGATACAGCGTGCCCTGCACCAGCCACTTCACCTTGCCTTCAGTCTTCTCGATGCGGCGCGCTTCCTTCTCGAAAACTTTGATGAATTCGTTGCCGATGATTTTGCGCTTCTTCTCCGGCTCGCTCACCCCGGCGAGTTTGCCGAGGAAGCGGTCGGTCGCGTCCACGGCGTCGAGGTGCAGGCCGAGTTTGTCGCGCAGCGTTTTCTGCACTTTTTCGAACTCGTTCTTGCGCAGCACGCCGTTGTTGACAAAGACGCAGGTCAGCCGCGACTTGCCTTTGGCGTCACGCAGGGCGCGGTCCACCAGTACCGCCGCGACGGATGAGTCCACTCCGCCGGAAAGCGCGCAGATGGCTCGTCCCGCGCCGACTTGCTCGCGGATCTGCTCGACTGTCGAGTCTATGAAATGCTGCGCAGTCCATGTCGGTTTAGCGCCGCAGATCTCGAAGACGAAGTTCTTCAGGATCTGCGTGCCCTGTGGCGTGTGGTGCACCTCCGGATGGAACTGCACTGCGTACCACTTCTTGGCGACATTCTGAATCCCGGCCACCGCGTAGTGGGTCTTGGCCATCAACTCGAAACCCGGAGGAAGTTCGAGCGCCTCGTCCCCATGCGACATCCAGACGGCCAGCTTCCGCGCCATCCCTTGAAACAGCACGGAAGACGAAATCACGTCCACTTCAGCATGCCCGTACTCACGTTTCTCCGCCGGGCGAACCTTCCCGCCGAGCGTGTGCACCATGAACTGCAGCCCGTAGCAGATGCCGAGCACGGGCAAGCCCAGTTCGAACAGGCGCGGATCGGCCGGCGGGGCGTCCTTGTCGTAGACCGACCAAGGCGCTCCCGATAGCACAATGCCTGCGGGCGCATAGTTTTTGATCTCGTCGAGCTTCGCCGTGCACGGCAGCACGACGGAAAAGACATTCTGTTCGCGGATGCGGCGCGCAATCAGCTGCGTATACTGCGCGCCAAAGTCGAGAATGACGATGGACTGATCGCGCGCGACTTGTTTGTGCGGGGATTGGTTCGCCACGGATGAGTTTCTCAGATTCGGGGAGAGAGTGTAAAGCAGACCGTGAGCCGACGCTAGCCCCTGTCGCTCAGGATCAGCTCACTCTTGTCGATCGTCGTGTGGAGGGACGGGCGAGGCGGCACAGCCTGCGTTGAAGGCATGGGTCTCGGCACCGGCATCGGCGGCAACGGGCGCATCAGTTCCTCCGGCGTCTCGGCGATGCACACATATCCCGCCAGACGCGCCATGTAGAGCCAGTCGGCGACTGCGAAGTAGGCCACGGTGACGAGCAGCATGGCGAACACGATCAGCCGACCCGGCAACACTCCGGCGAAACCCAGGGGCATCGAGACGACCGTGGTCGCGCCCACGAAGGCCACCAGATGCGCCAGCCAAGTCCAGGTACTGACCGCAGCCACGGCGCCGGTGCGCTCGCGACAGAACCCGATCGCTGCAGAAATCGCGCCCATCGTGTCCGAGCTGTCGCGCACCGCAAACAGGCCGGCGAGCGACAAAAACCAATTCAGCATCCCCCACACCACGCAGATCAGCCCCGCCAGCGGCATAAACAAGAGAAATGCCACACCGGGCCGGGGATGTGTGTCTGGCGAAGCAAAGCCTGCCAGAATCGCCGCGCCCACGAATCCGAGGATAGCGGCGAGCGCTACCACCGCCCGCAGGAAATTCAGCCGGACCAGCGCCGGCATGGGGTAACCCCCATTCGCGGATGTGCTCTGGGCCGAGTCGCGGCGGAAGTAATCGAGCAGCGAGCGCACCGTCGCGATCCGTCCGACAGCCCCGGCCACCATCCACAGCAGGCCAAGCAGCATCGCCGCCAGCAATCCGGACATCACCGCGCGGCCCAGGCTCCCGCGGAAAATGTGCGCCAGCGCCTGCGCCACAAAATACGGCTGCCTCGTCCGCAGAAACAGAAGTTCGCCACTGGTGACGGGAAGTGTGTTGAGGTATTCGAAGAGTCCGAAGAAGAAGACCGCCGTCGCGGTCGCGCCCGTGACCCAGCGCCAGGCGATTTCCCCCAACGTCAGCGACGGCTGCCGGAACGCCGCGCGAAATCCTTCCGCCGTGGGAGAGATGGGCATAAGTCAGTTGCCAGCCCGGCCACCGGCCGATGCTCTGGATGCCTCAGACTATCTTACCCCTTGTCATCCTGAGCGGAGCATCCACTTCACGAAGTGAAGCGGATGCGCAGTCGAAGGATCCCTACAATCTTCGTGGAGTTCGGCGCGGGCAGGGATCCTTCGACTGCGTGGTTGCTTCGCCTTCGCGAAGCAGCCACTTCGCTCAGGATGACACTTGAAAAGATTACTTCACCACCAGGTTCACCATCTTGCCGGGCACATAAATCTTTTTCACCACCTGCTTGCCCGCGATGGCTGCCTGCACCTTCTCGTCAGCCAGAGCGCACTCGAGAACGAATTCCTCGGTGGCTTCGGCGGGCACAGTCACACGGCCGCGCAACTTGCCGTTGATCTGCACGGGAATTTCAATCTCCTCTTCTTTGGCCAGCGCAGCGTCGAACTTCGGCCATGGCGCGCGCAGCAGACTTCCCTGCTCGCCCATCATCTCCCATAACTCGTGCGCGAGATACGGCGCAAACGGCGCAAGCAGCAGCACCAGACTGCGCTGCACCTCCGCTACAAACGCAACCGGCACTTCCTTCTTCGCAATCGCGTCATCGGCGCCATACAGTACATTCACCAGTTCCATGATGGCCGCGATGCAGGTATTGAAGTGCCAGCGTCCCTGAAAGTCGTCGCTGACGCGCTTGATCGTCTGATGCAGCTTGCGCTGGATGGCCCGCGCTACGGGCGACAATTCTGCCGGCACGGGTTTGCGCCAGTCCGGATGGTTCGGCCGCGCGTTGCGCACAAAGAACCGGTACACGCGCCCCAGAAACCGCTGAATGCCTTCGATGCCCGAATCCTGCCAGTCGAGATCGCGGTCCGGTGGCGCCGCAAACAGGCTGTAGAGCCGCGCCGCGTCGGCCCCGTAGCGTGCGACCATCTCGTCGGGCGAGACCACGTTCCCCAGGCTCTTCGACATCTTGGCGCCGTCCTTGATCACCATGCCCTGCGTGAAGAGGCGCTCGACCGGTTCGTCGTTGGTGAGCAGGCCCAGGTCGCGCATGAACTTGGTCCAGAAGCGCGAGTAAATCAGGTGCAGGATGGCGTGCTCGACGCCGCCGATGTACTGATCAATGCCGCGATCGCCAAACCAGTATTGCGCCGTCTTCGAATCGAACGGCGCGCGGTCGTTGCGGGCGTCGGTGTAGCGGTAGAAATACCACGACGAATCCACAAACGTGTCCATCGTGTCGGTTTCGCGCCGCGCCGGACCGCCGCACTTCGGGCAGGTGGTATGGACGAATTCCGGCACCCGGCTCAGTGGAGAGCCGCCGGTTAACGTGATCTCCACCTTCTCCGGCAGGATCACCGGCAAGTCTTTCTCCGGCGCGGCCACAATGCCGTCTTTCTCGCAATAGAGCATGGGGATGGGCGTGCCCCAGTAGCGTTGCCGCGAGATGCCCCAATCTTTCAGCCGGTAGGTGACCGTGGCCTTGCCGAATCCTTTCTGCTCGGCATACTCCGCCATCTGCTGCATCGCCTGCTGGCAGCTAAGGCCGCCGTACTTGCCCGAATTGATCAGCATTCCTCGCTCTGAAACGAAGGGCAAGGCCGGTTCAGTCATGGTCTCTTCCGGATCATCGGAAATGGGAAGGATCACCAGACGGATTTCCAGCTTGTATTTCTGCGCGAACTCGTAATCGCGCTCGTCGTGCGCCGGCACGCTCATGATGGCGCCCGTACCGTAGTCCATCAATATGTAATTGGCCACCCAGATGGGCACCTTCTCGTTGTTGTACGGGTTGATGGCGTAGCGCCCGGTGAACACGCCGTGTTTTTCGATTTCGCCGATGTCGCCAGCCTCTTTGGCTTTGCGCTGCTCGGCGATCAGTTGATCTACCTTCACCCGCAAATCGGCATTTGTCGCTGTCAGATCGCCGACAATCGGATGCTCCGGCGCAAGCTGCACCGAGGTCGCTCCGAAAATCGTGTCCACGCGCGTGGTGAACACACTGATCGTCGAACCGGCCGGCCCAAAGCCCTTGTGGTTCTCGGCATAGTCGAGCTTGAAATCCACCAGCGTGCCTTCGCTGCGCCCGATCCAGTTGCGCTGCATGGTACGCACTTTGTCCGGCCAGCCGTCGAGCTTTTCCAGATCGCGCAGCAACTCGTCCGCATACTTCGTGATGCGCAGGAACCACTGCTCCAGTTCCCGCTGCTCGACCAGAGTGTCTTCGTGGCGCCAGCAGCAGCCGTTCGACAACACCTGCTCATTGGCCAGCACCGTCGCACATTTCGGACACCAGTTGACTTTGCTCTTCTTGCGGTACGCCAGCCCCTGCTCAAACAGCTTGAGGAAGAACCACTGATTCCAGCGGTAGTACTCGGGGAGACAAGTTGTGACTTCGCGCGCCCAGTCGTAGGCGAAGCCCAGGCGATTCATCTGCGCCTTCATGTTGGCGATGTTGCGCAGAGTCCATTCGCGCGGCGGCACGTTTGCTGAGATGGCCGCATTCTCCGCCGGTAAGCCGAACGAATCCCAGCCCATCGGATGCAGCACGTTGTAGCCGTTCATCCACATGTAACGCGCCAGCGCGTCGCCGATGGAATAATTGCGCACGTGCCCCATGTGCAGCGCGCCCGAGGGATAGGGCAGCATCTCCAGCACGTAGTACTTCCTCTTGCTCGAGTTCGGCTCGGCGGCGTAAAGAGACGGATTCTGTTGCCAGCGCTCGGACCACTTGGTCTCAACCCGCTGCGCATCGTAGCGCTCGTCGTTCGGACGTTCGGCAGAGGGAACGGCTGTTTTCGCGTTGTCTTCCGTGGGCATAGGAAAGATAGCGGGCTCCAGAATAATCTTTGATTCTACAACGGAGGCCGGAAAAGCGCCGTGGGCGTCGGCTGAAACGGCCTTCGGGCGCTATTCCGAATCGGGCTTCTCGACCTCGCCCGGCTTGTTGGTGATCGTCCCGTCGTCCGAGATTTCGACCACTCTGGGGCTGAACGTGGAAGCGCAGTGCCGGTTGCTCTTGTCGCTGACCCATTCTTTATGATTCCAGCTGACATGGACCGAATATGGGCATTGATCCTCCAGAACCTCGCCATTGTTTTCGTCCGGAGGTAGAAAGCCTTCGGCTCTCTCGTCAGTCGTATGCCAGGGTTCGACATCAATTGAGGCTTGAAAGGTCTGACTCTTGATGATGCTGATGGAGGCCGCGGAATCCTCGCTGTGGAACTGCGCGCAGCTCTTATAGACAGCAACATCGCTGGCCAGCTTGGCCATACTGAGCAGAGGCTTACCCTCAGGTTGTTGCTCGTCAATGGCCAGCCAGTAGACGGCATGGCTGTGAGTTTGTGGTTCGTGGCCATCATCTTCGGTTACTGTCAGCTGAAAAATGCGGGTGTGGGATTCCGCGAACACTTCCTTGGCCTGGAAGTTGAGGGCCGTACCGGTCTCGATTTGGTTCGTGGGCAGTAGCGCTGTCTGCGTTTCCTCGACTCTTCGTTCGTACTCAAATTCCATGTGCCTGTTCTTGCCTTCCGGATCAAGGGCAAACAGCGAGAGTGCAGGGAGGTATCCGAGTATTGGAGGCCCTGCGCTCAAGATCACATAAAAGAAATGTGCGCGGAACGGAGCTTTGTCGCCGTAAGTGCCGAAGACGTGAATCGTCTGACCGGCCGAGCCGGAGACGCGGAGGATTTCGGAAGTCTTGCCGAGTCCGGGCAGTTCGCCCTGCCGGGTACGCCAGCCAGGATCGCGCTCAGCAAGTTTGGCGAACTCCTGCAGCGTGACCGGATTCCCCGCGGGACCCGAAAACGGAATCGCTTTGTCGCTGAGCAGGTGGAACCACGACTTCGTCTGACGTTTGCCCTGGATCGGATTCCAGCTTGTCGCTTCACAACGGAAGTCCCCGTCGGCCGAAATCCAGCCACATTCGTAATTATTGTTTTCCTGATTTTGCGCATCGTAAACGCCACACGCTCCGAAGGCCTCGTAGGAGTCGCAGGAGAGATCAGCGGCGATCGCCGGTTGCGCCGAGCGCAGATCGAGCAGGAGATGTTCTTCGTGAGAACCCACCCAGACCCCTGACTCTAGCCGGTTCCACTGCAAATCGAAGACCGGAATCGTGCGATCTCCCGTCGCGGGCATGATCACAACCGGCGACTGAGCACGCTCTGAATCGTCGTTCGGCAGTTGCGCGACCAGAAAGCTCGGACGGTTTGTCTGGTCTTCATCTTCGGCCGGGAGGATTCTCCACCACAGAGTTTTATCCGTTAAGCTCACCTTCACGTAGATGGCAAGCGGAGCATAAGGAAGACCCGACTTTGCAGCCTCCCGGCGATCGTGCTGGACATAGAATTCGACTCTGCTGATCTGATACTTGGACGCATCAATTTTGCTATAGAGCGTGTGAAACGCCCCAGCCTGCACTTGCTGGATTTCCCGCGGATCGGTAACCGGTACCAGACGGAGTTTCGACGGGTGGTTTAGCTCGGAGTTGAACGCGCTTTCCGCCCCCGTGCTGGAACATCCATAGGAATGGTGCAGCTCCGTGCCATCCTGCGCGGCAGCCGATGCTGCAAACGAAGCAATGGTCAGCAGAGCGGCAAGGTGAAGGCTGGCGTATGGTCATGCATTTCTCGTACTGCAATAGGGTTGCCACGCTCTGCCGCGCTGCAGAATCAGACACTTGCGTGGGCGTCCTGGCGCTCCTTGGAAGCACCGCGTCCAAGATAGAACACGGCGTGTCTAGGCTGATACGGAAGAAGGTTCTGGCACATAACCAAGGTCATAGCTGAATCTTTGTAGAGGCTCGGCCACTTCATCGTGATCACGCTCGGAAGCGCATCTATTTGCGGTACAGGCGAGAGCAAAGTTAGAATTGTTCGGCGGCTTCTCCTGCAGCCGCACAAGCCCGGTTCGACCAGACGGGCCGGCGTGCCCGTTCTCACGCGAAAAGACCAACAGGTGAATCTATGCTAGTCGTCATGCAGTCCCACGCCACCGAAGAACAGGTGCGTGAGGTTTGCCAGAAAATCGAGAAGATGGGCTACCGCGCCCACGCCATGCCCGGGGCGCAGCGCACCGCCATCGGCATCACCGGCAATAAAGGCGAAGTCGAGCCCGGCATGCTCGAAGACCTGCCGGGCGTGCAGGAAGTCATCCAGGTCTCAAAGCCCTACAAGCTCGTCAGCCGCGAGGCCAAAGAAGACAACACCATCCTCCGCTTCCCAGGAACCGCGGCCACTATCGGCGGTCCCGGCCTGGCCATTGTCGCCGGGCCCTGCGCCATCGAGAGCCGGGAACAGGCTTTTCTCGTCGCCGGGCGCGTGCACAAGGCCGGAGCCCAGTTCTTCCGCGGCGGCGCCTACAAGCCCCGCACCTCGCCCTACTCGTTTCAGGGACTCGGCGAGGAAGGCCTGCGCATCATGGCGGAAATCCGCGAGCAGTTCGGCATGAAGATCATCACCGAGGCGATTGACCACGAGTCACTCGACCTGGTCGAGGAATACGCCGACGTCATTCAGATCGGCGCCCGCAACATGCAGAATTTTTCTTTGCTGAAACGTGCGGGACGAGCCAGGAAGCCCGTTCTATTGAAGCGCGGCATGTCGGCCACGCTGGAAGAGTTCCTGATGGCGGCGGAATACATTTTGAGCGAAGGCAACTACAACGTGGCGCTGTGCGAGCGCGGCGTGCGCACCTTCGCCGACCATACCCGCAACACGCTCGACTTGAGCGTGGTCCCGGCGGTGCAACGGCTGAGCCATCTGCCGATTTTGGTGGATCCCAGTCACGGCACCGGCAAGCGCAACAAAGTTACGCCGCTGTCGCGCGCGGCCGTTGCCGTCGGCGCCGACGGATTAATGGTCGAAGTGCATCCGCAGCCGGACCAGGCGCTCTCCGACGGCCCGCAGTCGCTCTATCCCGACCAGTTCGACGAATTGATGGCGCAGGTCCGGCAGATCGCGGCGGTGGTGGGACGCACTGTGCCGACAATTGCGGAGCGGGAGACGGTTGCGGTGAAGTAAGGCAGGATTTCGCGGCGGATACCGTCTAACCGCTGCTCCGGAGGACGAAGTGGCCTTGTCTCAAACCCTATCGCCTAAAGCCTCTGCGCTCCTTAGCATCGTGTTGCTGTGCAGACTTCTCGCCGGCGCCGTGGCAGATTCGCGGGCGCCTGCGCCAGTTCTCGGTGAGCAGAGTGTTACGGAGAAATCTGCGAAGGACGGTGCAAGCCAGAACTCGTCATGGTCGGTTCCGGCGAAGGCCCAGACGCGGGTCGAAAACGCGGAAATCATCGGTAACACGCAGGGCGTTGACTTTCAACCCTATATAGAGACCGGCGTTCTGCCCATGATTCGCGCCACCTGGTATCGGCTGGCCTCGAGATCGAAGGAAACAACCGGCGGCGACGCGACGATCGAGTTCACCATTCTTAAGGACGGAAGCGTGGCTGACGTGAAGCTGGCGGACGGTGCCGGCCACGCGGCTTTGGGCGATCTGGCCATGGACGCCGTCAGAAAGTCCGGCCCTTTCGCTCCGCTACCCGCGCAATTCGGCGGACCAGCGATCAGCATCCGCTGCCGGTTTTACTACGAACCCTCATCCAAACCGCCGGTGGATGAGGCGACCGGCGAGCCAGCAGGGTCGGGCCACACAGTGACTGTCAACGGTGTGGAAGAACCGGTCTACCCGGTCTACAGAGTTGTGAGGGGAATTACCCCGCCTCGAGTCACGTTCAACCCTGACCCAGAATTCAGTCAGGAAGCGAGAAAGAAGGGCATCCAAGGGACGGTCGTGCTCACGATGGTGGTTACGTCAGAAGGAAACACCGATCAGATAAGAGTCACCAAAGGGATTGGACACGGCCTCGATGAAAAGGCCGTTGAAGCGGTGAGCAAGTGGAAATTTCAACCGGCGACCAAAGACGGCAAGCCGGTTTCCGTCGAGATCGCTGTGGAGGTGGATTTCCACCTGTACCACCGTCGCTAATCTCGTAGTGGTGCAGTTGAGTCACTCTTCGGCGTCATTCCGAACCGCGGCGTAGTTCAGCCGCGGGAGGGATCTCCCTGAGCAGTGTTCCAGGGGAGATCCCTCGCTGCGCCTGAAGAACGGCTCCGCTCGGGACGACGCCGCCTGGTAGAGGTTCAAACTGCACCACTACCCTAATCTCGTTTTTTTCTCGATCCCCCTGGATATGTCTTCGTTCCTTCTTCCTCAAGCCCTTTACTGCAACAACGTTAGGAGTGATCACTCCCACAACGGGCGCCAGATCCCGAGCCATTCGGGGTAGCTGTCTGCTGCGCCCTGCATCGGATGTCCCTCTGTGCCTCGCTCGCATGGGGAGGTTGCGGGGGCGGCGAGTTTCCTAGGACTGGCGCCGCGCCACATCCGGGCCCTACGCGAGCCAAGTTATCCAAAATAGATTTCTCGGTAAAGGTTGTTCGTCACACCAGCGAAAAAAGTCTGTGGAAAACTCCTGCGGACTTCAGCTTCCTGCTAATCTTTCCTGTTTCCCAGTTACTCCATCGTGCGTAAGCTCCTCTTCCTCGCTGTGCTGGTGCCCATCCTCGCCGGGCTGGGATGGTGGTACTTCCACGAGCGCGCTTTCCCCGACTATGGGCCGGCCTTCCGCGAGTATGCCTATGTCACCAACGGCAAGAGCAACACGGTCAGCGTGATTGACCTGCGCACATTTGCATTGGCCAAGACCCTCCAGGTCGGCAGCGAGCCGACCGGCATCGCGGCCAACAGCAAGAAGAATGAGATTTACGTGGTCAATGCGGGATCCAACAACGTCAGCGTGATTGACGCCGAAACAAATACGGTCGTGGCCACCATCGGCGTGCATGGCCGGCCTTATTTCATTGACGTTGCCGAGGACGGCAAGCGTGCCTACGTGGCCAACTCCGCCTCGGCCAACGTCAGCGTCATTGATCTCGAGAAGCGCGTCGTGATCGGCAACGTCCGTGTGGGCGCTGCGCCGGGCCTGGCGCGGGTTTCGCCGGACGGCGCTAGCGTCGTCGTCTCCAACCGCGGCGACAATACTGTGTCGGTGATTGATGCCGCCGCGCTGCGCGTCCGCTCCACCTTGCCCGTCTGCCAGCAGCCGGAAGACATCGCCATCCTGCCCGATTCCACCAAAGCCTTCGTTTCCTGCTCGGGATCGTCGCAGGTGGCGTCCATCGCCTTGAAAATTGACGCCACCAAAGCCGGCGACAAGGGCAGCGAAAAGAAAGACGACCGCGTCCTCGCCCTGCTCGACGTGGGCCGCACGCCCGTCAGCCTCACCCTCAAGCCCGACGGCGGCGAGATGATGGTGTGCAACTTCGATTCCGACAGCATCTCCATCATCGAGACCTACAACGACGAGGTCAGCAGCAGCCAGGAAATCGGCCAGCACCCCTCGCACGGCGTCGTCACGCTCGACAACTCACGCCTTTACGTCACCAACTTCGGCTCGAACAGCGTCGCCGTTTATGACATTGAAATGGGCCGCCGCCTCGCCACGCTCACCGTAGGCAGCCACCCCGACGGCCTCGCCCTCACCCCTGACCAGAGTTACCTGCTGGTGCTCGACACCCAATCCGGCGACGTCACTGTGATCCAGAAACGCACGCCGCGAAAGCTGGAGCCCGGCGAATATTCGCTGCTCACTCTGATCCCCGTCGGCGTGCAGCCTAATGCCATCGTGATTAAGTCCTTCATGGCAAGCAAGTCTGTACCGAAATGACGCGAGAGAGGACGCCGGAAGGCTTCGCGACTCGAAATAACAGCGCCCTGTCCGGGATCAGGTTCCGGAACAGGGCGCCGACGAACGAGAATGCAATGGCGGTGGTTACTGCTTGCTCTTGTCGTCCATCTTGCCTTTTTCAGCGGCGCTGACCGCGGGTGCTTTGGCGGCCTTGGCTGTGGCAGTCTTCGGCTTCCAGAAATCCGGTGCCAGCGCGATAACCGGCTCGGGCGGATTGCTGAGTTCAGGCAGGAAGTGATTGATTACAGTCTGCGATTCGGCGATTGTTTCCGCGCTGGCTTTCTGAAATCTGGCGTAGCCTTCGTCGCCCAGCATCTTCTGCATACTGGGAATCGAATCGAACCCCGCCAGGGACGGCTCCAGCGTGGTCAGGTAATAAACCGTGCCTTCCTGCCCCGCCACCGCCTGGGACACCAACACGGTAATCGGTGGGTTCGCCCGCTCACGCGCGGCCTTCAAGTCTTTCAGCATGTCCTCGAAAGCCGGCGACTGCCCCGGCTTCACATGAACCGTCGCAGTACGCAGCCAACGGGAGGCAGCGATCAGTTTGGCGTATTCCACGGGATCGGTGGAAACATTGCTGCTCAAATCCCAGCGCCGCCGCCGGATCTCCTGACGCGTACTGGTGACGCACTGGTTGAAGTCCTGAAACAATTTCTCGGCCGCAGCTTTTCCCAGACCCTTGTTCAAGGCCTGCTCAAATGTGCCCATGGCGGTCTCGACGTCCGCATAGTTGTTGCGGGTACTGACGAAGGTGATTTGGTTCCCACGTCCGTACACCGTTTCCATGGCGATCCAGTTGTCACCCTTGTTTTGCCGGTTGGCCGCGACCATCTTGGCATTGATCGCGTCGAACTCCGCGCGCTTTTCCGGCTTGACTTGCGCGATGTAAACATCCAGATAATCTCCCGCCGCCTGCTGCGCCTGGGCAGCGGCAAGCGCTCCGAGCAACACGACAGCCAGCGTCGTCCCCCATGCTCTCTTTGCCATACAGCCTCCTTGGCCGGTGTAAACTGCACCGGCAACCGGACGGTACACCCGGAAGACTGTGCCGTCAAGGGCAGCGGGCACGTAGCAGGCTTGTAGAGCCATAGCCGGATATGAGCGCATGAATTCTTGGCGTGTATATTGAAGACCGGAAACGTGACGGAATCTGTGCAACTCCTCGAAAATATCCCGCTCGCGCCGATGACCACCTTCCAGATCGGCGGTCCCGCCCGCTTCTTCGTTGAAGCCAGATCGCGGGCCGAGATCGAAGAAGCCGTGCGCTTCGCCGAGCAGCGAGACCTCGCTCTTTTTGTTCTGGGTGGCGGCAGCAACCTGGTCGTCGCCGATGCCGGCTGGCCCGGATTGGTCCTCAAGATTGCGATTGCCGGCATCGAACAGCGCCCCGGCAGCAACCACGAAGGCAAGGTTGTGTTTGACGTGGGCGCCGGCGAGTCCTGGGACCGTTTCGTCTCTCAGGCCGTCATATCGCAGTGTGCGGGCATCGAGTGCCTGAGCGGTATCCCGGGCAGCGTAGGCGGCACGCCAGTGCAGAACGTCGGCGCCTACGGGCAGGAGGTCTCGGAGACGATCGAGTCCGTCGAGGTCTTCGACCGCCAGGCCGGCCAGGTCCGCGAACTGTGCCGTGAGGCCTGCGGATTCGCCTACCGTTCCAGCATCTTCAACACCACCGAGCGCGAACGCTTTATCATCCTCCGCGTCACCTACGCGCTCACGCTCGGCGCTGAGCCGCACATCGCTTACGCCGACCTGCAGCGCCACTTCGCCGGACGCGAAAGTCGCCCCAACCTCGCCGAGACCCGCGAAGCCGTGCGCCACAGCCGCGCACTCAAGGGCATGCTGATCACTCCCGGCGATCCCGACGGCCGGAGCGCGGGATCGTTCTTCAAGAATCCGGTGCTTTCCGAAGCGCAGCATGAAGACTTGAAGAGACGAGCCTCGGCCAAGGGATTAGCCGTTCCTTCTTACCCGGCGCTCGAGAAAAGCACAAAGGTTTCCGCTGCATGGCTCGTCGAGCGCTCCGGCTTCGCCCGCGGCTACGGCTTCGGGAACGCCGGCATCTCAAGCAAGCACGCGCTCGCTCTGATCAACCGCGGAGGCGCCACCGCCGCCGAAATACTTGCCCTGAAAGACCAGATCCAGCACCGGGTCGAAGACATCTGGGGCGTGCGATTGGAACCGGAACCGGTGATGGTGGGGTTCTGAGGAGCAGGTCAGGGGGCAGCAGGATTCACCAGATTCTGTCGTTCTGTCCGCTACTGACCCCTGACCCCTAGCCCCTGCCCCCTAGCTGCAAGCCCGGTCTCGCCGCCCGTTCTTACCCATGAGAATTCCTGAACAGAACCGACTGCAGGACGGTCTTCATGACTGAGGACAGACAAGTGGTGGCGGGAGAGGCAATTCTGAGCGGACTGGCGATTGCTCGCAGGAACAACGACCGCAGCCAGGTCGAACGACGGGATGCAGCGCTCGAAGCCATGGTACGACAGCATTCACGGCTCGTCTATCGCATCGCCTATGCCGTGCTCCGCCGCCACCACGACGCCGAAGATGCCACTCAAGAGACGTTCCTCCGGGTCCTGCGTTACAGCTCGAAGCTGGAGGCGGTAGAAGATTCAAAGACCTGGCTGGCGCGCATCGCCTGGCGAGTCGCCGCAGACCGCAGCCGTCAGCACGGGCGTCATCGGGAGATTCCTTTGGAAGATCCCGAGAAACCGATCGCGGAACCGGCCTCGATGGGGATTCCAGCGGACCAAGCCGTTCAGGGCATGCAGTTGAGCGCCGTTCTGGAACGGATGATTGTCGCGCTCCCGGAAAAGCTGCGCCAACCGCTGATTCTGTCCACGATCGAAGAAATGTCGCCCAAAGAGGTCGCCGCAACTCTGGGCATCAACGAAGCGGCCGTGCGGTCGCGAGTGTTTCGGGCACGACAGCTGCTCAAGGAAAAGCTAGCCCAACGAGTCAGGAATTAGAGGTGGGATCCATGGCAGACAACCATCACGAGCGGCTCGAACGCGAACTCGACGCGGCACTATCAAAGTACTCGGCCGTCGAACCGCGTGCCGGATTGGAGGAGCGCATCCTCGCCAACCTGCGGGCGGAGCAGGCTCGCGTGCCCAATCGCGCATGGTGGCGCTGGAGCGCGGCCCTCGTGGCGGTAGTCATCATTCTCGCTATGGTCGTGGCGTTGCGACCTGGGCGGCGGCACGAAGACGGTACCGCACGTCAGGCTCCGCCCGCAATACAAAATCCGACGCAGCCCGAGACCCAGCTTGTGGCAACCCGGGTGGATCACGGAACCGCCAAGGCCGCGCGGGTTGCGCCACGAGCGCCGGCGAAGCATTCTATTCACCCGGCGGTCTCTGCTCCGCCCAAGCTCGATCGGTTCCCCTCGCCGCAGCCGCTGAGCGAGCAGGAAAGGATGCTGGCGCGCTACGTGGCTGACTATCCGCAACGCGCCGCGTTGCTGGCTGAGGCCAGGATGGAGGCATTGCGGCAAGACGCCCAGGAGCGCGCTGCCATCGTCAACGGTGATCAGGACTGGCAGCACGAAATCAAATAGAACACATAAGGAGAACTACATGACAAAGAAGATTCTGTTCGTAGCAGTAATGGGGACATTGCTGATTTTGGCAGGGTCGCAGCCGGCTCGTGCCCAGGATTCCGCGGCGAAACCGGCGCCGGAAGCGGCCGAACCAGCCCATGCCTACCGTCTCGACTTCTGGCTGAACGAGACAGAGGACGGGAAGAAAATCAACTCGCGCCAGTACTCGATGAATCTGAACGCCGGCGATCAGAGTGAAATCAAGATTGGCACGCGGGTTCCCGTCGAAGGCAAGAACGGCGAAATTCAGTATATGGACGTAGGGACCAACATCTGGTGCCGCATGCAAGACCGAAAAAATGTGACTTGGCTTGCCAATAATGATGTCATGCTCAACGTGCGATCAGAGATCAGCAACTTTGCCGTACCTGACCAAGCGAGCCAGACCATGCGTCCGACCGTTCGCCAAATGAAAATTGATGCCAGCACGATTGCCGTGGTCGGCAAACCCGTGGTCGTTGGCGTGGTGGATGATCCTAACTCGAAGCGCCAGTTCCAGCTGGAGCTGACGGTGACAAAACTGCGGTAGTGGTTGTGTGGAGCGGGCACTTTTGTCCGCTGCTTTTGAAGTTGATTTTGGTTTTGCATTTGTAATATGCAAATGCAAAACCAAAGTCAAAGGCGGCGGACAGGAGTGTCCGCCCCACAAACAAAGCGCCGCTCCGGATCACGATCCTGCTTTGTGGGCTGTGACCCCATCGAGGGGAGGATCGAGCCATCCGGGCGGCGCCTTACTGTTCCCTATCGGCAAATTTTGCCGCCTCTTTAAAGATCTCAACCAACATCTTTCGTGTCAGCTTGCCGGTTTGCGTGTTCTGATTCGACGGATGGTACGACGCCAGTAACACCTTACCGTCGGGCAAGCGGTAATTGGCGCCGTGTTTGAAGACGTAGCCTTTCTTGCCGGTAACGAGTCCCCTTCTCTTCGCGTAATTCAAATACGCGTCAAAGCCAATCTTCCCGAGCGCCACGACTACCTTCACTTTTTCTAATCCCGCAATCTCGCGATCAAGGAAGTGCGAGCAATTCGCCAGTTCTCCTGGCAGCGGCTTGTTATCGGGAGGAGCGCAACGCACGGCGGCGGTGATGTAAAGGTCCCGCAACTTCAGGCCGTCGTTGCGGTCGGTGGCGGTGGGCTGGCTGGCGAATCCGGTTTCGTGCAGCACCGGATACATGAAGTTTCCGCTGGCATCGCCGGTAAACGGCCGCCCGGTGCGATTCGACCCATGCGCCCCTGGAGCGAGTCCCATGATGAGCACACGAGCCTCGGGATCGCCGAAGCCGGGCACCGGCTTGCCCCAGTATTCCCAGTCGCGATAAGCGCGCCGCTTCTCGCGGGCCACCTGTTCGCGATAGGCCACCAGCCGCGTGCAGCGCGTGCACGCCACGACTTCGCGGTTGAGAATGGTCAGCCAGGACATTGTTTGTTGGTCGTTGGTCGTTGCCGGACCGCGGGCAGTCGTCTCAGGCCAGATAATTAAGACGCAACTCTACTCCGAATAGGAGACTCTACACTCCAGGCCCAGTTTGGGCCAAGGACCAACGATAAACGACTAACGATGTCTTTCCTCGTTTGACGCTGCTCTCCCTCAGTCTTTACACTCAAGGTTAACGTTGTGTGAAAAACAAGCGGTCCTGCTGCTCACAGGAGCCGCGAAGTCCAGCCAGACGACGAGCAAGCGGAAAGGTCAAACGTGAGTCCCACTGAAACAGTCGGCGCCAAAAACGACGAGGCGAAGCAGGAAGGCGTCAAACGCGAAATCTCGGTCGAGATCCCTGCCGAGGCCGTCGCCCGCGAAACCGAGACGATCATACAGAAATATCAAAAGGTGGCGCGCCTGCCCGGCTTCCGCACCGGCCACGTGCCCGCGTCCATCATCCGCCAGCGGTTCAAGGAAGATCTAAAGAGCGACGTGGTGGAAGCTCTGGTCCCACGCTACTTTAACCAGGAAGCCGAAAAGCTGGGCCTGATCCCGGTCTCGCAACCGCGCGTCACCGACCTGCACATTCACGACGGCGAGCCGCTGCGCTTCAAAGCTTCGTTTGAAATCATGCCCGAAATCAAGGTAGCAGGCTACAAGGAGCTGCGCGCCGACCATCATGAGATCGTCGTAAAAGACGAAGAGGTAGAAGAGGCTCTCGCCAGCCTGCGCGAGCAGCACGCCGCCTTCACCTCGGTCGAGGGACGTCCGCTGGCCGAAGGCGACTTCGCCCAGTCTTCCATGGACGGCGAACCGAAAGAGGCCGACGACACGGCCAAACCCGTCCACATGGATGAAGTCCTGATCGAAATCGGTGGCAAGAATACCGTCCCCGAATTCACTGAGCATCTCCGCGGCGCCAACGCAGGAGAGGAACGCCAGTTCGACGTCACTTATCCCGCCGACACAAGCGACAAGCGCCTGGCTGGCAAGACATTCGTGTACACCGTGAAAGTGCAGGCCATCAAGCAGAAGAGCCTGCCCGAGCTGAATGACGATTTCGCCAAAGAACTCGGCGAATTTACTACTCTCGAGCAGGTCCGCAAGCAGATTCGCGAGAACATGGAAGCGGAGCGCAAACACGCCGCCGACCGGGAAGCTAAAGACAAACTTGTCGCCGAACTGGTAAAGCGTAATGATTTCGAAGTGCCCGAATCGTTGATTGATCGCCAGATTGATTTACGCCTGGAACGCGGCCTGCGCGCGCTGGCGGCGCAGGGCATGAAAATGGAAGACCTGAAGAAGATGGACCTGCCGCGGCTCAGGGCAGGTCAGCGCGACCAGGCGGTGCAGGATGTAAAGTCGTCGTTGTTACTGGAACGCATTGCGGAGCTGGAAGGAATTGCCGCCAGCGATGACGAGTTGAATCGTGAACTCGAATCGCTCGCCGCTCAGTCCAAACAGACTTCGGAAGCGGTCCGCGCCCGTTTGACACAGGATGGGGGCCTCGATAGAATCCGGAACAGAATCCGCAGCGAAAAGACCCTCGATTTTCTTTATCACCAGTCCGCGTAGTGGCGGAAAATAATGCCAGAAATCGCGGACCACTTTCGACCCTCCCCATGCAAGCTCGGCGTTGCGTCGGGGCGGAGTGTGGCAGGTGAACGTGAAACCAAATGATTCGAAGAAAAACGACCCGCAAATGATGCTGGTTCCCATGGTCATCGAGCAGACCGGGCGCGGCGAACGCGCCTACGACATTTACTCCCGGCTGCTCCGCGACAACATCATCTTCATCGGCACGCCCATTGACGATAACATCGCCAACCTGGTCATCGCCCAGATGCTCTTTCTGGCTCAGGAAGATCCGGAGAAAGACATCCAGCTTTACATCAACTCTCCGGGCGGCTCCATCACTGCCGGCATGGCCATTTACGACACGATGCAGTACGTGAAAAACGACGTCATGACGCTCTGCGTCGGCCAGGCAGCCTCGATGGCGGCGTTACTTTTGGCATCGGGCGAACCCAAAAAGAGATTGGCACTGCCCAATTCGCGGATTCTAATACATCAGCCATCCATGGGCGGACTGTCGGGCCAGGCCACCGACATTGACATTCACGCCAGGGAAATCCTGCGCATGCGGGAGATTACAAACCAGTTACTCTCGAAGCATAGCGGGCAGAAACTGGACAAAGTGGAAAAAGACGTGGAGCGCGACTTCATTATGAACGCGCAACAGGCTAAGGAATACGGAATCATAGACGATATCATCTACAAGACGGCAAAAGCGGTATGATCGCCCTTCGCGCTGCGAGAAACTTCGTGGGGCGAAATGCCAACGGCCAGCCGGGCACGGATGCTGGGACCAGCCGCGGAAGCCGTCTCAAGGAGTGGAGCTGAGTGAAAACCAAGTCGGGGTCCGATGAGATACTCCGCTGTTCGTTCTGCCACAAGTCGCAGGACGCCGTCGCCAAACTGATCTCGTCCCCCAGCGATTATCCCCGCGCCTACATTTGCGACGAGTGCGTGGCGGTCTGCAACTCGATTCTCGAAGACGACCGCACCGCGACCCCACCGAGCAGCGTCCCCAATCAACTTCCCAAGCCTCAGGAAGTGAAGACTTTCCTCGATGAGTACGTCATCGGGCAGGAGCAGACCAAGAAAAAACTCGCCGTCGCCGTCTATAACCACTACAAGCGCATCTTCATGAACCGGCAGAAAACCGGCGACGGCATCGAGCTGACCAAGTCCAACATCATGCTGATCGGTCCCACCGGGACCGGCAAGACTCTTCTGGCGCAGACCCTGGCCCGCATGCTCGACGTTCCCTTCGCCATCGTGGACGCGACCACCCTGACTGAGGCCGGCTACGTCGGCGAAGACGTCGAGAACATCATCCTCAAGCTGCTCCAGGCCGCCGACGGCGACGTCAGCCGCACCCAGACCGGCATCATCTACATTGACGAAGTAGACAAGATCGGGCGCAAGGACGAAAACCCCTCGATTACCCGCGACGTTTCTGGCGAAGGGGTGCAGCAGGCCCTGCTGAAGATTCTCGAAGGCACTATCGCCAACGTGCCGCCGCAGGGCGGCCGCAAGCATCCGCACCAGGAATTCACCCCGGTGGATACGACCAACATCCTCTTCATCTGCGGCGGAGCCTTCGTGGGACTCGACAAGATCATCTCCCGCCGGATCGGCAAGAAGTCGCTTGGCTTCCGCACCTCGGAGGATGCCGAAAAAGAAGACGCGGCGGCTTCCCGCAAGCGCAACTACGAACTGCTGAGCGAAATCCAGCCGGAGGACCTGATCAAGTTCGGCCTGATTCCCGAGTTTGTCGGCCGCCTGCCCGTCGTCGGCATGCTGGAGGACCTCGACGAATATGCCCTCATCGAAATCCTGACGCGGCCCAAGAACGCCATCGTCAAGCAGTACCAGCGCCTGTTCGAGTTCGAGAACGTGCGCCTCAAGTTCCACGAAGAAGCCCTGCGCGCCATCGCGCGCCAGGCCATGGCCCGCAAAGTCGGCGCCCGCGGGCTGCGCATGATCCTCGAGGAACTGATGCTCGACCTCATGTTCAACCTGCCCAGCCAGAAGAAAGTAAAAGAGTTCGAAGTCACGCGCGAGATGGTGGAGAAACGCAGCGCCTCGTTCGCCACCATCATGGAAAAGGCCGGCTAGACGTTCCCGGTTGGTTCCCCAGCAGTCCCTGCAAAATGGCCGCTAAGAGCCATGCAGCGGGGCCTCCGGACAGGGTAGAATCTTTGTTTGGCGTTCGGTAATCCCAGGGAGACCCAGTGACCACATCCAAGGAAAAGTTCGAATCCAGAAAGCTGCCCATGATGCCCATCCGGGACGTGGTCATCTTTCCCTTCATGATGACCCCCTTCGTCGTGGGCCGCGAATCCAGCGTGCGCGCCCTCGAAGAAGCCCTGGCGGCGGATAAGAAGATTTTCCTCGCGACCCAGCACGACGCCTCCATGGACGAACCCAAGGCCAACGAGATCTACCAGGTCGGCACCATCGTCAACATCGTGCAGAGCCTCAAACTGCAGGATGGCAACATCAAGGTGCTGGTCGAAGGCATTGAGCGCGGCAAGATTCTGCAAGTCGCCGACACCGATGGCTACATGCAGGCCACGGTCCGCGTTGCCCGTTACGCAACCGAGACCAACCCGGCCCTCGAAGCCGCCATGCAGCGCGTCACCACCCTGTTTGAGCAGTACGTGAAGCTCTGCCAGGCCCTGAACTACGAGACCATGATCTCGGCCGTGCGCATGGAGGATCCGGCCAAGCTCACCGACGTCATCGCCGCCAACCTGCAACTCTCGATCGAAGAGAAGCAGGAACTGCTCGAAATCTTCGACCCGGCCGAGCGCCTCACCCGCATCGCCGACGTGCTCGACATCGAAATTGAGAAGTTGAACGTGGACCGCACCATCCAGTCGCGCGTCAAGCGCCAGATGGAGAAAGCTCAGAAAGAGTATTACCTCAACGAAAAGATCAAAGCCATCCAGAAGGAACTCGGGCGCGGCGAGAAGTCGGAGTTCGACGACCTGAAAAAGAAGATCGAAGCCGCGGGTATGCCGAAGGAAACCAAGGACAAGGCCCTGCAGGAACTCAAGAAGCTCGAAGCCATGCCCCCAATGTCAGCCGAGTCCACGGTTTCCCGCAACTACCTTGACTGGCTTCTGGCCGTGCCCTGGAAGAAGCGCTCGAAAGAAATCCGCAACATCGCCCGCGCCGAGAAAGTACTCAACGAAGATCACTACGGCCTCGAAAAAATCAAAGAGCGCATCCTTGAATTCCTCGCCGTCCGCCAGTTGGTGAAGAATCCCAAAGGCTCGATTCTGTGTTTCGTCGGCCCTCCGGGCGTCGGCAAAACTTCGCTGGGTATGTCCATTGCCAAGGCCACTGGCCGGAAGTTTGTCCGTATGTCGCTCGGCGGCGTGCGCGACGAAGCCGAAATCCGCGGCCACCGCCGCACCTACATCGGCGCCCTGCCCGGCCAGATCATCCAGATGATGAAGAAAGCCGGCACCAAGAACCCGGTCTTCATGCTGGACGAAGTGGACAAGATGTCCATGGATTTCCGCGGCGACCCCTCTGCCGCCCTGCTCGAGGTGCTCGATCCTGAGCAGAACTACATGTTCGTGGATCACTACCTCGACGTCGAATACGACTTGTCGCAGGTCTTCTTTATCGCCACCGCGAACGTGATGCACACCATCCCTCCGGCCCTGCAGGACCGCATGGAGGTGTTACGCCTGCACGGTTACACGGAGCAGGAAAAGGTCGAAATCGCCAAGCAATTCCTGGTGAAGAAACAGATGCTCGCCGCGGGTCTGTCGGAAAAGAACATCAAGTTCACCGACGAAGCCATCACCAATCTGATTCGCTCCTATACCCGCGAAGCGGGCGTCCGCAATCTGGAGCGCGAAATCGGCAACGTCTGCCGCAAGGTGGCCCGCAAAGTCGTCAAGGAAGGCGAGAACTATAGCATCACGATTACCGGCGAGAACGTCAACGACTTCCTCGGCGTGATCAAGTTCCGCGACACCCTGGCCCACGAAAAATCCGAAGTCGGCCTGGTCACCGGCCTCGCCTGGACCGAAGTCGGCGGCTCTATCCTCAGTACCGAAGCTACCGTCGTGGACGGCAAGGGCAAGCTCACCCTGACCGGCAAACTTGGTGACGTTATGCAGGAATCAGCTCAGGCGGCGATGTCGTATGTGCGCTCCCGCGCTCACCGCCTTGGCTTGAACCGCGACTTCTACCGCAACCTCGACCTGCACGTTCACGTTCCCGAGGGCGCGATCCCGAAAGATGGCCCGTCGGCCGGCATTACCATCGCAACCGCGATTTCCAGCGCATTGAGTAAGATTCCCGTGCGCCGGGACATCGCCATGACCGGCGAAATCACGCTGCGCGGTAAAGTTCTGCCCATCGGCGGTCTGAAAGAAAAGCTGCTGGCCGCCCACCGTGCCGGATTGTTTGAGGTCATCCTGCCTAAGGACAACGAAAAAGACCTGGCCGAGGTCCCCGAAAACCTGCGCGGCGCGATGAAACTCCATTTCGTGGACACCATGGATCAGGTTCTTCAAATCGCGCTGGAGTCAGCCCTGCCTAAAACCGATTCGGACGTCGCGCAGCCGATCGCGCCGCCCCCGATCACCACCGGCACCGGCGATGTTCCCACGGCGCATCAGTAGAATTCACCCTGTGTTCGTCACGCCCGCTCTTGCGGGCGTTTTTCTTGGTGCACCGCTCTCGCTCCCCACTCGATGCTCGAAAGTTCATAGAGCAGGATGGCGCGCCCGCTGCCGGCAATCTCCTCCCGGCTCACTGGCTTGAAGCCGAATTTGTCCAGAATATGTCTCGATGCGGCGTTCCCTTCATCCACATCCGCGAGGAGGCGGAGCAGCCGCAGGCGCGTGAAGGCGATCTCGATGAACGCCGCGCAGGCCTCCGACGCCAATCCACGGCTCCAATAAGGCCGCGCAAGGTAATACGCGAAGTGCGCCGCCTTCTGGTTGTAGACAGCCCGCAGGCCGCAACATCCGATGTATTTCTGTTCTTCTTTCACAACCGTCGCCCACAGGCCGTAGGTTCGCGAGGGCTTGCCGAGGTATTGATTCCGAAAGCGGTATTTCGCCTTTTCCAAAGGCCATGCCTGGCCTCCCACGTAGCGGCGGACTTCCGGGTCCGTGTGCATCCGGACGAATTCCTGTTCGTCCCGAGCCTCGTGCGACCGGAAAAACAACCGGGTTGTTTCGAGGAAGGTCACGGTGGTCGGAAGAGAAAACTGTACCACCGATTCCGATTGCAAGTCGCCTGACACTGCAGACGTCAGCATGCGGACTCAAACAGAACTGGCAGCACCTCGCGCCGGACTTGAAGTCATCCTGCCCGGAGACACCGAAGAGGATTTGCTAGGCGCACACTGCCCGCACTCGTTCACACATCTCCGCCATGTGGCGTTCAACGCATCCGGTCAGCCAGCGCTCCAGAAGCAGCCGCTCGTCATCCGGCATATCCGTGAACCGGACGCCCGCCGAGCCGGAACCACTCCAGACCACGGTTCCACCAGCGTGCACCTCGCCGCCACCAGGCAGCGCAAAACGCAAGCCAACTTCCTCTCCGGCGCTCACCAAATTCTCCACCCGGCCCGCCGCTGGCCGCAGCCGGATGCCGGCGCCCCCCTCACCCAAATTCACGACCGCAACTTCAACCCAGGCCTGCGAACGAGTGCTGAGAGCCGCGAACAGGTTTACTGCTTCACGATGCTGCTTGCGTCGGCGCACGACCGTGGCGCAGTAGGCGGCGCGCAGGCAGCGCTCGATCTGCACTGCGGATGCCGGCTTGTGAATCAGAAAATGCACGCCCGCCGCGAACGCCTGCCGCAGATCGAGCAGGTCGCGCACAATCGCGACCAGAACGCACTCCCGATTCAGCTTCGACCGGTGGACCGCGCACAGGAATTCGCCCAGGTTGTTGATCTCCCGCCAATCCACAACAATCACGTTGAACTCCTGCCGCTGGATCAGCCCCATGACCTCGTCGCACGCGCCGGCGATCTTGGGGGTTACACCGAGCTGATTCAGTACGCTCCGGGTCGTCCCCAGAAATGGCGCGTCGGCACACAGCAGCAGAGTATGCATTTCGAGGATCTCGTTAGGCTTGCTCTCCATGGGCGTCTCCTAATCTGTCTTCCGTCTTTTCGCTTCCTGCGATGCAAACCGCCCGACACTCCATCCATCGGTCCGAACGACGCCTTGGTTGAAAGGGCTGCCGTCACGGGAGAGGCAAGGTTGGGTTACTTCGGTTCGCCGCCGGATTCAAGTTTCGGGGAATGCAGACCAGCCCTTGAAAACCGCCCAATCGCAGTTGCAAATTGAAGAAGGAACCAGAGTTCTGTGCCGGAGCCAGGTTCCCTTGTGCGGTGGCTAAGGAGACACTTATGGTCAAGATTCCCGTTCGCGGGCAATCTACGCTGCTCGCGTCTGGCGGAGGCGCCGTTCGACACCGCACAGGATAAGTAACTGCGCCGCGTAGTACGTGATCCAGACAAGCGGCTCGTGGCCCGGGAAACTACCGTGGAACTTGTTGATGGCAAGCATGGTGTCCGAGGCAATGAACAACAAAGCTCTCCAACTGGCGAGAGGAGACCCCAAGTCCGCCAGCAGCGCGCTGATGCCCATGCCCGCCAGCACCAGCGCATACACCGCCACCGGGACCAGCATCGGTCCAAGCGAATGCCGCAAAAAAGCCAGCACAGTCCCGACCGCGACCGCGATGGCCAGCACGCCCGCCGCTCGCGCCGGGCCTAGTCTCCACCAGGCCGGAACCCAGTATCTACGGAACATCGCGATATAAAACAGATGCGCGATCAGAAACGAGCCCAGCCCCAGGAGAAACAGCGACTCTTCATCCAGACTTCCGAGCCGCCGAACACCCAACAGAAGATCTCCGACCGAAGAAACCGCCAGCGCAATCCCCAGCAGGCGATCCACTCGAAAGCCAGACACCGCCAGCAGCAAAATGCTCAGCACCTTCAGAACAACCGTCCACTCGCCGCCATCGAAGGTGCGCGTCAGCAGAAAAATCAAAGACGCGGCGGCCGAAACGGCGAGCCGCAGCCCATGTCTTCTCATCGTTCCACGAGTGTATCCCGGAAAAGGGTAGTGTCTTAAATGTGCGTTGAGGCACACGCCACCCGTTGGCGCGATCCGAAAGGACGAAGTCGCCCTAGCGCCTAGCTGCGCTCGCTAGAGCCATGCCAGATAACGTGACAACCACACCGTACAGCATGATGAAGATTGCCAGTGTGAGCAGGAAATCACGATCAATGGCAACGAGCGGTTGTGCCGCTGCTGATGCGAGTGCCGCTTTCGGTTCGTCTTTAGACCGCCAACCAAAGGTAACGCTGAGTGGGATTATTGGAAAATTCATAGAAGGATGTTAACACCAAAAGCCTTGCCAGTAGCGGCTTTTGACGCTATGCGACTAATATGGCTTTCTTTAGCATTCGCTTGAGTTCTGCGATACTCAACGGCGGATTCTGAAGATGAATAACCGCATGGCAGTTTGGGCAGATCGGACGTAGGTCTTTAATCGGGTCAACTTTTCGCTCTCCGGCTCCCGCCACAGCCTTTAGGTGGTGAACATGAATGAATCCTTCGGCAGTCTCGCCGTAGATTTCGCCAAATGAGAAGTCACACGCAAAGCATTTCGGCCCGTAGTGCGCGATGCACTGTTGCCGCGCTAGCGGGTTGCGTTCGTAGACCGTGACTGAGACAGACCGCGATGCGCCTTCGGCCAGCGGCTCTGCCAACGATGCCTGATAACCCTCTAGCACTTCCTCAAGGTGCTTCTCTATTGCTCCGTCGATTGTCGCGTAGCTTCTGGGATACGTGGGCCATTTCCAAGCGGGATGATTCTTGCGGACGAATGCCAGTGGCACAGCAGAGCTAAGGAGCGTCACGGCTTTAACGCTTGCGCCGTATCGTCCAGGCTGATCCTGTTCTGGCTTCGATCCAATCACGCCACGCGCCGCAAAGCCACGGCTGGGTAGATGAAACAGGACTCGTTCGTCGGGATGCGCTTTCTTTGGAACGATCCAGTCAACGGGTTTGCCGCTGACAGCTGCTTTCAGGATCAAGGCGACATCTTCCGCAGCGTTTCCAGCGAGAATGTGAAGCATGGCGGGCAGGATTATAGCCCAAGGGCACGGCGTATAATGGCGAGAAATCAGGCCAGACAGCAAAAGACCCCGCTGGTAACGGGGCTTCGCTGAAACTATCGGCACTCAATCCAATGGTAGTACAGGAGTGTGTGCCGTGCAAATACAAGAATGCCGGATAAATCCTAACGTGAAGCGCGATATGGACTACATTCGCGAATTGCTCTTGCAGATTGAAGAGGACCCTCGCTTTGATGGGAATAGTTGGTTCACGTTCACAGAAACAGATGAATTTGGCAGCGGGCATTCGACGGAAGAACTAGGCTATCACCTTGCAATGTTGGTCGAGGCTGGCTTTGTCAGAGGGCAACTCGGATTCGGAATGCCCGCAATCTCGAAATTAACGTGGGAAGGCCACGAGTTCCTCGATGATATCCGCGATGTCGGAATCTGGAGCAAGACCAAGGAACGAATGAGCGGACTTACAAGTGTCAGCTTGGCGGTCATCGGAGAGATCGCGAAAGCCGAGATTAAGAAGAAGCTCGGACTACCGTAATTACGCGAGCAGTTCGGCGATAGTCCAGACGTGATCGGTTAGCCCCGCTTCCATCGCCGGGGTTACGCGAAGGCTGGAATGTACGCGGCAGAAATTGTAGTACGCGAAGTGCAACGCGACGGCGGCTTTCAGATTCAACAGCTTTTTGCTGAAAGCGTTCGTCAGGCGCGTGAATCGGCGAATCGCCATACGCATCGTAAGATTCTGGCGCTCTACGAAACTAGTCGAGATGTGGTCAGGATCAGGATCGCCGGAGCGGACCTTGGAGATAACCTCCGTGAGTTTTGATGGGGAGTACCTCGCATCGGGGCCTTGTCCGAAGTCCCCGAACAATTTCACAAGCTGCGCGAAGTCTACATCTAAGCCGAACGTGTCAGGAATGCCAGCCCGGTAGTGATTCAGTCCATCTGTGGTGATCTGTGTGCGACCTTCGATGCGTGCGTATAAGTTCCAGAGGAACGTGCGCGTATCTTCAAGATGACGCTTGCCGACATGGAACGCGGGAATCAGTTTCGTGTCCGCGTCGATTGCAACGAACACCCATTGATCGCCGATTTCCGGGGAGTCGCCTTTGCGAACGCGGCGGTTTTTCTTCTGTACGAACGTCCAAATTTCGTCTATCTGAATGTGCTTAAGGCTCAGGTTCCGCATCCGGTCATCCATGAGCGACTGGCAGCGCTCCCCGGCCTTCACGAGCAGGGACATGATCGTGTTGCGATCCAGTTCGGTGATGCGCTCCGTGCTCCGAATCGAGTTGCCTTCCAGGAGCAGGCGCAGCGCGAGAACGGCCTTTTCTTGGGGAACGTACATCGTGTCCAGCGTGCGGCGGTGCGCTTCAGTGTAGGTCTTGAGGCACTTCGGGCAGCGGAAACGGCGCAATCCGTTGCGATGCTTGCCAAAGCGTTGACACTCAACATTGCATGTCTGGCAAGTCATTGAAATCGCGCTTTTTGCTTCATTCGTCATGCGTTGAAGATAACAGCTACCGATAGCTGTAGTCAAGAGAAAAGTGCGTTGAAATGCTGAGAATGTTGAAATTTCGTGTAGAATCTACAAATCGAGGGAGCGTGGGCCGCTCCCCCGATGTCCCACAAAACAGATCATTTCCAGCTTTGGTGGTCCGCGTATTTGAACCATTTCGCCTCCGTGCTCATACTGGGCCGGAGGCGAAGTCGTCTCAATGCCATTTGAAATTACGTTCAGACTTCTAGGTGACTTCTTTATGACTTCTTGCTTATAACTATCTGCCTTTTCAATTTCTTAGTAAACACCCTTTCATAGGCTGCGATGTTCCGTTTATAAGGCATTGCTTCTCCCAACACGTGACGTGCTACCTGCCGCGTGCTAAGTTGGGCGACCTCAGCTAATTGCTCATTCGTCCATCGGCATTCGTCGCGGAGTCTTTTAATTTGAGCCGCCACAGTCTCAGCCGCGACACTCGTAGTCTCCGGCTGTTCGACTTGCGGCTGCTTCGCTGAGCCAGGTTCGGACTGTGTTTCGCTTTCTTCATCGTTGAAAGTAGACGGCGATCCGAGTTGGATCGTTGAAGGGATCAATTCAATATGGCGCTTCGTTGCCGAGAGCAGCCCAGCAACTTCAAATGCAATTTGTTCGCGGGTAACATCTTCGGGTTTGATCCCGTAGATTCGCGCAATAGCGTTTCTGGCAAACTCTTCAGGGATTCGTTCGGCTGGCTCTGTGATTATGCTCTCGAGACTTTTGAACGCCTCATACTCGCGGCGGAATGGCGACCAATTTTTGGGATTTGTTTGCTGTCTTTCTGTGAACTCTACTTGCAATGCCTCCGCTTCTCGTATCCTGCAAAGCGAGGACGATGCCTGAAAAACAGTTTTGATCGTGCCGCGCAAGTATAGTAGCCCATTAGGGTATTCCTTCACGACTTCGCTTGGAGTTCGCACAGGTCCAGTAGTGGCTCGCTCCCAGAGCGCTTCGAGCCATACGGTTGTCAGATCGTCCACTAGTGCTGTAGTAATTCTGGCCGCACTACGACGCGCCAACGCGTCAAATTCGACAATCGCGGCTTCGCTTCCGATTAACCGCCACTCTCCTACTTTTTGGTTCATGTAGTAGGAACGAGCAGCACTAAAGTCTTCGTGGGAAGTAATGCATTCACGGAATGCAGCCGCGAGTTCTCGCCAGAAATCTGAATCGAGCATCGCACCCTTGCATTGGGCGCGAGAAAGGGCTTACGATTGAAGTGTCTAGGTTCAATCGGAAATGCCCCAGCCTCGCGCTGGGCGTTTTCGTTTTCGGCATTTAAGGGTATCAGAACGTTACGTAATGCAGAGGTTTTCGGTTATGGCGTGTGAATATGGGAAGAATCTTTCTCTGGCTATCCAACAAACCGATAAGGCTTGCAATAATCTACGAAAGGCCGTGGAAGAGGCTCGAAAAAGCAACGATCCAGAGCAGTTGTCGGCAGTGCAAGAAACGCTGACCAACCATCAGAGAGCCGTTGTAGATATGACGAGGGAGCAAACGCGGCATCTGGCAACGTGTGATAGTTGCCGCGATGCCTAGAAGGTGATTTATGAGTGAACAGTGGGAATATCGCGTAATTGAGGTCAGAACCATAGATGCGAATGGAATAATGCAAATTATCAGCCCGCTTGGCGAAGAAGGATGGGAACTCGTATCGGTCAACCCGCCGCTCTACCACTTCAAGCGAGCAAAACGGAATGCCGAGCCGGAACAGCCGGAGCAAGATGAAGTGTACGGTTTGCGCGAAGGATGAGGCATTTTGCTTCGTAAATGAAATGCTAGCTTTCGGAGCCTTTACGCGGCCTACCACCTCCGTGCGTTTTGCGCTTCGCGGCCATCTGGCGGTAGTGCTCCGGGCCATGCCTTCTGGCGGTAGTCGATCCGCCCTTGTGACCGAGTGTAGCGGCGGGAGTGGGAGCGTTCTTGATTAGATCGTCAGTCAGGGCAAGGGCGGAAGTTAGTAGTTCGCGACAAGAGGCAGTGCGGTTTTCTGGCAGGGCTGGCGAAGTTTCAAGAATGCGATCCGCTTGGGAAAGCAGGTTTTTCAGGGCCTTCAATTCTTCGCGGCTTGACATGTCTCAACGATACCGATTGGCTGGCATGGGCGCAACGGCCTAGAGTTTTCCACCAACGCACATTTCAGACACTACCCGGAAAAGTTCCCCCCTTGCCAATTCCTCGCGCGGCATTGCAAACTTGAGCATGAGGGTTCTGTCACGCTTTCTGGCGGCGGCGACCGATGCCGCCCACTTCCCGGTCGCCGGCCTGCCCGAGATCGCCTTCCTCGGCCGCTCCAACGTCGGCAAATCCAGCGTCATCAATTCCCTGGTCGGCACCAAGCTGGCCCGCACCAGTTCCACTCCCGGACGCACCCGCAGCATCAATTTCTTCGAAATCCGCTGGCCGGGAAAGCCGCGTCCGGAGCTGATTTTCGCCGACCTGCCCGGCTACGGCTACGCCAAACTTTCGCGCGAGATTTCCCGGGAATGGTCGAAGTTCATAGACCCCTACCTCAACGAGCGTTCCAGCCTCGCCCTGTGTGTAGCCTTGATAGACGCGAATGTTCCGCCGCAGCACAGCGACCGGCAGCTTCTCGACTTCCTCTCCGCCGCAGGCCGGGAATTTCTGCTGGTCGCGACCAAGAGTGATCGCATGTCGAACAACCAACTCCACAACGCCTTGCGCCTCTTAGCCGACGAGTACCCCGCGGCCCGCCTGCTCCCCTTCTCGGCCAAGACCGGCGCCGGACGCGAAGAACTTTGGAAACTGATCCGCCAGGCGGCGGGACAAGGCCAACAAGCCCGGGTGGGTGGAGCTTCTTCTGCGCCGCTCTGACCGGCGTCACTCGAAGCCCGCGTTTTGCGGTGAGAATTAACCTGGCCGCAAGAATTCGCGAACTATTTATGAAGCCCGCGCCGGAATTCTTCCCCGGATTCGTTATGATGAACAGGTCATGGCTCTCTATCTGATTACTGGCATCGGCGGCTTCATCGGATCTTCTCTGGCCCGGGCGTTGCTGACCCGCGGTGAGCAAGTGCGCGGCGTGGACAATTTCTCCACCGGCAGGCGCGAAAATCTGACGGAAATCATCTCCAGCATTGACCTCCGCGAGACCGACATCCTCGATCTCGACGCCATGCACCAGGCCTGCGCCGGAGTGGATTACGTGTTGCACCAGGCGGCGATTCCGTCCGTTCCGAAATCGGTGCTTGACCCGCTCGGCAGCAACCGCGCCAACGTAGACGGCACAGTGAACGTGCTCATCGCCGCGCGCGATGCCAAGGTCAAGCGCGTCGTCTATGCCGCCTCGTCTTCCGCCTACGGCGACACGCCCACCCTGCCCAAGCACGAGGCCATGAAGCCCGATCCGATTTCGCCCTACGCCGTCGCCAAGCTGGCAAGCGAACACTACATGACGTCGTTTTACCGCTGCTACGGACTCGAAACCGTCTCGCTGCGCTACTTCAACATCTTCGGCCCGCGGCAGGATCCCTCGTCGCCGTATTCCGGCGTGCTGGCCAAGTTCATTACGCTGATGCTGCGCGGCGAGCAGCCCACCATCTTCGGCGACGGCGAACAAAGCCGCGACTTCACCTATATTGACAACGCGGTTGCCGCCAATCTGCTGGCATGCAAGGCGCCGGCGGCGCAGGCCGCCGGACAAGTCTTCAACGTGGCCACCAGTCGCAAAGTTACGCTCCACGAAACGTTTCACGCCCTGCAATCGCTGACCGGCTACTCCGGAGCGCCACGTTACGCCACCGAGCGCGGAGGCGACATCAAGCATTCCCTCGCCGACATTTCCAAAGCGGAAGCCGGCCTCGGCTACAAACCCAGCGTAGACTTCGAAGAAGGCCTGCGCCGCACGGTGGAGTGGTATCGGGGGAGGTGACCACGAGCGCGTTCCTGCATGTCTCCTGGTCTTCTCCTCAACCGCATAACGCGCTCTAAATTGTTGGCTCTGCCACAGCGCATAACGGTTTCACTGCACCGAAAGCGGCGCGAAGGTGAGGGAGTTCACCAGGGTTCCGGTTGAGTCGGTGCCCGTAACGGTGATGATGTATTGTCCCGCGGGTGTGCCTGGTTTGGGGCTGCCACCGCAGGCGAGTTGGAGGACTAGGCCGGCGAACAGCATCCAGATCAGTGCGGCTCCTATAAGGTTCGCCTTCCTGCTTTTCTGTTTCGAGCCGAATCCAGCGCCGGTCAGGGCGAGTCCGAAGAGTGGCAACCAGAAGGCGTAGCGCAGTCCTGATCCGGCGCCGGAGAGCAACGCGCTCGTGGGCGCGGTCGTGCTCACGGTCAGGGTGGCGGGAGTGCCGGGTGATGCCGAACTGGGGTTGATGGCGCATGTCGGGGCCAGCATGGGCGAGGGTTGCACCGCGCAGGTGAAAGCGACCGAACCGCTGAACCCGCCGAATGCGGTCACCGACAAGGTCGCTGAGGAAGACACACCGGGAGTTATCGTCCCCGGTGTGAGCGCGGATGAGTTCGAGAGCGAGAAACCCGCGCTATCGCACTTTGTGGTGGAAACAGCGATCGCACTGCCATTGCAATCGGTGGTCCCGCGAGAAGTCGCCGATTCCCCTTGGGGGCACACGTTGGGAAGCACGCTGCAAGCGAAGGTAGCGCTGACGGCAACACATCTCCCGGTCAGTACGCCGTTGTTAATTGCACAGAATGCGGTGGGCTGCTGAAACTCCGGCATCGGCAGACGGTCGGCTAACCAGTCGGTGGTGGCGGGGTTCCTGGGAACAGCCAGGCTGGCCGTGGGAGCAGGCATGGCTCCGTGGCCCGGCACCGGACGGCCCTTTGGAAAACGAAAGCGGCTCATCATTCCGGGCATGCGATTGCCTGGGGGCAACGCTGCCGGGGGTTGCGTGGCGTTTTGATTAGAACGAGCTGCTGCCGTCTCGGCGTCAATCAGGTCGTAGTCGCAGCCAGAAACGTCAGGATGGTTTTCGTCGCACGGAACCAGCAGGACGGCGTGGTTGTTGCCGTTCGCGTCCGCGGCGTTGATGGAGATCTCTCCACGGTCGTTGATTTGCCCCACCTCACCTAATTGCAGGCTGGAGTTGGAGGGCACAAGAGTATTCAAGGCAACGATGGGGGCGCCATCCTCCGACAGGAATGAGATCAGGTTGCAATAGTCAACGCCGACTACTTGCGCGGACGCATTGACCGAGGTGGGGTTCGGACAATTGCCAACCGCAAGTATGCCGAGGTTCGTCTCCCGCCATTTTCCACCACTCTTCTGCCAAAGCGCTGCGTGACACTCTCCCACGGCATCGCAGGCCACGCCCACGATCTGTCCGCGATCGTTGATCGCGTGCGCGAAGCCGGCGCCATTCGACGTGCCCATTAGGTCGGTCATCCCGGTCGCTGCATCCCACACGAAGGGATGGTAGTTCTGGTCGCCCGCAAGAGAGGAAGCGCCGACGATCTGTCCCCGGTTATTGATATCCCCGGCGAGAGTGCAGGTGCCCCCGAGGCCGCCAAGATCACGCATGCCATGGTGTTTGTCCCAGATGAACGAGCCCGTAGTGACTGGGAAAGTGAAGCTGTAAAGCATGTTGGTGCAAGCGGCGGTGGGAATTGCATTGGTGTATGACCACCCGACGACTTGTCCCTGCTGGTTGATCAGGCCAGCCAAGGCATCGGTGCCCGTGCCCAGAGTGCCCAGGTCCTGCATCACCCCGTCTTTCCAGTAGAATGCCCGCGTTTGATACCCAATCTGCCACAGCGAGTTGGCATCGGGAATTGTGTTCATGGCGACGCCGACGACCTCGCCGCGGTCGTTAACCGCGAACGGGTTGGCAAAATATGTGCCCGGCAAAGCTCCTATATCGGTGATAACCCCGTCGTGCCCCCAAAAGGCCCCGCGAATTTGGAATGGATTCCCGATGAGTGGATCCGCTTGGCCGTTGTCGGCAAGGCCCGTCATCAGCCCGCTTGCACTGATCCAGTTGACCTGGCTGTTGGTTCCGCCGGGGAGTAGGCCAAGATCGGTTATGACGCCATCCTGCCATCGGAATGCATGAGCGGCATAGCAGTCTGGAGGGTTGTCATAACAAAGCGGATCGATGACGTTCGTATCGGCCGCGCCCGGCGCGAACGCGCCCTGATCGTTCAAGTTGCCCTGAACGATGCCAAAGCTCTGATGACTCGACGGCCCGCCGAACGTGCCCGGGTCAACTATCTGGTAGTGATGGTACTGATGAGGGTGCTGTGGCTTCGCGATCTCCTGCGCGGCTAGTGGAAGAGGCAACGCCAGGGCGGTAAGAGTTGCAACCATGATGCAAGCATGTTGCAGGGATTTCATGCACACTTCTCCTGTGGGCGTAAGGGTCTGCGCCGAGTCAGCGTGGCGCGCTGAACAAAGTCACCACCCCACTTTCCGCGGCGCAACTTTGACCCGCCTACCCGGCAGCGTCAATGGCAGGCGCGTGACCCCTGCGTGACCCGTTTGTTCCCCGACACAACTACAAAGCAATCAACCATTTACAGGCATCCCTAGCCCGTTCTGAGCCAGTCCGTGCTACACTTTCCGGACGTTTCGCCCCCCCGAAGGCCGCCCATGCCGTTGGAGAAAGCACCCGAAACCAGACACCTCGTCGCCTTTGGCAATTTCACACTCGAACTGCGTACGGGCGAACTGCGCACCAATGGTCATCACACTATTCTTCAGGACAAACCCTTCCAAATTCTGGTGGCGCTGCTGGAGCGGCCGGGCGAGATGGTCCCGCGGGAAGAATTGATCCAGCGGCTCTGGCCGGCTGGCACTTTTGTGGATTTCAATCTCGGCTTGAACAAAGCGGTGAACCGCCTGCGCGAAGTACTGGAGGATACCGCCGACAATCCCATCTTCATCGAAACCATTCCACGCCGGGGCTACCGCTTCATCTCCCCGGTGCGGGTTGACTTGAGCGTGTTGGAACCGGTACCGAGTGCAGAGGTCAAAGACAGCGCAGCCTCGCCGGTCGTACCACCTGCAGAGTCGAAAGCGAAGCCGAAGTGGAATGCCGTCCGTGTGCTTGCAGTAGGATTAGTTTCCGTCGCAGCCTGCGGGTTGGTTTATCGCGCCGTTTTTCCTCCGCCGCTTCGCGTCACCCAGATCACCCGATTGACGAACACGGGGCGCTTCGAGGCCTGGGGCAGAACCACATCCGATGGCTCGCGCCTTTTTTTTCTCGATCGGGACGGGGACCACTGGAACACACGGCAGGTTTCTGTCGCTGGCGGAGAAAGCATGCCGTTCGGCCCCTCAGGCCGGGATACAAAAATTCTCGCTGTTTCCCCCGACCAGTCGGAGATTCTTTTCGTTCCCTTTACTGCGATGAGCCCCGACCTGCCTCTCTGGTCGATGCCCATAGTCGCCGGTGCGCCTCGTCGGGTGGGAGATATTGTTGTTGACTCGGTCGCTTACTCGCCCGACGGAACCCAGATTGCCTTCGTCAACAACAGCGGGTTGTTCACAGCCAACCGGGATGGTTCCGGTGTTCGCCAGCTGGCGGCGTTGCCCGAGTGCTGGGCCGTGGCCTGGTCGCCCGACGGTAAACTCTTGCGCTTCAACTCGCATGGCCGGCATCTCTGGCAGATTGACGCCAACGGCCGGAATCTCCAACCCTTCCTAACTGCATGGAGCGCATGGGACGGACGCTGGACCCCCGATGGCTCTTACTACATGTTCACTGCTTCCACGGATGGCCAAGAAGCCCTATGGGCGGTGCGCGATATTCGCATCCCCTGGCTGAGTCCGGCGCCGATCCGACTTACGTTCCCGCCCATGACCTTAGGCGGGGCGCTGCCTTCCCGAGACGGTCGTTCGATTTATGTCAGCGGCGGCCTGACTCGCCAGGTGGACGTGGTCCGCGTCGATCCGGCTTCTCACCAGTTCAAACCGGTCTTGCCCGGCTTCAGTGTCGAGGATGCCTCCTTTTCTCCCGATCGCCAGTGGATGCTCTTTACCTCCGGGAACCAGATGTGGCGAAGCCGCCCCGACGGCAGCGACCGAATGCAGCTTGCCGGCGCTCCTCCCCTGGCCAATATATACGGCGCTCGCTGGAGTCCGGATTCAAAACAAATCCTGTTCGAGAGCATAAGAGAAGACAAGACCACAATCCATCTCGGGTCTGTCGAGAACGCTTCTTCCCGGCAACCGCTTCCAGCCGGACCGTCCCGCCACTGGCCTGACTGGTCGCCGGACGGACAGACCATGGTCTACGCCCTCGAACAGGACGCCCGCGAAACTTCGGCCGCCGACGCGGGCCTTTATCTCTTCGATTTTCGCCGGGGCAACACCACCAGGATTCCCGGCTCCGATGGACTTACCTTCCCCCGCTTTTCTCCCGACGGCCGCTTCCTTGCTGCCCTGTCAGCCGACGGATCCATGATGAAACTTCTGGACCGCAGGACCCAGCGCTGGAGTGAGGTCGCTCGCGGTAAAGTGCTGACATTTCCCGTGTGGTCAGCCGACTCTCGGTTGTATTTCGAGGATCTGCTGGTAACCGGGGAACCTGTTTACCGCTTTCAGCCCGGCTCATCCAGCCCGCAACGCATCTATAGCTTCGAGAACATTCTCCAGGCGGGCGCCATACGATGCGCTTTCTTGGGCTTTGCTCCGGATGGTGCGTTGCTGGTTCAGGTCAACCGCGGCGGTGGAGATATCTACGCCCTCAGCGTAAACCTTCCCTAGCTGCGCTCCCACCCTAATTCCACTCCCTCACCCAAATATTCCTGAAGGCGAGCGGCTCGCTGGGGTCGCCGTGGGCCTGCAGTTTGATGGGAGCGCCGTCGAACGCCTTGTAGTAGGGCTGGCCGATATATCGCGTCTCGCCTTTCAGTTCGAAATGATTCTGCACCAGCACTCCGTTGAAAAACGCCGTCACGTACGCCGGAGACTTGAGTGAGCCGTCGGGGTTGAAGACGGGCGCGGTCCACACCACGTCATAGGTCTGCCACTCGCCCGGCTTGCGGTTCGGGTTCACCAGCGGCGGGCTCTGCTTGTAAATGCTCGCGGCCTGGCCGTTGACGTAGGTTGGGTTGTTGTACGAATCGAGAATCTGCATTTCGTATCCGGCGTCGCCCGGTCCGGTTGAGGCCAGAAACAGGCCGCTGTTGCCACGGCCCTGTCCGCTGCCCGTAATGTTCTCAGGCACTCTCCACTCCAGATGCAGTTGGTAGTTGTGGAACTTCCGGCGAGTCTCGATGTTGCCCGCCGACTTGTTCACCGTGACGATGCCATTGCCAACGACCCACTTCGCCGCGGACTTGTCCTGGGCCGACACCCACTCATCAAGATTCTTGCCGTCGAAAAGGATAATCGCGTCCGAAGGCGCAGCTCCGCAGTCCGCTCCCGAAGTCACGACCTTAGGAACCGGCTGCCAGACTTCGGTATCTTCCGGCTTCGGGGCAGCGGAGGGTGCGGCCTGCTGCTGCGCGACAAGGGGAAGACTAACCGCAAGGAGAATCACCGAGGCCAGGAACTGAGAACTCTGCTTTTTCATGCTCCACAGGATATACCGGCCGTGCGTTTAATGGTTTCCGGGGTTCAAGCTAGTGCGGGTGACTCATCATTTCGCGCTCTCTGGTCTAGGGTGGGGCAGCACGAAGCGCGCACAGCCCCTGCGTCCCCTTCATTACGTTGGTTATCTACGTCCTCTCACCGCGCCTGACTAGAGTGGAGCCATGACACTTTCCTCGATGGTGGTCTCGCGCGATTATCAGGAAGTCAGTCTTCTGGAATGCATCCTCGGCGGTCTTCACATGGACGTCGCGGTCGTGAACGAACCGCAGCGGGCTCTGGCCCGGCTCACCAAATCCAAAGTGGACGCGCTCATTGTTGACTGTGATTTGAACGGCAGCGCCGAGCTTCTCCATGATTTGCAGTGCGCGAAGAAGCGGGCTGCCACCGTCCCGCTGGTGATCATGGGCAGCCCGCACAGCCAGCCCAGCCTGAACGATACCGGCGCCCTGTTCGCCTTCGAGAAACCGATCTCCGTGGAACAGGCCGTCCGCACGCTCTCCGCCGCGCGCAACCTGATCCTCGATGGACGCCTGCGCTACCACCGCGCCGGCCTCGATGTTCCCGTCACCCTCGAAGGCAAGGGCCTGCCGAAACGAAAAGCCTTTCTTGTCAACCTGAGCCTGGGAGGCATGCAGGTTCACGCCAGCGATTCGGTCGAGACCGACGTGCCGTTATCCGTCTCCTTCACCATGCCCAATGCGAGCGGAGCCACCAGAGCACAAGCCGAAATCGCCTGGCAGGATCAGCGCGGCAACCTGGGTCTTCACTTCGTCAAGTTAGCTCCCGCCCAGCAGCGCAAGCTGCAACTCTGGCTCGCCCAGCAGTATTTCACGGACTGAACACCGGCCGTCAGGACGCGCTTTCCGGCTTGAGGGTTTGGGAAGGGCACGACCCTAGTCGTGCGGTTGAGGCCCGGAGGCAGAGGGCTTCAGTGTGTGCGGGAGAACTCGAATCTCGGCGGCAGTGGAATCAAGCTCAGCGGTTCTAGCCCCGAAGCGGCGCAAGAATGCAGCCCACGGCGAGAGCCGTTAGCCCCTTGGCAAACGGACGCTCAGATTTTCCGCACAGGTGGCAACTTCAACGGAACCTCTCATCACCTTCTTCTTCCTCTTCCAGATGATATCCCGCCATGCGAGCCAGCCTTGCCCCCGGGCTGGACCCTCCGAAAAGTTTGAAGAATCCCCAATACAGCACCGTCACGCCTACCGCTGCGCCCACCGCCATGGCCGCAGGCCACTTGGGAAGCTCGCGCGTCACCGCCAGAAATACCAGCACGAACAGCAGCAAGGAAGCTACCACGGCCAGAGTGTTGACGGTCCAGGCCAGGCCGCGGCTGGAGAGTGGCTGCGACAGCCAATCGAGTCCCATCGGTTCCTGAGGCAATACCTCCCGTTGAGGAAGCGTCGGCCCTGCATCCGGCGGCTCGGGCCGTGCGGGCAATTCGATCACCTTGGCCGTGGCCCCGGAAACGATCAGGCCGTCTTCCTCAACCGCCGGAAGCGGCATGCTGATCAGCGATTCGGTCAACGCTGGCCGCTCTCGCTCCTGATAGAACGGAACCCCCTCGAGCAGACTGCCGAAGATCCATTCGTCAATCTGCCGCGCCATGCGCGGGGAAAGATCCAGGAACCGGATGCCGCACTGTCCCGAAAAAGTCGCCCAGATCACTTCTCCGCGCGTTTCCACACGCAGCCGCGGATAGCGCAACTCAAAGCGCACCCGAAACTGCTGCTTCGGGCGGACCGCCGCCACCACCTGCACCGCGATGCCTTCGTGGCTGAGATTGCGAATGATCCCGCCGTTCGCCTGATCCAGCGTGACGTACGTCAGCATCCGCGGTTCGTGCCGGTGACGGGATCGCGCCTGTCGTGCGGTGGAGATTTCCACGTGCATTCGTGTTTTACCTGAAGAAAATCCGGCTAAACCTTTATCAATCAGATGTTAGCCCGTGTCGTGACCGCAGGCTGAGTAACTGCGCTGGTTCCGCCAAGCAAGCGCGATGTCCGCCGCGTGCCACGCTCGGTCTCACACCAAAGGACATGCCCGAAAGGTCACCCCCGGGTCATTGAAACGCACTCCGAAGCTCGATAAGTTTGAAGTGAGATTGGTCTCATAACGTGCAAACTCCTACCAAACCGGAGTCGGAGGCGAAAATTCGCTTCGACGGGGCCCGTGTTCCCGCCTGGCCCGGCGAAACGGGCGGGATTCCCATGACCATCATCGAGCGCTCAGACGCAAGTCTGATGCCGATCGATCCGGACAACAACCCTTCTCGTTGCGACGCGCTGCAGGCGCTATTGGCATTCGCCGCGCTGCATGACCAACTGCGCCGCCGCAGGGGTCTGGCCGCGCGGCATCCCTCCTTCGATGCGGGCGCACCCGCGCCGGAGTTCGACGGCAGCGAGCAGTTTGTTCTCGACGAGGTGCTGCAACTGGTGGCCGAGCGCGCGGTCGCCATTACCGGCGCGGACGGCTTGGCCATCGCGCTGGCGGAGAACGACGAGATCGTTCTGCGTGCGGCCGCCGGCAACATCCGGCCCGACATAGGCCAACGCATTGATCGCGATTCCGCCTTCTCCGGAGCCTGCTTTCGCGGAGCGCAGGTCGTCAGCTGCGATGACACCGAAACCGATCCGCGGGTGAACCTGCAGGCGTGCCGGCGGCTGGGCGCGCGCTCCATGGTGGCCGTCCCGCTGTGCGGACGCCAACGCGTCATTGGCGTGCTGGAATCGTTTTCCGCCTGGCCCTTCGGCTTCAACGAAAGCGATGTGCGCAACCTGAGCCTGCTTGCCGAGTTGGTGGTGGGCGCACTGCGGCCGGAGGATGAAGATCGCTTTGCCGCATCCGCGGAAGTGGCCGCAACCAGGCTCGAAGCTCCTGCGTCTGCGATCCCGGCCGCGCCCCACACGACCAGCCGGGTCGTAGCCGCGCCGGCGACTCCGCCGCCACAAGCAGCACGCATGGATTCGCACTCGCCGTGCGCGGAAGAGACCGAGTCTGAATCTTCTGCCGACAGCGGGACCGCGGCCGAACCAAAACTCGTCCTCGATCAACCCGCGGAAATGGAAACGGCGCTTGCCGCCGCCGCCGAATCCGAACTCGCCGAGGAACCAGAGCCCGAGCATCACTTCCCTGGCATGCTGGTTCTTCTCGTATGCATCGTGATCGCGGCCGCATTCGCGGGAGGCGTGTGGTGGAAGCTGAAGACCGCGCAGTTGGGCGACGTCATGATTCGCACCGAGAGTATGCCTTCGAGACCTGCCGCAGCAGCGGGCAAGGACGCGCACGCCGCTCCCGCCGCTCCCGCAAGCGCCGCATTGGGCGCAGCCGATGACTCACAGCCCAACGTCGCGCCCGCCACCGCGCAGGAGCTATCTAAATTTCCCCGCATCACCGGCGTCCGCCACTGGTCTTCGTCGGATTCCAGCACCGTCGTGCTGGACCTCGAAGATCAGGTGCAGTACGAGGCGCATCGCATCGCCGGTCCGGACCGCATCTACTTCGATCTCCACGACACGCAGCTCGCGCCCGATCTCCTCGGCAAGCCGGTGGACATCGGCGATGCGCTGCTCGGCCGCGTGCGGCTGGCGCAGCCCGTCGCCGGCATGACCCGCGTGGTGCTTGAGACCAGGAGCAACTCCAACTTCTCCGTCAGCCTGGAGCCGAATCCGTATCGGCTGGTGGTCGAAGTGCGCAAGATCGGAGCGGCCGCGCATGACGTGGTCAACCTGTTCGCCAAACCTGCGGAGACTGAGACGAAGAAACTCGCGATCGTGGTTCCGCCTCCAACGCCGCAAGACATGCAGCTGCGGGCACGCGTGCCCAAGATGCGCATCGCGGTGGATGCCGGCCACGGCGGCTGGGACCTTGGCACGGTCGGCAAGCGCGGCCTGCTGGAAAAAGACCTGGTCCTCGAGATCGCGCAGCGCCTGGGCAAGCTGCTGGAATCTCGGCTGGGCGCGGACGTAATTCTCACCCGGAACGACGACAACTACATTCCGCTCGACGAGCGCGCCGAAATTGCCAACAAGGCGCAGGCCGATCTGTTCATCTCCGTGCACGCCAACTACAGCGACCTGCCTTCGGCGCGTGGCGTGGAGACCTACTTCACCAACACCTTCACTTCGCCCAATGCGAAAGATGCGGACGCGCGAGCGAACAACTCAGCCGCGCCTTCACTGACGCCAGCCGACCTGCACGAACGCATCGAGCAGTCGCGCCGGCTGGCGGCCAGCGTGCAGCGCTCGCTCTACGGAACGCTCTCTGTCCAGAATCCGGGCCTGCGCGACCGCGGCATCAAAGAAGCAGGATTCGTAGTGCTCACCGAAAGCGCCATGCCGGGAATTCTGGCGGAAGTGTCGTTCGTCTCCAGTCCCACCGACGAGCAGAGGCTGCGCTCCGACGGCTACCGCGAAGAGATCGCCGAGGCGCTGTATAAGGGCATCGCCCGCTACGCGGCGAATTCCAAAGGCGTGAAGCTAGCCAGCGCGGGCAAGTAGCCGGTGGAAGAGCGGCGCTTCAGCGCCGCGTTGCGATCCCCCAATCAGAACCGGCCTTTAGGCCCCGTGTTCGGTTTTGGAATCGCCTGCCACAATTTGTGACATCTCTCACAGACAAAACTCTTTCCTCCCTACGACCATCGCCAAATGGACTCCAACCGCATCTTCTTCGTCACCACCGTTACGGCCCAACGCCGTCCAATCTTTCGCCGGGAAACAACGGCTAACCTCCTTATCGAAACCCTCGCCCACTATCGCGACCAACGAAGATTTCTGCTTCACGAATTCGTCATCATGCCCGACCACGTTCACGCGCTGCTGACGCCAGCGCCGGAGATTTCTTTGGAGCGGGCCATGCAGTTCATCAAGGGAGGTTTTTCCTATCGGCTGAAATCCTGCCACCCGTGTGGCAAGCGAGCTTCACGAATCATCGGGTGCGCCACTTTTTGGATTACCAATATCATCGGGACTACATCCGGATGAATCCCGTGCGGGCGCGATTGGCGGGCCGGGCGGAGCCGCCATCTCTGCGTTGTCATCCTGGGCGAAGCGAAGGACCTGTGCATTTTGCCGACAGCGGCAAAGCTGCCGGCGAGTTGCATAGGTCCTTCGTCGGGCAAAGGGCGCCCTCCTCAGGATGACAAAGCGAGCTGCCGGGCTGCGCCCGGCGGGCGGACGAATGCGTCCGCCCCTACGTCGCCGACCGCGCACGCTGGGGATCGGAGCATTCCGACGACTCACGCCAAAGAATCCACAACAGAGCAACGAAGACCGGGACGGACAGCTGAAGGTGGGTCCAGTGCGCGAGCGGACCGAACAGTGGTAGGAGGAAAGCGGCATACAGCAGGAGGTTCATAAGGGCAGAAGTGGGTCGCTGGGGATGGTGCACAGACCAGTCGGCAAGCAGCAGAAGCGCCGGGGCGAGAACCAGCAGGTCATAGACAAAGAGATGAGGATTGACGAGCACGGCAGCCAGCGTGAGCGCCGAGAAGCGCAGAGCCAGCGGCATAGCCGATTTCCAAGCGGCGGCGGCGATCACGACGGCGACGACAGACGTCAGGATGTACAGCGCGAAGGCTGCGTGCGGCCAGGGCACGAGCAGCGACCAGAAGGCGCGCAGGGAGTGCATCTGGATGGGAGCCTGTCCTGGCTCGGTGATGGCGATCCAGCGCGAGACGTGAAGGAGCGTGGTGAGGTAGGAGCGCATCACGGCGGTGCCGAAATACATCCATGCGAAGACGACCTGCGCGGCTGCAGACAGCAGGGCCGCGATGAGCAGACGCCATGCCCCCGAGAGCAAGAAAATCAGCGGAATCGCCAAGAGGAACTGCGGCTTGAAGATCAGGAAGCCGAGAGCCACGCCGGCCCACCAGTCGTGGCCGGCGCGCCGCGCCAGAAACGCGGCAGTGAAGCAGGCGAGCAGGAGCACGGAAAGCTGGCCGCGCACCGCGAAGTGGAAGAACGGCGGAAAGGCCAGCGCGCTCAAAGCGACGAGTGCGGCGAAAGAGTGCAGCGCGGAACAGGTTCTCCAAATCGCGAAGATGCAGCCGAAATAAAGCAGGCCGCTGAAGACCGTGAATATTCTCGCAGCCACGGGAAAGGAAAAATGCGCCAGAGGAACAAACAGCAGGCCGACCTGGGGACCGTAGACCATGGGCAGGCGCGGGCGACTGGGCTGGTCAGCGCCGGGTTGGGAAACGATTGTCCGCAACTCATCGTCGGCGATCTGCAAGTCGAAAAGATCACCGGCGCGGTTTTCGCGGATGAGTTGCGCGGCGATATAGAAAGGCAGGAAGTCCTGAAACTTGATGTTGCCGGCGCGGTCGAGGAATCCGGGCGTGGCGAAATCTGCGGCAAAGACTCCCCACAGACACAAGGCCAGCACGATGGCATGGGCGCGGAGGCGGCGGGGATTCAGCCATGCCGCCGCAGGAGAGATCCATTGCGGCTCCGAAGGGGAGGTCACGGCACCGGCTCGGCGTTCTTGAGGGCGTCGTCGAGATCCTGGTCGGGTCGCGGCGTGGTCGTGACCGGACGCCAACCGTCATCGTAATCTCGAAAACTGACGGTCGAGCGATAGTGCACGTCGCCGGTGTAGAGAGCGCCGCCGATTTCGTTCAGAGCAACCCATTTCCAGGTGAAATCCACTTCGGCGGCGTTGCCCTGCTTGCTGATGCCGTTTACGCCGATCAGTTCTCTCCTGGCAATGGGAATGGTGAAGGTGGATTGGTCGTTTTGGCCCGCGGGTACCGCCGCACGCACGACCTCGACGCCCGACGGCGTCAACAGGACGTCCCAGCACGGCGGAGGGGCCTGACCTGGCGGACAGGCAGTGCTAGAGGCGGTAATCCAGCCGTGATGCCCGAGCACCAGATACTCGGGAGCGATGAAGTCCTTGTTGGAAAGGACACCAGTTTGCAGAACGTATTGCTGCGGGTTCTTGAAACTCGGCGAGGCGGCAATCATGTTTGCGGCCAGGCGACGGGTGAGGAAGCTGCGCGGAGAACAGGCGGAGAGAAGTAAGGGGCCGAGCAGACAGAAAATGAGCATCTTGCGCATGAGTGATGTCGTCCGTGAGGGAGTCTGTGTCGTTGCTTCTCTTTCACCCCTCCGGGGCTTGTTCCCGCTCCCCTTTTGCACCCACGGCTTGCGTCGTGGGCTGCATTTTTGCGCCGCTTCGCGGCTAGTTCGTTTCATGGCGCTTCCGCCGGGATTTCCCCATCACGCCGGTTATGTGGCTGTTCTCCGTTGCGTCATGATTCAACGACTTGTGATTGTAAACAAACGGGAGCGTTTGTGCGGCAGGAAAGGGCGATCGGCGATCTGGCCATCGAACTGGCGGGACCAGCGGCCGGGAATCTGGCAGGAGCAGCGCGGGCAGCGGCCTTCGGGGGTAAGGCGGTATTGCTCGATGAAGTAGCCGGAGCGGCGGATTAGCGTCTCGCTGCATTGCGGGCAAACTGTGTGTTCGAGGCGGCCGATGCGGCCCGGGAGGTTGCCGGCGTAGATGTAGCGCAGGCCGGCCTGGCGGCCAATTTCAGCGGCGCGCTGCAGATCGTCGGGAGTGGTATCCCGCTGGTCCTCGCCCTGCATTTTGTAGTCGCCGTGGAAGGCGGTGACGTGCCAGGGGATGTCGGGCGAAATGGCGGCGATGAATTCAGTGAGGCGGCGCAGTTCGTCGGCAGAATCGTTGAAGCCGGGGATGAGCAGGGTGACGATCTCGAGCCACAGGCCCATCTGGTGGATGCGCCGGATGCTGTCGAGAATCGGCCCGAGGCGGCCGCCGAGTTCGTGGTAGCGCTGGTCGTCGAAACTCTTGAGGTCCACTTTGTAGAGGTCGAGCCACGGGGCGAGGTATTCGAGAACCTGCGGGGTGGCGTTGCCGTTGGAAACGAATCCGGTGAGGAGGCCGGCGGCTTTGGCTTCCTTGAAAATCGCGACCGCCCACTCACTGGTGATCAGCGGCTCGTTGTAGGTGCTGACCAGGACTTTCGCGCCCTGATGGAGAGCGTCGCGGACCAACGCCTCAGGGGAAACTTCCAGGGGCGGCGAGACTGCTTGCGGATCACGCAGCGCCTGCGACGTCACCCAGTTCTGGCAATACGCGCAGTGCAGGTCGCAGCCCAGCATGCCGAAGCTGTAGGCGAGGGCTCCGGGGTAAGCGTGAAAGAATGGCTTCTTCTCGATGGGATCGCACTGCATGCCGGCGGTGTATCCCCAGGGAACGTAGAGCGTGCCGCCGCGATTGATGCGAACCTTGCAGACGCCAGGCTGGCCTTCGGGAATGGGGCAGCAGTGTCCGCAGGAGAAACAGCGGACGCGGTTGTTCTCGAGCTTCTGGTAGAGCGAGGCATCGGCCTCGCGGACTCTTTCGTCGAGGATAGTGCGAAGCGTGGGCACGGTGGGGCTCTGTAGATATTCTAACGCCGGTCGGGCGTCGGACTTCGGAGGTCAGACGCAGTGCCACGGGAGATCCCTCGCCCCGCTGGTAAAAAGCGCGGGGCTTCGGGATGACGCCTCGCAAAAGGGTCGCAGTCTGAGGTCTGAAGGCGAGGTCTTCTTCAGTGGCCGGCGTTGGGCTTGCCGGGGGCGGAGTGCTGCTGGAGCCAAAGATCGGCCTGCTGCTCGATGGCGGCGGCCTGGCCGCGGGTCATGTTGGAGGAGAGAACGGTAGCCAGATACTTGTTGCTCTCGTCCCCGCGAGCGCGGGCCAGCACGGTCCAGAAATAGGCGCGGTTCACGTCTTTAGGGACGCCACGCCCGCCCGCGTACAGGAAACCGAGCTTGGCCTGGGCCGAGAGACTTCCATCTTCGGCGGCGCGATTGAACCAGCGAAAGGCTTCCTTTTCATCCTGCCGGATGCCAGCCTTGGCGTCTCCCTGAAAAAAGAGCAGGCCGAGCGCGTTCTCGGCAGCGGGGTCACCCTTTTCAGCCATCTGCTGGAGCTGTTCGGGAGTTGCGGTTTCGACGGTGGGGCCGGGCGCGGGGGCGGAGGCCAGCACCGTCGGCAAACGAGTCGGGCGCAGGTGCAGTTTTGCCTGCAGCCACGGGGAAACTTCTTTTTGAATCCACGGGGCGAGACCGTAACCGAGTGCGCCAAAAATCGTGGCGGCGAGGCAAGCCAGGATGATCAGATAGGAACGCGGCAGGCTGATGCCGCCCCCTTGCTGTTCTTCCTCCGATTTTTCCTGCTTTTTTTCCTCGGGCGTCGAGGCGAAGAGCACGCTGCCGGGGTTTGGGGCGAAGGAAAGAGCTGTCGAGGTAGCGGCGAGGGGCGGCAAGTTCTCGGCGCGGGCGGCGCGGTTCAGTGCGGCGAGAACAGTTTCCCCCAGACGCTGCAGCACGCGGTTATCGGCTTCATTAAATGTGTTGGGACTGCCGGAAAAAACTTCGACGAGGCCGATGGACTTCTCGCCCACGCGAACCGGAACGGCAAGAATGGAGCGAATGCCCAGCGCCTGACAACTCTCGCGGTCCACGCGGGGATCGGACTCGGAGTCGTCGCAGCGCAGCAGCCTTCCGGTTTTCACGCATTCTCCGGAGAAGCCCGAGCCGACCTGCAAGCGGGTTCCCACGGGCGGAGCATCGGAGCCCGAACTGGCACGGCATTCCATGATCTCCGGTTCGGCGGCCGCGAGCGCGATGGCGGCGCCGGAAGCGCGCAGCAAGGTCTGGGTCCGCGCGGCAATCAAACGAAGAGCCGCAGCCAGATCTCGGCCGAGAGCCTCGACTTCCCGCTGCACCGCGGTCACGGCCGCGAGGGTATCGGTGTAGCCGGGAGTCGCAGGCACGTGCGGCACCGGGGCGCCGGCCGCTTCAGACGTGACCACTTCGGCCATGGCGTTGAGGAAGAGCCACTCGCGCAGAAGAAACAGCGATGTGGGATGCAATTCGGAAAAACGCAGACCGGCGCGGCCAGCATCACTGGTCCAGATCACTTGCCCGGTGGTGTAGATATGCTCGGCGCTTCCAGCCAGGTCCAGGCAGAGCTTGAGGCGGCGGTCGGCCTCGAGCGGAGAGTGACACTGAATGGCGACACCGTCTTCGCTGATGTTGATGATTTCATGCAGGTCGAGCATCGCGCCTTCAGGGCGCTCGGCAAACGTGGCGTAAGCCGGCGTCTGCACTTTGTGACGCAGACGGCGCCGGCGATTGGCATGTGCCGATGAAAGGGCGGAGGTCATAGCTATCCGGGAAACGGGACCGAAGCTGGGCGCTTCCATCATATTAGCGCGGGACAGAGGAAAAGTAAGCAGGGAAGAAAATGAAAAGGACGACAGGCTCGGCGGGCTGTGTCACGGTGGGAAACCGCCGGCCAGGGCCGGGCTAGCGGCCGCGGCGCAGGGCCTGAGCCTGCCGGAGGCTGGAAATGCGGGAGATTGCGGCCACCATCATGCTGGACAGGAGTTGCATGGTGGCCACGTCGCGCTCGTCGAAGGCTCCCGGAGAGGATGAGAGTACCTCGAAAATGCCCAGCGTGCGCCGGTAGTGGCGCAAGGGCGAGACCAGGATGGAACGGACACCGAGACGGCGGCAGCTAGCCAGATCCACGCGGGGATTACGCTCGGCGTCGTGACAGAGCATGATCTCGCCCGAACGCACGGCTTCCGCGGAAATGCCGCATCGGTCTGCAGGCGAACCCCCAGGTCAGGAGAGGTGCGGCCGGTGCGGGCGCGGCAGACAATTTCGTCGCCGGCGCGCAGGGCGATGGCGGCTCCAGTCGCGCCGGTCAGATGCTGGGCACGCTCGGTAATGGCGCTGATGGCGGGCTCGAGGTCGAGTTCTGCCGGCCGAATTTCTATTTCCTCGGGCACGGCCACGGCGCGAAAACCGGAGGCAGGATGAGCGGCATTGGCAACGCGCAACTGGCTGCGGAGGGCCAGCGACGGCGTGCGGGAATGATCCGCGTAGGCATGATCGGCGTAGGGATCCGCTTCGTTCATGATCGGATCGGGAACGGTGTGCAGCAGGTCACGGACCAAGCTGTCGAGTTCGGAGTCGGTGATGAGATGCGCGGTCCGCTGGCGACCGAGCGATCCGCCCAGGACGCGCGAGAGTCCGAGCAGCGCCGTGCTGCCGCACGCCAGACAATACGGCCGGCGGCTGGAACTGATCAACTCACATTGCACGCAGAAAGTTGCCGACTGCAGGGGAACGAAAGGGAGGTCTTTGAAAGCGGAGCCGTAGACACTCTTGCCAAATCCTGTCTTGCCAAACATGATTGCGTGTTCCTCACTTCCACGGTGCAGTCGAAGGTAAATACAGGGCAAGGTGGGTGAAAGTAGCAGAGCGGGTTCCCATGTGGAAAAAGCAGACAGAACTCGGGCAGTGCGAAGTTGATGTGCAGGATTTTGCGGCCGACTATGCTCATGATCCCAAAAGGCTTGCCGGGCGCGGGTTGTGGCCGCACGGATTCGCGCAGCAGGGATTGATTTGCGCGCTGGCCTGGGCTATGCTAAGGCAACGTTCACGGTACACCCGCCTGAACGACTGGGGGAAACTATGCAATGGACAGCGCCTACGTTTGAAGAAGTCTGCCTGAACTGCGAGATCAACTCCTACGCCAGCGCGAAGCTGTAGAACCTAGCGCCTCTCGCTATCCGCGTCGTGCTTGGCGGCTTTGAGCTGCGTCCTCGATGAGGATAGTGGCGATGCGCTCGGCGGCGTGTCCATCCCACAAGGGCACGCGGCAGCTCTGATTCCGATCTTTCATCGGCGAGCTCTTCTCGAGGATTTCTGCCGCAGCCGTCCGCAGCCGTTCCAGGTTGCGTCCCACCAACTGATTGGTTCCGTGCGTGATGGTAATGGGCCGCTCCGTGTTGTCCCGCACCGTGAGACAAGGGATGCCGAGGAATGTAGTCTCCTCCTGAATTCCGCCCGAGTCGGTGACGACCAATGTCGCCCGTTGCTGCAGGGCGAGAAATTCCAGATAAGGCAGAGGCTCGATCGGGCGGAGCCGGGCGTTGGCGGCGACGGCGTCCAATTCCGCAAGCCGCTGGCGAGTGCGCGGATGCACTGGAAAAACGATGTTGAGCTGGCGGCTCAGGTCTTCCAGCGTGGCCAGCAATTCCCGCAACCAGGGCAGATCATCTACATTCGAGGGGCGGTGGAGCGTAACCAGGGCGTAAGGCGCAGGCACACTGGGCGGAAAGTGCTCGGCGGCGCGCGGGAGCAGGCGGACGAGCGTATCAATCATGACGTTGCCGACGCGGTGGATTCGGGAAGGCTCGATACCTTCCTGCAGCAGGTTCTCGTCGGCATCGGCGGAAGGCGTGAACAGCAGATCAGAAAGCTGATCGGTCAGCAAGCGGTTGATTTCTTCGGGCATGCTGCGATCGCGCGAGCGCAACCCGGCTTCCACGTGGCCGACGCGGACTCCAAGTTTGGAACCGACCAGAGCGGCCGCGACGGTGGAGTTCACGTCGCCGTAGACCAGGACGAGGTCGGGCTTGCGCTCGAGCAGGACGGGCTCGAAAGCCGCCATGATGGCGGCGGTCTGCTGGGCGTGGGTGGAAGAGCCGACCTCCAGATTGCAGTCCGGTGCTGGCAAATCCAGCTGACGGAAAAAGACGTCAGACATGGAGGCGTCGTAGTGCTGGCCGGTGTGGATCAGAGTCTGACGGACTGCCGAATGCGCGGCCAAGGCACGCAGCACGGGCGCTGCTTTCATGAAATTGGGACGGGCGCCGACGACGTGGAGGACGTGCATGGGAACGGTCCGCAAAGCAAAGCGAGATTGTATCCGGTTTTGAGCGAGAGGCTAGCCGGCCTGGGCGGCAACCAGCGGGGTATCCTGACCGGGCAGGGCGATGACTTGCGCCGAGTGAGCGAGCGTGCGGTCAATGGCATCGGCGAGAGCCGTCGGGAAGGCAAAAGTCAGCAGGTTGATGTCGAGTTGCAGATCGCGGGAGGAGTACAGGCGGCGCACGAACAGCGTGCCGCGGCGGCGATTGGCGGAACTTAACAGGTCCAGGGCCAGGGTCCACACAGGAGCACTCGAAAAAAGCTGGGCCACGCCGGGCTTGCTCCAGCGAAACGAGATGGCGCGGCGAGAACTAGGATCGCCGGCATCGGAGGGGAGCAGTTCGCCAGGAAGCAGGTCCAGCTTCAATTCAAATCCGTCGAAATCGTTGCTGCCAAAAGCGGCCAACAGAACGCGGCGAATCTGCTCATAATCGCGGGCGACTTTGAGTTCCTCGGTGGCGCGGCGAATGGCCAGATTGTTGACGAAAATCTGCGGTTGCTTGAGGGTGCGGTGGGCGACGCGGGCCAGTTCACCGAATTCGAGGTAACCGAGATGCTGAACTCCGATCCAGATACCGATACCCAAAACCGCCAGCACCAGGCCGAGAGAGCTTCCGGTCGGCCATAGCAGGAACAGGCTCAGTAGAGCAAAAACGGCGGAGACGCCGTAAAGCAGGATGACGACCTGGCGGTGAGTCAGGCCGTGCTGCAGGAGCTTGTGGTGAATGTGCTCGCGGTCGGCGGTGAAGACCGGACGTCCACTAATCAGGCGCCGGAAGATGGACAGCGTGGTCTCCAGGATCGGCAGGCCGAAGGAAACGACCGGGATGGCGACGGCCACGATGGTGGGAGCCTTTTGCGCGCCGGCCAGAGCCAGGGCGCTCAGCACGAAACCGATGAACAGGCTGCCAGAGTCGCCCAGAAAGATCGTCGCTGGATTGAAGTTGAATCGGAGGAACCCCAGGATTGCTCCGGCCAGCGCGATGGTCATTACGGTGACCAGCGACGGCCCATTCTGCAGAGCGACCACAAAAGCCACCAGGGTGGAGAACAGCGCGGATCCAGCCGCCAGGCCATCGAGGCCGTCAATCAGGTTGAAGGCGTTGGTGATGGCCAGCACCCACAAGATCGTGCAGGGCAGTCCGATAAACCACGGGAGTTGATGGCTGCCAAACAGTACGGGGATGTTGACGATGCGCAAGCCCCCGACAAACAGAGCAGTTGCGGCAATTCCCTGCACCGTAAACTTGAAGTATGGACCGACTCCCCGAAGGTCGTCGTAGACGCCCAGCAGGAAAACCAGGGACGCCGGAGCCAGGATGGTGAGCGTCCTTTGTAAAGAAATGCCCGAATGCAGGCGGTGAGTCTGCCAGGCCCAGAGCAAGGCAACGGCCATGCAGATGGAAAATGAAACGTAGATGGCAACGCCGCCGAGCCGCGGCAGTGGAACCGAATGAAGATGACGCTCCTGTGTCGGCACGGCAACCCAGCCGCGCCGGTTGGCGAGGTCACGGACGTACCGCGTCAGGACGAAGGCCAACAGCAGAGACAGCAGAAAGCTCGCCAGGAGAATGACTGTCAACGGAGCAACCTCAGCAAAACTCGGCCCAGGCCCGGACGACCGCTCCGCGCCTTCTACAGAAAGTATGCAGTGACCAGCGGCGGCTGATAGTTAGTGAAAAGATACCTGTTGAGTCTCGAGGGTTTTCTGACTGTAACAGGCCCGGCGGTGCCGTTTCAATCAGCGGCAGGGGAAAACCTGTGGAAAACTCGGCCCTTCCGTGCAAAATGGGGACGGTCGACGCGGCTGGCTGTGCTAGACTGCATCCAAATTGCCTTTGTAACAGGGGTTTGCTGATGCACGCGGGCTCACCAGGTTTTATCCGCCAACGTCTTGTCCGGCTATGCTTGTTGTCTGGGCTGGTGGTTCCGAGCAGCGGCGTAGCTCAGCAGCCGGCGAGCGCGGCTCAGCCTGGGCAGAATGTGGCCCCTCAAGCGCTTCCGGCAGCACAGGCGGCGTCGCAGGCGGCGGTGAGCGTTTCTGGGGCGGATCACGCCCAATCCAAGTCCACAAACGAGCCTAAGGATGAGACACCACGGTCGGCCACGGTCAAGCTGGGGCCGGGAGACTTGATCGAAGTCAGCGTCTACAACGTTCCGGAGCTGGCTACCAAGGCGCGAGTCAGCAATTCGGGGGATGTTTATCTTCCGCTGGTGGATTACGTCCATGTGCAGGGCCTCTCGCTGGAAGAAGCTCAGACAGTCATTGAAAAGCGGCTGGCGGAAGGGGGCTTTGTCCGCAATCCGCACGCAACCATCTTCGTGGATGACGCGGCATCGCAGGGAGTGGCGCTGATTGGAGAAGTGGCCAAACCCGGCATCTATCCCGACGTAGCCGACCACAAGCTGTACGAAGTCGTCTCCGAGGCGGGAGGATTTACGCCGAGCGCTTCGCGCAAGATCAGCATCATCCGCAGGAATCAGGCACAACCGATTGAGGTGGTGCTGCCCCGCAATCTTGGCGACGATGTCAGTGGAAATGTGGAGGTACTGCCCGGCGACACGATCAATGTGCCGCGGGCGCCGATTATCTATGTCGTAGGCGACGTGGGCCGTCCCAGTGGACTGCTGGTGGATAACGGAACGCTTACCGTGCTGCAGGCTCTGGCGCTGGCCGGCGGGACGAACCGCACCGCCAAGATGGGAGGCGCTCGCATCATTCGCAAGACGCCTTCGGGCATGACGGAAACGAAGATCGAACTGAAGAAGATGCTCGAGGCGAAGGCTCCAGACGTGACTCTGCAAGCCGACGATATACTCTTCGTGCCAGTGAGCGGAGGCCGGGTGTTTGCCGGGCGCTCCTTCGAGGCAGCCATGTCACTGGCGACGGCGGTCACGATTTACACCGTGCGTCCGTAAAGCAGTGGCCAGTTGCCAGTACTCAGTACCCAGTTGCCAGTGCTGCGGGCAACAGAGCCGTTCGAGATGCTTTGACCTCTGCGTCATTCGTTCAGTGCCCTGCCAATAACGTCTGAAGAACCTGGATGTATTTTTCCGCCGTCCGGTTGCGGGAGAAATCCTGCAGGATGTGTTCCCTTCCCTTTTGCCCCATCAAGAGAGCTATATCCCGATTCGCGGCTAGTTGTTGAATCGCATCTACGAGACGCTCCGCGTTCTCAGGTTCGATGGCGAGTCCAGCCCCGGCAGCTTCGACAATCTGGCGGGCCTGGCCCTCCACGCCGAGAATGACCGGGCGGGCGCAGGACATGAATTCGAGCATTTTCGTCGGGATGACGGTCTTGAAGACGTCCGTTTTCTTGAGGAGCACAAGGCAGGCATCGGAGGCGGAGATGAAAGCCGGAATTTTCTCGCGGGGCTGCTGATCGAGAAAGCGAACGTTGTCGAGGCCACGGGATTGCGCCAGGGACTTGATGCGCTCTTTCTCGGCGCCCTCGCCGATCAGAAGAAACAGCACATGCGGATTCTCAGCGCGCAGCCGGGCGGCAGCGTCGAGCAGGGTTTCGAGACCGTGCGCGTTGCCCATGGTGCCGACGTAGGCGACAAGGAACTTGCCTTCTGCGCCGAATTCGCGGCGCAGGGCATCGTTGGTGGACTGAGGCAGCGGGGCGAAGAGATCGGTTTCGACGCCATTTTCGACGACGGCGATTTTTCCCGCGGGGACTCGCCAGCGGATCGTAAGAGGCTCGACGAACGCAGGACTGACGACGACAATGCGATCCGCGCGCTGGTACAGGAAATTGGCGATTGCGGCGAGAGCGTGATGAAGGAAAGAGTCCTCGCTGCCGGCGCCGACGGCGGTCAGCGATTCCGGCCAGAGATCGCGGACTTCAAAGACGAAGGGAATCTGGCGGGCGAAGGCGATCCACCAGCCGGCCAGACCAACCAGTAACTGCGGCGAAGTGGCAATGATCACGTCCGGAGCGGGCACGAAAAGTCCGCGCAACGCCGCCGAGATGCAAAACGAAGCATAATTGCGCATGCGCTCGTGCGCCTTGCGATTGGGCAGAGGCCAGAGCCAGGTGCGGAAGACGTTGACGTGGCCTGCGTTTCTTGTGGCGATCTGTTCGCTATAGAAGAGGCGGCGCAGGCGTGGGCGCCATGCCTCGGGGACGACTCCCGTCGGGTGATTGGGGAATCCGGTGAGGACGGACACTTCATGCCCGGCTTCGGCCCAGTGCCGCGCGAGTTCGTCGGCGCGGGCGGCGGGGGCGCCCATCTCCGGCGGAAAGTATTGTGAGACGTAGAGGATCTTCACGCGAAGCTAGAGGCTACCGCATTCGGGGTGGTTCGTACTATCGGTGTGCCCCAACACCCGCACTGCCGACCTCAGAGGCGAAAGCCGCTAATAGAAGGGAACCGTCTGAATCGCAGCGCTGAAAACGCTGCGCCACCCAAAACTAAACAGGCTCACCGAGCTTACCCGCGTGGCATCTTGATGGGCGTGCCAAGCAAATTAGCATCCATGCCGCGGCGAGCGGGACGGATGGAAAAGCCGTCGTAGCACAGCTTTCTTAAGATCGAATCGGGGCGCAAGTGCCAGCTGGCCCAGGTGAGCGGCGAGTCGCCATTGGCATCTTTAGCGTCTTTGCTGGCACCGGCATCGAGAAGAAGCTGGATTGTGTCTTCGCCGGCGAAGGCGGCGGCGCGATGAAGAGGCGTTTCGCCGCGGGTACGAACGTCGCGCATGAAGGCGCCGGTTTCGGCAGAGGCCTTGGCGGGGCGATTCGGGTCAGCTCCAGCGTTCAGAAGAACCTGAACCACCCAGTGCTGAGAGGCGCGATGCGACGAGAGCGCCGCATGGAGGGGCGTCTCTCCGGTTTCCAACTCCTGAACGTTCCCGTCTGCGCCGCTTTCCAACAGAAACTGGCAGAGGCGCCAGTGCCCGTGAAAGGCCGCGGCATTGAGGCCAAGATCGTTTCCAAGGGATTGCAGCGATTCCCCGTTGGCCAGCAGGAAGCGGATGGCGGAGACGTCGCCGTAGTAAGCGCACCATTGAATCAGAGATGTGCCGTCACCAGTTCTTGAGGCGGCTGGAAGTCCCTGGCCCACGTATTCGAATACGAGATCGGTTCGTCCCTCGGCGATTCGCTCCAGCATATTCTTGCCTCCAAAGAAGGTAGTCGGCGACGCCCCGACATTCTAGCCGAGGGACCTCTATTCGAATTCGTTTGATCCGCGGCTCAGTTCTTAGTAACGTGCTGTTGACGGCGTACGCTCGGAGGTACACCTTGCCCATTTCCGCCGTGGATTCGATCGCGCCTGCCATCGAGCACACCAAGCAACAACTGTTCAAGCCCTTCCGGATTGGTCAATGGACGAAGCTGGCTTTTGTCGGGCTGCTGGCGGGAGAACTGGGTTCCAACGGATGCAACCAGTCCAACTTCAAGTTCCCCAGCCAGCCAGGGGCTGGCCCGCACATTGGGTTCCCATCGGGCTCTGCGGGAATTGATCCTGCCCTAGTGGGCTTCGTTGTATCGGCTCTGATCGCGGCGCTCGCCATCGGAGTCATCCTGGCGTATGTGGGGAGCGTGATGCGATTCGTGCTGTTCGACAGCATCGTCCTGAAAGAGTGTCATATCCGCTGGAGCTGGGGCCGCCGACTCAGCCCCGGATGGCGATACTTCGTGTGGAAGCTGCTTTATTTTGTCCTCAGTATGGTGGGCTTCGCCTTACTGTTTGGCATCCCACTGGGTTTCGCCTTCGCCAAGGGTTGGTTCCGGGCGCCGAAAGAGCACCTGTTCCCTCTGGTGTTCGGAGGAATCCTGCTTTTCGTGGTGTTTCTGATTTTTGTTGTGACCACAGCGGTGATTTTTGTTTTGACCAAGGATTTTGTCGTTCCGCAAATGGCTCTGGAGAATCTTGACGTAATGGAGGGATGGCGGCGACTTTGGAGAATGATGGAAGCCGAAATGGGAGCATATGTCGCTTATATCGTGATAAAGATCGTGCTGGCCCTCGTGGTGGGAATCCTGATCGGAGTTGCGGCGCTTATCGTAGGGTTGGTTTTCGCTATACCGACTGCGGGACTCGGCATCCTTGCTATTCTCACCGGCAAGTCAGCCGGACTGACCTGGAACGCTCACACCATCGCCCTGGCGATTGTGGTGGGGTGCATTTTGCTGGCAATTTTTCTTTATCTGATCTCGCTTGTGTCTGTGCCCGCGATCGTGTTTTTTCCGGCGTATTCCGTATATTTCTTCGCGGCGCGGTATCCTCGGCTGGCGACGGCCCTCAATCCCGAGTCGCCCGGGGTGCGCCTGCCAACGACTGCGGTGCAGTCACTTTAGCCTATCCGAGTGAAAGAGCTAGTAGTGCCAGAGCTTGAATGCTGCCTTGTAGCAGAGCGCGCGGGCGCGATGCAGCGGGTTGCGAGCGTATCGCTCCCAGCGGTCGGCCATCTGGACGAAGGCAGTTTCTCCGGTGAGCCGGTACATGACGCGCAACTGCACGATGTGCAGCTGGTGATAGAACAGGCTGGCCACCATGGGCAGGCGCGTGCCGGATTGCTCATAGAGCGACCAGAATCCCAGGTCATAGCGGTTGAGATTGCGGGTAAGAGTCTGGACGGCGCGCTCGAAGAGTTTTTGCGCGGAGCTGTCTTTGGTGGCGAGAAAGTAATCGTAGATGCCCCACGAGGCCCAGAGGAATCCGTTGAGAATGTGAGTGGGTGGCGAGACGATGTATTCCTCGAACCACAGGTCGCCGCGATCGTCGGTGGACGCGACGCCGCCCTCGGCGGTGGATTTGTGGAAGCTGGCGAGCGCGCGCTGGGCGGCTTCGAGATAGCGCGCGTCTTTTGATTCTTCGTGGGCACGCACCAGCACGGAAATTCCCTGCCCCTGCGCCAGGCCTGAGCACCACGGAGCTTTCAGTGTGTCGCGGTATTCCCAATCGAAGTGGTGGTTCCAGACGGCGAGGCCGTGTGGGCTTCGCTCGAGATGGGAACAGAGCCAGTCGGCGACGAGAAAGAATTTCTGGCGCCGGGAGGGGTCGGCGGTGCGCCGGAAAAGATTGTAGTTGCCTAGGCCATATTGCGCGATGGCGATGGGATTGTACTGGGGGCCGATCTGGCCGTGGTAGTCGAGCAGGGGAATGCCGGAGGAATCGTAGGCACCGGGATAGTCGGCCTTTTCGGCGAACAGCATGTAGTATTCGCCGAGTTCCGCGGTGGGCGCGTTGGGGTTGGCAGCCGGGGTTTCGTGCCAGAACGTGAGGTGGCTCTTGCCTCCGAGAAGGTAGGCGCGGAAGATGCGACGGTAGTAGCTGAGCGAGGGCACGGGAGCTTGCTTTTATATTACGGCACCGGTCGAGCGGCAGGACCGGGGTCTCTCAGGCGCTGGAGCGCAACCTGTTTGCTCGTCTTGCGGCAGGTGTAAACTCGTGCCCTTCTCGAATCCTCTTCGGCCCGCATCCGCGCCTGTGCTCAATGGTCTGCCGAGTAGAGCGACGTGACCATGTCGTCGGATTCGACTGCAATGGTGGTGACGGCGAGGCAGGTCGTTGCATTGTTGCCATCGGGCAAGAAGGCGTTGCCGTACTGGAACAGGCCCATGGGCCAGCGGTCTTTCTTCCATTCGAGCATCGCTTGCCAGCTCTGGCCGCTGCCGCCGTAGACGCGGACAGAGTGGTCGCGGTTCACCTCGCTCGGCTCGACCATGGTCGAGAAAAAGACCTGCTGCCCCACACGGCATCCGTAGATAGAAGAACTGCTGATGGGTGCGAGTTGGGTCAGGCTTCCGTCGCGGCCGAGACGGTAGATGGAGTTCGATTCGAGCGGAGTGTCGGTGGAGAAGTAGAGTCCGTCTTCCATCGGAACGAAGGCAACAGCGCGGGCCTGCTGGTTGCCCTGCAACACGGTCTCGACGCGGCTGAAATCGGAACTGGCGCGCAGGATACGGCATTCGTCGCCGTAGTCGCCGGTCAGGATCCAGAGGCAGTTTCCCCAGGGATCGTGAGCGATATTGTGCACGTGGCGGATCGCGCCCTTGGGAAAAGTGTAGGCCACCTGCCAGCTGGCTCCGGCGTCGGTCGAGCAGTAGATGTGAACTTTGTCGCGGGAGGCGTTGTCGAAATATTCTCCCCAATAGACACGTCCGCCTGGAACGGCAGTAACGTGCAGCGGGCGGGTGCCGCGGGTGAGGTTGTGGGTCACGCGGAATTCAGCATGGCCTGGGCTGAATGTCACGATAGCACCCGGAACAGCGGCAACGAGTCCCCCGGCCGGCAAAACCGCCAGAGCATGAAAGCCGTCGCGGAAGAGGCGGGCCGTAAGACCGAAGCTCACAGAAAGACTGCGCCGCCACGCGGGACCGAAGCGGGCGACGGGCTCCCAGGTCAGGCCGGCGGAAGGATTTTGGATTCGCGCGCGCAGCAACTGGTAGCCGCGAGAGGCATAGAGCCAGTCGCCTTCCCAGGCCAGCGCCCGCAGGTGCGGGACGCGCGCCACGCGAAGCAGGCTTGCCGGGTCACTCATTCTTGGGTAAGTTTACCGTGCGTAAGTTTACGGCAAGAATGCCTTCATGCAGAAACAGCTTCCGCCGGACTTTTCGAATTCCGACGTCTCCACGATGACTGGTGTCAATCCTTCCTGGCGGAGAATGGTTTCCAGTTGCGGGGTGACGCGGGGCGTGAGGTAGCTGCTGCCGGCAACGACTCCATTGCCCATGAAACTGTGAGCTTCCTCTGCGGTGAGGAGGTGGACTCGCTTCCAGAACTTATGAAGCGCGGCCAGGCTCTCGGCCGCGAAGGCGCCCGGGAGCAGGAGCGCTGCCTCCTGGTTCAGCGGGGAGAGGCAAGTGTCGAGGTGGTAGCAGTAAGGATCAACGAGGTGGAGCGGCACGACGGGGATTCCCATTTTGGACATTGCGGCGGTGAATTTTTCCACTCCTCCGCGAGTGCTGCGGAAGCCATAGCCCGCGTAGATGCGGGATCCATCGGTATGCCAAAGCAGGTCCCCGTGACCTTCGAGGAAATCTGAGCCCAGACCGAGATCAATCACCTGGTAGTCGTGATTGCGGCACCACTCGACGTAAGCAGGGACCTCGCGCTGGCGCGATCCGTGGACCATGTGACTGGGGACAGCGAATTTTCCGTATCCGTCTTTGGCGCCCAGGAAGAGCGGGTTGGCGGCAAAGACCATGTCTTCCAAGCCCTCGACAGCAGGGATTGTCTCGACCTGGAAGCCATTCTGTTGCAAGGCATTGCAAAGAGAGTCCCACTGCTGACGGGCTTTGGCCCGATCCACGGGGGATTGGCGCGACGTGTAAGGATTTTTCTGATCAATCACATCGAAATAATCCGGTGGACAAAGAAGCACGCTGGGCATAACTACTTAAAGATGGTAGTTGGTGGAGCAGCAGTGAGCAAGGGGAACGGACGACGGGGTGTCGGCAGGGTGACGATTAGGCGGCAAGAGGCAGAAACCGGAAAGCCGATGGGTATCGAAATGGCTGAATGTTTTGTAATCCCTAGCGTCGGATTCTGGCAATCGGAATGCTAAGAGTTGCAGAATAACCAGCCGCTCCTCAGGAGAGCGTTCGCGAAGTGGAGATGGAATGTTGAGTCAGTGCGCCAATGCAAACTGTTCGAAGCCCTTTCTCAGGTTACGGGAGGGAAAGCTGTTTCTGGTCGAGACCGAGCGCGTGACCAAACAAGGGGAGGCGGCTGCACCTCCGTTCGTACGCGCCAGGCAACTGCGGCGGCAAGTGGAGCACTATTGGCTGTGCGATGAGTGCGCTGTTCAATGGACCCTGGTTTACGACCGCGAACAGGGAGTGGCCCTGGTTTCGCTGGCGCGACCGGTGGCTAGCGTGACCAGTCCGGCGGCCAACCCACGCGCCGACGTCGCTTAGCCGTGGCTTCATTCATACATAGCCCTCCTGCTTCCACACCTTCCAGTCGTCGCGGACGGCTTTCAGCATCTCCAGCGTGGCTGCGTGCAGCCACTTCTCCTTTTGTGTCTGTATATGCCGGAGGATGGGTTTGCGGGCTGACTTAGTCCCAAGGTGGACATTGGCTGTCTCCCATCCCATGGCACGGAGCAGACGGCTCTCTTCGCCTTGAGCCTTGAGGGTGGCCAGTTCGATGCGCGAGCAGTCCGGGCTGAGACGGCGGACAATCCAGCGTCCGCGCAGCTGGACAAAAGGATCGAGACAACGAACGGCCCGAGTCATGATCGCCTGATAAAGGATCTCCGTCGGCCCTTCGTGGCCCTGCGCCCAATAGCACCCGGACGAGACCAGCGCCTTGGCCTCGCGGGCAATCCTTCCGCCGTGCCAGTCAGCCAGGGCGACGTAGCGTGCGTGACCGAGGCTGCCCAGGCCCGCGATGCGATGGGTCAGCCGGTAACGCAGGCCCGGGGCAGGCATGAGGTGCTCGATGGCTTCGACGGCGCTGATGGGCGCGGGCTGCTTGACCGTGGGCAGCGCGTCCATCCGGGCCCAGAAGTGAATCGGATCGCGCAATTCGCTCTCGGCGATCTGGCGGAGCCAGATGTTGTTCTCGCCCAGGACGAAAGGCCGCCCCTGCGTGCGCAATCCTTCACCATAGCCTTCCAGAATGGAGTCACAGATTTCTTTGTGCTTGAGCGGGAGGTGTCCGGCTTCGGCGGTCAGGTGGGCACTGAGGGCGAGGCGAACGAGATCGTTGGCGTAGGACATGGGGTGGGCTTCGTCGAAATCGTTGACGCCCCAGATCAAGCGGCCTTCCGCGTCGCGCCAGGTGCCGAAGTTTTCCACGTGCAGATCGCCGACAGCCAGCACCTGTGGCGCTTTGGCCAGTTCCGGACAAACCTTGGGCCAGATCTGGGCCCAGCGGTAGTAAGTGGCACGCAGAAAAGGAAAGACCGCCGCCTTCATGTTGGCGTGCTTGAGACGCAGGTCTTTCTTGACGATGTCGGTGCGGTGGCCCAGCCACTCTTCAAACTGGCGCGTGGCCTTGACAACGTTCATAGCGCGGAACGATAGCGGGTGGGAGGGGGGAAGTCAACGGAAGAGGAGACGGGGCTGGAGCAGCGGGCTTTGTGGTAACCACAGCAGAAATCAAAGGCGAGCCGCCGCTAACTCCGAAGGATCGAAGATCAAAAGCCCCGCCCTGTGCCTGCAAAGGACCGCAGGGACAAGGACGGGGCACCCACTTGGTGGCGAAGAGTCTGAACGCCGTTACTTCTTGAAATAAGCTGCGTTCTTCTCGATGAATTCCTTCTTCTCTTCCGGCACGTCTTCGAGGACGTGGATCGAGTCGGAGGTGCAGGCGGGAACGCAGGCGCCGCAGTCAATGCAGCCTTCCGGGTCCACATACATTTGCGTGGCCGCTTCGAACTCGGGCTCGTCCTGTTTGGGGTGGATGCAGTCGGTGGGGCACACCTCCACGCAGAGGGAATCTTTGATGCAGGAATCGGTGATTACGTAAGCCATGATCCGTCTCCAGAATGAAATGAGCCCTTCCGGCTCGGCTGGAAAACAGTGTAGGAGGCAGGTTGGGAGATGGCCGTGATTCTGGTCACAATGGAGTGTGCGTCAGCTGAAGAAGGGCCAGTTCGGCTCGTGGGGAGTCCGGCGAACTCGAGACGAATGTTGACTGAAATCACGCAGAACTGTGACTGACATCACAGAAATGACGGGAGCAGGAGATTTAAATAAGCACAATTGAACTAGGCCTTCTAGTCATAGGATCGCCCGGCTCCACCCACAGAACCCCACAAGCCGTTACCCCAGACGGCGGGAGCCGGGCGCTTGAAGGCCCTTCCCGATTCGGATCTCCGACAAACATTAGCTCTGGCACCTGACTTGTCTTTAGACTGTGTTTGTTCAGACACAGCGTGGTTGCGGCCACACTCGTTCCCCGCCTTTTTCATTCTCTAACCACCGTATTTTCATACGGATAGTCTTTGGCTCTCGCCCTGCCCTCAGGAATAGCGCTAGTCAGACCAGGGGGCGGAGATGGGACGGGCAGACGGCAAAGCGCGAACGATCCGGGCAACAGTCTTCTTAGGAGCGGCGCTGGTCCTTGCCATGTCCGCAGTTGCTCAAACTGCCAGGCCGGTGGCCGACGCCCGCAGCCAACGTGTGGTGCTGGTCAGTATTCCTGATCGAAAACTGGCAGTTTTGGAGGACGGACAGGTCCTGGCGACTTTCCCGGTTGCGGTGGGAGCGGCAATCAGCCCCAGCCCGACCGGCGAGTTTCAGATCGTCAGCCGCATTTCTCATCCGACGTACTACCACCCCGGAAAAGTGATTCCCAGCGGAAAAGACAATCCGCTGGGCACACGCTGGATCGGACTGAGCCAGCAAGGCTACGGAATTCATGGAACGAACGCGCCGCGTTCGATCGGACATGCGGCGTCGCACGGCTGCATCCGGATGCGCAATCGCGACGTGGAGCAGTTGTTCACCATGCTGCAGGTGGGCGACGCGGTGCGGATTCGCGAGGAGCGCGATGAAGAAATGGCGCAAGTGTTCGGGGACGACGAAGAAGTGGCGGAGTTGGAGCCAGGTCAAGCGCCCGGCCAGTAGCTGAGGTAAGCGGTTCTGAGGTCCGAGGCCAGTTTTGAAGGAGGGTGTTATGCAGATGGCAATCACATTCATGGCGGTGGTGGCGGGACTGATTTTCTCGCTGGCGGTGGCACTGCTGGCGGAGGAGTTGATTTTCGGACAAGTGTTTCGTCTGTTCTTTGGCTCGGACCGGCTGGCGGTGAGACGGTTCGCGCGGCAGACGGTTGCGGTGAAATCGGAACGGGAACAATGAGTTCCACAAGAACTCACTAAGGAGAACGACAATGCTGGCGTTGAGGAATTTGCTGATGGCAGGCGGCCTCGGGATGATTCTCGCGGCTCTGAGTATTCTGGGTTACGACTTGTATCGCGAACTGCTGTACCGAAGGGCCCTAGCCACGCCGGGCACGGGGACGTTGCCGCCGATGCCGCAATGGCGCTGGCGAACATCGCTGGCACTGGGACTGCTGGCCTGGGGACCGATTCTGCTGGCCTTCAGCATTGTGGTGGTGCCGAGCGGGATGGCGGGCGTGCGCATCAGCCAGACCAGCGGCACGGTGCCGGGGACGCTGTATCCGGGCGTGCATTTTGTGACGCCGCTGGTGGAGGAAGTTGCTCTGTTCGACACGCGCGATCAGGTGTTCACTACAGGAGTTTCGGAAGATGGAAAAACCGCGGCGACCAACGTTGCGGCGAAATCGCAACTGCTCGATGTGCAAGCCAAGGAAGGACTCACGCTGGGACTGGCGATCACGGTGCGGTACCGGCTGGATCCCAAACGGCTGGACTACATTCAGGGCAACCTGCCGCGTCCGGTGGAAAAGGAAATCGTGCCGCCGATCGTGGCCAGCGTGTGGCGGGAACTTGTGCCGAACTACACCGTGCGCGACGTGTTTTCGGCCAAGCGCGAGGAAGTGCGGCAGCGGGCGGCGGGGTTGATCACGCAGAAACTGGCAGCGGATGGAATCGTGGTCAAGGAAGTGATGCTGCGGGATATCCGCCTGCCCGAGGAGTACGCGAAGGGGCTGGAAACACTGCTGCTGAAAGAGCAGGAAAACGACCGCATGGGCGTGGAGACCGAACTGAAGCAGAAGGAGGTAAAGATCGCGGAATTGGAAGCCGAAGCCACGAAAGTGCAGCAGATCAAGCAGGCTGAAGGCGAGGCGCAGGTGCACGTGCTGCAGGCTAAGGGCGAATCGGACGCGATGCAGTACACGTTGCCGCTGAAAGAAAAGCAGATTCAGCAGAGCAAGCTGGAAGCGGAAGCGCGCAAGGAAGCGACGATTCAGAATGCGGAGGCCGCGGCCCAGGCAAAGGTGATTGACAGCAAGGCCGAGACTGAGCGGCGGAAGTTGTTGGCCGAAGCGGAGGCGGATCGCATTCGCGTGACTGCGGCGGCGGATGCCGAACGGCTGTCGAGTGAGGCGGCGATTCTCAAGCAGAATCCACTGCTGATCAACAAAATCGTGGCCGAGCGGCTTTCGGACAAGCTGCAGATCATGATGGTTCCTTCGGATGGGAAATTCTTCATGAATGATGTGCTGCGCAGCATGAATCTGCCGGGACAGGGAGCTCCGGCGGAACCGGCGGAAGAGCAGAGGTAGGTCCTAGTGACTCAGTCGCAAAATCCCCACCCTTGCCGCAAAGAACGCGGCAAGGATGGGGCACCCCGGGCAGGTAACCCATTCAGGAAAATCCCCACTCTAACGTCGCAAAGAACGCGACGTTAGAGTGGGCACCCGGCGTGACAAGGGGCACCGGCGGCGGTGTCCAAACAGTACAGAGGGAGGAGGCCGGGGAGATGCGCAGAGCGGTTTATAATTCGGCCATCCCGGACGTCATTTTGAATACGGTGAATCGCGCCTCGCGCCTGGCACTCAACCCCCGCCTCCGGCAAGTCTTCCTTGTGATTTTCGCGCTGGTAATCGCGGCGTCCGCGGCGGACTGGAGCGGGCCCGAACAGCAACTGGCGCGGAAGATCGTGGCAGTCACGGGACCAGGAGCGGTGTCTCTGACGATGGAGAATCGCTCATCGCTCACCAAGCGAGACAGCGACATCATTCAAGGGGGCTTGCGCAGCGCGCTGGACGGGCTTGGACTGCGCATCGTGAAAGCGGAGCAAGCGGCGGCGACGGTGAAGATCACGTTGTCGGAAAGCCCATCGTCTTATGTTTGGGTAGCGGAGATCCACCAGGGATCGGGCGACTCGGCCGTGGTCATGGTTTCGACGGCACGCGCGCAGGGTTCCAGCGCAGCCCATGATTCGGCGCCGCTGAGCCTGCGCAAAATTCCGCTGTGGGCGCAGGAGGATCCGATTCTCGACGTGGCCGTGCTGGAAGAAAACACCGCACCGACGCACATCGCCGTGCTCGATCCCGAAAAAGTATCGCTTTACCGCATGCAGAGCGGGAAATGGCAGCTGGAGCAGGCGCTGGAGGTCGTCCACGCGCGGCCATGGCCGCGGGACGCGCGCGGGCGCCTGGTTCCGGCCAGAGATCATCTGCTGGATGTGTACTTGCCGGGAGTGCTTTGCGCAAGCACAGCGGCAATGCCACTGTCGCTGAATTGCCGCGAGAATGATGACCCGTGGCCGCTGGTGCCGGGGACGCTGAGCGGGGGTGCGGTTTCGGTTTTTCCGAGTGCGGGAATGGCGAACGGGGCTTCTGTCGTCGTCCCGCAAATAAAGGGTTTCTTCGCGCCGTCACGCAACTTTTTCACTGGCGCGCTGACGCCTGGAGTTGGCAAGTTCACGACGGTTGGCAAGTTTTATTCGGCGGCATGGCTGCCGCGCGAGAAGTACACTCTTTGGCTCTTTGCGACGATTGATGGCCAGGTTCACATGGTGGATGGAGTCAGCGATCAAGCGGCGAAGCTTGATTGGGGGAGTGATCTTGCTGGTGTACGTACGGCGTGCGGCGCGGGCTGGCAAATCCTGGCGACCAACGCAGGCAACGCCACGGAGGATTCGATCCGCGCTTATGAAGTTCTGGACCGCGATCCGGCTGCCGTCAGCGCGCCACTTGAACTGCCTGGAGAAACTACTGCGCTGTGGACCGAGAGCAAAGGAGACTCGGCGGTTGCGGTGGTGAGGAATCGAGAAACAGGAAGCTATGAAGCGTTTCGACTGGCGATGTCTTGCAGTCAGTAGCGTGCTGCTGGCCGGGCTGGCCCGGGCGGAGACCCGCCCGCAGTACGGCGGCACGCTGCACGTGGCCGTTTGTGCCGCGCCCGGGTCGCTCGATCCGGCGGATAGCGGGCCGGATTCGTTCGCGCGTCGAAGCATCACGCTGCTGATGTTTGAGACGCTGGTTACGATGGACGACGGGGGGCGAGTTCATCCGGCGTTGGCGGTGTCATGGCAGGCGTCGGCGGGCAGCCAGCGCTGGCAGTTGCGGCTGCGGCGCGGCGTGAAGTTTCACGATGGGACGGCGCTGACCGCGGAGGCGGTCGCGGCATCCTTGCGGGCTGCGAACCCGTCGTGGACAGTTACTGCCGAGGGAGATTCCGTGGTGATCGAACGCGACCCAGCCGATCCTGAAACGCTGGCGGAGTTGACGTTGCCGCGGAATGCGATCGCCTTGCGGAATGCCGCGGGAAAACCAATGGGAACGGGGCCCTTCCACCTTGTGGATTGGCAGCCGGGCAAGAAATTGACGCTTGCGGCGGAAGAAGGCTATTGGCGGGGACGTCCGTTTCTGGACGGGGTCGAGATCGAGCTCGGCAGGAACTATCGCGAGCAAATGATGGCGTTGGACGTGGGCAAAAACGATCTGGTCGAAGTCGCGCCAGAGCAGGCGCACCGCACTTGGCCGGAAGGGCGGTGGTTGGCCAATTCGGCTCCGGTGGAACTGCTGGCGCTGGTCTTTGCCCGCGATGCGCAGTCGCCGGAAGACAAATTGTTGCGGGAAGCGCTGGCCCTGAGCGTAGAGCGTGGGTCCATTCGCAGCGTGCTGCTGCAAGGGGCGGGACAACCGGCAGGCGGCATTCTGCCCAACTGGATCAGCGGATATGGATTTATTTTCCCGACCAATGCCGACTTGCCGCGGGCGCGGCACGAGCGGGAGCAGGTGCGCAAAGTCGTCACCTGGACGCTGGGGTATGACGGCAACGATCGGGTCGCTCGATTCCTGGCCGAGAGAATCTCGTTGAATGCGAAGGATGCGGGACTATCGCTGCAGCCTACCGCCGCAGCTACGGCTGACTTGCGGCTCATGCGAATCCCGCTTGCGTCATCCGATCCCTGGGTCGCGTTAGCGGGCGTGCAGGCAGCGGCCGGAGTTTCGCAGGGCAGGAACCGAGGCACTACGGTTGAGGATCTCTATGCGGCGGAGCAGGCGGCGCTGGCGGCGCAGCGGATCATTCCCCTGTTTCATCTTCCGGTATACGAGGCGGCAGGGCCAGCCCTGAGGAACTGGACCCTGCGGCCCGATGGAACCTGGGACCTTGCGGACGCCTGGCTGGGGAGCGGAAAGCCATGATCTTCCGGCGCAAACTGCTGGCCGTGTTTGCGCTGACCATATGCGTGTCGGTGGCCGCAGTGGCGGGGATGGTGCTGGCACTCACGCGGCGGGCATTCGAAACGAACGAGGGTCAGCGCACTGCGGCGCTGCTGGCCCAGTTTCAGCGCGAATTCAGCCGGCAGGGAGACGATGCGGTACGGCGGATTCAGGCGATCGCCGCTTCGGAGCCGGTGATGCACATGGCGGCTGCCATGGAGCACTCAACTGGCGATACGGCGGCTTCTTTCGATCTGGCGCGCTTGATGGCTGACAACTATCAACTCGATTTTCTCGAATTCGTTGACGGACACGGAACGATTATTTCTTCGGCGCAGTGGCCAGCCAAGTTCGGCTATCCAGAGAATGCGTTTGAGAGCGTATCGGCGTTGAGCGAGCAAGGTCCGTTTCTCAAGCAGGAGGAATTGCAGGACTCCACGGCTCTCGGGTTGTTCGCGGTGCGCGCCGCCCGGGCAGGAGAGCACGCCATCTATGTGATTGGAGGGCGGCGGCTGGATAAGAATTTCCTTTCCGCTCTGGACTTGCCTGCGGATATGCGAGCGCTCCTCTATCAGAATCGCGGGGATCATTTTGCTTCCGATCTGTTGCTCGACCCTGCCGCGGGGAATAGCCCCGACCCGTCGCATCCGGCAGGAAAACTTGCCCCGCTCGTTGAAGCAGTCCAGCACTACAACCAGGAAACTGCTCAAGTGGTGCGGTGGTCCCCGGACCGAGCGGATGACGAGATGTTTCACGCCATCCCCTTGCGCGGAACAGGAAAGGAGCGCCCGCTGCTTGGAATTCTCTTGATCGGCCAGTCGCGGCGGTCGTATGCGGAGTTGAAGAGCCGCATCGGGGCATCGGCACTGCTGGTGGGCGGAGGGGGAATCGTGCTCGCGATTCTGTTCAGCAGTTGGGCGGCGGCACGGGTGACGCGTCCGGTCGAGCAACTGGCGCATGCGGCTCAGGACGTGACCGCGGGAAACTGGAACGCGCGGGTGGAGGTGCAAGGCGACGATGAAGTCTCGCAGCTGGCTCAAGCGTTCAATCGCATGACGGCAGAATTGCTCACGCAAAAAGAGCGACTGGTGCAAGCCGAAAGAGTTGCCGCCTGGCGGGAACTGGCGCGGCGGCTGGCGCATGAGTTGAAGAATCCGCTGTTTCCGCTGCAACTGACGGTGGAGAATCTGGTGCGGGCGCGGGAGCAGAGTCCGCAGCAGTTCGACGAAGTCTTCCGCGAGAGTTCGCGCACGCTGCTGGCCGAGATTTCGAATCTGAAGGCGATCATCGGACGTTTCAGCGAATTCTCGAAAATGCCGCATCCGCAGTTACAGCCGGTGCAGGTGAATGAACTCCTGCGCGGGGTGGCGCAGCTGTTTCAGGCGCAACTGCAGGCGCCGGGCCGCGACCCAATCATCTGCAAGCTGGAATTGGATGATGGGCTGGGGCCGATCGCGGCCGATCCCGATTTGCTGCACCGCGCGATCTCGAATCTCGTCCTGAACGCCATGGATGCGATGCCGAAGGGAGGGACGCTGACGCTAAGCAGCAGGCGAGCAGACGGGCATGCAGTGATCGCAGTGGCTGACACCGGCTCGGGTCTAAGTCGCGAAGAATGCGAGCGCATTTTTACTCCCTATTACACCAGCAAGCAGCATGGGACCGGGCTTGGGCTCGCGATCGTGCAGTCGGTGGTGAGCGATCATGGGGGAAGAATCAGCGTGCAGAGCGAGGCGGGCGCGGGGACAACGTTTGTGATTGAATTGCCTAGCACGCCGGCATTCGAGCAGGCTGCTGATAGAAAACCTTAAACCACGAAGGGCACTAAGTCACACGAAGGAGACCGCGAAGCACACCGGCCGAGGAGGACGATTGCCACTCAAAGCGCATCTTCTGATTGTGGACGATGAAGCGAACACGCTGGCGTCGCTGGCACGGGCCTTCCGCCTTGCGGGCCACGAAGCCACGGTCTGCGACAACGCGGGCAAAGCTCTGGAACTGGCGAAGGGGCAGAATTTTGATTTGATTCTGTCCGATGTGGTGATGCCGGGCAAAGACGGGCTCGCGCTGCTTGAAGAACTGAAGCAGCAGGGAGTGGGGGCGCCGGTCGTGATGATGTCGGGGCAGGCGCACATCGAGATGGCGGTGCGGGCGACGCGGCTGGGCGCGCTGGATTTTCTGGAAAAACCGATCTCCACAGAGAAGTTGATGCTCACTGTCGAGAACGCGCTCAAATTACAGCGCCTGGAGAGCGAGAACCGGCAGCTACGCCAGCGGCTGGGCAAGCACGAAATCGTTTGGAAAGGCGAAGCCATGCGCCGGGTGATGGCGCAACTGGAGCGCGTCGCGGCCAGCGAATCGCGGGTGTGCATTCTTGGCGAGACCGGCACGGGAAAAGAACTGGTCGCGCGCACGATTCACGAGCGCAGCGCGCGCGCGGCTGGACCGTTTGTAACCCTCAACTGCGCGGCGGTTCCGGCGGAGTTGATCGAGTCGGAGCTTTTCGGACACGAGAAGGGGTCTTTCACAGGCGCTTCCGGCAGGCACATCGGCAAGTTCGAGCAGGCCAATGAGGGCACGATTTTTCTCGATGAAATTGGCGACATGCCCCTGAACATGCAGGCGAAACTGCTGCGTGTGCTGGAAGAAGGCGAAGTGGAACGCATCGGCGGCGATAAGCCGGTGTCGGTCAACGTGCGCGTGGTAGTGGCGACGCATCGCGATCTGGAAGCGCGAGTGCGGGAGGAGAAATTCCGCCAGGACCTGTTCCATCGTATTTATGTTTTCCCCCTGGTGCTGCCCCCGCTGCGGGAGCGGCGGGAAGACATCCCGGCGCTGGTGGAACATTTTGCAGCGCAGGTTTGCGCGCAGAATGGGTGGAAGCCAGTTCCCTTCTCTGCTGAGGCGATGCAAGCGCTGCAGTCGCATGCCTGGCCGGGCAATGTTCGCGAACTGCGCAACATGGTTGAGCGGCTGATGCTGCTGGCCACCGAGGGGCAGGTGGACCTGGCAACGGTGCAAACGGCGTTGCCCAAAACCGCGTCCGTCGCGCCGCTCGGCGGGGGCAGCTACGGGCCGCTGGCCGAGCGCGTGCAGTCGTTTGAGCGGGAAGTGATCCTCGCTGAATTGAAGCGGAGCCATCACAACATGAGCGCGGCGGCAAAGGCCCTTGGCCTGGAGCGGAGCCACTTGTACAAGAAAGCGGAGCAGTTGGGGATTGATCTGCCCGCGTTACGCCGTGAGCAGGGTTTGCACGATTGAGGAGCCTGCGAACCCGTTACGATCTTGCTGAACCCTCCGACGCTAATCCGCGCTTCAGATCGGCCGCGAGCAGACGGTGGAACAGATGCTCCCCAGCTTCGCGGCGCACCGACAGACGACCGGCCCCGTAAGCCCGGGACTTCAATCCGCGCTGCACATCTTCGCAGATCCCGAGATCTTCATCCTGCACCCGGTTGCCTACATTCACCGACTGCGCATTGAACTCGCGGCGGGATTCGCTAACATCGCTGAAATAGAAATCAAAGATGACCGAGCAGTGATCGGCATCTACTGGAATGACATAATTGGTGTCCATGTATCCCTCGTAGCAATTGATCATGAGGTTAGGATATTGCCAGAAATACCAGGCGCGGTCTCCCTTGCGCGTGGCTCCAGTCGCGGCGTCTTCGTTCGAGGCGACCATCGGGCTCGACTGCAGGCAGTAACGATCTTCGTTCTCAATGGTGTATTGCTTGTAATCGAGCACGGAACTCAGCGCCTTGTGCAGGTAAGGAACGTGGTATCCGCCGTCGAGGTAGTTGTCCACGAAAACCTTCCAGTTGCAGTGGATGTCGTAAGTTTTGCGGTCAAAGTAATCAAGTTTGCCGATGCCGAGCGGGGCAACCCGCCCGATGAGGCCTCCGAGAAATTTGTGCAGAGGAGCGGCTTGAGGGTCGAGATTCACAAATACAAAACACTCCCAAGTGTCCACGCGAACCGGCACCAGACCATATTCGGAGCGGTCGAAGCCCTCGACGCCGTCGAATTCGGGCGTGCCCTTGAGGGATCCGTCGAGCCCATACTTCCAGCCGTGGTACGGGCACTGCAAGATCGAGGCCTGTCCGCAGGGTTGAGTGACGACCGCCGCTGCATGGTGGCGGCAGACGTTGTAGAAGGCGCGCAGTGTGCCATCCGCGCCACGGATGACAACGACCGGCTCTCCGGCAAGACGAGCGGTGACAAATTCCCCGGGTTTCTGCAGTTGCCCGGTGCGCGCAACCAATTGCCAGGTCGTGCTGAAGACATGCAGCTTTTCCAATTCGGCAACCTGCGGGTCTACATACCAGGACGCGGGGATGGTCGAGGCTTGGGCCAAGGGAGCGCGGTCGTCGTAGCTGGAGAGGATCTCTTCAATAGACAATGGCATGTCGGCTCTCGGACCGAACTTAAAACGGCTGCAGCCTGAGGACGAAGGTTGAACCCCAAGCGTCGGCAGACTAGCGCAAGTCCCAGGCGATTGCAATGCGAACGCTAGCCAGGCGGGTGGAATGAACGATCGCCGCGCCCGAAAAGGCGATTCTAGGCAATCCGCTCGTTTGACGGCCCTGCAGGCGGTTGCTATCATCGAGATGCGGGGTGGAGCAGTCTGGTAGCTCGTTGGGCTCATAACCCAAAGGTCGGTGGTTCAAATCCACCCCCCGCAACCAACCCTTTCGTAATCAAGGCACTTCCAGTTCTTCCTACCGCCTCCCTGCTCCACGTTCAACTATTTGCAGTACGCGTTGGCTGCTGGCTGGTCTGAGCGGGAACACGTCTTATCCACCGAACAATCCGCCCCTGCTGCCAGAGCCACAGTCCGCTAACGGCGATGGCAGGTATCACTACCCTCTGAGCGACTCCGGTCGCGTTTGCGTCTGCATGAAACTTGTACACATATCCGACTAGAAAAATCCCAGCGGCGATGTGAATCCAGCGTAGAACAGTTCTTACGTGAGCTTGGTTGACCATGGAATCCTCCGTATGTTTTCTAGGCGATCTTCGTTTCTGTTTCTATTCGTGCGCAATGCGCTGGCGGAACCCGAGCCATGCGACCATGAACGCGGCAAGTGCGCTCACCGCACGGACGTGATTCCCCAAAAGCCACGTGGATAGCATGTGTGGCAATTCAGGGGGTGGTGCTGTTGCCAAAACAACGGCGCGATTGATCCCGGCTTCGACAGCGAAGGTAGTACCGATGACTCCGATGACGTACAGCAGTGCGAAGCTCAAGCACCAACCTCTCAGCCGTGAACGCCATGCCGCTGCGGTACAAGCGATGACTAGAAGAGCCGTGCCGAACGCCGTCCCGGCAAAGAGTGGGTTCCGAACTGTCGAGTTGATCGCTTTCCAAGCCGCAAGCGCCTGCTGAGGCGATAAGGCATTGAGTGCGGGAGCGGTCACCACGGACATGTTGAAGAGAAACCCAGCCATAAGCGCCAGTCCGATGGCGGTGGGCAACTCCAGCGCAAGCGGAAACCGGAGAGCTTCTCGGCGTCCGTTCACGTGGGGAATTCGATCTGTCATCCTTCTTTGCCCTCCGTTCCGCAATTTGTTCTAGCGCACGCAAACACCCGCAACCGCGACCTTCTGGAACAAGTGCGGGGAAGCCACAGCCGAAGACGGATAGCCGGATAGCTTTGCCCGGAACTCCGGGTTCGTGAATGCCGCCCGGAAGTGGGCGGTTGTCTCCCAAACCGCATAATTGAGGTAGGTCGGACTGTCACCGATGGCACGATGAAGTTGTGTGGAAATGAACCCCGGCTGTTGTTTCATGAACAGCGCATCGTCTTGCCAAGTGCGAAGGAATGCCTGTTCGTCTGCCCGGTCGAGCGTGAAGAGGTTGACCAAAACCACGGGATTTGCCTCAAGCACGATCTGACGTTCAATCGGGAAAGTGGGGTCTAGGGCACGGAGCGGCAACATAAGACATCCTCCTGTCGGTTGCATGATGTCCATATGGTGTTATAGAAACAACCGAGAACAGGAAAAATAGCAGCTTGACACTATCATGTCAAGAACATAATATCGTGACGAATGGGAATAGAGTATAAAGGCAAGCGAACGGCTGCCGGGGAAGCTCTAACCAGTCTGATCCTTGAGTTATTCAGGCTTAACAGCCTGCTGGTCACGGCGGGGGATCGGTTGGTCGCAAGGCTGGGGCTTACAAGCGCCCGGTGGCAGATTCTTGGGGTCGTTGCTGCCTCAGAACGTCCCCAGCCTGTGGCGTGGCTCGCCCGTGACATGGGTGCCAACCGCCAGAACGTGCAACGGATTATCAACGACCTGCGCAAGCAGGGGCTAGTCGCATTCGAAACCAACCCACATCATCGGCGAGCACAGCTTGTCGTTCTGACTGATAAGGGGAAACAGACCTTTGACGCTGCCATGCGCTTGCAAGCCCCTTGGATCAACAGCCTTTCGGAGGGGATTTTGGTCAAGGACGTTCAGACAGTCCAGCAGGTCGTTGCCGCGCTTCGACAAAGGCTGCAAAGAAACGGTTCAGAGCGAACCTGACCACGGACGGATGATGATCAAGGTTCACGTCGGACACGCGGAATTTACCCCTGCGGCGGTGGATGCCCACACGAACACGTGACCGAGATCACTGATATTGCTTGGTCCTAAGTGGAGAATTCAACCGCCAGCTTTTCGCCTCCCGAAGAGCACCCCCACCTCTGGGGATGCAACACCTCTCAGGCAAGTTTGGCAGCTGGGTAGCGATAATCCAAATCTTCGGAGAAAATTATGAATCGTCAGAAATTTGTAATTGGCACACTGGCCACCTGCTTCTTCATCATAGTGCTGGGCACATCTGGATGGTCGCAGACGCCTGTACCGCAGAACGTCTTGTGGCGCGTGAACGTTGGCACCGACCGGATGACGACAAACGGTGCGGACGAACGCGACGCTTTTCCCAACGACGGTCAAATGTTCTACGTCCCGTCGGGTTGTGTGGATGCAAATGGCGCTGGACTGTTCCGATATTACAACGGCTTCGATCACAGGGATGCACTGGATACGGTGATCCCCGGATTCGCCCAGGAAGGGATGTTGGGATGCCCCTGGCGTGTGGGAACATGGCTGCCCGGTCTGGAGCCAATGTTTGAGGCTTTCAATCCGACTACGGGAGACTATGCCCTTACCCTTGCCGGAGAAAAACTGCCAGGCTACACAAAACGCGTGCCCCTCAACGTCATGGGATACAAGCGTTACAAGAATGACTTCGAGAACCTGCTCAATATAAAGGCAGGGCAGATCAGCGTCGATTCCAACCTGGTGGCCGGAGGTAATACTTGGCACTGGACATGGAACGGTTTGCAGTACCTGAATATTGCGGGATATCCGCAGGGCATGCATCCCGAAATGTCCCTCTGGGCAGATCACAATCGGGGCCAGCCGAATTCGGCCGGGGACGACACCAGCTACTTTCCCGATATTGCGGCCAACATCCACGGTGCGCCCTTAATGGCGGCGTTCAACATTGGAAATGTACAGACGACCCTGACGGTGCCGCTTGAATTCAACATGGAAAAGTTTGGAGGGGGAGTTGATAACCCGGTGGTCTACCAAGACCTGGTTTTCGGCAAGGAACTCACGTTGAACTTCCAAAATAACCCGACGGTGGCCAGATTCCGTACCTATGTGTACTATCCAGCACCCGGCAACCCCGGCATGGATATGTGGATTCCGGAGACGCACCTTCGCGGGCTGTTCACCCGGTATTTTACGTATGACGCAGCCGCTGACCAGTTGACGGAAATCACCAGTCAGCTAGCTCCCTGCACTTCATGGTCGCATGCGTACGAATTTGACCCGGCACCCTTTGGTGGCGTGCTCGTATCGGATGCGACGGGAGACTATGCTATGGGTCTCTACGGCGTAAGCCCTTCCGCGGGCGGAAGCCTGACCGCGATCGTTCTCGTGCCTAGGATTTGCCCGGAAATTGGTGGGATGTGGGAAGACCCGACTTCAGAGACTTCTTACAGCACCGTCGAATTGTGGCCGGCGTATGAGGGGGCCATCACGCAGCAGATCACAACGTACAACACGTACTTTGTCACGGACAAACTGACCAAAGTTCGCGCTGCCATGCACAAGCTCTATTTGACAGGCGTGAAATAGGAACTCGTGACTTTGTGGTGCCGCCGGGGCTTGATGCCGCCCGCTGTCTGGGCGGCTTTCTTGTGCAGCATGCGCGGGGATGGCTAACTGGGAGGTAACGGATGAGGGTGTCAGGACTAAATGAGCTTGCCGGGTGAAACGGAAGCGGGCTCTGCAGGGATGCAACCATGCCGACGGATAATCTGGTGGACTCATCGAACTGATGTTTAGCAGCGCGGGGGAACGTCATCTCTCGCGCTGGTGTCGGCCCTCGGAACAGTCTTGCGCCGAGACTCGGCGCAACCTTGGCTCCTTCAGGTAGGAACGCCAAGCTTCGGCAGAAGCCATTGCGTCAAGACCACATAGGCGATAAGAAATGCTACTCCCCAAACCCAATTGGGCATGTTCACTCTCTCCTATTTCCCGACTCCAAGTTTACGCAGGAAGGTCATCATCGGGCACCAGTTGGTGAATCCAGACTGAAACAGATTCAGGCCAACAAAAGCCGTGAAGAGGTACCAGTACGGGCTTAAGTAGTGCCCAAGGGCAAGGGACGACAGAATAAAGCCGCCGGCGATCAAACGAAGTGCACGTTCTACGGTCATGACAATTCTCCTTCTGCTACAGACGACTCTGCGCAATTTCGCATTGCGGTGTGTCGCACTCAGCAACATTTCCTGGCGCATGCGGATGCGTGGGTGGAAGCGAGTGTCCCCTCTGAGAGAGGTAGTAAAGGACCGGGACGGCCATCCTCGACAGGACGGTCGAAGCGACTTCTCCCGCCATCAATGACAAAGCTAATCCCTGAAAAATAGGATCGAACAGGATCACGCTCGCTCCCACCACCACAGCGGCTGCGGTGAGCAGCATTGGGCGGAAACGCACTGCGCCCGCATCGACGACGGCGTCCTCCAGGGACATACCTTGCGAACGACGGAGTTCAATGAAATCTACGAGAATAATGGAATTGCGAACGATAATGCCGGCTCCAGCGATGAAGCCGATCATCGAGGTCGCTGTGAAGAACGCTCCCATCAGCGCGTGCGCGGGCAGAATACCGACCAGGGTGAGCGGAATCGGCGCCATGATGACCAGCGGCGTGACGAACGAGCGGAACCAGCCTACGACCAGCACGTAGATCAATACCAACACAGCCGCAAAGGCGAGTCCCAGATCACGGAAGACTTCCACCGTGATGTGCCACTCGCCATCCCACTTCATGGAGAAGCGGTCGGTGCGCTCGGGCATGGTGGTGCCCTTGTACTGCTTTACTCCGTAGCCATCGGGCAACTTGATTTTGTCGATGGCCTCGCTCATCTTCATGATGGCGTACACAGGGCTCTCTTCTCCGCCCGCCACATCTCCCGTCACGTAAACGACTGGCTGGAGATTCTTGCGATACACGCTGGTATCGATCGTCGTTTGTTGAAGGTTCGTTACTTCCTGCAGTGCGATTTGTCCGCCGGAAGGCGTCGGCAGCTTCAGGTTGCCAAGGTCTTCGATCCCAGAGCGATCCGGGCGCGCCAGCCGCACTTCGATGGGGATGTCCTCACGTGAATGGGGATCGTGAAGCAAGCCGGCGTTGCCTCCGCCGAGCCCCACCTGCAGAGTGCGCGTCACGTCGGCGGATGAGATGCCGTGGAGCGCTGCCTTGTCCAGATCCACTTTCATGTCGTATTTGATTTGCGGGTCTTCGACGTACCAGTCCACATCCACGACGCCTGGCGTTTGTTGAAAGACCTTCTTGATCTGCGCTGCCAGTTCAACTTGCCCTTTGTAGTCAGGTCCGTAAACTTCGGCGACCAAAGTTTGCAATACGGGCGGACCGGGCGGGACTTCGGCTACCTTGATGCGCGCACCGAACGGAGCGGCAATCTTGTCCAACTCCGGCCGCAGCCGTCGTGCGATCTCGTGGCTCTGTGCCTTGCGATCATGCCGCGAGAGCAGATTCACCTGGATATCAGCCTGATTGGGCTGATTGCGCAAGAAGTAATGACGCACGAGGCCGTTGAAGTTGTAAGGGCCGGAGGTCCCGGAATAGATCTGATAATTGATAACCTCGGGCTGCTGGCCGAGATACTGTCCCAAGGCTTGCGCCGCGTGGGTCGTCTGTTCCAACGGCGTGCCGTCGGGCATGTCAATAATGACCTGGAACTCACTCTTGTTGTCGAAGGGGAGCATCTTGACGCGTACCCACTTCAACGGGACAAAAGTGACCGCGGCGAGCAGCAACAGCACGACAGCACCAAGAAACATCCAGCGACGGCGCGCGTCGCGGATGAGCGGGTTCATCATCCGGCGGTATAGTCGGGTGGTCCAACCTTCGGTCTCGTGGCCGGAATTGTCGCTGCCACCCGCATGTTTCCCAAGCAGCCTCAATGCCGCCCACGGAGAAACCACGAAAGCGACAATTAGCGAAAACAGCATGGCCGCCGAAGCTCCAACCGGTATCGGGCGCATGTACGGACCCATCAGGCCGCGCACAAAGGCCATGGGAAGGATCGCCCCGATCACTGCGAAGGTGGCAAGAATCGTAGGATTGCCAACTTCGTCGACGGCCTCGACCGCGACGTCAGATAAGGAACGCCCCCGGCTTTCCGGCAACCGAAAATGGCGCACGATGTTCTCGACCACAACGATGGCGTCGTCGACCAGGATGCCAATGGAAAAGATCAACGCGAACAATGTGACCCGGTTCAGGGTGTAGCCATACAGGTAGAACACGGCGAGTGTGAGGGCGAGCGTGACCGGCACCGCCAGAAGTACGACGCCTGATTCACGCCAGCCCAGCGCCAGCGCAATCAGGAAAGTCACCGACAACGTTGCGATTAGCAGGTGTTTGAGAAGTTCGTCTGATTTGTCTTTCGCGGTCTCTCCATAGTTGCGCGTGACCGTGATGTTGAGATCATTTGGAAGAACATACCCGCGCAAAGCGTTGATTTTGTCCAGCACGCGCTCTGAAATGTCGGTGGCGTTCGTACCCTTGCGCTTGGAAAGCGTGATGGTTACCGCGGGATATTCCGCGCCAGATGTCTCTCCTACGCCACCGCGGGCATTGGCAAACAGAACATAAGTGTTTGCTTCGGCAGGACCGTCTTCCAGCTTCTCCGCTACGTCACGCAAGTAGACGGGACGTCCGGCGTGAACCCCGACCACAACCTGACGCAGGTCCTCGAGACTCCTGAAAAAAGTTCCTGCTTCGACCTGAAACTCGCGATTGTCGCGCGCAAAACTACCGGCTTGGCCACGGCTGTTCGCGCTCTGGAGTTGCTCCACGATCGTGCCCGAGGTAATGCCGTAGGCCGCGAGCCGTTGCGCGTCGAGCACGACTCGTATTTGCCTAAGCTGCCCGCCGATGATCTTGGTCTCAGAGACATCGCTGACCGGCTTCAGCGAATTTTCCAGCTCACCCGCGATTCGCCGCAGGCGATAAGAGTCATAGTCTTTCCCCCACAGCGTCAGTGCCATGATCGGAACGTCATCAATCGAACGGACCTTGATAATCGGTTGTGAGACGCCGGGCGGTATGCGGTCGAAGTTGGAGTAGAGCTTGTTGTAGGTCTGTACGATCGCGTCTTCTTCTTTGGCGCCAACGTAGAAACGCACAACCAGCATGCTCACGCCGGGATGGCTGATCGAGTAGATGTACTCAACGCCCGGCACTTCGCGCAGTAACTTCTCCATGGGAAGGCTGACGCGCTGTGCCACCTCGTCAGCCGACGCACCCGGCATCTGAACAAAAACGTCGAGCATGGGCACAACGATCTGGGGCTCTTCCTCCCGTGGGGTCTTGAGAATGCTGAAAGCACCGAGAAGGAGCGCAGCGACGATCACCAGCGGTGTCAGTTTCGAGTCTATGAAAGTGTGGGCAATGCGACCGGCCAGGCGCAAGCCCTTCGGCGCCTGTATCACCGACTTGGACTTGCTATCAGCCATTACTGGACCTCAATGCGCTTGCCGTTCAGGTCGACTGCACCCGGTTTGGTCACAAGCTGCTCGCCATCCTGGAGGCCCGCCAGCACTTCGACCTCGGCCCCGGACGGTTTCCCCAAAGTGATGTAGCGCAAGCTCGCAACCTTGTTTTGGTCCAGCACATAAATGCCCTGCAGTTGGCCGCGCTCGACGACCGCCGAGCGCGGAATCAACAGCGCCTGCCGCTCGCCGCGAGAAAACTGGGCTCGCCCGAACAGCCCCGAACGCAGCCGAGTGTCTGTAGGCAAATCGATCTTCACCAGGAACGTGCGACTCGCGGCCTCCGCGGCTGGCACTATTTGGACAACCTTACCTTTCAGACCCGCATTGTCGAGGGCATCGATGACGACCGAAACCTGCTCTCCTGTTCGCACATACTGCAGATCGTTCTCGTTGACGGTAGCTTCCAGTCGATAGCGGCGCACGTCCTCGACGGTGAAGATCGGCATGCCGGGTGAAGCCAGCGTGCCGGAATCGGCTTTTTTCTCCGTCACCACGCCGTCGAATGGCGCCCGAATCCGCGTGTAATCCAGAGATGTGCGTGCCTGGCTCAATGCTGCCTGTGCCTGGGCTTGCCCTGCCTTTGCCATATCGCGACGCGCGAGAGCTGTTCGTTGACGGGCTTTCACCTCGTCAAACTCCTGCGGACTCACAGATTTCTTTTCGTAGAGGTTCTGGTAACGCTTCAGCGTTGATTCCGCCAGGGTAAGGTCGGAATCCGCTCCGACCAGTTGTTGTTGGGCGGCGAGGTCGGCTGCTGTCGCGCGGTCTACAGCGGCTCGCGGCTGGGAGTCGTCGATTACGGCGAGCACTTGACCGCGCTGAACGTGATCTCCTTCGTGAGCGCGGATCTCGACGATGTTACCCATCATTTGGCTGGCGGCGTCGCTGGTCTGGGCGGCACGCACCGTGCCTACCGCTTCCAGCAAATCGGGCACGTTAGCCTTCTGCACGGCGAGCACGGGAATGCTCCGCACGGCTTCCGGCGCAGGAGCCGTGCGGGTTTTCTCGTTAGAGCAGCCGGCCAGGCTAACCACCGCGAGCAGCAGAAAAAACGAAAGTCCGCGTTTAGTATTCATGCGATTCATGGCATCACCACGGGAGATTGCGGATTCAAGCTTCCGCTCGCCAACTCCAGGTTGGCGTAGCTGGTCTGGAAGTGATAAACGGCCTCCCAGTAGTCGGTCTGGCTGCGGCGCGCCGCATCTTCAGCGCCCAACAAATCGGTAATCGTGGTCAATCCGCTTTCGTAACGATCCTGGTTGATGCGCAGACTCTCCTGTGCCTGGGCAATTGCCGCTCGGGCCACTTCAATCTGCTGTCGATTGGCGTCTGTTTCGTAGTAGGCCCGCCTCACTTCAAGGCGGACTGCGTCGCTAGCTACCTGCTTCATTGCCACGACCTTTTCTTCGAGGGCCAGCTGTCGGGAAAGTTCCGCCCGTTTGGCACCGCCTTGAAAAATGTCGAATTGTACTTCGATCCCGCCCAACCAGTTGTTGCCCCCGCCACCCGCGAAGAACGTAGGGTTATCCATTTCCCAGCCTGCAAAGGCGTTCACCCGAGGACCGAATGCCGACTTGGCCATCGACACGCTCTGCCGCTGGGCCGATTCCTCGGAGGCAATGCGCTTCAAGTCAGGCCGATTTGTGAGCGCCTGCTTTTCAACATCCTGTATTGACGGGATCGAAAGCTTGCGCTCCGCCAACCCTCCGGTGAGTTGGAACGGCGAATCAAGCGGCATACCCATCGCCGTGTTCAGCTGAGCCCGCGCGACCTCCAGAGTGTTCCTGGCCCGTATCGCTTCCTGCTGTCGCGCCGCTATGCGAACCTTCGCTGTCAGCAGATCTGACTCTACAGTCAGCCCGCTGTCAAATCTCGACTGGCTACGGTCCATGATCGACTGAGCAGTTTTGACAGACTGGTCGGCGACTTCCAGTTGCTTAGCTGCCAGGAGAACTTCGTAGTAGGAAGTGACGACCCGGAAGACGATCTCCTGATCCGCGCGGTCCAACTGATGTCCCGCAGCCTCGTTCATCTGTTTGGCTTGACTTACCCCGCGCCAAGTGGCAAACGAATCAAACACGTTCCAGGTTCCTCCAAATCGCGTGGTAAAGTTGCCGAAGGGCAACGGCGTATTCAGCTTGTTCAATGTGAAGTCAGACTGGGTAAAACGCTGCTGTCGTAGCTTGCTGCCGAACACGTAAACCGGATCATCACCGCGCGTTGCTGTTTCGGAAAAACTCAAGTGAGGCATGAGGAACGAGCGCGCCTCACGAACTCCGGCAAGGGCAGCTTTTGTGTCCGCAATCGCTGCCTTGCGCAGAGGATTTTTCTCGAGTGCGATTGTCACCGCCTGCTGCAGAGTAAGGGACGAAGGCTGAGCCTCTTGCTGAGCCTGCGCCAACACACAAGATACCCACAGCGCCGCGAAGCTCAGAACCACTTTGAACAAGCCTTTCAACCTTGTACTCCCGCGGTCTGAGCCGGTTTCAGCCACTCGGTTTTGTCTTCAACGATCTCGTAGGTGGTATGAAAGCTGGCCGTCTTCTGCACCATGGCCCCCACCGAGCAATATTTTTCCTCGGAGAGACGGATGGCTTCTTCTAAGGCCGCAACTTCAATCTCAAAGCCGGTGACGACATGATGGATTCGCACTGCCGTGAACACCTGGGGTGGGCGCTCCGCCTGATCGGCTTCGACCCGCACTTCGTAACCGGTGACTTTTTGGTGATACTTCTGGCGGAGGACGGTTACAACGTCGAATGCAGTGCACCCTGCCAGTCCGGCGGCGACCAGTTCAATTGGCTTTGGACCAGTACCTCCGGCGGCATCGTCCAACAGCAGGTGGTGGCCGCTTCCGGTCTGCGCCACAAATTGACGCTGCTGCTTAAGTGGTTGATTCAGTTCAACTTTGGCTGCGACCATGATTGCCTCCTGTGGTTCGTATCGATCAAGCACACGAATAAATGCAGGAAGTTGGATTTTGTTACAGAGAAAATCGGCCGGGGACCCTGGTGGCCGTAAGGAGGGATACTACTTCGCTCTGACCACCGCGAGGGCCCGTTCGTAATTCATCAGCAGTTGCTTGCGAAGCCGCACGGCCGTCTTACTCTCAGGGCTTTCCATCGGGGCGGTCCGGCACTGCTCAATCGTCGCTTCGAGACTGGAGAGGAACACCTTGCACGGTTCGCAACCGCCCAAGTGCCGCTCCAGTTCCTCACAGAGCGAATCGTCCAATTGCTCGTCGAGATAGTTCGAGAGTTCTGCAAACATGGCCTTGCAGCGGGCAGGTCTGGCCTGTTCGTTGCTTGGCTGTTCTTCGGGAGACTCCCGCGAAGCAATAGCCGCTCTCCTCGAACGTGGTTTCAACCCTTTCATCAATTCCTTCCGGACAAACAACCTCGCACGGTGGAGGCGAACCCGCACCGTTCCAGAACGCAGCCCTGTGATCTCGGCTACTTCCTCGTCGGTTAGCCCTTCCATATCGCGCAGCACCAAAACAATGCGATATTGTGGCGGCAGCCGCTGAATGGCGTCTCGCAACCGTCCCGCTTCCTCACTCCGAATGGCGAATGCTTCGGGGTTGATGCCGCCATCGGTCCCCAGTTGCTTGAGTTCCTTGCGATCCGGCATAAGCTCTTCCAGAGAGAGATCTGGATGCGGAGCAAACCTGCTCCGGCGCCGACTCATCAAGCAGCGGTTCTTTGCCACCTTATAGAGCCACACTACGAGCGCTTTGGGGCTCTCGAATTTGGGCAGGTGCGGAACCGATTTCAGCAGCACTTCCTGCATCGTATCTTCCGCGTCCTGGCGCTGCCCGCAGACACGCATGCTGAACGCGAACACCGTATTTTGGAGCAGAGCCAGAGCCTGCTCCAGCGCCGCATCGTCGCCCCGCTGCAAGAGTTGCACGGCTTGTTCGATCTCAGAACGCATTGCCCTAAATGTAGCACGGCAAACTTGCGGCCAGCTTTCTGAGCCGAAGAGAGGAAAAGTGCCGCCTTTCAACTTCGGTTTTCTTACACAGATCCGGTGTTAGGATCGTTGCGGGAGCAGCCTGGGAGACGGTTACTGAGGTTTTGATGTTTCGAAAGGTCAAGTTGTTATAATGCACACGAGGATAACTTCGCAGATGCGGCTGCCACAAGATTGCCGGCTCGTCAGTCAAAAGCATCCGCGCTGGTGTGTCCTGGTGATCGTCCTAGCCATCTGCGGGTTGACTGTTAGCTTGGCGACTCGCACCTTCCGATTGACAATTCCACATGGAGTCACTGCCCGGAGCGCAGATTCACATGCCATGCGACAGCACATGGACCGTGATGCTGTTCAATGGGCGGCGCCTGTCCCAATCTTGAGCACTCTGCAGGTTCCAAGATTTTATCCGCGTGTCGCGCCATCAGGGCCGCCAATACCTAGTGTTCTTTTCGACGAAAGTCTCTCCAATCGTCCGCCTCCTTCCTGCTAGTCGCTTGATTCCCATTTGGTAGCTAACCAAGCTCACTAACTCCAGCTCGGCCATTGACTGAAGCGAACCCGCTCCAATGCATTGGCAGGCCGGACCAACCCAGTCCAAGACCAGGGCAGTCGGAGATTTGACGAGAAATTCCGAACAAAAAAAGGTTGAATCGATGAATCGTAAGCAGAAGTTTGTGAGCATTGCGGTAGTCGCAGCGGCGGTATGCCTAGTCGCGCTGCTGCGACTTCCGGCAAAAACGGCGAAGGCCGATCCGCACGAAGACTCTTTGCTTCGTCCGGTTGCGGTCGTTCTGGCTAAGCGAAGACCCGTTGTGAACTCGCTCGCTCTTTCGGGAGCCTTTCGCCCCTATCAGCAAGTGGATGTTCACGCCAAGGTGGCGGGGTTCATCCGCAAGATTTACGTCGATGTCGGAGACCATGTGAACGCGGGACAGGTGCTGGCGATCCTGGAGGTCCCCGAACTAAGCGCCCAGGTCGCAGGGGCGAAGGCGGAGATACAACGTTACCAGGACGCAGTTCGTCGTTCGGAAAGCGAGATTCAGCGCGCCGAATCCACCCACGCTGCTTACCACGCTGCCTATAGCCGGTTGAAACAGGCTTCGGAATCCCGACCAGGTTTGATTGCGGAGCAAGAGCTGGACGATTCCATGGCGAAGGACAAAGAAACCGCAGCCCAAATCGAGAGCGCACGCGCTGCGCTAGCCGAGTCGCAGAGCCAACTGGCGTCAGCTCGGACAGACCTCGACCGATTGTCAGCTCTCGAAGCATATTCCCACATCACCGCGCCGTTTGCCGGAGTTGTGACCAAACGCTATGCGGATACAGGAGCGTTGATTCAGGCCGGAACCGCTTCCGAAACACAATCTATGCCCGTGGTGCAGTTAGCGGAGTGGTCCAAATTGCGACTGGTCGTGCCCGTTCCGGAATCAGCCGTGCCTCAGCTCCAGTTGGGAAGCACGGTGCAGGTTCATGTTTCTGCGATGAACCGGGATTTCGAAGGGCGAGTGGCTCGCTTTGCAGATGCGCTCAATGACGAAACACGGACCATGCATACCGAGATCGATGTGGAAAACGCTGACGGCACTCTCAAGGAGGGCATGTATGCCGAGGCGAAGATCATCCTGAAGCAGCAGATCGATGCGCTCACGATTCCGATTCAAGCTCTGGAGCGGAACAGTTCCGGCGGCACTGTTTTGATCGTGGATGCAGAGGGACACGTGGAAGAGCGGCAAGTGAAGTTAGGAGCTGAGTCTAGCGATCGAGTCGAGATACTCGCAGGACTGGCGGAGAACGACCGAGTGGTCATCGGCAATCGCGGCGAATTCCGTGCCGGAGAAAAGGTACGGCCGAAACCCGTCAACGAGAATGCCGGGGAATCTGGGGGGAATCTCTGATGTCCGGTTTTGCCATCCGTTATCCCTTTTTCATCATTGTTCTCTGCTTGATGGTAGCGATCGTGGGCACGGTGACACTCGTGCGCATGCCGGTCGATTTGTTTCCCACCATCAATATCCCCGTGGTCGTTGTGGCCACGTTTTATTCGGGGATGCCTCCGCAGCAGATCGAAACCAACATCACCAATCCGTTCGAGAGATTCTTTACGCTGGGGAGCGGCATTGATCATATTGAATCTCGCTCGCTGCCGGGCGTCAGCCTAATCAAGATCTACTTTCAGGCGGGCACTAACGCTGACTCGGATCTCAGCATCATTTCGAACCTGGCGATGGCAGATCTGCGAAGGCTTCCGCCCGGTACGCTGCCCCCTGTGGTGCTCAAGTTCGACGCTTCCAGCTTGCCCGTCTGCTTGATCACGCTCAAAGGTGAGGGACTAAATGAAACGGAGTTGCGTGATCTTGGCCAGTACACCGTCCGCAACCAGATCGCCAGCGTGCAGGGGGCATCGGTGCCACAGCCCTTTGGTGGACGGTATCGGCAGATCATGGTGTACGTCGATCCTCTAAAACTGGATGCGCACCAGTTGTCAGCGATGGACGTGGTTCGCACGGTCAACGACAGCAATCTGATCCTGCCCGCCGGGGACGTGAAGATCGGTCCAATCGACTACAACCTCTACACCAACAGCCAGGTACCCACGGCGGAACAGATTAATGACATGCCGATAAAGACTGTCGGGCAGGCTTCCGTGCTGGTGGGTGACGTCGGGCGAGCGAAAGACGCACAGCAAATCCAGACCAACGTTGTGCGAGTGGATGGGCAACGGTCGGTATACCTGCCGATTCTGAAGCAGGGTGGTGATAGCAACACGATTGCGGTCGTCGACGGAATTCGCGATGCCCTCTCGCACCTGGTCGATATTCCAAAACAACTCGTAACCAGGGTTGTCTTTGATCAATCGGCCTTTGTGAAAGTGGCGATCGAAAATCTGCTTCATGAAGGAGCAATCGGCCTGGTATTGACCGGCCTGATGGTACTCCTGTTTCTGGGAAGCATGCGCGCCACGGCCGCGGTTTTTCTTTCCATTCCCCTCTCTGCTCTAGCGGCTTTCATGGCCATCAGCGCGGGCGGCGGCTCGGTGAACACGATGGTGTCGGGTGGTCTGGCGTTGGCGTTTTCCCGCTTGATCGACAACTCTGTGGTGGTGTTGGAGAACATCTTCCGTCACCTGGAGATGGGCGAAGCGCCCGAGGTTGCTGCCGAAAAAGGTGGGCAGGAGGTTTCGCTCGCAGTTCTTGCTGCAACCTTGACGACAGCCATCGTCTTCTTCCCAGTAGTCTTTCTGTACGGCGTTAGCCGCTTCTTGTTTGTCGCGCTAGCCATGGCAGTGGTCCTTTCCCTGCTGACATCCTATGTGGTCGCCATGACTGTGGTGCCGCTGTTCTGCGCCAAGCTCGTCAA